>NZ_JBGFFD010000001.1:379161-717424 GCF_041224435.1 Chryseobacterium tongliaonense | reverse complement strand
TGGACAAGAATCAAGGGCAGCCGATTTGCTCTTCTTGGCAAGCGTGGCTCTTCCTTTTCTTACTAATTGTTGAATAGTAGGCATTTAATTGCTTTTTATTTTAGGCTGCAAATTTAATAATAATTTTTTAATTGACAAGTAGCTATATGTAATTTATCTTTTTTATTAAAAATTAATTAACAGATACTTAGCCTAATCAAGGATCATCACCTTTACATTTTTATTCCAGTTAAAATCTTTAATATTTTGTTTTAGCAATTGAATATCCTGTCCATCTATAGAATAAATCGATACTTCATCTCTGGCAACCATCGTTTTATTCCGGATTTTTAAAACGGCTGCTTTTTTCCAGGTTTTCGGAACGTGACCCTGAAGCCATTCTTCATATACGACGGCTATTTTATATTGATTGGTTTTTCCATATTGTGTCAGAAAGTCTTCAAATCTTTTATCAAACACTCCTTTGTTCTCATTAAAAGGAATCGTTTCCCTGGAACCAAGTCCGGCAATATCCAATAAATGAATATCCGTATAATAAGTAATGGCTCCAATATCATTGGCTACTACCTTTGAGGTATTGTAGTAGGTATGCAAAAACTTAGCAGACTGGATCTGCTGTTCATAAATGTTTTTCCCGCCGTTCATAAGCATCCGGTGTGAAATCCAGCATTTATAGATCAGTAACACCACATTCATTATGATGAGGAAAGTGACCAGCCTTTCTTTTTTAATATAATTTTTAAAATCAGTAAAAAACGGACTGACCTTAGAAATAAGCACCATTGAAAATCCTGTGAGAATATAAGCCTCATATCTGAACAGCCCTTTCAGATCTGCAAACATCGAATGACAGATCATGAGTAGTGAAAACACAATTAAAAGAAAATTCTTCCGGATTGTTTCTGTAAAACTATTATTCTTCCCCTCTCTATATATAAGAATAGCAGCCAGTACTACCGGGAAAAAGCCGATCTTATAAAAGCTTGGATTTAATAAAAAATTATCCAGGAAAATATTTTTAAGCTGAAAAAGCACATTGGAATCAAAACTTAGCTTTGTACCTTTCACAACCACCGAATTCGGAAAAAGGTAACCATCCTGAAGGTAATTGAAATAACAAAAAATAATAATCGGGATAAAACCTGCCAGCAAAACACCTAAAGCTTCTTTCCATTTTTTGATCAATAAAAAAACAAAGGCCAGGATTACAAAGTAAAACATACTTTCAAAACGGACCAATCCCATTAATAATAAGCTGCCATAAAATCCGGCAACGTAATATTTATTTTTATCCCATCGGGAGAAGCAGAGAATATTAGTTACAAAAAGGAAAACCTGGAAAACATGTTCCATTCCCGATAAAACCTGAACATATAAAACGGTAAAAAAAACGGTAAAAAGTACAGCCAGTACAATATTTTTCCATTCTTTAAAAATATATGAATAATATTTACTGAGTAAAAAAACGGTTCCAATTCCGAAAAAGATGTTAAAATAAAGCGGCAGCTGATCGTTATTGCCAAAAACCCGTATCAGAATACTGATGAGAAAGGTAAAAAGCGGCGATGAAGAAGTGGAAGAAAATTCATACGGCGTAACTCCCCATACAGAATGCAATGCAAAATTTTTAGCCATTGCCAGATGAATATAGGCATCATCCAGTGTATATATATAATGTCCGTCAGTTTTAGACACACTGGCAAAATAGTAGCAAAAGCTTACAAGACCTGTTACCAGCAATGATATCCAAAAACCCGTTATTTTACTATTCCGGAAAAACTCCATATTTACAATACATTATAAAAATACCAAAGATAAGTATCATCAATCACGATCCCAATGATTTCGGTACAATATTTCCTACATTTGTTAGTATAAAAAATAAACGTATGAAAAATGCCAGTATTATCGGTCTTAAGGAAGCCGACTGTAAAAACATTTCGGAAAAATTAAATACACTTTTAGCCAACTATTCGATATTTTATCAGAATACAAGAGGCTCACACTGGAACATCAAAGGAGACCAGTTTTTTACCCTTCATCCAAAATTTGAAGAACTTTACAATAGTCTTGTTCTGAAAATCGATGAGATCGCTGAAAGAATATTGACATTGGGCGCAACACCGGCTCATAATTATTCCGATTACCTGAAAGTAGCTACCATTAAAGAAAGCAAGGAAGTAACTGACGGGACAAAAAGTGTAGAAAATATCTTAAGTTCATTTAAAGTTGTGATAGACCTGCAAAGAGAGCTTTTAGACATCACGGATAAAGCGGGAGATGAAGGTACAAATTCTCAAATGAGCGATTATATCACGGAACAGGAAAAAGAAGTCTGGATGTACAACTCTTATTTAGGGAAGTAAGCATAAAAAATCAACGAAATATTTCAAAAATCGTCTTACATTTAGACGATTTTTATTTTTAATTACTAAATTTGCGTTAAAATTACACATATGCACGACGTTCGATTAAATTCCATTATCGATAATGATTTCTACAAAATAACCATGCAAAATGCTGTGGTGAAATTATTTCCAAGTTCCATTGTAAAATACGAATTCATCAATAGGGGGAAGCATCATTTTCCGGAAGGTTTTGATGCTGCATTAAGAGAAGCTGTCACTAAAATGGCTGAGCTCAAATTAACAAAAGATGAAAAAAAATTCCTGGCAAAAACATGTCCTTACCTTGATCTTCCTTATTTAGACTTTCTTGAAGGCTATCATTATGACCCGTCGGAAGTAAAAATCCATCAGGAAGGAGGTGACCTTTCCGTAATCGTTGAAGGGCTTTGGTACAGAACAATTCTATGGGAAGTTCCTTTATTGTCTTTAATCAGTGAGCTTCATTATGAAATGAACCATATGGAAAGGGATTCCAATGAGGTAGTGATGAGTAAAACAGTGGAAAAAGCAGATTCTTTAGGCAGGCTGGGCGTGAATTTTGCCGAGTTTGGAACAAGAAGAAGACACTCTTATAAAGTTCAGAACCTGGTGATGGAAGCTTTAACGCAAAAGAAAGATTCCACTTTTATCGGAAGCTCAAATGTACATTTCGCAATGAAATATAATGTGAAACCAATCGGAACACACGCCCATGAATGGTTTATGTTCCACGCCGCGGAATATGGTTTCAAAATGGCCAATGAACTGGCTCTTGAACATTGGGTGGATGTGTACAGAGGAGATCTGGGAGTCGCTCTTTCCGATACATATACTACAGATGTTTTCTTCCAGCAGTTTGATAAGAAATTCGCAAAACTTTTTGACGGCGTACGTCATGACAGTGGAGATCCGCTTGAATTTGCAGATAAAACCATCGCTCATTACCAGAAAAACGGAATCAACCCTTTATTTAAATATATCATTTTCTCCGATGCTCTGAATCTTGAAAAGGTAGAAGAAATTACCAACTACTGCAGAGGAAAAATCGGAATCTCTTTCGGAATAGGAACCAATCTTACGAACGATGTAGGCTTAAAACCTATGAATATCGTGATGAAATTAATCGGTGTACAGGCACCCAACAAAGAATGGATCCCAACAGTAAAACTTTCAGACGAGCACGGAAAATATACCGGAGATCCGAAAATGATCGAACTGGCAAAGGAGTTTTTAAGAATTAAAGACTAATACAATGAAACTAAAAATTTTTACCCTTCTTGCTCTTCTTACCGCAACCATTTATAATGCCCAACAGAAGAAAACCGAAAAAGTAAAATTTAATCAGGAACTTGCCACGTCACTCGGCGCAGATCAATATGGAATGAAAGCATACACTATTGTAATGCTCACAACCGGATCAACAAAAATTGAGGATAAAGCTAAAATGGGGGAACTGATGAAAGGCCATATGGGAAATATTCAAAAGTTGGCTGATGAAGGGAAAATCGTTGTAGCCGGTCCTTTCCTTGAACAAAACAAAGAAAACTATCGCGGAATGTTTATCTTCAATACAAAATCCAAAGAAGAAGCCGAACAATGGGTAAAAACAGACCCTGCAGTACAGGCCGGAGTTTTCAGCTATGAAATATTTCCGTGGTACGGCTCTGCGGCGTTGCCTTTATACCTGAAGCATCATGAAGAAATTTCTAAGGAGAATCCGTAAATGGGCTTTTACAGCAAATTCTCAGAAAGCGACCTGATAGAATCTTATACTAACCAGATTGATTATCAGGGAAAAGCAAGCAAAGAAATTTTAGAAGAGATCACAAAAAGAGGCTCTCTGGAAGACTTTCATGCTAAAATTGAAACCAACCATCTTGTATTAAATGAGATCAACAGAATCATAAGAGAGATTCATCAGCATTATATGAATCAGCGATCAAAACAGGAATGTATTTCATTAATAAATTCAGATTTATTACGAAATGAAAGCATAGCATCTCTGGTAGAAATAAAATACAATCAGATACACCAGAATGTTGAAAATTTAAAAGTTGATTCAGAAACCTGGATCAAAAGCTTTATTGGAGCTGTTGTCGCTTCCATGGTGAGCACAATAACTATTTTGGTTGTTCTTTATCAATTCATTTTTTTATCTGTTTTTGCTTTTGCCTTACTTATTCCGCTTTATATAATTAATTATTGGATCATAAGGCTAATGACCGGAAAAACACGGGATAACCTGGCTGTATTTATTGCTTCATTTGTAGCAACTCTGCTCAATTGTATCTATTTTTTAATCCTTGTTTATTTTTCATAAAAATAAATTTCACTGATCATTCAACTGATCTATCATATTTTTTACTATTTTAGTTGATCAGCTTCGGACTTATACATCTCATTATAAGATCGTTATCTCTAAAACAAATCACCAAATAAAAATTAAACCATGAAAAAAACAAACCTAACCAAACTTTCAAGAAAAGATTTGAAAAATGTAATGGGTGGAGATCTGTATCCTGCCCTTGATTGCTATTCAGACAGAGAATGCAGCCGTTATGGCGAAGCTCTGATTATGTGCCCGGACGGAACATCTTCTATGACAGGCTATATGTGCATGGGTGGAACCTGTGTGATCAATACCGGATTTTGCCAGCCACCACTTATTGAAGGTCCCATTGGCCCGATTGATATACAGCCTTAAGCAGTAAAAAATATTGAGATGTATCCTCAACGAAAAATGTTTAGTTTTTTATATCATCATTAAGATGTATTAAGGCATTAAGAATAATGTAAATTATGCTAATTTTTAAGTTTAAAAAAATTAAAATTTCACAGCACCTTAATTTTCTTAATGCCTTAATACATCTTAATGGTTCAAAATTATTTTAACGGTTTCCCATAAAGCAAAACCATTTTTCTTTTTGTAATTTTGTAAGATGGAGATGACCTATTTAATTATCGGGTTTATTGCCGGAGGAATTCTTGGGGCAATAATTTTATATTTTGTCTTGAAATCATCGATGGTTTCAAGAAGTTCTTATGACGAACTGAATAATGTACATATCAGAAATAACTCAGACCTGGAAAATTCAAACCTGAAAATTCAGGAGCTGAATCAAAATATCACCAACGAAAAGGAGCAGAATCAGCAGCAATCAGACCTGTTAAATGATCTGAAAAATGAATTTGCAAAAATCTCTGCAGAGCATTCATCATTAAATACCCAGTTTCAGGAACAGAAAGAGATCAATACCAAACAGTCTACCCAGATTGAAACGCTTCTGACAGAAAAACAAAATATTTTTGCCAAGAATTCCGAACTGTCTGCTATCAATGAAAGTTTACAAAAATCTCTTGAAACCCAGAAAGAAGAGATCACCAAAATTCAGGAAAGCGCAAAGCTTCAGTTTGAAAATCTAGCCAATAAAATTTTAGAGGAAAAAACAGAGAAGTTCACAGCTCTTAATCAGAATAATCTTAAAACCATCCTTGAACCTTTTCAGGAGAAAATTTCAGATCTGAAAAACAGAGTCAATGAAGCTTATGAAAAAGAAAACAAAGAACGTTTCTCCCTTGCTGAAAAAGTAAAGGAGCTTGCAGAGCTCAACCAGCAAATCTCTGAGGATGCCAAAAAACTGACCAGAGCTTTAAAAGGTGAAAGCAAAACGCAGGGAAACTGGGGTGAAATGATTCTTGAAAGTATCCTTGAAAAATCAGGACTGGTAAAAGGCCGGGAATATTTTCTTGAACATGAGCTTCGTGATGAAGACAATAAAGCTTTATTCTCAGAATTCTCAGGAAAGAAAATGCGCCCCGATGCCGTTGTAAAATATCCGGATGAAAGAAATGTGATCATCGATTCTAAAGTTTCATTAACTGCTTTTACAGAACTGGTAGATGAAACTGATCAGGACATTTATATCATTAAATTAAATCAGCATCTGTCATCCATAAAAAACCACATCACTCAGCTGAGCCAGAAAGCTTATGACGATTACGGAAAGTCTCTTGATTTTGTTATGATGTTTATTCCAAGCGAGCCTGCCTATATTGCAGCAATGCAGGCTGATCAGAATCTTTGGAATTATGCTTATGAACGAAGAGTTCTTTTATTAAATCCAAGCAATCTGATTACTTCCCTGAAACTGATTGCCGATCTCTGGAAACGTGAATACCAGAACCGGAATTCTATGGAGATTGCAGACAGAGGTGCCAAGCTTTATGATAAGTTCGTCGGTTTTGTAGAAAACCTGGAAAAGGTTGGAAAGAACCTCGACCAGGCGAAAAATGTTTATAATGATGCCTATAAACAATTATCTACAGGAAATGATAACCTCGTAACTCAGACTCAAAAACTGAAATCTTTAGGAATTAAAAATAAAAAAGATCTTCCACAGAGCTTAATTGACAATTCACAGATCTATCTGGATCTTTCGGAGGAATAAAATGATATCTAATTAAAAAGCTGCCCCGGCCGATGGCCGGGGCAGCTTTTTCGTAAAAGTAAAGAAACCTAATCATAATTTTGCATAATTTTGCGGAATGCTAATAGAAAGTTTTCAAAACGAAAAAATAAAGAATATTACCAAACTCCTTACAGATAACAGATTCCGTAAAAAATCAAATGTTTTTGTAGTAGAGGGGCAGCAGGAAAATGAAAGGGCTCAGCAATATGATTTTGAGCCTGTAGAATTTTATATCTGCGAAAGTATTTTCAGCGGACCTCTCCCACAACAGGGCAAGATACACCATGTAAGCGAGAAAGTATATGAAAAGATTGCTTACCGCGGAACTTCTGAAGGAATTATCGGCGTCTATAAAACGAAGGAAGCAGAGCTTTCCTCATTCAAGCCAAAAGCCAATTCAACGGTAATTATTGTTGAAGGTGTTGAAAAGCCCGGAAATCTGGGGGCAATTTTAAGGAGCTGTGAGGCATTTGGAATCGATGCACTGATTGTAACTGATGCAAAGGCTGATTTTTATAATCCCAATGTTATCCGTTCAAGCGTGGGCTGCCTTTTCGGAATGGAAGTATTTCAGGCAGAGAATGCCGAAACATTAGATTTTTTACAGAAAAACCAGTTCCAGATTTATACTACGATTATGGATGCAGATGCCGAAGATCTTTATACAAGGAACCTGACTGAAAAATCAGCTGTTTTATTCGGAACGGAACATTCGGGTTTAAGTGAGTTCTGGATAGGAAAAGGAAAGAATACCCTGATCCCTATGTCCGGAAGTATTGATTCATTAAATCTGAGCAACGCAGTAGCGATTACATGTTATGAGTCTTTAAGACAAAAGAAGTCTTAGATATAGTAAAAAAAATAGGCAATAAAAAAACCGCTTCACTGGGTGAAACGGTTCTTTTATTTTTTAAGCTTAAGCTAAAATTATTTCTTAGCAGCTTCTTTAGTTGCATCTTTAGCAGCATCAGCAGCTCCTTTAGCAGCATCAGCAGCACCTTTAGCAGCGTCAGCAGCACCTTCAGTTGCAGTTTTAGCAGCATCAGCTCCAGCAGCAGTAGTAGCAGCAGCAGCATCTTTAGTAGCGTCAACAGCAGTAGTAGCAGCTGAATCGATTACTTTAGCAGCAGAATCAGTTACAGAAGCAGCTGAATCAGTAGTAGCAGCAGCAGCTGAATCAGCTCCACCTTCAGTAGCAGTAGCTTCAGTTTTTTTACAAGCAACTAGAGAGATTGCAGCGATAGCAGCTACGAATAATGACTTTTTCATAATAAATTAAATTTAATTTTGTTAATATTGTTTTTTAAACTTTTCTTTTTGTTCTGTTATTTGAACAAGACAAAGGTAGAGCAGATAAGAAATTTGTTTATGAAAAATAATTGTAATACCTTTGTAAAACAGTATTTACAAATAAATACAACTGTAAATCAACAATTTAACCACTTAACTAAAAATTGACAGATTTAGATCTATTACATTTTGAGCAGCTAAAAAAGGTCGTACAGGCTCAATATTTAAAAGAATACACCCCTTCCTATGATGAAATTTCAAAATGGAAGGGTATAGATATTATATATTTTCAGGAAGACCTCCGAAAAAAGGCGAAAGGAAACATCAGCGAAAAATCATTTTATACTTATTTCAAAAACTCACCCGTTACCAAATTACCAAGAATTGACATGCTCAATTTATTGAGTATTTATGCGGGTTACGACTCGTGGTACGAGTTTAAAAAGCAACATCTTTTTGCCGGAGAATTGCTATTGGATGAGAAGGATTTGAGCGAAGATGAGCTGAAAGAATTAGAAGAAACAGTTACTTTTTCTCCCGAACTGCCAAAATCCGAATCTGAGCCTCAAAAAACAGATTTAAAGGCTCCCGAGAATGTTGATTTACAAAAATCAAATACTGATAATCAAGCAATTACACAAAACACAGTTCAAAATCAAAATTCTGAAAACAGACTGGCATCTCCTAAGAAAAAATTCATTCAAAAGAATGCCTGGGCTATTGTTACTTTTATTTTAGTGGTGATTACGGTAGTGTTGGGTTTTAAAGATGAAATTTTTCTGAAAAAATATAAATATTGTTTTACAGATGCTGACAGAGGAGTATCGGTGATCAATACTTTGGAAATAAAGGTGATTAAGGAAAATGAATCTCCGCTATTATATAAAATAAAACCGGGTGAGTGTTTTTATTATTCCACAAAAGATAAAAATCTGAAAATGCAGATCAGTGGACCGTTTTATGAATATCTTGAAGTAAACAGAAGCCTTGAGAACGCACCGGAAGAGGAAATGATAGAGCTGAAGCCTGATGATTATAAAATGGCAGCTTATTATTTCTCTATAAAAGATGTAAAAGGAGCTCCGAAAGAAGAACAGGTGAACCTGATCAAGCAAAAGAGGAAACAGCTGGAAAACTTAATCAGCAATAATGCAGTAATCTATCAGGTGTATGATAATAATACCTACGGGATAGAGACTTTAGACAAACAAAAATATATTACACTGGTAACGACTCCGACAACCTCCCTGAAAAATTTAAGTGTAATAGAAATGAAAAAAGACAATAAAGGCAAAATCATATCGATCAAATTTAAAATTGCAAGTACTGATGAAAATAATAAATAGTTTATTAATTGTCGCCATATTCTTTATTGCTATTGTTTCCTGCAATAATAAAAAGACAGAAGTAAGCGATCTGGATAAATTAAGAAACAGTAACAATACGAAATCCTATCCTGCAGTACAGATGGACAGCATGCAGGCGATCAACTCCATTACCCGTCAAAAAGTACAGGAGTTACTGGATTTGTCAACCCTGTATTTATCCGGAAACAGAAATACGGAAATCGATACGGTTATCTTTTCTCAGATGGAAAGCTATTTTCACAAGCCCGACAGCCTTACTTTCAGAAAATTATTTAGGGAACTTGACAGCTTAAAGGTAAAAAGTGTAAAGGTAAATAACCTTCAGGTATATAAAGATTCTTACAAACAGGATACTCTGGATTTTGCAAAGTTCAATGTGGAATATTTTGATGACAAAAATAAGTCTATAGGAAGCTTTGAAAAAAATGCACAGTATACCCTTGTTTCAAAACCTATTAAATTTAAAAAGGAATTCAAATTTTATTTTGTGAACTTCTATTCAACTCCGTTCAAAAAAGACAGCACTTCAACAGGCGTTACAAGATAATCAAGCGGAATATCATTTTCCCAGACATCATCGATTATTTCATCAGGCCCGAAATAGTTGACTCCGATTTTCCCGGAATCTGAAGATATACTTTCAAAAAAAGCATCGTAAAAACCTTTTCCATACCCTACCCGATTCCCTTTTTCATCACAATAGAGTAAAGGGGTGATCACATAATCAAAATGCAGCTCTCCGGAATCATCATCAGATAAAGGCTCGGATATTCCCCAGGCACTTGTTTCAAACACCGTGTCTTCAAAAATCTCTACGGAGATCAGCCTGTCAACGACCTTCGGTACAAAAACCCGTATATTATGTTTAAAGAAGTATTGAATAAAAATACGGGTATCTATTTCATTAAACTTATCAATAGGAATAAAGATATGCACCTTTTGGCCCGCTACAGGTTTGAAATAACTGATAAAATTATCCGAAATCTTCTCCGATAACAAGAAAACCTCATCATAAGACAAGGTTTTTCTTTTTTGCATATACTTTTTTCTTAGATCAGCTTTTAGCATTTGATTAAATCTTTTAGAGAAATAATTCCAACGTTTACTTATGCATTTTCAGAAGCCTGCGGAATTTTATATAATTTGTCAGACAGACGAACTCTGAAAGGTAATTCAAACGTGATTTGATCTCCTTTTTTTGCTGTTTCACAAGGACCTCCGTTTACATAAATTTCGGTAATGGTAAGTTCCTGCTCACCGGTTGTCGGACCTGAAATAAGCACTTTATCACCTACTGAAAGTTCTTTGTTTTCGATTAAAAACTGGGCAATCTTTGATTTTGAATAATAATGTTCTGCCTTTCCGACCAACACTTTTTTAATGCTTATTTTCTGTCGTATATTTTTTGTTTCAGCTTTTGCCAAAGGTTTATTAGGCAGATCACCGGAATTTTTAAATTTCAAAGCATCCGATTTTCCTTTTCTGAAAACCTTATTTCCAACCTGTAATCCTTTTCTTAGTTTTACCTGCTCTTCCCAAGGCAAATGAATCGTCTCCAAACATTCTGTAGAGCAACAGTTTTCCATTGCGGCTTTGCATTCATCACATTGGATAAACAATAAATGACAGGCATCATTGGCGCAATTGGTATGGTTGTCACAAGGCTTGCCACATTGGTGACACTGCGAGATAATATCATCTGTAATACGTTCGCCTAACCTATGGTCAAATACAAAGTTTTTACCTATAAATTTACTTTTTATACCTTCTTCTTTTATCTGACGTGTATATTCAATAATTCCGCCTTCTAATTGATAAACATTTTTAAAGCCCTGATGTTTGAAGTAAGCACTGGCTTTTTCACATCGGATTCCACCTGTACAGTACATTAACAGGTTTTTATCTTCTTTAAAATCCTGTAACTGTTCGTTGATAATGGGTAAACTTTCTCTGAAATTTTCCACATCCGGAGTAATCGCGCCTTCAAAATGGCCTACTTCACTTTCATAATGATTTCTGAAATCGACTACGATCGTATTCGGATCTTCAAGTAAATTATTAAATTCCTGAGCTTTTAAGTGAATTCCTTTATTGGTTACATCAAAAGAATCATCGCTTAAACCGTCGGCGACAATTTTATGTCTTACTTTTATGGTCAGCTTTAAAAAAGAATGGTTGTCTTGCTCAACGGCTACATTCAGACGAATTCCTTTCATAAATTCGTAATCTTCCAGCGTATTGCGAAAAGCCTCAAACTGATCCGCAGGAACACTCATCTGAGCATTAATACCTTCATGAGCAACATAAATACGACCGAGAGCATCCAGTGCGTTCCAGGCTATAAATAAATCATCGCGAAATTTTTTGGGATCTTCAATTTTGGCATACGCATAGAAAGACAACGTAAGGCGTTCCTTACCGGCTTCATCAATAAGTTGAGCTCTTTCTTCTGCGCTTAAAGTGTTATACAGTTGCATGCTATAAACGTTTTAAGTGAGAAAAATATTTTTGCAAAGATAATCATTTCCTATTAATTTTATTTATCCGATAAAAATGACAGATTTAGTTTTAGTTTTATTCATAATTAATTTAACTTATATCCCATGAATTCATCTTACATTTTGTCACATTATTTTTAATATTTTTTTAAGTTTTGTTAACTTCGATCTTAACAATTATGACATAATTTATAAAATGACCTAATTCCCGTTAAATTTTAGTTAAAATTGAAACACAGCATATAAATTGCATACTCATTAAGTATTAAATTTGTTTACTGTAAAACAAAAAAATCATAAATAATAAAGAAAGATATACAATGAAGAGTACTTTAAAAAAACTATTACCCTTTGCTGTGGTAGGAGTTATCTCAGGAGCTACTACTGTAGGTACAATACAATATTTCGGTCATAATTCCGATAATGCAGATCAGTCTTATTTTACTAAATCATCCAACGCTTCTTTTGTGGGGATGAATGCTGCTACAACCGGAGATGATTTTGTGAAGGCTGCCAAAACAACCGTTCCGGCAGTCGTTACCATTAAAAATTACCAGTCTAAAAGCTCAAGCAGGGCGTCAGAACAGGATTTATTCGACTTTTTCTTCGGAGATCCGTTTGGCGGTGGCGGCAGAGGCCAGCAAAGACAGAAGCAACAACAGATGCCTGACAATATGCCTTCGGGAATGGGTTCAGGGGTAATTATTTCTCCTGACGGATATATCATTTCAAATAATCACGTAGTGGCAAGTGCCAATAAACTTGAAGTTGTATTAAGCAATAAAAAAGCTTATATCGCAACTTTAATCGGAACCGACCCGAATACGGATATCTCGTTATTAAAAATCGAAGAAAAAGGATTACCTTATTTGAACTTTGCCAATTCTGACAATATTGAAGTAGGACAATGGGTGCTTGCGGTAGGAAACCCGCTGGGATTAAACTCAACCGTTACTGCAGGTATTGTTTCTGCTAAAGGAAGAGGAATCGGAATTTTAGGTTCTCAGGGAAAAGCGGCCAACCCTATTGAAAGCTTTATTCAGACGGATGCTGCCATTAACCCGGGAAATTCAGGTGGAGCACTTGTAAATACAAACGGAGACCTTATCGGTATCAACTCTGCGATTCAGTCTACTACCGGATATTATCAGGGATACGGATTTGCCGTTCCTTCCAATCTGGCAAGAAAAATTGTTGAGGACATCAAGAAATTCGGAATTGTACAGCGAGGCTTCTTAGGAGTAACATCTTTAGACCTTTCAGACGACCAGCAGGTAGCTGCGTACAATATGCAGAAAAAGACAAGCATTAAAGCCGGTTCGGGAATATACATTACAGGATTTGGAGATAAAAGCGGTGCTGAAGACGCAGGCCTTAAAACAGGAGATATCATTACTAAAATAGATAATGTTGCTATAACAGATTTCGCAGATTTATCGATGTCTATCGGAAGTAAACGTCCCGGTGATAAAGTACAGGTTACTTATTCCAGAAACGGTAAAGAAAATATGACTACTGTAACTTTAAAGGATCAGAAAGGCGGAACTTCTACAAGAACGAAAGATGATCTTAGTGTGTCTGAAAAAATCGGTGCCGATTTCGATACTCTGAACGAATCGTTTAAAACAAGCTACGGGCTTAACAGCGGTGTTATTGCGAAAAACGTATCTGAAGGAAGTGAAATGGCTAAAATAGGTATTGTAGACAATTACATTATCATAGAAATCAACGGAAAACCTGTCAATTCACAAAAAGATGTTGAAAAAATCTTAGATAAATACCAGGGAAATGTACAGGTGAAGTTTGTGGATGAATACGGAAGGATTTATACGAAAGGTTTTAAAATGCCTTAATCAATAAACTTAGTTAAACTTCATATCAACGAAAAACGCTGCAAATCCTGCAGCGTTTTTTTTATTTTAGGTAGCTATATACCATTTTACACTTATTTTTTCTTGCTTCTTTGATCGGTTTTTATCGCAAAGAAAATAATGAGTCGAACCTATTAAGGTGAGCAAAGTTTTTTAATCTATTAAAATAGATTTTCAAAGGAATGCTTCATAGCAGTTTTGCTGCTTTTCTTTGCTTTTCTTAAGATATCGCAATCAGATTTTAAAAGCTTTGCGTTAATAAAAAAATGATGGGTGTAAAATGGTATATAGTTGCCTTATTTTATTTATGGCTTGTTCATTTTTTCAGCGATTCTCTTTTTCTTATTCCGTTCATAAATTATTTCTACAATCTTACCGCCGATCCAGGAGAAAGGGAAAAAGGTGAGAAATATGGATATTTTGTAGAACGTAGGATGATAAGGAAAAACAATAACATCCAGCATTGCGATAAACAACATTATAAAGCCTATAAGGATAGCATAAGCCACTTTAGCATATTTTACTATAATTGCTGTGGCAACACCGCCTACAGTAGTTCCTAAACCTGAAATAAATAATAAGAATCCAAAGAAAGCATCGTCATCTTTCATACTGTCAAGGAATCTTTGCCAGTGCTCAAAAGGAGCAAAAGCATCAAAAGTAACCCACTGCGGAAAGGCCCTTATTCCAAGAGTAATAATAAGCCCCGCGATTACAAGGCCCACCAACACCGCTAATGTATTTCTTATAAAACTCATTAATCCTGATGTGCAATCATCGAAATTTCAATATCAACATTCTTAGGCAGACAAGAAACCTGTACCGTTTCACGGGCAGGATAGCTTTCAGCATCCAGGTATGATGCGTAGATATCATTCATCACGGCAAAATCATCCATACTTTTAAGGAAGATCGTAGCTTTTACCACATTTTTAAAAGTCATTCCCGCTTCTGTAAGAATAGCTTCAAGGTTTTTCATTACCTGATGGGTTTCTTTTTCAATTCCTTCTACCAATTTACCAGTTGCAGGATCTACAGGAATCTGACCGGAGATGTATAAAACACCGTTTGCAAGATTTGCTTGTGAGTAAGGCCCGATTGCTGCAGGAGCATTCACTGTGTTGATTATTTTTTTCATTAGAATTTATTTTGGGTGCAAATATAAAATTTATATTCACAAATATCAATCTTACTTAGAAAGGAGCATTAGGTTGTGTGAAACTTCTGTCTTTATATTTCAGCGCATCACTTAAAATATTAGCCTTTATCCCGATAAAAAAGTCATATACTTTATACTGTCCGAAAGGAACCCAGTTGAAGTTAATCGTAAAACTTCGCTGGTCTCTGGCAAAACCGATTCTTGTATAGGCCAGCTGCTTTGTGATCATATCATAGTGGGTACTTCCGTTGATATTCCAGAAAGGGCTGAGCTTAAGGCTTCCATCCAATCCTACAGAAGCAATTTTATTGCCGAAACGGGAAAGGCTTCTTGAGTAGGCATAGTTGGCATTCACATTTAAAGTCCATGCCTGGTCGAAATGAGCATAATTATCATCATCAAAATAATAATTTTCATTCCTTATTTCTCCTTTCGATTTATATTTCTTGGCATAATCTGTTTTTTCTCCGAAAATCTCACTGCTCAAAGGATAAGAAACCTGGATATTGAATCCCTGTACACTGAAATGTCCGAAATTCTCAGTTCTGATCCCTGTATCAGATCCCGGAACAAATAAAATTCTGTATGGGTCTAATGATAAACTTGTATTAACGCTTAATTTATTTTCAAAGAAAGAAGACTGTCCGTTGAGGGTAATGATAGACCAGGGGTGATCTTTGGCCGCAAAGTTATAGCTTCCGGAAAGATTCAGGGATTCGAATATTTTGATTTTTTTCACGCCGGTAGAATCTTTTTTAGATTTCACCTTCATCTCAATGTTGTTCCCGATATTAAACCCTAAAGCACCTACCATACCACTTGTAGGCGAACCTACAATTCCTTTATCAAAAATAGAATACGGGGTTAATGCACCATTGGCATCATAATAATTTTTATAGTACCCGAACTGCGACCCTCCGAAATCCGGTGAATAGGTAAAACCGATGCTCGGTGTCATCATATGTCTGATTGCTTCCACTGCAGCGCCCTTTTTGAAATTAAGCATTCCGTACAATGTCGTCTGCAAACTCGCCGTGGTTGAAAAAGTGGAATATCCTGCGATCTGCTTATTGGTCTGATCCACCACTTTATTGCTCACAGGATCATAAAATCTTGTCAGTGTTTTTGTCGTTAAAGCATTGTCGATCGTTGCCCCTAAACTGAATGTAAAATATTTGGCGACTGTGGTATTCGTTCCTAAAGCAATATTGTTTTTAAGACCTGTCTGTAATTTATCCCACATGGCGGCTGTAAATAGCTCACCTTCATCAGTGGTCACAAAGTTTGTTAAATTCAATCCTGTATTTACCGTAATATTTTCAAGCAAGCCCTGTCTTACCCCTGTTTTTGATTTCAATAAATAAAACTGGTTAATGGCAACGTTCATCTGGGGCAAACGTAAATCAGACAGACCCGTCGCAAAATTCTGGGAATAAGATGCGGTAGCCGTAATCGTAGCCGGCAGTTTTAAAAACCTTTTCGTAACGGTTACGGTAGAGTTCTGCTGGGTATTTAATACATTCTGGTTGAATATATAGTTGTTGTTGATTGTATTATTATAAAACTTATTGCTTACAATATCAACCGAAGCCGAGAAGGTAAGGAAAGGATTTGATTTTGCATCCTGGGTATGTCTCCAGGCGATTCTGTAAGTACTGCTCTTGGAATAGTCATCCAGTCCCTTGATCCCTCTCACGGTAGTTCCGATATCTGCAGAGAAGTTTCCGGAATAACGGTACTTTTTCACATAATTCATTTCAGGCCTTAAGTTCCAGCTACCTTTTGTATAGATATCAGCAAGAACTTTCATATCAAAATGCTCTCCTATCGGCTGGTAATACCCTATCCCATTAAGGAAAAATCCTACATCCTGTCTTTCTCCAAAACTCGGAATCAAAATACCTGCTGATCTTTTATCTGAAAAAGGCAAAATAGCAAACGGCATGATCAAAGGGGTAGGAACCTGCTCTATATACATCTGTATCGGCCCGGTAATGATCTGGGATTTATTTTTTGTTTTTACCAGTTTAATATTCGACGCCAGTAAATGGTAATCGGCTACCGTATCTTTTTTCTTCAGAAAATATTCATCGGTAGTATATAAGGCGTGTCTCATTGCAAAGACGGAATCGTTATATTTTTTGGTCTTATTGGCGATGATTACGCCTTCGCTTTCCTCTGTCCGTGCATTATAGGCAATAGCCTGCTTTGTTTTGTAATTATAGTTAAATTGATCGGTTTCGTATTTCTTTCCTGCCTGTGTCGTAATAACGGGCTCTATGATTTTCTTTCCCAGAGAATCCTGTTTTCCTCTTGCGTAGATTAAATTCTTCTGCTCATCAATGGAGATATAATCTGCATCAATCTGCATATCCTGGTATATTACCTGAGCCTTCTGGTTCAGGTAGATCATCTTTTTAGGAAAGTCTCTGCGGATATTATCAGCTTTTGTCTGAAGAACATCATCTAAAGCTTCCTTTTTCGCAACTATGGTATCCTTTTTGGAAATAGTATCATTGATTACCTTATTTTCAGGCAATTTTTCAGGCGTTTTCTGTGCTAAAAAATTGTTAAAAATTAGGATAATTAAAATTTGTAATATATTTTTGAGGACGGTTTTGGCCAATTTTATTCTATATAATTAAGGCTCAAAATTAATATAATTTTTAAAACTGTAAGATGTACAAACAAAATTTTAAAATAATTTTATCATTTCTCCTTATTCTTCTAAGCAACTTTATTTTTTCTCAAAAGAAATTCACTGTCGTTTTAGATGCCGGACACGGGGGAAGTGACCATGGAGCCAATAGAACTTATAGCGACATTGGAAGAATCGCAGAAAAGGATGTAACCCTTGCTGTTGTGTTAAGAATCGGTAACATGCTCGAAAAAAATAAAGATTTCAAAGTAATATATACCCGTAAGTATGACGAATACCCTTCTCTTTCTGACCGAACCAACCTTGCCAACAGAAGTAAAGCAGACCTTTTTGTCTCTGTACACTGTAACTCAGCTGTAAGATCCAGCGCATACGGAACCGAAACCTATGTACAGGGACCAAACCAAAATGACGAAAACCTGGAGGTAGCCAAAAGAGAGAACGACGTAATCTTCCTGGATGAAAAAGATAAGCAGACCTTCGGATCTTATAACCCAAATTCACCGGAATCTTTAATTGCCCTGAAACTTCAACAAAGCAAATATCTTGAATCAAGCCTTCTTATGGGTGGGCTGGTAGAAGATAACTTCGTAAACAAGGACAAAAGATTTTCAAGAGGTGTTTTCCAAAAAAACTTACACGTTCTCCGTATGAATGCGATGCCTTCAGTACTTATAGAGACCGGATTTATCAATCATCCTGAAGAAAGCCATTATCTGGCTTCCGAGAAAGGGCAGCAGGAGATTGCAGAAAGTATCTACAATGCTATCATTGATTATAAAAAAGCAATCGACAGAAAATCCGGCGGCTTAATCGCCACCACTAAAAAACCTGAACCTGAAAAACCGGCAGAGGTTCCTTTAAAGAATGATTTCAGAATTCTCCTGATGAGCTCGCCTAACAAGTTTAATGACGGAGATCCTGCTCTAAAAGGTTTAAACTACATTCTTCCGATCAAAGAAAACGGACAATACAAATATTATTATGGGGTAACGAATATGGCGTCTGTAAAGGATATCAATCTTAAAACGGCTAAAGATGCAGGATTCAGAAATGCGTTTGCAGTAGGGTTTATGCCTAATCAGAAATTAAGTTCCGGCGGATTTTATACGATTGAGGTTGCTGTCGGCGATAAGCTTACTGCCAATTCATATATTTTACAGACTTTAAAAGATGTTGAAAGGAATAAAGACAGCGGAGTTTTCTATTATACCTATGGAAAAGTGTATACATTGGAGGATGCTGTAAAATTACAGAAAGACATTGAGGCTAAAGGCATTAAGAATACGGTCATTCAAAAAGTTTATAAATAACTCAAAAAATAATTTTGAAGTTCAGAAGTTAATCATTACTTTTGCAACCTCAAAATTTGGCCTATTCGTCTAGTGGTTAGGACTCAAGGTTTTCATCCTTGCAACAGGAGTTCGATTCTCCTATAGGCTACCAAATTTATATCATGCCGGATTTAAAAATACAAGAAGCTACATTGCTTTTTAAGAAAATCCACTCTAACCCAAAAAGTTACGATTTAAAGATCAATGAAGATGGGATTACAGGCAGAGATGAGAAAATAAGTTTCAGGCTTTACAGGAGCGGAGAAAGGGTAGCCTTTGAAGTAACGATTGACGGACTTACCTTCACCAATACCACTGGAGAATGGAACAACGCGATGATAATGTTGAAAAATATTATCAGAAAAATAGATAAAGAACAAGAAAATTTAAAAATAGAACAAGCAATAGATAAACTCAGGAAATATTTATCTGAAGAAAATTGAAATTTTTTAAAAATAAATTTTGCAGATAAGAAAAAAGTTTTTACTTTTGCACTCACATTTGAACGATATGGCAAATCATAAATCAGCACTAAAAAGAATTAGACAAAACGAAGCTAGAAAACTTCGTAACAGATACTACCACAAGACTGCAAGAACAGCACTTAAGGTATTGAGAAATGAAGAAGATAAAACTGCTGCTGCTGAGCAGTTGCCAAAGGTAATCTCTTTGTTGGATAAATTAGCTAAGAAAAACATTATCCACAAAAACAAAGCGGCTAACTTGAAAAGCAAATTAACTAAGCACGTTAATAAATTAGCGTAATAGTATAGTTGGCCCGTTCGTCTATCGGTTAGGACCTCAGATTTTCATTCTGGTAAGAGGGGTTCGATTCCCCTACGGGCTACACACTTTAAACTACTTAACCGGGTGGTTTAGGTAAGAGTTGTAAACTTATAAAAACAAAACACTAACCCTGTAGATATAATTTACAGTTTGGTAGATGGCCCGTTCGTCTATCGGTTAGGACCTCAGATTTTCATTCTGGTAAGAGGGGTTCGATTCCCCTACGGGCTACATAACAACAATTAAAAAACTCTGATCAATACAATTATCAGAGTTTTTTTGTTTTTGAATATTTCCGAAATTCTTATGATTTTCAAAATCTCTCTTACATAATCCTGTACAAAGCGATAAACAAAGATTTGAGTTACCCTCCATTTCTAAACTTGAGTCGAGACTTTTATTTTCAGGTATTTTTTCAAAAATAAGTCCCTATAATCGGAGGCTTTATTTTTATTGCTTTGTAAATATTAAATCTTTTGTTTCAGGTAAATAAATTGTTAAATCAGGATTTCCAGGACACTTTCCGGGCAATATAACCATATCATCTGGACGATAATGCCAAGTAATTTGAGTTGCATTAATTTTCTTTAGATAAATATTTCCCCAACCTACTCCACAATTAGTACCACTGTAATATAAAATCACAGAATTATCATAAGACCTAATTCTATAACTAGAAATAATATTATTTTGTAAATTATAATTTTGAGTATCCTGCAAAACAGTTCCAGATGAATTTTTAACAACATATTTTACAACTAGGGCATCCAAATAATAGTTTTTATCTACACTGTTTTCCAGTTTATTTTCAACTTTTGTAATATATAATGTAATTTCTTTTCCATTAAAATTAGCTTTATATGTTCCAACATAAGGTACTAACTCATCATTGGTATCTTTTACATAAGCGTTATTAGGAATATTTGTTAATGCTGTATTTAATGGTAATACTTGGGTTTTACAGGATAATGAACTTAGAGTTAAGCCCAACAATATTATTGCTGTTTTTAAATATGTTATTTTCATTTTTTTATCTTAATAAAACCTCATATTGACATTTTTTCAAAATAAGCCCTATAATCGGAGGCTTTATTTTACTGCTTTGTAAATATTAAGGGATTTTCTGTTTCTGGGAGATAAATTGTCAAATCTGGATTTCCAGGACACTGCCCAGACAAAATAGTTAAATCATTTGGTTGATAAAGCCAAGAAATTTGAGTAGCATTGACTTTCTTTAAAAAAACATCTCCCCAACCTACACCACAATTAGTCCCACTATAATATAAAATTACAGAATTATCATAAGACCTAATTCTTGTACTGAACAGTTCAATATTTGAAATATTGTTATTTTGTGTGTCCTGTAATATTGTACCTGACGAGTTTTTAACTATATATTTAATAACCAAAGCATCTCTGTAAAAATTTTTATTTGTACGTTGTTCTAACCTATCCGCAATTTTAGTGATATATAAAGTAATTTCATTTCCTTGATAATTTGCTTTATATGTACCAATATAAGGTAATAACTCATTATCTAAATCTTTGACATGTGCATTTACCGGAATGTTTTCCATCAATGTATTCAATGGAAGTTGTGCACTACAGGATATAAACGCACTTATTAATCCTGTTAAAAAAAAAGTTTTTAAAAATGTATTTTTCATTTGTTAATTTTTAAAGTTATGGACAAGGTATTGCTACAGGAACTCCACTAGCATCTAAATTAATATTATTTACTGTGCCATCATCATCTACTCTCTGTAGCATTACTTTTCCTGATAATCCCATATTTGCTAAGGTATCAAAAAAAAGTTTTTCTAACCCTTTATTATTCAACTCGTCACCTAAAAAATCTACATAGGGTAATTTTTCAGCTAATTCATGCTCACGATCTCTAGAGTCTTTCTTAAATCTGATCATCTGATCAGCAGTAAAACTAATTGTTAAATCAGATACAGTTCCAATAAAGCGTATTAAATAATGTCTCATCTTAAAGCAGTTTGGTACAGTAGAAACACATTTATCTGCTCCAATCATTCCTACATAAGCATCACCATAATTAGTTACGCTAGGCTGTACACTCGCAAAAGCTAATATAGACGCTATATCGGGAGGTGAATGAATTTTAGCTCCATTAAATGTATGATTGTGATAAATTCCTTTTGTTCCACTTATATCATTAAAAGTTACATGATGATCCGCAGATACATTAGCAGGTAAAATAGTACCATCATTTATTTCTATTCTACCTATTTCACCCTCATTTACATCATTGGCTGCCTTTTCTGCTTGTGTTTTCACATCACTTATTCCTTGTTGAACATTAGGTCTAGTTAGCATATTCTTTGTTTTTATGCAAGGATTATTAATCGTCCCTGTTCCACTTCCTCCTCCATGATATGGTCCCGTAGTGCCACTTCCCGAAGAAGGATTTCCTCCACCCCCGCCATAACAATCTGCTGCATTGAATGTATATACGAAATGTCCACCATATCCGGGAAGAGCCATATCTGTAGTTCCCCAATACGCACATGCACTTCCGTCTTCATACGAATGTTGCCCAGATGCACACGCTGTTCCTGGTTGTTCCACATAAGTAGCAGTGACTCCCACACAAAGAGCAATTTTAGAATTGATATCAATATTTCTCTTTTCACCCAAACCGAAAACTTTCACTTTCTGCTTAAGATTTTGTATCAGATCTTCTTCAGACTTAAAATAATTAAGCTGAACATCTCTTTCATACTGGAAAATGTAGCTTTCAAAAAGACCTTCTCCTTTTTCTACTAACACAAGATTTTCTAAAATATCAGGATTATTATTTTTCGGATCAATCTCGGTGATTTTAAAAGTGTAAGATTTTTGTCCCTTCGGATCTTCCATAAACAGGCAGTCATCAAGATCTACTGTAAATCCGTTTTCCTCGTCGACATATAGTTTTGAAGTTTGAGAATTATCATTTTTGGTAATTTTCATAAGTTCACCAAAAACAGCTTTGTTTTTTACAAGATCCTGATAATGGAGGATTTTAGAAGACGTACTTTTTTGATTTTCTTTTTTGTCGCTTAAAAGCAAATCTTCATTTCTGCAGGATTGTAAGGTACTGGAAAGGACTATCAACAGAGATAACCATAGAAAAAATTTGTTTTTCATACAGGGTTATTAATTTGTGTTTTATTTATAAATTTTATCATTAGCTTTTCTCATGCTAATTCTGAAATTTATATCGACAAAACGATAAAACTTATCTCTTTATTGTTTTGGATAAACTTTTATTTCATTGTTGTTTGAATAAATCCATGATATACTAAAAAGTGCTGATATAAGTTAAATTTATCTTAATTTCTTATTGTAAAGTTCGTTTATCATGACGACAGAACCTGTCGTATTATATCTTTGTTTGTCTGTTATTCTTATAATTTTACAATTACTGAAATGGGAAAAACATAGTATCTTTTGGTTTATCCTATTCTTATTCAACAGATATAATTTCCGGCATATATATTTTTTTATATCTTTAGCACACACCTTTCAACAAAAACACAAACAAATTAAAATATGAAAAAAAACATCTGCTTAAGTGCTGACAGGCCTGCAAATGCAACGTCAACAAATTACACTCTGGATTTTGTTTAATTTTTCAGATTCCCGTTAACTTATTCCTTAACAATATTATTCATCTCTTAGATGATAAAATAACTTTGTGGGTCTATGTTACAATTATGAAATAATGTTTCATTGGTATTTAGCTAATCAAACATCTGATCTCTGTGTTAAATTTTATTATTTACACCGGCTGGCTATCCTTTCGTTTGAAAAATAATTAATTGCAATTACCTTAATTTTTATAAATCTTAAATTAATCAAACACCTTCACCAAACATGAAAAAGAAAATCTTTTGTGCCTGCATGGCCTTTGTTCTCATGATTAGCTGTCAAAACAGCTATTTAGACCCCACAGCATCTGAAACTGAAACTGAAATTAATGCTAAACAAATGAAATTGGCAACCGAAACTCAATTATTGCCACCTAATTCCAGCTGGAAATACCTTGACAACGGTTCAAACCAGGGCACTGCCTGGCGCACATCCGCTTTTAACGATACAGGCTGGGCAACCGGCACCGGACAGTTAGGTTTTGGTGATGGTGACGAGGCTACGGTATTGCAGTCAGGTTATATTACCTATTATTTCAGAAAGCATATTAATATTGCTGATGTGAATGCACTTCCTAATTCCCTGATATTATCTATGATTCATGATGATGGAGCAGTAGTGTATGTAAATGGGACAGAAGTACTGCGAACAGCATTGCTGCCACAATCAGGCACTATTGCTTATACAACCGGCACCAGCACCTATATACCCACAGCTCAGGAAAACAATTATTTTGATTATCAAATTTCAAAATCTTATTTTCAGACAGGGGATAATGTTATTGCTATAGAAGTACATAACCAGAATACCGGCAGCAGCGATCTTTCGTTTGACTGTAAAATTACAGAAAGTGCGCAGCAGGATCCTGACGGGCCTTATGTATTTTTCCGGAACAATAATTATATTGTAAAGAGTATTGACCGGACACAGGGATTTACATCCCAGACATTTGCTACACGTAGTCAGGTAGCACTAACAGTACAACTGCCTGACGGGAACTCTTTCCCTGTCAGTCTGCAGCCTCAGTTAACAGTGCGCGAACAGGCCGAATATCCTACTCTGCCAGCTAAATATTTTGCAACTTCAGATATTGAAGGTGGTATAATGGGCTTTATACTGATGTTGAGAAAGGCCGGAATTATTGATTCAAACTATAACTGGAGCTATGGTAACAGCCATTTGTTTATAATGGGTGATGTTTTCGATCGCGGGCAGTATGTATCGCAATGCCTGTGGCTGATTTATAAACTGGAACAGGAAGCAGCTGCCGCAGGAGGAAAAGTACATTTTATACTGGGTAACCACGACATTATGAATTTAATCGGTGATTTCAGGTATGTACATGCCAAATATACAGATAATGTACCGGTATTGGGAGAAACACTGACCACCTTATATGACGCTAACAGTGAACTGGGTAAATGGCTTCGAAGTAAAAATGTGATTGAACGTGCCGGAAATACCATATTCTTACACGCAGGTGTCAGTCCGGAAGTTGCAGCATTGAATCAATCAGTAACCACACTTAACAATTATGTAAACCCCGTAATCAATAAAACCTGTACATCCGCTGATTGCAAAACCGCTACCGGCAGCACTTACGGACTATACTGGTATCGCGGCATGGCCAATCAGACGCTTACACAAACGCAGGTAAATTCCATTCTTACTTCGTTAAGTGCCGAACGGGCTTTTATTGGTCATACGATACTCAATAATCAAATTACGCTTTTGTACCAGACCAAAGTAGTAGATCTGGATTTATCACATGCTGAAAATTTCTTACAGGGATATATGGAAGGTGTTTATTATAATGGATGTTATTTTAAATTCCATACTACATCATCACAAACAACCTACACTCCTCTTATCGGAAGCAATTGTGTGCAGCCATAGCTGAAATATCCAATACTTTAAATGAAAAGGCTGCAGTTTTGCAGCCTTTTTACTTTATTCGATTGATAAACCTTCTATCGGCTTATTTAAAATTATCATTTTCTTAAATGAAATTCGAATCCCATTCCGCGGATGGTTTCTATTTCAATCCCGGAATCTGCATTCAGGTATTTCCGCAATCTGCTTACAAAAACATCAAGGCTCCTGCCTGAAAAATAATCATCGCTTTTCCAGATGTGCAGTAAAACTTCCTCACGTTTTATGATCCGGTTTGGATGTTGTGCAAAATACAGCAGAAGCATGGCCTCCTTCTCAGTCAGTCTTGTATAAGTATTTTTGTGATTTAACAGGAGATTATTATAATCAAAAGTATAGGATCCTATCTGTATTATTTCAGGGAAAGCCCTGGAAACTGAAGGTTCACTGCGTTTCAGAATATTCCGGATCCTCAGGACAAGCTCATCGGCCTCAAACGGTTTCACCACATAATCATCAGCTCCCAGTTTCAATCCTTTCAGTTTATCTTCCTTTTGATTCCGGGCTGTCAGAAAAATAAAAGGCATTTCCGGAAATATCTGAATAATTTCTGCCGCTAATGTAAAACCATCCATCACCGGCATCATAACATCGAGAATACACAGATCTGTTTTTGCAGACTTTAAGACATCTAATGCTTCACGGCCATTCGGGCTCCAGCTTACTTTAAATCCTGCAAGTTCCAGATACTGTTTCAGAATATCTGCAAAATCATAATCGTCTTCAACTAAAAGAATGTGTTTCATGACAGAGGTAAATAAATGGTGAATATGCTTCCATTTGACAGAAGGGATGAAACGGTGATTTTACCTTCATGGGCAGAAATAATTTCCCGGGTATAATAAAGTCCGAGCCCCAGACCCTTGGTGTTATGTATATCTCCTTTTTCCACTCTGTAAAATTTATCAAAAATCTTCTCCATATCTTTCCCGGCGATTCCGATCCCGTTATCTTCAATCGTTAAGATATAATGATTCTCTGCTGCATTCCCAGAAATATTGATTTGCCCCGCACCATATTTAACCGAATTATCCAACATATTATTGATCGCGGTAGTCAGATGAAACGGATCAATATACAGCTCAACCTTTTCCTCTCCTGATGTAATATTTAGTGTTATTGACGGATACACTGTGTGAAAATCCGTAACAATCTGTGAAAGAAATGCGGTCATTTCTGTTTTTTCCTTTTTAAGTATAATATCTTCCGGTCCCGAGGCATGGATGATCACCTGATCGATGAGTTTTTTAAGCCGGCGATGCTGACGGTGAGCAATATGTACTGCATGATCAACCGCAATATTTTCGTTGGGTACGGCCTGCTCCTGAATCGTTTTGATTGCAACTCCCAATGTAGCTAATGGCGTATTAAATTCATGGGTGATATTATTAATAAAATCCGTCTGGATATCTGCAATTTTCTTCTGTTTAATTAAACTCCGTATGGAAAAATAGAAAAGAAAAATCAAAAGACAGAATACAAATAACGAAAATAAAAGCAAACCAAGCATCTGTCCCAGAATTTTCTGCTGCCAGTCGTTAATACTGAAATTGGATTGTGTCGTAAACTCTTTAACGAAAACACTTGTTTCACCGTCCACATGGGAAGTCATATCATGAATAATTTGCGGATTTTCCAATTCTTTCCCATTTCCGAACCAGGTTTTATTCTTTATAATTATAGGTGAGGCAGAAGCCGGTGTAGCCAGTTTTGCATATTTTATTGTTACACGATACGCTGTATTATATTCTGACAATATTGCATCATGGCTGATATAATCATTTACCTTTTTTGAAATCTCTGAAGTTTTAAGCAGGGCAGTATAATTGATCTTTTCATGCTGATTGGTTTTTGTAAAATAATCCATATTTCTGATCCATTCGCTTCTGAGGGCGGTGATATTGATCTTGTCTTCCATCTTGATCAGCGCAGCCCGTACAGAAGCCTGAGCCTGTTTTTGTTTCAGCATAAAGGTGTTGTAAATAAAATAGCCCTGCATGGCCGTCATAGCCAATAAGACCAGCACACAGCCCCAGATCAGATATTTTATTTTTGATTTCACAGGCTAAAGATACTAAGATCAATGCATGATATTTTAGTTTTGAATTGCTTTAACACTTCATTAACCGGGCATTAACCCAAATGAGGGAACCGATGATCTACATTTGCTGTAAATAAACATCATGTGAAAACAATCCTATTATTCAGTATTGTACTGTTATCAAATTATTCTTTTGCTCAAACCCAACCGGATACCATCAAAACAACAGAGCTAAAAGAGCTGTCTCTTGAATATAAAAAGCCTAAAATTATCCGTAAGGCAGACCGCATTGAATTTAATGTGGAAAACACCATTCTATCAAGCAATAATGCCTGGGAAATTGTAAAACGCTCCCCCAACGTACAGACTTCGGCTGATCAGTTGTCTGTCCGGGGCAGCCAGTCGATCATTGTGACCATCAATGATAAAAAAGTTTCTCTCACAGGAGACGAGCTTAAATCCTTATTGCAAAATATGAATGGTTCTGACATTAAATCTGTAGAAGTGATTACCAACCCGCCCGCCAAATATGAAGCTTCCGGAAGTGCAGTGATCAATATTAAGATGAAAATAAACACGGCAAAAGGGTATAAAGGTTCCATAAATGCAGGCTACGAACAGGGAATATATGCCCGTGAAAATATAGGGATCAGCCAGTATTATAAAACAGGAAAATTTGCTTTATCCGGTAGCTATCAATTCGGAACGGGTATTTATTATAATGAAATTAGAGAAGTTATCAATTATCCTGAGCAACTGCAGCAATGGGAGAATATCCTTCACCGTAAAAACAGACGGGACGCCGAGCACACCTACCGGTTTAATGCAGATTATGCCATTGACAGCCTGAATACTTTAAGCTTTGGGATAGATGGTTATATTGCTCAAAAGAACCATGCTCTTTACAACGTCCCAACTTATATTTATACTCATGATAAACAGCTTGAGTCCTATTTTGTGACCCAGAACAACCGACTGACCCCTAATTCTACCGTTAATTATAATCTGCAATATGACCATCAGTTTTCATCCAAAGAAAAACTTACCACTACAGCTACCTATACCGATTATCATTACGAAACCAGTCAGGATGTAAAAACCGATTATTTTATAACAGATCCCCGATCCCAGAGGTTTCTGACAGACAATGAACAGCATATCCGGATTTTTACCGTCCGGATGGATTATAGTAACAACAAGCAATGGGCCGATTTTGAAACCGGATTTAAATATAGCCGTGTAAAAGCAGAAAACAACCTGGACTTTTCCCGGGATATGAATGGTGAACTGAATAACGATCCGCTTTTAAGCAATATATTCCGGTATGATGAAAAAGTTTTTGCCGGATATGTAAGTGCCGGAAAAGACTGGAAATCCTGGAGCATCAAAGCAGGACTCAGGGCAGAATTAACATCGGTTGACGGTAATTCCGTTCATCCTGAGCAGGAAAATAACCAACGTTATTTCAATTTTTTCCCTACCTTTTTTATACAGAATAAAGCATCCGAAAGTCATCTGCTAAGTTTCTCATATGGAAGAAGAATTACCCGTCCTGCCTATAATTATCTTAACCCCTCCAAATCATATTTCAGTCCCAATTCTTACCTCATCGGTGATGTTGGATTAAAGCCTGCAATATCAGATCAGTTGAGCATGACGTATTCTTATAAAAATAAATATGCTGCCGAGCTTTATTATATCCACGAGAAGAATCCCACCTCACAGCTTACGATCCAGGATAATGTAAACAACATCCTGATTCAGAAAATAACCAATATTCCCGGTAATGATTATTTCGGGCTCAGCCTGAGCGCTTCTTTTGATCCTGCCCCATGGTGGTCGGTCAATCTTCAGGGCGGACCTGCTTTGCAGCTGAATCATTTTATTTTCAGTGACGGCAGCAGCCTCAAAAAACAAAGATGGGGAGCTTATGGTAATGCCGATATGCAGTTGACACTCAGTAAACAATCGGGGTTAACTGCAGATATTAATTTTATGTTTAACACATCCCGGTTACAGGGACCGGCAGTGGCAGGAAGTACATGTAACCTCAGCTTAGGAATAAAAAAGAAGCTTTTTTCAGACCGGGCAGAAATCACTTTAAGCCTTCAGGATATTTACAGAGGTGAAAAATTTAAAGTGACTTCCTTCTATAAAGACCAGAATAATTTTTACACCTATTATGGAGATACACAACGGTTCCGGCTAAGCTTTAAATATAATTTCGGAAAAAATACCTTAAAAGGAAAAGAAGTAAAACAAAAAACGGATGAGCAGCAACGCTTATAAACAGATTTACACACCAAAATTTTCGATGAGAAATATTAAATGATAAAACACTCTAATACAGAAATCAAAGCTCCGGAAAATAGGATTTGTAAAATAGGGTATAAAAGCCATATCTTTGCATTCATCAGATGATAAGATGTATATGACACAGATTCAAAGAAAAACATTAGCCCAGGAAGTAGCAGAAAGGCTGGCTGAAGGGATCATCAATGACGAATATGCCATCGGAGGAAAATTACCTACCGAGCCTGAGCTTATGAAAATTTATGGTGTCGGGCGTTCCAGCATCCGTGAAGCGATAAAAATATTATCAATTAAGGGAATACTGAGCGTTCAGCAGGGCGTGGGAACATTTGTGGTTTCTAAAAATATTCAGGAATCCTTGGAAACCCAGATGAACAAAGCTCAGATTGAAGAAGTATTTGAAGTACGGTCTCTTCTTGAAGCGAAAATTGCAGCAAGGGCAGCCATTCATCATACAAAGAAAGATTTAAAGACTATCAAATCTTATCTGGATCTGAGGGCTAAACTGGCTGAGGAAAACCAGGCATTGGAATGCTACCGGACCGATATTAATTTTCATGTTGCCATTGCAGAAGCATGTGGAAATGCCCTTTTGAAAGAAATTTATAAGATAGCAAGCAAACATATATTGAGAACTTATGAAAGCAGTCACAACAACAGCACTGATTCTTTCAGGGCTTCTCAAAAAATTCACACCGATCTTTATCAGTATATCGCAGACAAAGATCCTGATCATGCTGCATTGACAGCACAAAAAATTGTTGAAAAGCAATATTAGAAACAAAAAAAAATTTAACAAAATTCATCAGATGACATGATGAATTACAGACTATAATCTTATGGAAAATGTAAAGACCGCAACTATTGATACGACTAAAATTGTGTATCCGATTTTATTTATGATCAGTTTTTCTCATTTCTTGAATGATCTGATCCAATCTACGATCCCTTCATTATACCCTATTCTGAAGGGTGAATTTAAATTATCATTTGCCCAGATCGGGATCATCACTTTAGTGTTTCAGCTCACGGCTTCAATTTTACAGCCGTTTGTCGGCATTTACACCGATAAAAAGCCAAATCCGAGATCTCTCGCCATAGGAATGACTCTTTCAATGGCAGGTTTACTGCTTCTGGCAGCAGCCCATCAGTATTACGTTATTCTTATTGCTGTCGGGTTGATCGGGATGGGGTCTTCGGTCTTTCATCCTGAAGCTTCAAGGGTTGCACAATTGGCTTCCGGCGGGCAGAAAGGACTGGCCCAATCTATTTTCCAGGTAGGTGGGAATTCGGGAAGCGCAATAGGCCCTTTATTGGTGGCATTGATTGTTCTTCCGCTAGGTCAGGGCTATGTAGGCTTATTTGCTATTGCCGCATTTATCGGTATTATCCTGCTATGGAGAATCGGGAACTGGTATGCGGAAAGACTAGCGTTAAGAAAAACAGCAAAGCATAAAGATTTGGTTGTCAATATACAGTTATCACGAAAAAAGGTACTATTTTCCATTACGATTTTATTGGCTCTGGTATTTTCAAAGTACATCTACCTGGCGTCCATGACGAATTATTTCACTTTTTTTCTGATCGATAAGTTTCATATTTCGGTAAAAGATTCCCAGCTGTATTTGTTTATGTTTCTTGCAGCGGTTGCAGTAGGAACTATTTTGGGAGGAAAATTGGGTGATAAATACGGCCGGAAGAAAATTATATGGGTATCCATTTTGGGAGCAGCTCCGTTTACGCTTTGCCTGCCATATCTTCCATTGATGTGGACGATCATATTCGCTGTTATCATCGGATTGATCATTGCTTCAGCATTTTCTGCCATTTTAGTTTATGCAACAGATCTTATGCCTGATAAAATAGGATTGGTGGCCGGATTATTTTTCGGTTTCATGTTTGGAATGGGCGGTATCGGTTCCGCCGTACTGGGAGCCGTTGCTGATGACACCAGCATTGAATATGTCTTTAAAATCTGTGCATTTCTGCCACTGATGGGAATCATCACGGCATTTTTACCTAACATTAAAGGGCAGAAGGCTAAAAAACAGGATTAATCGAATACCATTAATTCAGATAAACAAAACCCCTTTACTTTTAAAAGCAAAGGGGTTTAACATCTAATTAATTATTTAAAGAACAAAATTCTTTATGAAGAATCTTAGTTTTTAATAAATTTCTGTTGATACACGGCTTTATCAGTAACTGCTCTCAAAATATACATTCCTTTCGGAAGCATACTTACATTGATTTGCCCATTGCTGAACTGAGCGTTTATCAATTTACCGGAAGCATCATAAACGGTAATACCTGAAACTTTATCCTGCGTTCTGATATTAAGAATTTCAGTTGCAGGATTCGGGTAAATACTGAATTCGAGTTTTTTCACTTCAACTGTACTTAAGGTAGAAACACTTGCATTGACAGTAAGCGATTTTTCAACTAATTTTCCGTTTGAATTAAAGCTTACCGTTACTGTTGCAGTTCCGGTGGCCTGCGGCGTTAAAACCAATTCATCATTGGCATTGATCTCTGCGGAAACAATGGAAGGATTAGTGTTTGATTGTACCGTTTTTACAATTGCTGAAGATAAATTATCCGCATCAGAAACCACTGTTTTCAAATCGATAACTGTTGTAGCATCTACCGCAGCTTCTGATGGGAATGCGCTGCTGACAACAGGAGCACTGTTATCCGGGAATACCGCAAGAGCCGGGAACCAGTAATAATCAACCAGGGTCTTTGTATTAATCAGAGTTCCGGTATTGCTGAAAGTATGAATCCAGTTTTTCTGATAATGCGCTCCGAAACCGCTTTCTGTAGTATTTACAATTATTTCATCTGTAACCGGATTTACACGCAATGCCGCTCCATAAGGGATCTGCTTGTAAGTACCTGTCTGTCCCGGAAGTACGGCAAAGTTTTCATTGAACGTTTTCGTTGTCACATCAAATTTTATAATCTGAGCCCCGGAAACGAAACTATTAATCGAATTGAGCCAATACAATGCATTCTGTTGGCTGCTGTAGGTAAAGCTTCCTGCATTCCAGGCACCCCAAGAACCTAAATATTTGGTAACAGGAATAGGATATTCCGTTGTCGCAAAAGTAACGGGATTAATATTTACCACCTTCTGATCCTGAATCGCCCAGACACTTCCGTCTTTAGCCTGTGTAATAGAATGGAATCCTCCTGAAATGGTATGAGTGACAGCGCTGGTATTAGGATTGATAACCAATATTCCGGTTGACTGTTTTACGGCAAAAACATATTGTGAGGTACGGATCATATTTCCGATCTGCCCTGCATACTGGCTTCCGCCTCCTGTAGTAGGAATCAGATTTCCAACCTGTAAATTATCGATATCAAATAAATAAATTCCGTTGGAAGTCCCGATATAACCTTTGTGTGCATTGACGCCCACAAAAGACCTTCCGTCTCCACCGCCGATTGAATTGAACGTTGCAATTTTCTGCATGGTTGCTGCATTTGCCACAACCAATCTTCCACCCGGAGTATACTGGGTGTCTCCACCGTCTGCAGCCTGTTTTGAGATAAAATAAAATTTATCCCCGTAGATTGTTCCGTATTGTGTAGTAGCTCCAAATGCGTGATTGTTGTTGACATTACTATATACCCGATAATCAATCTGCCCGTTATTGCCGATAAAGTTGACAGAACCGTTGGTATGCCCGAACCATTCTTCGTTCACCATAAAATAACCGTCTGTAAAGTTGGTTAATGAAGAATATGATAATGCTGATGATAAAGTTGCCGGTGTCAAAGTAGAAGAAAGCGGTACAGAATTCATTCCGGGGTTAAAATTCCATGCATCCCATGAACCGTTCTGTAAAACACGGCTGCTCACTCCCACTCCCGAATACCCGAAACCAGTATCTGCAGGATCTTTCACCCAGTAGGACCAGTACCCTGTATTCCATCCGGACTGCCAGTGATCATTGGTATCTGCTGCTGTATAATCGTCAAAATTATAAGCTGTCGTATTCACGATGCCATTTACCGGATACAGAGGAGAAGTGGTATTCCCGTTTTTGTAAAGCGTATTGGTTCCCTGACCGTTTAAATCATATCCTAAACCTCCGACGGCAGTTCCGAACTGGGTTCCCTGATATAATAACGTAAACAATCTGTGATCTGCTTTTGCAATAGCTTTCATCATATCTTCTCCGGTTGCGGTTCCGTTCCATTTGAATCCCCACACTAAAGCATCCGGATTCTTGTTGTCATTCCACTGCACTACAAAAGCAGCCTGGTTTGTTCCGGTACCTACCCAATACTGGATATCAGAAAAGTTAGTTACCGTTGCAGCATTTTTCAGCTGGTGTTTTTTTGCAGGCTTTTCCTTGATGTCATTCCGAGGTACTCCCTGCACTGTAACCTGTGCATTCGTAAAAAATGCAAACAGCAACAGTAGCGTTAAAAGGTAAATCTTTTTCATTGTAAATAATTTTTAAAGAAATTTATATTAAGGTTTTGTTTTTAATGAAGATGTAAATCATAAGCTCCGCCTACTTCTGTAGAGACTTCGCCCAGCCAGCCGGCTTCCTGGTTGATTCCGGTGTATACTTTCACAAAGTCAATACCCGGAAGCTTTACATAATTCCCATTATGATCAACCGCCCAGGAAATATCGATATCAGAAGCTTCATCATTGTTCGGGGCATTATCCGCATATCCGAAGTCATAGGATTTCCCTACCCAATAGGAACCGTTCCCGCTCTGATCATAAAAATTGTCTTTCATTTTTGTCCCCGTAAGAACATAAGAAGTCTCTGAAATCCATAGTGGGTAATAGCTCTGAGCATGGAATGCATTTTTAGTTTTAAAGCCGTTATTCCCCAGGTTATCCTGCCATTTGAGATATTCTACATCAGCCTGCCACGAATCGGCTCCGGGAACAGCCGGTTTATTTTCATCCGGTTTGAAATAGGTGATGCTGTAGTTCTTAACCGTTGTATTTTTAAAATATTCACTTCCGGCTATTTCGTACCATTCGTTATCATCCGGTTTTCCGTTTTTATTCTTATCATAGGCAACCATAATGATTCCCGGTTCGCAGGATCCGGAACGCGGGTCATTTGCATTATTTCCCCAGAATGCATTTCCGAGGATTTTAAAATCCTTTCCGCTCATATTCGGAACCGTGTGATCAAAACCGAAGACCACATAACCTCCGAAACCACCTAATGTGATCATCGTAGGGTTAGAACCTACCAAAGATTCTTTGGCTTTCTGAAGCATCTGGCTGAAGGTATTTCCTGCTGTATATTCAGGCGTTTCATTCATAAACTGCCCCACTGCAGGGCGAAAGTCAAATACATTGGAAATATATCTGCTGTAAGTTCCGGCTTCCTTCTTTACTACAATAGCGGATGTATAAGTTTTCACCGCTCCGTTATTTTCAATTTTTAAGGTAAGTGGATAGGTTTTAGCGTAAGGACTGATAAAATCCAGCTCAGCATTTTCAGAAATAATAGAATCGGCAATACTCCAGGTCAGTTTACCGGCTGCATTCGGAGCAATATTCAAAACTTTAAAGCGGTCAACGGTATAAGAACCTTTAAGGCCATCAAAAGGCAGATCTCCGCCGTTGATATCATCATCGTTTTTACAGGCTGTTATTCCTGTTAAAAGAAAAGCCAGTGCGGTAGTTTTCAGAATGTTTTTTATGTTTTTTTCCATGTCTGGGATCAATTTTATTTATACAAAAAGGTAAAGTGGGCCGGGATATTTCCGCCTTCGGTTTTCCATTTGAAATGGCCGTTTTTATCGAAACAATACACAAATCCGGTGGACACGTAGTTCCGGGCATCGGTGAGGTAAATGTCTTCAGTGATAGGGTTTACAGCTATCCCGTAAGGATTTTTTATGGCATCGGCATATTCCTGATCTACCATTTTATTTGAGATGACCTGTTCGGTTTTCACATCGATAATCCCGAAAGATTTGGTGTAAGAATGGGTGGTGTAGTTGAATTCGTTACCGTAATAATAGAGTTTGTCATTCACGATCGTCATTTCACTGACTGCAATATTAAAATTCTTTTTCACCGCTCCCGTAACGGCATCCACAAGATACAGGCTGGAAGGAACCGTATAATAATCTCCTCTTGAAGTTACATACAGGTCTCCGTAATGATCTTTTTTAATATGATGGAGGTTGATGGCAACATCGATCTTTTTGGTCTCTGTAAAAGTATTCAGGTCTACTACTGAAACCGTTCTGTCATAATTGGGAAATTTATATCCGCCTGAATTGGCTACAAACAATTTATTTCCTATAATTTCCATTTCTTCCGGCTGATACCCAACGGTAGCTTCCCGCTCTATGGATAGGGAAACGGTATCGATCTCCACGACTTTTCCGATCGGTGCGTTGGGATCTAAAACTACGGGCCCGGCATAGCTGCTGGCATATACTTTTCCGTCTTTGAAGGTAAGATACCTGCAGTTTTGTAACGGGATGGTTTTAATCCGTTTTGCTGTTTTGGCATCCATCACTTCTATTTTATTGGAGACATTTATCACGGCATACAGCTTACTTCCGTAAATCCGAATATCATTTCCCACATCACCCAGCTCCTTGACCACATTCGGGTTGATTTCCGCATAGATATTCCGGTGATAGGTTCCGGTGGTGTAATCGAAGAAATCCAGGGTACATTTATTGCTCCCCATATTTCCTTCATTCAAAAGGTAAAAGCCTTTGATTGCTGTATTTTCAGGCTGTGCAAGACCTTCTTCCTTTTCTTCACGGGTAATGTATTCGTCTGTTCTGCAGGAGTACAGAAAAATAAGGAGACAGGCGAAAAGACTGATATTTATTGTTTTCATAGGGTAAAGCTTACAATGAGTTTAAAGGTTCTGCCGGGCATGGGATAGTTCAGGACCACATCATAATATTGGTTGAAAATATTATTGACTTCAAGGCTGGCTTTAAATTCGTGGGAGTTCCATTTGATTTTTTTCTGAACCGATAAATCGTGGGTATACCAGGGCTGGATATAATTATACTGTATATTATTCTGCTGCCCGTCATACCGCTCCCCGACATACACAAAACTATAATTGAAGCTCCAGTCTTTATAATCTGCCATCATTGTGAAATTCCCGCTGTGCCATGGTGTATATGGAATCTGATCCCCGAAATAGGATTCACTCCTGTCTGAAAAATCCCTCGCACGCTGATAGGTATAGTTCAACTGTGGCCTCAGGATTACTTTTCCAAAATCTATCTGAGTCTGCACATGAACATCTGTTCCGAGGATTTCTACGCTTCCAAGGTTCAGCATCATCCAACGGAACAGGTTTCCGGTAGGTGCAGCAATGATTTTATTTTCCACCTTATTGAAATAGCCGTCTATTTTGGCATAAATCCCTTTAAAAATTGGGCTTTTAAATGTTTTTTCATAAGTAAATCCCAGGTTATACTGATTGGTAAATTCAGGTTTAAGTGCCACATTTCCGATTACGGTGTAATACAGGTCATTGAAAGTAGGCATTCGGAATATTCTTTTGTAAAAAGCCCTTATGGTAAGATCCCTGGAATCAAATGGCTGATAGGATAAAAATGCTGACGGGGTCCATTCTGTTTTATCAGGAGATTTTGAATTTTTTTCTACATTTTCATGAACAAAAGTTCCTAAAACACTTCCTAAAAATTTAAGACGGTTCCATTGATACGTGGTTGCAAAAGCGACAAGTGAAGTATATCGGGTAGGATAAGAGAAATTAGTAAGGTCTGCATCGAGATTATTGTACTGAAAATCTACGCTCACACTGACATCCCAATCGGAAGTAATGGAATACAGATTGGATGAAGAAACATAAGCTTCTCTCTGGATGTATGTATTCCGCGCAGGGTAAGCGGTTTCCGTAGAAAGAGTATCTGCATAGAACGTATAATCGTAGGCAAATTTAGCTTTAAGCTGGGTCTCGAATTTTGGGAAAAGCTTTTTCCGGATGCTTCCCTGAGCAAAATAAGAATTGTCCCTCAGCCGCTGCCCTCTTCCTCCAAAACGGTTATTGACAATCGCTGCGGGAATTCCACGGTCAGACAGGTATCCGTATCCTCTTACGGTCCAGCTTCCGTCTTTCATCTCACCGTGGATACTGGTTTCAAAGCGTTTTGAAGTAATATCGGAATCAAACCTTTTGGCAATGGTGTCATTGGCTATTTCACCATCAGGGTATTTCTTTTTATACCTGAATTTGTAAATACCGTCACTCTGCAAAAATTCAGAACTGAAACTCGCTGAGATTTTCTCAGAAATTTTCTGCTCTAAACGAAATGAAGGATTAAATAGATCAATTGAAGAGTTTTTAAATTTCAGTACCAGATTGGTTTTCCTGTTTCCTTTAAAACCGGGAACTTTAGGCTGTAAATAAATGGAACCTGAAGACCCGAAATCTTTAGCCGGCTGGAAAATCTCACTTTTCTGTCCGTTATATAAAGAGATTTCCTCAAGGTCATCAAGGGAATATCTTCCCAGATCCACCACTCCGTTTTGTGCATTTCCGATCTGGATTCCGTCATAAAAAACACCTACATGCTGACTTCCCATACTCCGGACATTCACGGTTTTCAAGCCTCCGATTCCGCCATAATCTTTGATCTGAATTCCCGCAAAATAACGCAAAGCATCTGCCACAGACTGGCTGTTGAGCCTTTCCAGCTGCTCACCTGATAAAACCTGAGCCGGAAGAATCTCTTTAAAATTCTTTTTCTGAATGCTCACAGGAATGATCATCTGTTCCCTGATTGTGTCTTTCGACTGGGAGCAAAAGAGTTGTGCTATTACCACAAACACTGTGATAAAAGTTTTATGGTATCGTAAAGTATAATTTGTCACCATTAGCTCATTGGAATAATGATAACGCTAATGGATATAAGAAAAACAATGATAAGGCACAGTTATAGCTGCACAGAATCATTATTGTCCTAAGCTTTATTCCACGAAAGCGTCAAACGTTATATCTTCTGGCAGGTCTTCTGACTTACTCCGTTTCTGAAATCCTTCCCATTAAAAAACAGTGGATATATTCTTCAAAAACTTTGGTGTGGAGCTTACAGCAGCGGGTCTGTTCCGGATTTTCACCGGATTCCCTTTTAAGCGCTTTTTATGGCTCACCAGATTGCGGCAAAGATAGAAAATTCCCGACATAAACAAATAGATCTGGCAACAAAATGATTTTCAGACGAATAAACGATGTATTTTGTAATAAAGCATGTAATTTATTAACGCAAAGTTTCATTTTTACAATTGAATATTCTTAGTTGAGCAAAGATTAATCAATTACAAGTTGTTGGGTTAAGCACATTGATAAGCTTACCATCTTCCAAATAAAACTTTGCGTTACATAAATTCAGATTTTTTTAAATATTAAATTCCAAAATTGATAAAAACAGAAAACCGGGATTTGGCTTCAATATCTCCACCGGCCAGTTGAGTATAGACAGGAAGCATTATTTCACTTCCCAGGCTCCATTTTTTATAAACTGCTTCAAAGCCCAGCTTTCCATAGAGCGCACTACCGGTTGTATTCGGTAAGGCTTCGTCAAACTGTTTATTCCGGTCATAAACTTCACCCTGCATTCCGGTTTTACCTGAAAAAATGATATTATCCGTTTTATACAGTTGGTAAAATCCGGTCGCAGCATAATTCCATTGATTTCCAAACCGGTAGTTTTTCTTATTTTCCGTTTTAAGAGTGTAATCCATATTGAAAAGCAGAGCTATTTTATTTTTCTGGTATTTATAATTTAAAACCATCTGATAATCCCAGCTTCCGGTTCCCAACTGGAAACTCGGGTTGAGTCCGGTGATTCCCTTTTCGTCAAATTTCCCTAACGGAACTTTGAGCCCGAAGCCACCATTTAGCTGATGAAACGAATCTTTGGAATTCAATAACTGGTAAATTCCCATCAGGTTTAAATCCCCGACCCCGCTGATTCTGATATCACCCTGCATTGTTTTTTTCTCATGAAAATGAAACGGCAGGCTTGTATAAACGCTCAGCTTCTTGGTTACCGGAATTTTCCCCCACAACTGAATGGTATTGAAGTACTGATCCTGTGTTAAATCTTTTACAAACAGGTTTTCTTTAGCTTTATAATGCTGGGCGAAATACTTGATCCCTATAAACTGAGGGTTCAGTAAAGACTCAAATCCGGACGAACCGTTTCCTGCGGCACAACCGCACGCATCACATTCGTCATTAAATAATAAAACGGGACTGAAATCATGATTCTGAATTTCAATGCTGTCTTTGATCATATTAGCTTTACCCATATTGAATAACAGCAAAGTGAATAATGTAAAAATTATATTTTTCATGTCTTTTATCATTTATTCCGAGAATTTTGGATTGGTAATAAAACTTTTATCCGATAGTGTTTTCAGGAAAGCAATGACAAACTGTTTTTCCTGGCTGTTCATCGGAATTCCCAGATGCCCGTTTTGTTTAAGCAAAGGATCGAGATTTGCATAATTCTCTACTTGATCCGAATAAAAATTAAGTACCGCATCCAAGCTGTAAAACCTGCCATCATGCATATATGGTGCTGTATATTCTACATTTCTCAGGCTCGGCACCCTGAATTTCATCCAGTCATTCTGATCAAGAGTCACTCTGTAGCGGCCGGCATCTTTAAACTGGGTATTGTAGTACATTCCTGTATTCCTGAAGCTTTCATCAGTGAATAATTCCCCGCTGTGACATGAAGCACACTTTTGCTGGAATAAAGCCATTCCCTGAGATTCCTGTGAAGTCAGGGCTTCTTTCCCCTGTTTGTAGCGGTCATACTTTGAATCTGCGGAGATCATGGTAATCATAAATTGTGATAAAGCCTTTAAAACTCTTTCACCTGTTATATTTTCGTCTCCGTAAGCCGCTTTGAAGAGCTTTTTATATTGAGCATCTGGGCTTAGCTTGGAAATGACTTCCGGCATCGAGCTATCCATTTCATTCACGTCTGTAATCGGAATAATCGGCTGCTCATTCAAATTATGAATCACACCGTCCCACATATACCGTTTTAAAAATGCCATATTCTGAATCGGTGGTGCATTTCTGATGCCTACTCTGTCATCCACACCATGGCTCACCGTATGCCCGTGATGGGTAAACGCATTTTCCTGAATATGGCAGAAACCGCATGAAATGGTATTGTTCCGTGAAAGTCTGCCTTCATAAAATAATTTCCGTCCCAGCTCCACACCATTCTTCGTTACCGGATTTCCAGACAAATCAGCACTCATTCCGGGAAAATAAAAAGGAAACTGAAGTAGGTACGCTTCATCTTTTTCCAAAGGCTCAATTACCTCATCCGAACATGATATGAAATTTAAAAGCACAGCAAAACTCCATATTAAGTTCAATAATATCCTGATCTTAGTCATTGTGAACATGGTCTACTTTAAACATTTTGGTAAGGTTATTCGTCACATTGACCAAGTGCGGGCTCGAGCCCATCATCATATCATTTGCTGCAGATAATGCAAGTGAAGTTTCTCCGCTTAAATATTGGTTTAAATCTGCCAGAATATGGATTGAAGGAGTGACAGTTCCCGTTACTCTTGCTGTTGTAGGCAGATCCAATGTAATTTCCCTGTACAGATCAGGCGTATTATTGGCTGAAACATTTCCCATATTTCCGGTGTGGTTCATGAATTCCGTGTCGGCTGAAGATGTTCCGTATTTTCCTTCGAGCTTTACAAAAACATAGCCGGCAGCCCATGACCACGACATCCCTTTGGCTTTTGCTTTGTTCCAGAATTCAGCCTGCCCGTTCTGCCCCAGCAAATAAGCATTTTGACTGATTCCCAATCCGAATTTTATTTTTTTGTAATTGTTTTTAGGAATTTCATTTAAATTCAGGTATACAATTCCTGCAACGGCGTCTGCCTGGTCTATGATAAAAGCCCCTTTATCCGGATTATTATCATTGTATTTAAATTCATTCCCGTTTTCATCAATCAGGCTGATATTGCTGATCACATATTTTAATGCTGAGAACTGATGTTTCTGGCCATCGGAAGAAGTTTGTACCGTCTGATTTAAAACAATATCTCCAAGGTTATTAAAACCGTTTTCAAATTTTATCTGAAGGTTTCCTGAAGAAACATTTTGTGGATCTTCATCATCGCTATTCCGGCATGATGAAAGTGCCAGTAAAGTAGTGGTAATAAGGAATAGCGATAAAAGTTTATAAATTTTCATTGTTGATTTTTTATGTTGAATACATTTTGAATTTGTGCAATAGAAATGCTTTCTGAACGGTAATACATTCAGTTTTCTTTAACCATAAAAGGCAAGATCAAATGATAGTTTCTTAAAAAACCGGAGGCCTGAAAATGTGTTTCAGGAACAGAAATGAGTAATCTGTTTTGTAGGTAAAAATGAAATTTAAAAACGAAAGGTTTCCCGTATTCTGAATTTCCGTGATTTCAGGAAGGATGTAAATATCAAGAATTTTCTGTCCTGAATTTTTTATTTTGTTTAAAGGGGAAGATTCGGTATCATTGGTCTTTGCAAGCTCTTTGCTCAGGTAACATTTTCCGTTACAATGAAGCTCGGGCCTGCTTTTATTGATACACAGAACGTTTGCGATATAATCATAATCTGCAGCATACTCCATAATGGGGATCAGAGGCCTGACCACGATATAAAAAGTAAGGAATATGCTGCAAATTAAGTTCATGAATTATTTTTTGTTTAAAGCATCTTCATATCTTTGGCTTACTGATTTCCAGTTCATCACATTCCAGATTGCCGTAAGATAATCGGCTCTTTTATTCTGATATTTCAGATAATAAGCATGCTCCCAGACATCGATTCCTAAGATCGGAGTTCCTTTTTCTTCAACAACATCCATCAGTGGATTATCCCGATTTGGAGTAGAAGAGACGAATAATTTTCCGTTTTTATCTACAGATAGCCATGCCCATCCCGAACCGAAACGGTCTGCTCCGGCTTTACTCATTTTCTCTTTAAAAGCCTCCATACTTCCGAAAGTTTCATTAATCGCTTTCAATAGTTTTGCTGATGGCTGGGTATTTTTTTCAGGTGTAAGCATCGTCCAGAAAAGCTCGTGATTATAGTGCCCGCCGGCATTATTCCTGATGGCCGGGCTTAATGCAGAAACTTTGGAAAGAATCTGAAATAAGCTTTCCTTTTCCTGCGGACTTCCGGCAATGGCTTTATTCAGGTTGGTTACATAGCCTGCAGCATGTTTTGTGTAATGGATTTCCATCGTCTGCGCATCGATAGAGCCTTCTAAAGCATTGTACGCATAAGGCAACGGGGTCTGCTTAAATTGTGCAAAAGCAAACTGTGCCGCAAAAACTGCAGTTAGTGCAGCTATTTTCATAATCTTCATAATGTTTTGTATTTATGGTTTAACATTTTTTGAAAGGAAGCTAAAGGTTGTCAACGAATTGGCTGAAATCTCTGCTTCTTACTTATTCAATAATTTCTTAATATCTTCAATCAGCTTTTCCCGATCGGGATGGTATTTTCCGGTAAGATTTGTTGTCTTGCCTTCTGGATCTTCATAATTGAGTCCTGAGTAATACAGAATCGGCATATTGTCTTTATTATATCTGCAACGGATGTTCCCTTCCTGATCTACCAGTGCGATCATTCCGCTGTGATTCAGACTTTCACCTTCGTCGTTTTCATCACCCACATAGATATTGAACTGATCTGCAAGGTTTCCGATATAATCCCTGTCTCCGGTAAGGAAATGCCAGTTCGGAGATTTTACGCCTACCCTTTTAGCATGCTGCTTTAAAACTTCGGGAGTATCGTTCAAAGGATCGATGCTTATGGAAATGATTCCAAATCCGGGATCATTGATTTCATCTTCAATTGCTCTCATATTACTGTTCATAATCGGGCAGATGGTAGGACATTTGCTGAAGAAAAACTCCACAAGATATACTTTTCCAAGCATATCGTTATTCGTAATTTTTTTATTATTCTGATCAGTCAGCTTAAAATCCGGAACCTTCATTACTGTATAAAGGTTCTTTTTAAAATAGCTCATTCCGAACCCTATTCCTAAAAAGATCAATGCAATCACAGCAATGGGAATGATAATCTTGCTTTTTACGTTTTTATTTTCCTTTTTATTTCTGGGCATACTTTTCAGGATTTTTGTTGAATTCATTCTTACAGGAAGCACTGCAAAAACCATACGTTTTATTTTTGTAGGTCGCCGTGAATTTTAAATAATCGGCGGTTTTCATATGGCATACAGGGTCTTCGGCATTCACCACTTTTACGTTCTTAAGATTTTCTTTTGGAGCATCCATGCTCTTTTTATGTTTTACTTTAGGCGTTTCCTGAGCACAGGAAAGCAATGATACTGACAGGAAAGCTGTCAAAATAACTTTAGATTTCATTTTAAATATAAATTGAAATTAATAATGGATTTAAATGGGGACAGATTGATTTAAACCAGATTTAATATCAGCATTCATTGACCATTAAGAATATTGAAGCAGCTAAGAAAGCCGAATCTTAATGATTAAAAAATAAATACCTATATTTTTAGTTTAAAATAAAAGTCTAAGCTAAAGGCGGATGGAATATCCGATTAGAAAATTCTGAGAGGTGGAAATTGAGATATCCTCTGTTGTTCGTTTTAATTAAAATATCAGGCTCATTGTTAGGTGAGAATGAAAAAATTTCGTTGGAAAGAAAGACATCTAATCCGGAAATCTTGATGGTTTGAGAATTGTTCGATTGTTTTTCTGTTTTAGCCAGTTCCTTTTCAACATAGCATTTTCCTTTACATGTTGATTGGGGAATATTTCTGTTTTCGCAGAGATTTTTGACTATATAATCATAATTCACCACATAATTCACCAATGGCAATATCGGGCGTACTGCAATGGCAAATATGACAAATATGGATATGAAAAACTTCAATGATTAATTCTGTACTACAAATATACTATTCAAAATGATTGTATGCCTGATTTATGATGAAAGTCATTGATCTTTTTTGGTTGAGCGTTGAGAGAAATCAAAAGCTCCTCTTGAAAGTCAAGAGGGGCTTTTGTGAATATTCTGAATATGTTTTTTTTAAAAGATGTAGGATCGATTATGTTGTGATAAAATTGTTTGAGATTGTTTTTTTTCTCGCAGATTTTGCAGATTGAGCGGATTTTTTCCCTTTTTAGCCTTTTAGCCTTTTAGCCTTTTAGCCTTTTAGCCTTTTAGCCGAAAATTAAAAAAACTCCCCGTTTATTAAAATTTCATTCGCTGTATTCTTACCGCATTTAAAATAGCCAGCAACGCAACTCCCACATCTGCAAATACGGCTTCCCACATGGTTGCGAGACCACCTGCCCCGAGAATTAAAACAACCGCTTTTACAGCGAAAGCTAAAATAATATTCTGCCAGACAATTTTTTTGGTCTGTTTACCTATATTAATGGCCATAGGGATTTTACCCGGCATATCATCTTGAATGACAACATCGGCAGTTTCAATGGTGGCGTCACTTCCCAGCCCGCCCATCGCAATTCCCACATCACTTAAAGCGACGACCGGAGCATCATTGACTCCATCACCGACGAATGCGACGGTTTCATTTTTTGCTTTGATTTCTTTTACTTTATTCACCTTATCTTCCGGAAGTAAATCTCCGTAAGCATTTTGAATTCCCAGAGTATCTGCAACATATTTTACCACTGAAGTTTTATCTCCACTCAGCATGGTGGTTTTTACATTGAGTGCTTTTAATTTAGTGATGGTCTGTTGAGCATCGGCTTTGATGCTGTCGGCAATCGTGAGGTAACCTGCAAATTTTTTATCATAAGCTACCGCGATAAGAGTGTAAACAATGTTTTCAGGTTTTATATCATAAGGGATATTCAATTTATCCATCAGCTTAAAATTCCCTACTAATAATTCTTTTCCGTTGACCGTCGCTTTTAATCCGTGTCCCGCCACTTCTTCTACATTTTCCAACGGGATTGAATGATCGATTTCGCCGACATAATTATGAATGGCAGTAGCTACAGGATGCGTACTTTTACTTTCCAGGGCATTAACCAGGCTGAGGATTTCATTTTTATCAAATTCAGGTTTAAAATCTACTTCCTGTACCTTGAAAACTCCTTCTGTCATGGTTCCTGTTTTATCCATCACTACATTCTGAATTCCGGCAAGGGTATCGAGGAAGTTGCTTCCTTTAAATAAGATCCCGTTCCGGCTCCCGGCACCGATCCCACCGAAATATCCCAACGGAATGGAAATCACCAATGCACACGGACAAGAAATTACCAGAAAGATCAACGCCCTGTACAGCCAGTCTCTGAACTGATAATCCGCCACAAAAAAGTAAGGCAGAAAAGTGATTCCTATGGCTAAAAATACAACAATTGGGGTGTACACTTTTGCAAATTTCCTGATGAATAATTCGGTGGGTGCTTTTTGTGCCGTTGCATTCTGAACCAATTCCAGGATCTTACTCAGTTTACTGTCTTTGTAAGCGGTGGTTACTTTCACCTGACTCACGGTATTCAGGTTGATCATGCCTGCCAAAACAGTCTCCCCTTTTACTTTTGTATCAGGCTTACTCTCCCCTGTTAATGCAGCGGTATTGAATGATGCTTTTTCCGAAAGTAATTCGCCGTCTAAGCCTAATTTTTCTCCGGATTTCAACTGAATGATCTCTCCGACATTTACTTTTTCAGCTTTTACGGTCTGAGGTTTCCCGTCTTTTAAAACGGTCACCTCATCCGGGCGCTGGTCGAGCAGAGCTTTGATATTGCTTTTTGCTCTTGTAACTGCCATGGCCTGAAAAACTTCTCCTACGGAATAAAAAAGCATTACAGCAACTCCTTCCGGATATTCTCCGATAGCAAATGCCCCAACCGTAGCAATTCCCATTAAGAAAAATTCTGAGAAAACATCGCCACGGATAATGCTTTGGTATGCTTCTTTCAAAACAGGAAGTCCCACAGGAGCGTAAGCAATACCATACCAAACGATACGCACCCACCCGCAAAACCATCCGGGTTTTATGTAATTATCTAAAGCGATTCCAGTGATCAATAAGGTAAAAGAGATAATGGCAGGGAGAAACATCTGAAAAACCGGCTGGTCTCCGGTATCATGAGAATGGCCGTGATCATGATCATGCTCGTCTCCTTCATGATGGTTATGCTCTTTTTTAGGTTTTGTACTACAACATTCTTCCATAACTGATAATTTTAATCAAAATTAGTATTAAAGCAAGTGCAATACTATTGCAAACTTTCAAGACAGTTTTCACAGATCCCTTTGGCAAAAAGCCTTATCTCATCAATTCTGAAATCGGTTTGAATATGCTCAGGAAATGAAATATCTTCTTTACAGGTGGTCTGTCTGCATATTTTACAGTAGAAATGGAGATGCCAGTCTTTGTGGGTGCTCTCATCACAACCGTCGTGGCAGAGCTTGTACTTTGTGGTTGTATTTTCCTGTATGCTGTGAACGATTCCTTTTTCTTCAAATGTCTTTAATGTTCTGTAGATTGTGGTTCTGTCAGCATTTTCAAACTGATTTTCTATTTCGGATAATGACAGGGCCATGTCCTGCGCGCTTAAAAAATCATAAACCAGAATCCGCATGCTTGTGGGCTTGGTATTTTTATCAATAAGTTTATTTTCGATGTCTTTTTTCATTTTTATTCTGTTTATTTTAAGGATGCATTTCTCCTTCTTCATATCCTTCATCTTCAATCTGGATCGTCGTATGGCTGATTTTAAAATTAGCCGTGATCTGATCGGTTAAAGTTTTCAACAATTCGTTCTGAGAAAGCATTTTGTTCTTGACTATATGAACACTCATCGCGTTTACTCCTGATGTAAGTGACCATATATGAAGATCGTGAATGCTTTTTACTCCGGGAGTTTGTTCCAGTAATTTACGTAATTTTTCAGGATCTACGTCTTTCGGTACGCCTTCCATTAATACATTGACTGCTTCTTTCAGCAGGTTCCATGTTCTTGGAAAGATAAGAAGCCCGATGACTGCAGATATAATAGGATCGGCATAATACCAATTGGTGGTAAGCATAATCACTCCTGCAATCATCACTCCAATAGAAGTAAGCATGTCTGAAAGCACTTCAAAATAAGCACCTTTCATATTCAGGCTTTCGTTGGAATCTTTTCTTAGAATCATCATTCCGATGATATTGACGACCAGCCCGATTCCCGCAACGATCAACATTGATTTACTTTGTACTTCGGGTGGGTTCTGGAATCTTTTATAGGCCTCAAACAATACATATATGGAAATCCCCAGAAGCACGACCGCATTAATGACAGCTGCCAGTATTTCTGTACGGTAATAGCCATATGTTTTGGTGGAACTGGCTTTTCGCTCTCCTATTTTAATGGCGATCAATGCCAGAAGCAGGCCGACCACATCGGTAAGCATATGTGCTGCATCTGCTAGTAAGGCAAGACTTTGGGTGATAATTCCGCCGATCACTTCAGCGACAAGATAGGCTCCGCTCAGGGACAATACAATCACAAGATTTTTTTTATGCTTTGACGTTGCCGAAACGGTCTGTATTTTTGTTTCACTCATCATTTATAGTTTTAAATATTACATTTTACAGTATAAAGAATTTTCCTTTTTTAGGTGAAAAGTTCTGGTTTCAAATATTCTGTATTTTTAAAAAATTTCGTTGCCTACTCTAAATTAGGAATAAAAACCTGCATTTCATCTATTCAATTGTTCTATAGGCTTTTAATGCAGATTTTATTTCAGTTTTTAATTTTTAATGTTCGTGTTCACCCGAGTTTGAAAGTTTTGCATTGACAAAGAAGGCTCCTTTTACTACTATTTTAGCATTAGGTGCGATTGTGATCACCGGAGTTATCGCGGTGTATCCCATGTCTGAAGAACCCTTCACCACTTCTATCTTTTCAAAATTGATGGTTCCTGACTGTTCTTTTGTTTTTTCTTCCGCTTCATGCCCTTCTGCCTTTTTCGCAGTCTGAACAAAAACATAAAATTTCCCGTCAGCTTCAACAATCGCTTCGTTTGGGATTGCAGGGGTTGTACTTTTATCAAGACTTACGATTCCGGTGATATTCATCCCGTCAATTAAACCCGTTTTGTTCCCTGTAACGTCACAATGAACGGAAATTGTTTTGCTATCGTTTTCAAATGATGATCCGATGCTGTATACTTTTGCATCGTATTCCGTTTCGGGATTATTTGTCAGTTTAAAATGAACAACCTGCCCTACTCTCATTTTCGGAAGGTCTTTCTCAAAAACCTGCAGATCCAGGTGAATGGAGCCATTGTCTATAATTTCTGCAACCGGGGATGAAACATCTACATAGCTTCCGATCCGGGCATTAATATCACTGATTGTTCCACTGATAGGTGCAGTAATGACAAGGCCTGATCTCATATTGGCATTACTGATATTTCCTGGACTTATTCCCATCAGTTGCAGCTGTCGTAAAAGAGACGCTTTTTTTGTCCTCAAAGTTTTAAGCTCCGAATCTGCACTCTGAAGGTTCTTTTTTGCTCCTGCATCATTATCAAAAAGCTCTTTCTGTCTTCTGTATTCCTGTTCTGCAAAAATAATCTGACTGTTTGTTGTGAGATAGCTTTCCTGAAGCTGGATAAATTCAGGATTGGCAATGGTGGCAATCACCTGTCCTTTTTTTACACTACTTCCTACCTGAACATTGAGTGTTTTAATAATCCCGCCATACAGAGAAGTGACTGTTGCCTTATTATTATTCGGTACCCGTAGCAGACCGTTGGCTTTAATGGTGGAGGTAAGTTCTTTCATTTCTACTGTTCCCAGGGTAATCCCGACCGCCTTCATCTGCTCTTGAGTGAGTGAAGCTACAGTTTTGGGAGCTTCTTCTTTTTGCTCCTTTTTATCAGTAACTTCCTCCGGTGTGATTTCTTTTTTACCACAACTCATCATGAATAGTGAAAGGAATGTAAAATATATGATATTGTGTTTTAGTTTCATTTTATTTATTGATAATTGAATTGATAGTAATGACAGATTGATTGACCTGCTGAATAGATTCAAGGTATTTCAGCTCAATATTCGTTGCAGTCTGTAAAGCAAATAGGTATTCTACATAAGTGATCTCTCCTGTCTTATAACCAAGCTGTGCTGCTTTTACGATATTTTTCGCATTAGGAATCGCCTGGTTAAGATAATATTGATATTGCTGAAAATCCTGCTGATACTGATTTAACGAATTCTTTAGTTGGGCCTCCAGTTGCTGCTGTTGAAGCTTTGCGCTGTTCTCTTCCATCTGTTTCTGATATTCCAAAGACTTTATTCTTGCTTTGGTCGCTCCGAATGTCAACGAAATAGCAATCCCCAGACTCACCGAACTGAACCGATTTCCGGCTCCGAAATATTTCTCCTGCCCGTTTAAAGTATGAAAACCTATCAGAGACTGGTTGGTATATCCGATGCTGAAATCCGGCAATCCCTGTGCTTTTTCAACATTTTTATTTTTTTCCAGAATTTCCATATTCTGCCTGTACATCATAATTGACGGATGATTGGCAATGGTAAGACTGTCTAAAAGGTAATCTGCTTTTAAAGGCTTATAATTCTGAGAAACCGGAACGGAAATATCTTCTTCGGTATTCAATAACACTTTTAAATTTTGATATCCGTTATCGAGATACACTTTATTTTGCTGAAGCAGGAGATTGATCTCGCCTTTCTGTGTTTCGGCAGTATTAATTTCAATTTTCTTAATATCTCCGGCTTTAAATCTCACTGTTGCAATTCTTATAAAATCACCGTATAAACTGTCAAGATACTGCAGCCTGGATTGATTAAACCGTAAATATTCAATCTGGTAAAAATAGGTTCTGATCTGTTTTACCAACTCATTTTCCGTGAGCTGTCTTTCGATTTTTTTGCTTTTGATCTCTTCCTGAATCAATTCTTTTCTGGCTTTAAATAAAGTGGGAAACGGAATGGTCTGGGAAATCGCAAATGACTGGTCAAATTTCGGGCTGTTATATTGTCCAAGCTGCGTACTGAAATCCAGCTTCGGAAGTTCTTTGGCAGTGGGCTTTAATGCCTCCGACGACTGTATATTAAGATCTTTTGACCGTATCGACGGGTTGTTTTTCTGCATTAATGCTATTGCTTCCTCTAATGACAGTTCCTTTGAATTCTGTGCATTTATGCTTTGTCCCAATAGTAAAAATCCAAACAGGATAGCTATTGCCAAAGGTTTTCCCGTTATTTTTCTTTTGATATTTATTTTAGAATTAAACATGATATACAGCATCGGCAGAACAAATAAGGTCAGGAAAGTTGCAGAAATCAACCCACCGATTACTACTGTGGCCAAAGGTTTCTGAACTTCCGCTCCTGCACTTGTACTCACCGCCATTGGTAAAAATCCGAAAGAAGCCACTACTGCAGTCATCAATACGGGACGAAGTCTGGTTTTTGTTCCTTCGATTACCCGTTTTATAACATCTGTCATTCCTTCTTTTTCAAGTTGGTTAAAAGTTCCTATCAGAACAATTCCGTTAAGAACTGCAACTCCAAATAATGCGATAAACCCAACTCCTGCACTGATGCTGAACGGCATTCCCCGCAATAAAAGCGCAAACACCCCTCCAATTGCACTCATCGGAATGGCTGTGAATATTAACGTCGCCTGTTTGAATGAATGGAAAGTAAAATACAACAGCATAAAAATAAGGAGAAGCGATACCGGAACAGCAATCATCAGACGCTGGCTGGCTTCTTTTAAATTTTCAAACTGCCCGCCGTAAGTGAAATAATATCCCGAAGGCAACTGTATTTCTTTAGTCAGCTTTTTCTGAATATCTTCCACTACGCTTTCCACATCCCGGCCTTTTACATTAAAGCCGATCACAATTCTGCGTTTCCCGGCTTCCCGGCTGATCTGGGCCGGCCCGAGTTTATATTCGATATTGGCAACCTGTGACAACGGAATCTGCATTCCCGTATCGGTAGGAATCATGAGATTATTCACATCATCAATATTGGTACGGTACAGGCTGTCTAATCTTACGACAAGGTCAAACCGCCTTTCGTTTTCAAAGATCTGGCCTGCGCTTTTACCGGCAAATGCAGTGCTCAAAACATTGTTTACATCTTCCACATTTAAGCCGTAATTAGCCATTCTGGTTCTGTCATAGGTTACATTGATCTGTGGCAGCCCGCTTACTCTTTCAACCTGTGGAGAAGTTGCACCATCAACACTTTGGATCACTTTACTTACTTTGTCGGCATACACGGAAAGTGTATCCATATTTTCACCGAAAATTTTCACCGCCACATCCTGCCGGATTCCTGTCATCAATTCATTGAAACGCATCTGGATCGGTTGGTTTTTTTCAAAGAAAACACCGGGGATCACTTCTAATTTTTCGGTCATTTCATCTGCAAGCTCGGTGTATGATTTTTTTGACTTCCATTCTTTCTGCGGTTTTAGAACAATAATCATATCGGTTGCTTCAGGCGGCATCGGATCTGTGGGAACTTCTGCGGAACCGGTTTTTCCGACTACCATTTTCACCTCATCAAACTGTTTGATAATTCTGGAAGCCTGCATTGAGGTTTCAATACTCTGGCTTAATGAACTGCCCTGCGGTAAAATACAGTGAAATGCAAAATCTCCTTCTTCAAGTTGTGGAATAAATTCACCACCCATTCTGCTGAAAAGGAATAATGAAATGGTGAATAAAGCAACGGTAATTCCGACGATAACATATTTGATTTTAATGGCTTTTTGCAACAATGGCTGATATATTTTCTGGAGCCAGCTCATCATTTTATCCGAAAAGTTTTCTTTGTGTGAAATTTTCTTTGAAAGAAACAAGGCACACATCATCGGAATGTAAGTCAGGGAAAGAATTAATGCCCCAAGAATGGCAAATCCTACTGTTTTAGCCATTGGTGAAAACATTTTGCCTTCAATTCCCGCAAGGGTAAGAATCGGGATGTAAACGATCAGAATAATGATCTCCCCGAATGCTGCACTTCCCCGGATTTTTGAAGCTGACAGGAAAACTTCTTCATCCATTTCCTGCCGGGTAAGCCGCTGCATAGATTTTCGTAAGCCCAAATGGTGAAGGGTAGCTTCGACAATAATTACGGCACCATCTACGATCAGCCCGAAATCAATAGCCCCGAGACTCATCAGATTGGCGCTTACCCCAAAAACATTCATCATGCCTAATGCAAACAGCAGTGACAAAGGAATTGCGGAAGCAACAATAAGCCCTGCCCTGAAATTTCCGAGAAATAATACTAAAACAAAAATGACAATCAACGCCCCTTCGATTAAATTCTTTTCAACAGTACCTATGGCACGGTTCACAAGATCGGTTCTGTCCAAAAACGGCTCTATAACTATGTCTGCAGGCAACGATTTCTGGATAACCGGTATTTTTTCCTTGATTTTAGTAACGACTTCGTTACTGTTAGCTCCTTTAAGCATCATGACCACTCCTCCTACGGCATCCGTTTGTCCGTTATACGTCATTGCCCCGTATCTCGTAGCATGCCCGAAGCCTACTTCTGCCACATCTTTGATAAAAACTGGAATATTCCCGGTATTTTTTACAGCAATATTCTTTATATCATCTAGGGAAGTGGCAAGACCGATTCCACGGATAAAATAGGCATTCGGCTTTTTATCGATATAGGCACCGCCTGTATTCTGATTATTTTTTTCGAGGGCGGTAAAAATATCCGTTACGTTAACTCCCATCGCTTTTAAACGATTGGGATTGACAGCGACTTCGTATTGCTTCAGCTCGCCTCCAAAACTGTTTACTTCAGCAACTCCTTCTGTACCATAAAGCTGACGGGCAACAATCCAGTCCTGCATGGTACGGAGATCTTTTGCGTTGTATTTTTTTTCGCTTCCCTTTTTCGGGTGCAAAATATATTGATATACTTCTCCTAATCCCGTACTTACAGGCGCCAGTTCCGGGGTTCCGATTCCTTTGGGAATACTTTCTTCGGCCTGCTTTAATCTTTCATTAATCAGCTGTCTGGCAAAATAGATGTCTACTTTATCTTTAAAGACAACGGTAATTACGGATAATCCGAACCTTGAAATGCTTCGTGTTTCTTCTATATCCGGAACGGTTGCAATACTTTGTTCGATAGGGAAAGTAACCAACTGTTCGACTTCCTGTCCTGCAAGTGTAGGACATACCGTGATAATCTGTACCTGATTATTGGTAATATCGGGTACAGCATCAATGGGCAGTCTGGTAGCGCTCCAAACGCCCCAAACGATGAGCAACAAAGTCATTATACCAATAACGATTTTGTTTTTGATGCTAAATTTTATGATTGTATCTAACACAAATTGAGATTTAATTTGTGATTGTCTGTTTTTGAACTTTTAAGTTTAATGCAAAGACGTTCTGTTCAGCAAAGTTTTGTACTATTCAAAATAAGACAATCGATTCTATTTTTATTGAAAACACGCATACGCTATCATTTGAAATGACAGGATGCAAAAATATCGTGAAGATCTCTGCAATGGTATTGCAAAGTTTCAGATGTTCAGAAAGCACAACTTTCTGAAATAAAACCAATTAAATCTTAGGAGGTTGCCAGATATGGTCGTAAACCTGGTAAGCGAAGTTATTTTTTCTGAAAAGGATTTTTTTAGAAAAATAGAGTTGAACCTGAGTCGGAATTTTAATCAAAGGCTCCATTTTAAACGCGGCAACGGTAATCTGACAACAGTTACAGCTGCATAATGGCGAACAGATATCTCCTTTATCTTTTGAATGGGATTCATCAAAACTCATGGAGAGCTTTGCTCTTTCTGAACCGGATTGTTTATGCAGGTCTGCACACGGCATCAGGGATAATGCCATGAAGTAGAATGCTAAAACCAATCTTAAGACGTTCATATGGACAAAGGTAGAAATTTTTCCGAGATGAATGGCAGCATGAGAAGTTTAAATCTAAGTTTTGAATATTTTTCTGCTGTGAATATCGGTATATTTCTATCAGGCATTAATCAGCGACAGGTCTGTGGATTGTGAAAATTCACTAAATTTACTGACTGTACAAATATCATCACCCTTACTTTTTCTTGCATGGACAAAAAATATTCATTCAGCTTATTTTTTTCACTTTTATTGATAGGAATTATTTATGCATTTTCTGTTTCAGAAGATCCCGCTCTGGGAGACAGTCTGGGATTTACACTTCAGGGATATAACGGATTTTTGTTTGATTCCAATGCAACGAATCATATATTATTTTCGAATTTCCTGTCTTTGTTGTACAAAATTCTTCCGTTTATTAATGTCCATTTTCTTTTTGTGGGCGTAAGCATATTCTGTGCTTTGCTTTCATTATTTTATCTGAATACATTATTAGAAATAACGGGTGTTTCCAGAAGATCCTCTTTGATATGTATCTTGCTGCTGGGGTTGTCGTTTACATTCTGGAGACAGTCGATCATCACAGAAGTTTATACTTTTTACTTAGTGTTTGTTATTTTATTTCTGATTCATTTATTTAAATTTCTTCAGGAAAAAACTTCCAGGCACTTTTATTATTTATCATTCTTTCTGGGCTTGTTGTTTTTAATACATATCCAGACCATACTTTTCATCCCGCTTTATGCTTATTTTCTGTTTAAAAATTTTTCTTTTATCAAAAGGCAGTTTTTTTACGGACTATTAATAACCATTGCTTTGTTTTCGATCTTACTGATTCCTCCTGTTCTTGGCCGGCATTCATTTGCTGCCATCTTTACGGACAATGCTTATGAAGATTCGCTTTTTAATTTTAATCCCGGTCTTATTTTTAAAAGCATTATCAAAAATGCCGGATTTTTAATTTATAATTTTCAGTTTTTCATTATTTTTTTATTCCCGGGAATTAAAAATAAAAAGCATCTGGATTATATCATTATAGGAATTCTTCCCTTTTTAGCCTTCTGTATTAAGCATACTATTTCGGATATTTATGTTTTTCATCTTGTTCCTTATCTGCTTCTCCTGATTGTAATAGGCAGGGGATTAGACCGATTTCCAGGGATCTATTTACTGACTCCGGTGATACTTCCGCTATTTTATTTTTTATCATTTAAAATTGTTGAAAAAACATCTTTCGGAAAGCAGTTCGAGAAAGAAAAAGGATATAAGGGAGGTACCAGATATATGTTGTTTCCGCCTCTTAACCAAAATCCGGATTTAAATTATTTTATTTTAAAGTATAAACAGGATTCTCTGGATAAAGACCCTGCATTAAGGAGATTATATCCCTTTGTCATCGAATGGGAAGATATTAAAAACAAACATTAATTAAAAATGTCTTTCTTTCAAGCATTTTATTTAAGTCAGAAAGAATAATTTTTTTTGTATCTATATACTATTTTACACTTATTGTTTCTTTCTTCTTTGATCGGTTTTTATCGCAAAGAAATTATGGACCGGATATATTAAAGATGAGCAAAGTTCTTTAATCTATATAATAGATTTTCATAAGAATGCTTCATAGCAGCCTGGCTGTTTTTCTTTGCTTTTCTTAAAATATCGTAGTCAGATTTAAAAGCTTTGCGTTAATAAAAAATGATGAGTGTAAAATAAATATTTAGTTGCTTAAGCTTTTAATAAAAACAAAAAGCCACCGCATAAGCAGTGACTTCATTGGAATTAAAAAACGGGTATTATAAATTCGGGTTATTCTCTATCTCCTTCTGTGGAATAGAAAACAGATAATACCTGCTATTCGCGACAAAAGCCGATTGGTCAGGAAAAGCAAAAACAGAATGTCCTCTTCCGTTTACGGTTTTCACCGTTCCGTCCGGAGTTGTTATCTGAACCTGGATCGGTTGACCGCTTGAATTTATATAAGCTTTTCTTGCAACGGTTCCCTGAGTTCTGATAATATCTGATAAAGCAAAACCTTCCCCGAATAATTCTTTTCTTCTTTCGATTAAAATTTCTTTTATTACAGCGTCCTGACTTAAAGGTCCGGTATATGCATTAGCATTTCTTGCTGATTTTAGCTGATTCAAAACAGCTACGGCATTATTTACATTTCCGTTTCTGGCTTCACCTTCAGCTTCAATTAAATACATTTCAGCAGCTCTCATGAATACAATGTCTGCAATAAGATTGGCTTTAAATTTAAATTTCGCATATCTTAAAAGCCCTTCTCTTCCGGGAAGGCCGTCCCATGAAAATAAAGAATAACGAATGTCGTTGGTATCAAACAGGTCTTTGAAATAAGGATCAGCCATAAAGCTGTAATAATAACTTCCGGAAGACGAAACATCTAAAAAATGGAACGCATAACTTTCCCCGGACTGCTCCTGAGTCTGGCCATGTCCCCAAATCCATTCTGCATTATTGATATCATTGAAGCCGTCTTTGTATTTTTCCGGCGTCATTAAAGGATAACCTGTTTTTGCTATTTGTGCGGCTGAAACGGCTTTAGCCCATTCACCGGTATTCAGATACGCTCTTGCCAATAATCCGTTGACAACAGACCTGTCAATTTTATCTTTGTTGTTTCTGGTGTAATTTTGCAGCAGAAGACTTGCTTCAGACAGATCATTTTTGATCAAGGTATAAATTTCTTCCAGACTCGCTTTTTTCTTACCTACGGAATTTGTAGTGGTGGGTTCGGTATAAATCGGAGCCGTGAGCGCTGTTTTATCTTTTAAGTAGCTGAACTGATAAAAGCTTGCCAGATTGAGATAGCAAAAAGCACGTAATGCCTTTGCCTGGCCTTTTACCTGGTCTTTCTTTTCCTGGCTTCCTTCTACTCCATCAATACGGCTGATTACATTGTTCATATTATTAATGGTGGAATACAGCAGACTCCAGATAAACTGGGCACGGCTTCCTGTATTGTTTACCAGATCCGTGAAGGCATAAGGTGATGCAAAACCATATTTATTGGTTAAAACCGCGACATCACTTCCCATGGAATCACTTGTTCTCAGGACTGTAGAATACCCGATGTTGGCATAGGTGGTTCCGTCATCATTAAATTTCGCCCAGGCTCCATTGATCACTGTTTCTGCGCTTTCAGCAGTTTTAAAAATTTCCGCTTCATTGGCCTGATTGGTTGGAGCTGTTTCCAGATCACTTGCACAGCCTGTAAATGACAATGCTGCGATTAAGGCGAAAGATATATATTTTAATTGTTTCATTGTTTTGATTTTAGATGATTAAAGAGTGGCCTGAAGCCCGAAAGTGATCGTTCTCATTGCCGGATACCTGTAGTAGGTTGTTCCGTCAAGGGTCTGCTCCGGATCCATTCCTTTATGTTTATAGAAGGTTAAAAGGTTTTCCGCCTGAACATAAATCCTGAATTTTTTAAGCCCCAATCTTTCAAAATAATCTGACGGAAGGGTATATCCTAAACTCACATTCTTCACTCTTGCATACGTCCCCGAATACAGAAATCTTGAAGATGCCGAAGTCCAGTTATTTGTTGTGGTACTCAAAGCAGGAACATCAGTATTCGGATTTTCCGGCGTCCAACGGTTCAGCATTTCTGCACTCCAGGCTCTTCCTGCCGCGCTTCCGTTATGCATGATCGAAGTATAGTCTGTATCCAAAATTTTTCCCCCAATACTGAAGGTCAGCAATCCTGAAAAATCAAAGTTTTTATAGGTAATACTTGTTGTAAGCCCCCCCATCACTTTGGGAAGTGAAGAACCCTGTAAGGTTTTTGTCGCTTTTGCATACTCTGAAGTGGTTCCTTCTACCGTGTTTCCGTTTGCATCCTGGTAAATATATTTCCATAAAGGAGCTCCGTTGCCAGGATCAACGCCCATCCATTCCGGAATAAAGAAGTCATAGATCGAACCTCCTACCTGCAATAGTTTTGTGCCGCTTACGATGGAACCTTTGGGAAGCTTTGTTATCTTATTATTTAAAGTACTCAGGTTCAGATCTACATCCCACTGGAAATTATCATGTTTAACAGGAGTCGTGAATAATGAGAATTCAAATCCGGTATTTTTTAACTCCCCGATATTAGCCTGATAACCGCTAAAACCTAATGACGGTGCCAATGGCATGTCAAATAAAAGATCTTTACTCTGGCGCTGGAAATATTCTACATTCCCCTTGATTCTGTTTTTAAGAATCGCGAATTCCAATCCTACATTTAAATTGAGGTTGGTTTCCCATTTAAGGTCCGGTGTCGGGAGCCTGCTTGCCACTGTCCCGCCTTCTCCGAGGTTATTATAGAAAGCATATAAACTCTGATAAGCGTAATAAGTACTTAATTTATCATTTCCCTGGCCTCCGTAACTTGCACGAAGGGTAAGCTGATTGAAAACATTTAAGCTTTTAATAAAATCTTCATTGGAAGCTTTCCAGGAACCACCCACTGACCAGAAAGTTCCCCATCTGTTTTCGGGAGAGAACCTTGAGGAACCATCTGCCCTCACTGATCCGGAGATGAAATATGTATTTTTAAAATCATATTCCACTTTACCTAAAAAACTCAGTAAGCCTAACTTATCACTATTTCCGCTAAAACCACCTAACAAAGCTGCCGCATCCGGCTCATAATAATATGGCAGTGAAAACTGGCTTCTGTTTCCGGATATGGTCTGGTATTCATAATGATAAAATTCCTGACCGCCCAGAATATTAAAATGGTGCTGCCCGAATTTTTTATCATACGTCAGAATATTACTCGTTGTATAAGAAAGTGTCCTGGAATTGGTTTTCGTTACCGAGCCTCCGATTTCCGCTCCTTCACCCAATAATGGATTTGTGTAATAATGTCCGTTATAATTTACCAGATCAACTGAAAAGCTGGTTTTAAACTTCAGCTCGGGTAAGAAAGTAAATTCTGCGAATCCTTTTCCGGAAAAGTTATCTTCCCTGTTTTCGTTTTTGTCCAAGGGTAGGGTTGCTGCTGCATTTTCATTCTGCAAAGCACTTGTAGGCCGGTATTTTCCGAAATCATAAATATTGTTTCCCGCTGCATCAAGCTTATAGCTTCCGTCTGCATTCCTTTCATAGTAAGGATAAAATGAAGGAATCACCCTTGCTGCATTGATAATATTATCTGTTCTGGAGTCTGAAGAAGGCGGAGCTTCCTGAAGGCTGTTGGTATAGCTTAGATTTGCTCCAACATTCAGCCATTTTTTAACTTCCGTATTTACCTTTAATCTGGTACTGTATTTCCTGAAACCGGATTCTATGGCAATTCCTTTATCATCAAGGTATCCTAATGAAAAATAATAATTGCTTTTTTCACTTCCGCCACTGATATCCAGGTCTACCTGATTTCTTGAAGCCACTCGCTGAAGAATATCCTTCCAGTTGTCATTCCATAAAGGGGTTGCTCCTGAAAGAAGCCTTCCGTCTGTACCTACAGGTTTTGCGTAATTTGGCCCATAAGGATTTATTCCTAATGCATTCACTAAATTATCCGTTGCCATCTGAGCGGCCTGTTGTGATGAAACCTGGCTTGATTTATACCCGTTTCTCAAGGCTTCCCAATACAGCTGGTAATACTGGTCGGTATTTACCTGCTTGTAATCTTTCACCGCTCTGCCTGAAAAACCCTGACTGATATTGAAGTTAACTCTTGATTCTCCTTTTTTTCCGGATTTTGTGGTGATAATAATAACACCGTTTGCTCCCCTTGATCCGTATAAAGAACTTGCTGTGGCATCTTTTAAAACACTGATTGATTCAATATCATTCGGACTGATCGAGTTTATGTTTCCGTCAAACGGAATTCCGTCTACTACAAATAATGGATTGCTTGAAGCACTCACAGAACCAATTCCCCTGATCCGGATTGATGCTGTAGAACCGGGCTGTCCCGATGCACTTACTGCCTGTAATCCCGGAACCTGTCCTTCCAGAGCTTTTGTAATATTGGTAACAGGCCTGTTGTTGATTTTCTCACTCGAAATTGTTGCTACGGAACCGGTATAGCTTGTCTTTTTTGCTTTACCATAAGCAACTACCACTACTTCATCTATTTCTTTTTCACGAAGTGTATCTTTTTTTGTCTCCTGACCTTTTACGCCGGTAATTCCCAAGAAAAACACAGCAACAGGTGGAATCCAAATTTTAGCATTAAATAAATTCTTACTAACCATAATCAATTTTATTTATCAAATATTAAAAATTAACCCTTTGCAGAAAGCACAGCAAAGGGTATCAATAAATATGATAAACCTAATGCTTATTTTTCCTTTAAGGCTGAATGTAACACCTTGCACGATGCAGGTTGTTAAGACTTCACAGGGTCAGTTCCCTCCGTCTTTCTTTATAAGCCGATCGAAATATGGTTGCAAATCTAAAAACAATTAGTCTATAAAACAAGTAGACTTTAATATTTTTAATTATAATTTTATGAAAATTAAGTTAAAATTATTTTAAAAACCACTAAAATAAGCAGTTAAATAAATTGATAAATCTTTAAATATGAGAAATATCATTAAAAATAATTCAAAAATAAAAAAAGAATAAAAAGAATAAATTTAAACCTCAATTGAAAAAAGTTTTTAATTTTATGGTATGAAAGTTTTATTAGTAAACGGACCCAATCTGAATCTGTTGGGCACAAGAGAACCTGAAATCTATGGCAATTTATCTATGGAAGATTATCTTGATAAATTGAGATCGGAATTTTCGTCTTATGAGCTAACCTACTATCAGTCTAATATTGAAGGAGAACTGATCAACAGGCTTCAGGAAGATGATTTTGATGCTGTGGTCATTAATCCGGGGGCTTTCACTCACTATTCTTATGCGATTGCCGATTGTTTAAAAAATATCCGCAAACCTAAGATTGAAGTGCATATCAGCAATATTTATAAAAGGGAAGAGTTCCGTCAGAAATCTGTGACTGCAGCCTGTAGTGATGCTGTTTTATCCGGTTTTGGAATGGATGGATACCGATTGGCAATTCTTAGTTTAAAATATTAGTCGATTTTAACCACATATTGATTATTCAGGTTTTCACAGATGATTGGAACTTTGAGAAAAGATATAAAAAAGCCTCATCAGTTGATGAGGCTTTATATTGATTAAATTGTCTGTTCCTGTAATTGAGGGCCTGAAGAAATTAATTTCTTACCTTCTTCGGTATTGCAATACTGATCAAAGTTTTTGATATATTTTGCAGCAAGATCTTTCGCTTTTTCTTCCCACTCGGCAGCATCGCCGTATGTATTTCTAGGATCTAAAATACCTTCCGAAACATTTGGTAAAGAAGTCGGGATCTCAAGGTTCATAATCGGAACTCTTGTTTTTAGAGCATTTTCAATGGAACCGTCGATGATTGCATCAATGATTGCTCTTGTATCTTTTAAGGAAATTCTTTTTCCTGTACCGTTCCAGCCAGTGTTTACCAGATAAGCTTTAGCTCCGTGTTCTTTCATTTTACCGATCAATGTTTTAGAATACATCGTTGGGTGTAATGTAAGGAATGCTTCACCGAATGCAGGTGAGAAAGACGGTTCAGGTTCTGTAATTCCTCTTTCAGTTCCGGCTAATTTTGAAGTATACCCGCAAAGGAAGTGATATTGTGCCTGGTTTTCATCCAAAATGGATACCGGAGGCAATACTCCGAACGCATCTGCAGAAAGGTAAACAATCTTTTTAGCATGCCCTGCTTTAGATGGTAAAACGATTTTATTAATATGATAAATCGGATAGGAAACTCTTGTATTTTCTGTGATCGATCCGTCTGTATAATCAGAAACACCATTATTGACCACAACGTTTTCAAGAAGCGCATCTCTTTTAATCGCTCTGAAAATATCCGGTTCTTTTTCTTCAGACAAATCAATTACTTTGGCATAGCAACCGCCTTCGTAATTGAAAACTCCGTTGTTATCCCAACCATGCTCGTCATCACCGATCAGGTATCTTTTCGGATCTGCAGACAATGTTGTTTTTCCTGTTCCTGAAAGACCGAAAAACAAAGCAACATCGCCTTCTTCACCTACGTTTGCAGAACAGTGCATTGAAGCCATTCCTTTCAACGGAAGATAGTAATTCATCATGGCAAACATACCTTTCTTCATTTCTCCGCCGTACCATGTACCACCAATGATCTGTAATTTTTCAGTAAGGTTAAACATCACGAAGTTTTCAGAGTTTAATCCTTGTGCTTCCCAATCAGGGTTTGTCGTTTTAGAACCGTTTATTACGATGAAATCCGGCTCGCCGAAGTTTTCAAGCTCATAGTGAGAGGGACGGATAAACATATTAGTAACGAAATGCGCCTGCCATGCCACTTCAACGATGAATCTTACTTTTAGCCTTGTATCTGCATTCGTTCCACAAAAAGCATCTACGACATAAATTTTCTTTGATGTTGAAAGCTGGTTCAGCACTAATTCCTTACAAGACTGGAAAATTTCCGGTGTTGTGGGTAAATTCACTTTACCATCCCAGAAAATTGTGTCTCTTGTAACATCATCCTGAACGATATATCTGTCTTTAGGTGAACGACCTGTGAAAATTCCTGTTTGTACAGATACTGCACCAGATTCCGTAAGCTCAGCTTTCTCAAAGCCTTGATTTTCAGGAGATACTTCAGCCTGATATAATTCTTCGAAAGAAGGATTATACATCATTTTATAGTCTCCTTTAATCCCTAATTTTTCTAAATCCTGGATGATTTTAGCGTGTTTCATTTTACTTATATTTTCTATTTCTTTTTGGGTTCAACAAAATTAAATATTAATTAATTGTTAAAGGTGGATAAATATAATGATATAAGTCAGAATACCAAAGAAAAAAACCTTGATGTAACCAGCTGATTACAAATAAATTAAATCATTCCAATCGAAAACAGTCGTAAAACCTTTTCCCCAAAAATAGTCCTTAAACCCCTCAAATTTTGCACTCATTACAAAATCTCCGCCCCAGGCACCAAGACTTTTAACGAATGAGGGACAATCAGCGAATTTTTTTTGTTTAACTGTAGGAATTTCAATAAAATCAGATATTTTTTGTTCATGAAAGAACATTAATTGAGAAAAATTTTCCAATTCATTACATAACAAAATATTTCTTGTAAGATCGGAAAACTCATCAATCAGTTTTTGAGACTTCGTTTTGGATTTGTAAAGTGCAATGCCTTCACGGCTGTCCTGCTTTTGATTTAAATGAATAAAAATCAAATCGTTTTTAAAGGATGGATTAAAGTTTACCTTTTCATATCTGATCTCAGGTTTGCTCTGAAAAAGGACGGCAGATTTCTCTTTTGCTACGGCAATATCATATCCGCTGCCTCCCAGGCTGATCGAATTTAAATGAAAAGGATCTATTTCAGCCCATTCAGCCAGATTATTCATCAGCGTAGAGCTGCTTCCAAGGCCATAGTCTGCCGGAAACTGAAGGTTTGTCTTTAAGTAATAGGAATGAGTGCCTTTGAATTTCGTTTCAGAAAGATCCTGAACATTTTTCAGGGTTTTCAGGATAAATTCGGCACCTGAAGGAATATTGGTTTCTAAAACCTGCCAGTTTTTATAGTCGATGCCAGCTTTCAGCCATAATTTGTTCTGATGATAGGCTTCCCAGAAAATAAGTGATTTCTGATCATCTTTTTCATCAAAAAAAAACTCTTGTCCCAGCTTGGTAGGTATCGCTAAGACAAGAGCTCCGTCTATCGCGAAATATTCTGAAGTAAGCATCAGCTTTCCCGGTGAAAATATTCCGCTCATAATTTTTTATTTAGATGGCAGAGGCAACATCTACAGAACCGTCAATTTTCTTGATCAGTCCCTGAAGCGTTTTTCCGGGTCCAACTTCAACGAAATTAGTGGCACCGTCTTTAATCATATTCTGCACAGATTGTGTCCATTTTACAGGCCCTGTTAATTGTGCGATCAGGTTCTGTTTGATCTCTTCAGGGTTTGTAATGGCTGTCGTAGTGATATTCTGATAAACAGGAATTGTTGCTTTTCTGAATTTAGTCAATTCGATAGCAGCGGCCAGCCTTTCTTGTGCGGGTTGCATCAATGGAGAATGGAATGCTCCGTTTACAGGCAATAATAATGCTCTCTTGGCTCCTGCCTCTTTTAATTTGATGCAGGCTTCTTCAACGGCTGCCGTTTCTCCGGAGATCACTAATTGTCCGGGACAATTGTAATTAGCCGGAACAACGATCCCGTTGATCTGTGCGCAGATTTCTTCAACTTTAGCATCTTCCAATCCTAAAATTGCTGCCATAGAACTTGGATTGGCATCACAGGCCTCCTGCATTGCTTTTGCTCTTTCGGATACTAATTTCAGTCCGTCATCAAACGACAGAACGCCGTTTGCCACTAAGGCTGAAAATTCGCCCAAAGAATGTCCTGCAACCATTTCTGCTCCAAGACCGTTTACTGCTTTCAAAGCAGCTACTGAATGTATAAAAATTGAAGGCTGGGTAACCTCCGTTTTCTTCAAGTCTTCATCTGCTCCATTAAACATAATGGAAAGGATATCGAAACCTAAAATTTCATTGGCAGATTCCATCAAATCCTTTATGTCTTTTCGAGAATCATATAATTCTTTTCCCATCCCATCGAATTGAGAACCCTGCCCAGGAAATACAAGTGCTTTCATGTATTAATTTAAAATATTATGCAAATATAGATATAATGTTAAAAATATTATTTAACATAAATAAATATCTTAAGGAACTAAACGTATCACACGGTAGCCGGTATTTACATATGCTCCGTTGGCTTTTGATTTTACGTATTCAAATTTTGTAGCAAGCTGCGTCTGAACTTTATTCATTTGTTTAAAAAGCTCGCCTTTTTTGTTTTCTCTGGTCAGCATGTCATTCACAACATCAAAACCTATGATCGCATATTTAGCCGGGGCTTTACAATACTTGGCTTTATATGCAGCCAGGATTTCTTTTTCAAAACTTCCTTCTGTATTAATTTTTCTGTCCATCAGATAAACCAGACTTGCCTGACTCAGGTCGTCTACTTTTTTCTCAAAGCTTGGTACAAAATACATACTGAATGCTTTCATTCCCTGTACTTCTTTTGACAATGCAATTACTTTATTTGAAAATGCTTCACCGGTACTGTCATTATCACTCGCCAGGATTGCAATTACCGGTGCCGACTGGCCGGTCATCATATTCTTATCCAGTTGTATTTCAGCCGGAGAATTGACAATCGTTATATTTGGATTTTTAACGGCTTTTTCAAGGCCTGCTTTAATATAATTGGCAAGTTCTTTTTTACTGTCAGCAACCACATAAATCTTCTGATCTGAATAAGTGGCTTTTACTTCTTCAACGATTTTATCAGCGTAAGTTTGATCATTGGTTTCAATGATTACAAGATTGCTGTAATTGTATAATTCCGGAGAGTTGGCAAATGGTGCTACAATAGGAATTTTCTGATTTTTGGTAAAATCCAGGACATCGATGACATTAGATTTAAAGAATGGCCCGATAATCAAATCGGTATTATTCGGGTTTATCTGTGTTAGCGAATTTTTAAATGAAGCTTCATTTCCTGAATCCACTACTTTGATATCTAATTTTTGTCCGCTTCCTGCGTTTCTTTCGATCGCTAATTTTGCCCCGGTTAAGAAATCCAGTGCCATGGCCCTGTATTGGGTTTCATTGGTATTGTATCCGAAAGGAAGCATCAATACGACACTTAGAGCATCACCGCTCTTTTTCACATAGCCCGGATCAAGCTTTTTAATTTTTAAAACCATTCCTGTTTTCAACCCTTTTGAAAGTTCAGGGTTCAGGGCAATTAATTCATCAATAGAGATTCCGTATTTATTTACGATAGAAAAAACGGTATCTCCCTGTTGAACGGTATAGGTTACATATTCATCTTGTGAAACGGCAACCGTTTCTGATGTATTTTCCGTAGTTCTTTCGTTTCCGGAATCCATTTTAGTTTTATTATTAACCGGTTCAGAAACAACTTCTGTATTCAGTTTTTTAACTTTAATCGTTTCTCCCGGCTTCAACCCTTTTTCTTCCAATCCGGGATTTAAAGCAAAAAGTTCCTGCTGGGTAATTCCAAATTGTTTTGAAATCCTGTAATAATTATCTTTAGACTGAATGGTATATGATTCTCCTTCTGCTACGGAAGCAGCCGGAGTTTCCACTGTTGTTTCAGCAGGTTTGACTATCGGTTTTGTTGTTGTCACCACCGCCGTTTGCTGATCGCCGCCATATTTTTTTATGCTGTCAAGAGGCAGGGTAATCTCATCTCCGATTTTCATATGGGAATCAAGCTCAGGATTGAACTTTCTCAGATCTGCTTCTGAGATCCGGTATTGTTTTGTAATTCCATAAATGGTTTGTTTAGGCTGCAAAACAATTTTACCAGTCTGAGAAGAAGTGTTAGATTTTGGCTTTTCCGTAACAGCTTTAGGAGCTGAAGTGGTGCTTTTATCAGATTTAACGGTTAAAACATCTCCGATTGCCAGCTTACCGTCTTTAAATTTCGGATTTAATCTGAGCAACTCATCTACACTTATTCCATACTTCTTAGCAATATTGTAAGGAGTATCTCCTTTTACAACCGTGTGAGATTGTTGAGCGGAAACACTCAAAACCATACATAAACCGGATAGAATAAAAAACCTCTTTATCATAGTCGATAATTATATTTACAAAAATACTTCTTTAAAATTAAATGGCAACAATTATTAATTTGGATTCTTGAACCACCATTTCTTCTAAACAAGTTTCAAGCCACGAATATCCGTAATCTGCAAAAAATACGCTAAAATTATAGACTCTTTCCTGCCAGGTTTTAGAAGGATGTACATCTAAGAAAAGGTTTTCAAGTCTTTCCAATAACTCTTTCTGCTTTATTTTTTCTGCATGCAGAAGACGTTTTTTCATTCTTTTAAATGATTTAAGCTGTCTTATTTCTTCAGCCTTCACCATATTTCCGAATGACTTTTCTGTGGTTTCCGCAGCAGATCTTAACATGGAAAACTGATTGATCAGAAGATTTTCTTTTTCATCAAGCAATTTCAGGATTGCGTGATCTCCTAAAATTTTATTATTTGTAAGGACCGTAAAGTTTTGAAAAAAGTCATCTATTTTCAAATCAAGCTTATCTATTTTTTTCAATGTCTTTTCTTTTAAAAACAGCATTGAATTTCTCGGAATAAGAACCGGAAACGGAATATTGATTTTTGAAAAATAATCTTTCAGCTCCAGCCAGTACATGATTTCTGCATTTCCACCGATGTAAGCCAGATTCGGTAATACTTTTTCCTGATAAACAGGACGCATCAATGCATTCGGGCTAAACTTTTCGGGTGAGTTTTCCAGTTCACTGATTATTTCGCTTTCCGTAAACTGAATATTTTTATCGACGATATTATATTTCTGTCCATCAAAATCAATTCTGTCCCTGGTGTCAGAAAGATAAAACAGATTAATCTCTCTTGGATTTACCTGTACTTTCCCATATTTTTCAGTCAGAAAATTTACTTTTTCTTTTGAGACATTGTGTAAACTGAAATGAAGAAGCTCGTCTTTGAAAATATCTTTGATCTGGGTTTTCAGTTCATTAGAATCACCGTCAAGAATTAATAATCCTAAATCGGAAAAAAGTCTGTTGACTAATGTTTTAATGGACTCTGTCAGAGTATTTCCCGTTTTATATGCTTCTTTCAGCATTAAAATCAACTCTGTCCCGAAAATAGAATCTTTAAATTCTTTCTCAAATTCAGAGATGAAAAAGGTATCATTGATCTTGATTCTTCCAACCGGTCCACCGGATTTCTCATTGATCTCGTAATAATTATTTTCAGTTTTAAAATGGTTGATCTCAGCAAAATCATGATCTTCCGAAGCCATCCAATATACCGGTACAAAATTAAAATCAGGGAAGTTTTCTTTTAAATAGGTACAGGTTTTAATGGTCTGCAAAATTTTATAGACAAAGAAAACAGGTCCTGAAAACAGGTTTAACTGATGCCCCGTAGTAATCGTGAACGTGTTCGGCTGTTTTAAATTTTCTATATTTTCTTTTTGCCTTGTGGACAAAGTAAGGCTTGAAAGCTGTTTTTTTAAAGTATCAGATAAAACGTTTCTTTGTTCTGATGTGAAAGATTGCTGCTTTAAATGAATCTGTTTTCTGAAATGATCCAAAGAAAAAGTATTTTCTTCGAAACCTTCAATTTTATGATTTAAAAAATCTTTTATTAACTGAGGTATACTCTCGATATCGGTAAACGATATTTTATTGATTGTTTTCAACTTTAACTGAGTTTTTTAGTTGAACAAATACCATACAATCCCGATATTCAGTCTAAAGTCGTAAACCGGATAATGTGGGAATGCATAGGCTTTATTATTCGAAATAAGGGTGCCAATCTGCTGTCCTTCGATAAAGAAGAACATTTTCTTTACTTTCATGTTAAAGTAAATATCGGCAATGGGTTGCCCGCCTATTGAAAATGAATTGGAATTTGGTAAAAGATACTCGTTAAGCATCGGCGAATAATCTCTTGAAGCAAACTTCGAGAAATAATATACTTTTATACCTGCCTGAACTTCCGCCGCTTTTTTGAACGCTTTAGCCTGATAAAAGAAATTGGCCCGGCCTATAAATCCAGGCATCGGATATAATTCTTTATTCGTCAAAGCATTCTGGAACTGAACTCTGGTATTTAAATGAAAATTACCATAACTAAAGGTTGCATCTCCTCCGATTTGCGAAATATTCAAAGAGCTTTGGCTCTGTTTCGGCATGGCAAACTGATCAAAATAGGTATAATTATCAATTCTGAAATAGTTGACAAATAATTCTGTTTTAAACCATTTCAAATTAATATTTCCTCCAATTTCAGTGATCGATTGATTTTTAGCATCCTGAAGATAATAATTCAGGTTATTATATATTGAAGTATTTATAAGGTAATTAAAAGAAGGATAAGCACTCTGGAAATTCACTTTAGCATTAACAAAATAATCTTTGATCGGCTCAAATTTTAAATTATTTGTTGTTTTCACATAATTTCCGAACTGGCTTCCATTAGAAAATTCTACAAATGAATTCAGCTGAATTTTTTTTAAAAGCTTGATCTGTAAATTCCCAACTGCTCCCAATCTGTTTTCTTTGATCTCGTTGGGGATGGGTAAACCGGGTAAAGAAATCTCTGTCGAACCGAATTTCAACATCTGGTAACGAACACCCGCATCCAATTTAAACTTTTCATTATCGAAAACCAGACTTACTGTATTGCTGAAATTATTTGAATATTTTTTAGTGGAAAGGGGAAATCCGTCAACAATTTCGGCCGGCGTATTATACCAATAGCTTTCTAAAGCATCCTGTGCGTAGTAATATTTATTTCCCTGGTTAGAAATCGTATGTCTGATCCTGAAAGGAAATTTCTCTGAATTAAAAGGGGTAAACTGGTGGCTTAAATAATATCTTCTATAAGAAAACTGCGAGCTTGAAGATGCCAGATTCACTTCAGCATTGAGCCTGTTTCTGAAATCACTGTTCCCTTCCTGGAAAAGATCATCCTCAACAATTCCGCCATTTTCCTGGTTGTTTACATTCTGATGCAAGTAATGCGCAAATAATTCATAATTTCCGCTTTTGCTTATATAATGCCCTGAAAATAATGTATTGTTATTGGATGCCAATGAATTTCTATACAGACCTTGTGAACGGAGCCCCATATATTCTAATGCAAAATTAAATCTCTTCCCGATATTCTGGGTATAGGTAGATTTCAATGCTGCCCCGTTTTTCATAGAATTATGATAGATAAAGGTAGCTGTAGGGGTTTTCACATCATAGTATTTGACATCATTGATTCCTAAAATCCCATAAGATTTATTGGTTGGTAATAAAGCCAAATTCTGCTCAGCATTTACTTCATAGGAAAGCGGATTAAATCCTGAACCAATATTGGAAAACTGTATTCTCCCAAAATTGTCTTTATTGTTGTATTGTGAAAATATATGTGTTTTATCAGAAGTCATTACCGTATCAAATATTTTCTTTTCAGAAAACTGGGTCTGATACTGATAATCATTGATTGTAGGTTTGAATATTTTTAAGGAGTCTTTTTTCCCGGAGTCTATGACCAGGGTATCTTCATCCTTCTTCGGAAGTTGGTTTGAATCTGTTTTATTTACAACCTGTGCTTGAGCCGTGAGACTGAGGAAGAATATGATAAGAAATATGTATTTCATGCATTTATTTATATTGTTCAAAAATCAAAGCCGTTTTAAAAAGGCTTTGTATTTTGTACAGCAAAAATAAGAAATAAAAGGAAATAAAAAGCCCACATCAATATGTGGGCTTCTATATAAATTAAATTATATATTAATTTGAATAGCCAGGGTTCTGAACAACCGGAGTTCCAGGAACATTTATTTCTGCTCTCGGGATTGGGAATGCAAGTAAATTATTACCCACATTTCTTACCTGTACTGCAGCTCCTGAAGTATTTCTTTGAGTAATCGGCTGACCTCTTCTTAAAAGATCAAACATACCAAATCCTTCTCCTACAAATTCTTTCTTCTTTTCCTGATAAACATCAGCTAAAGTTACAGCCACAGCTGGTGTATAATTAGCAATTCGGTTTGACAAGATTAAGTTATAATATGTAAGTGCTTTTGTTGCATCACCCCCATTTAGTTCTGCTTCAGCTCCGTTTAATAAAGCTTCTTCATATCTAACTAATTTGATGTTATCAAATGTATTGGTATACTTCCCGTTAAGAACTAAACCTGTAGAAATACCAGCCAGTCTAATATCATTTGCAGCATATGTTCCTCTCAAAGCAGATAATACTTTCATATTACCATATCCGTTAGGTGCCGTCAACAATTTATAAGATGTTGAAGTGGTTCCTAAGTCACCTAAAGTTCCTATTGCAAGCTCAAACATAGAGTTTTGGGCTGAAGTACTTTTAAAGCTATTAGCATAATCACCTCTTCCGATTACAGAGTATTTGTTAGCTGCTACAACCTCATCCACTAATTGTCTTACTTTTGCAAAATCTCCTTTGTAAAGATAATATCTTGACATGATAGTTTTTACAGCAATAGTATTCAATACTGTTTTATCTGTATAAACATCTAAAGCAGGGCTCATTAAAGAAATTGCATTATTAAAGTCACTCTCAATCTGAGCTCTTGTTTCTGTAACAGATGCTCTGGCTTGTAATGTTTCCGGACTATATTTTGTAGGAATAACTACTCCTAAAGTTCCGCCAGCATACTCTTGCCCGTAAAGTCTTAATGCATCAAAAAAAGCTAATGCTCTAGCCGCATAGGATTGTCCTCTAAGATATTTTTCTTTTGCTGCTATTGTTGCAGGGTCAGCACTTGCTTTCCAAGTCAAAGGTGCAGGAGGTGTGTTATTGATAACCAAATTGGCTAAAGCAACCGTTCTGTACATTTGAGTATATGGTCCTGATGCATAGGCATCATTGGATAGCATTGAATAGTTACTTACTGTATTGTAATAACCACTTGCGTTATTACTAAACATATTATCACTTCTAATTTCAGTGATCATTGGAAAATCACAACCATAATAAGTTGCATTTCTCATTGCATTGTATTGCCCTCTCACTGTAGATTCCAATTCTTCGATGGAAACAAGTGGACGTTGCTCTATAGACTGATAAAACTCTGTATCTACAAAATCTTTACTACAAGAAGTCATCGCTCCCACAGTTAAGCATACAAACGCATATTTCAATATACTATTTTTCATTTTATTCTTCTTTTTAAAATTGTAGGTTAAATCCTAATGAATATGTTTTTTGTATAGGCAAGTTAAGGTTATTTGAATTGTTCAAGTTGTTTTCAGGGTCAAATCTTAGAGTATCATCATAAAGATGTGTCCAGATATTATTCCCTTGAACATATATTTCAAATCCTGTCATTCCTGTTCCTTTTAACATATCTGCACTAAATTTATATCCAATCTTAACGTTACTTAATCTAAAGTAATCTGTTTTTGATAAATATCTTGTAGATACTCTGTTGGATAAAGTTGCATTGTTATAAATCGGTTTTGGATTAGCTGCGTTTGGATTATTCGGAGTCCAGAAATCCAATTGATCTGTAGAACCTGGATAGTTGTAAGAATACTGACCATCTGATTGAGTATAATTAGCCCAGTCGTTCAATACTTTTCCTCCAAATCCATAAGTAGCTAAAGCTTCTAAGCTAATTCCTTTGTATTGTACTCTTGTATTGATACCTCCATAATATTTAGAGAAGTTATTCCCTTGTACAGCAAGCTGAGCTTCGTTATAATTTGAAGTTGTTTCACCGTCCACACCATTTTTATACCACAATGCATTACCGTTTGAGGCATCTACTCCTGCCCATTTTCTCATATAGTATGTTCCCACAGCTTCTCCTTCTCTTAATATAGTAGAGCCTGAGATGATATCCTGCCCACCATACAATTCAGTAACTTCATTTTTCAATGTACTAAAGTTACCTCCTAATGACCAGTAAAAATTATCATTATTAATGATTTCTCCATTAACAGATAGTTCAAGTCCTTTGTTTACTAAAGATCCTATGTTCTTATCCATAGAAGCAAGCCCTTGTGCCAATGATAACGGTTGAGCAAAAACAAGATCTGTTGTTTTCTTGTTATAATATTCAACAGTGAAGGTCAATCTGTTTTTAAACAAACCAGCATCAATACCAACACTTAGCGGCTTAATTACTTCCCATTTTAAATATGGATTATAAACACCTGCATAAGTAGCTGCAGCAAGATCATTATAATTGGTAGTGAAACCAAGTAATGAATATGGGCTACTTGTAATCTGATTACCTACTTTACCATAAGAACCTCTTAATTTGAACATAGAAATCTGCTCCAATTGTTTTACGAAGTTAATTCTGGCAAGATCAACACCTAAACCGACTGAATAGAAATCACCCCATTTTTGATCCGGTGTAAAATTTGAAAGTGCATCTCTTCTATAAGAAGCATCAACAGTAACTAATCTATCATAGTTATAGTTAATCGCACCTGCATATCCCATTCTTGAGCTCTGGCCTCTTTCTCCGAAGAATGATGCAGGCTTTACGAAGTTTGATAATGTTTCAAGAGTAGGAGAACCTACAGACGTTGCACTTGCACCTACTGCATGGTTTTGTCTCTGATAAGCTTCCTGAATTATACGAACATCAAAATTGTTTTTATCACCAATTTTGAAGTTATAACTTAAGATGTTCTGTAAGTTCCAGTTAAAGAATCTTTCAATTGATTCAGTTTTTCTACCGTTTACCTGATATCCGTCTCCATGACTTGGATTCAAATAAGTAGAGTTTTCAACATTCAGGAATTCACCACCTAGAACAAATCTATAGTTTAAATTCTTTAAAATTTTATAATCTGCATTAACGGTTGCAAAAACTCTTGCAGTTTCTGCTCTGTAATAATTATTTTCAGCTAAATAAGCATTGTTAAACAAGTTATTACTTAATCTTCCATTCGTTCCTAAGTAATAGCTTCCGTCAGCATTATAAGCAGGATCTGTAGGTCTTGCAAATAATTCAGTCAACATTGGGTTAGAGAATGCCCCACCATTATTCAATGTATTAATTCTGCTATAACCTAACTGAATATCAGATCCGAATTTTAATCTATCAGATGCATCATAATTTACTTTACTTGTGAAAGCCATTCTCTTAAAGTCTGACCCTTTTATTTCACTTTCCTGTAAAAAATAGTTTGCTGAATTATAATAAGTTACTTTATCATTACCTCCGCTGATTGATGCGTTAACTGATTGCTGATAAGCTGTTCTGCTTAACGCTTTTCTCCAATCAGTATTATTACTTGTAGTATAAATATTTTTAAGATCAGCACCATAATTACCATTAATTGCATTGGTTATAAACTGTTCAGGAGTAAGAGTTGATTCACCTAGTGCAGCAGGATTATTAGCAAATGTATATGATAATAAATATCTATATTGGTCAGTATTTAAACCTCTTTGTCCCTCAATTGCTCTGGAGTTTGTCCCGTGTTCAAAATTAATATTAATTTTTGGCTTCCCTCTTTTCCCCGATTTTGTTGTAATGATTACAACACCGGCACCAGCATCAGCTCCATAAATTGCTGTTGAAGCAGCGTCTTTAAGAACCGTCATGCTCTCAATATCTTCTGTATTTAGGTTGGCAAGAGCATTGGCAGTAATTGCTCCTCTGGTAGGATCTCCAGATGTTACTCTAATACCATCAACAATGTATATCGGGTTTACTCCCCCATTTACAGATGATATACCTCTTACTCTTACTGTCGCAAATCCTCCTGGTTGCCCAGATGCATTACCTGTCTGAACCCCAGAAACTCTACCTTGAAGCATTTTATCCACAGATGCTACAGGAACATTTTCTAATGCTTCAGCTTTGATATTACCAACTGCTCCTGTTAACTCGTTAACAGTTTTCTTTTGTCCAAAACCTACCATCACAACCTCTTCAATCTGCTGCTCTTTAGTTGCAGTATCTTTCTTGGTTGTTTGGGCAATCACAGCTTGGCCTGTAAAAAACAAAACACCAGCTGTTAATACACGTAATTTCACATTCATATTAACAAATTTTAATATTTAAGAGGGCAAATATGTTAATAAATTTTAACATTAACAACTTTTTAACAACGTGATTACTATTATGTTTATAGTAAATAATGATTAAAATGACTTACAAATGAATAAAATTTAACAATAACCGAATTTTGACCTTTTACAGAAATAGAATATTTACCAATCAAATTATGTTTAACAAAGTTCTACTAATCGTTAAAATATTATTTAGAACCATTATAAATTTATATTTCTTTAACAAAAAAACCACTTTAAAAAAAGTGGTTTTTGATTTACTATAAAAAGTGAATTATTTTAGTTTTTTCTTAACAGCTACTTCTTCGTAAACTTCAAGAATATCACCTACTTCAATATCATTGTACCCTTTCAGGTTCAAGCCGCATTCGTAACCTTTAGTTACTTCCTTCACATCATCTTTGAAACGTTTCAAACTTTCAAGCTCTCCGTCAAACTTCACGATACCATCTCTCAATACTCTTACTTTGGAATTTCTTGTTACTTTTCCTGAAAGAACCATACAGCCGGCAATCGTTCCTACCTTAGAGATTTTGAATATTTCTCTGATTTCTACATTACCAATTACCTGCTCTTTAATTTCAGGGGAAAGCATACCTTCCATTGCTTCTTTTACTTCATCAATAGCAGCATAGATTACAGAGTAGGTTCTGATTTCAATTTCTTCTTTTTCTGCCAATTCTTTAGCATTTGCACCGGCTCTTACGTTAAATCCGATAATAATTGCATCAGAAGCGGTTGCTAAGTTAACATCAGATTCAGTAATCTGACCCACACCTTTATGAAGAATGTTTACATTGATCTCTGCTGTGGATAGTCTTTGTAACTGATCTGATAATGCTTCAACCGAACCATCAACGTCACCTTTTAAGATAATATTAAGCTCTTTGAACTCACCCAACGCAATTCTTCGTCCAAGTTCTTCAAGAGTCGTATGTTTCTTCGTTCTGATAGAAAGTTCTCTCTGAAGCTGTTCTCTCTTATTGGCAATTGTTTTAGCTTCACTTTCATCTTCATACACCTTAAACTTATCACCTGCTGTAGGCGCTCCGTCTAAACCTAAAATGGTTACAGGAATAGATGGACCTGCTTCTGAAAGGTTTCTACCTCTTTCATCAAGCATAGCTTTCACTTTACCGTGGTTTTTACCAGCCACAACATAATCTCCTACTCTTAATGTTCCTGTCTGCACAAGCATCGTGGCAACATATCCTCTTCCTTTATCTAATGAAGCTTCAATAACGACTCCTTGAGCATTTCTATTCGGATTAGCTTTCAGATCAAGCATTTCTGCCTGAAGTAATACTTTTTCCAATAGGATATCCATATTGTTACCGAACTTCGCAGAAATCTCCTGCGCCTGAACGTTTCCACCCCACTCTTCTACAAGGATATTCATCCCTGAAAGCTGCTGACGGATATTATCAGGATTGGCATTTGGACGGTCAACTTTGTTCAAAGCAATAATCATTGGTACCCCTGCAGCCTGTGCGTGGGAAATTGCTTCTCTGGTTTGAGGCATCACATCATCATCCGCTGCAATCACGATAATGGCAATATCGGTAATCTGAGCACCTCTGGCTCTCATCGCTGTAAACGCTTCGTGACCTGGTGTATCCAAGAATGTAATTCTCTGCCCGTTCTCCAATTTCACGTTATATGCACCAATATGCTGGGTAATACCTCCTGATTCACCGGCAATAACATTGGTTTTTCTGATGTAGTCAAGTAATGATGTTTTACCGTGGTCAACGTGTCCCATTACCGTTACAATCGGAGCTCTTGGAGAAAGATCCTCTTCAGTATCCATATCTTCTTCAGATTCTACTTCTTCAAGATCAGCATCTGAGAATTCAATTTTATATCCAAACTCGTCAGCTACCAATAATAGAGTATCTGCTTCAAGTCTTTGGTTCATCGTTACCATTACTCCTAATGAGAAACAAGCAGAAATAACTTCTGTTGGTGAAACATTCATTAAGCTGGCTAATTCGCCTACTGTAATAAATTCAGTAACTTTTAATGTTCTGTCCTGAGCGTCAATTTCCTGCTGACGTTCATCTTGTTCTCTACGGAAGGTTCTTTTATCTTTTCTGTGTTTAGCAGATTTGGATTTTCCTCCTTTATTGGTAAGTTTTTCGAGGGTTTCCTTGATTTGATTTTTAACCTGTTCGTCAGTTAATTCAACCGGCATAACTCTTTGCCCGGGTCTGTTGTTTTGTCCACCTTTCTTGAATCCGCCACCTTGACCAGGAGGACGGTTTCCCTGATTGTTGTTTCCAAAACGGTTTCCACCCTGACCACCTTGGCCCGGAGGACGATTTCCTTGTCCACCCTGCCCTTGAGGACGGTTCCCCTGGTTTCCACCCTGAGGTCTGTTACCGCCACCTTGCTGGTTATTGTTGTTGTTTCCGCCTTGTTGGTTGTTACCTTGGTTTGGCTGATTAGGGCCACCAGGTTTTTCAATTCTTTTTCTTTTCTTTTTAGCCCCTGCATTCGGCTTCGGAGCAAACTGGGTCAAATCAATTTTTTCACCAACAATTTTAGGACCATCAAGTTTCTGATAGACCGTTTCAATTTTTTGTGGTTCCTGAGATTGTGGCTCAGTTTCAGTTTTCTGAGGTTCAGCTTTATCCTCTACAGGTTTAGCTACAGGTTGTTCTACAACCGGTTTTGGAGCTTCTTTCACAGGCTCAACTGGTTTTTCCTCTGCTTTTTTCTCTTCCACTTTTGGTTTATCTTTTTTAGCAGGTCTGTTTCTAGATTCTATTTGAGACAGATCAATTTTATCTAAAACTTTGAATTCCTGCTTTTCAGGTGTTGCTTTCACTTCCTGTTCCTGTGCCACTACTTCTTCTTTCTTTTCTTCTTCAACCGGTTTTGCTGCTACAGGTGCAGCAACAGGAGCTTCTTCAACTTCAGGTTTTTTAGTTTCTAAGTCTATTTTACCTAAAATTTTAGTTTCAGGCTTATTAGCTTTAGCTCTTATTACTTCAGGGGTTTTCTTTTCTTCAATTTCCAGTTTTTCTTCCGGAACTTTTGTGATCACCACCTCATGGGAAGCTTTACGTTGTTCACCATCTTTGGCAAACTCAGCGTCCAATGCAGAATATGCCGCTTCTTCTAATTGAGCGTTAGGATTGCTTTCAACCTCGAAGCCCTTGGATTGTAAAAACTCCACTAGTCGGGACATCGATATGTTGAATTCCTTAACCGCTTTATTTAATCTAATTTTTGGCATCTATATTATTTACTGTTTTTTAATTCTTAAAATTAAAGTATTTCTTTTTACTGTTTATTAAAATTTATTTAAAATCTTAATCTTCAAATTCTTCTCTTAGAATACGTTTAACATCTTCAATCGTTTCCTCTTCAAGATCAACCATATTTAAAAGACTCTCAGTATCTTTATCCAACACCGATTTTGCCGTAGTAAGACCTACTTTCTTAAATTCATCCAAAATCCACTGCTCGATATCGTCATTAAATTCTCTCAATTCAACATCATCATCTTCGCTGGATTCTCTGTACACATCAATTTCATATCCTGTCAACCAAGAAGCCAGTCTTATGTTTTGACCTTGTTTACCGATAACTTTAGAAATCTCTTCAACCGGGGTATAAACCAATGCATAGTTGCTATCCTCATTGATATCAATTTTATTGATGGTAACGTTTCCTAAAGCTCTCTTCACCAAAATCTCAGGGTTTTTAGACCACTGAATAACATCGATGTTTTCATTTCTCAACTCTCTTACAACGCCGTGAATTCTTGATCCTTTCACTCCCACACAGGCTCCTACAGGATCTATTCTGTCATCATAAGCATCTACTGCAATCTTCGCTTTCTCTCCGGGAATTCTCACTACTTTTTTCAGCATAATGGTTCCATCCTGGATTTCAGGAATTTCCAGCTCTAATAACTTCTCTAAGAATTTAGGTGCAGTTCTGGAAATAATAATCTGCGGTTTAGATCCTTTAAAATCTACGGTTTCTACAATCGCTCTGATGTTTTCACCTTTTTTAAAGAAATCGGATTGAATCTGGTTTTCTTTCGGCAAAATAAATTCATTCCCTTCATCATCCAGCAAAATTACATGTTTGTGACGAATATGGTGAATTTCTCCTACAACAATTTCCCCGATTCTGTCTCTGAACTGCTCATACAGCATAGCATTGTTGTGCTCCTGCAATTTTGTAGCCAGAATTTGCTTCAAAGTAAGGATATTTCTTCTTCCCAATTGAGCTACCGGAATTTCCATTGTAAAATCCTCTCCCACTTCAAAAGTCGGGTCTATCTTCTTTGCTTCAGAAATCTCGATTTCCAAATCATCATCTTCCGACATTTCATCTTCTACGATCGTTTTATTCAAAAATATCTGAAAATCTCCTTTATCAGGATTCACAATCACATCAAAATGATCATCTGAATCAAATCTTTTTCTTAAAAGAGTTTTCAGAGAATCTTCAATAATCGCCATAAGATCAATTTTACTGATCCCCTTCTCGTCTTTAAAATCACCAAAGGATTCAATCAACGCTATATTATCCATTTATTCTTTTTTCTTTTTTAAAATTTAATTACTACTAATGCTTTTTTTATCTCTGAGTAAGGAATTTCTTTTTCCTCCTCCACATCTACTTTACCTTTTCCAATATCTTTTGGTTTCCGGTAACGTAAGGTTAGTGTGATTTTTTCTTCATCCACATTAGACAATTCGCCTTCAATTTTGGAAGAATCTTCAAACATCACTTCAATCTCTCTTCCCAGATTTTTTCTAAACTGTCTTGGAGTCGACAAAGGCTCACTCAATCCGGCAGACATCACCTGCAGGCTGAAATCATGTTCTTCACGATCCATGTTAAACTCTATCGCACGGCTCGCATCAAGACAGTCCTGCAAAGTAACTCCATTATCTCCATCTAAAATCACCGTAACGTCATCCCCTGCAGAAATCTTTAAATCGACAAGAAATAAATCTGTTCTGGTTTCAAGGAAGCCATTTAATAATTCTTCAATTTTTTTTCTAAACTCCATATATTTAACTTGGTTTACCTGTACGAAAAAAGGCTTTCTTGCGAAGCCTTTCCATTATTTTTCCGTAAATCCATTGCAAATATACACTTTTTTTCTGAAAAAGCAAAATCATCTTATTATCAGACCTATAAGTTAACATTAAATTTAAAGAAGTTTTGAAAGTATTTTTATTATTTTTGTCACAAACTTTAAAAACATACATTTTGAATATAACGATTGTAGGAACAGGTTATGTAGGACTAGTTACAGGAACTACCCTTGCAGAACTTGGCAATTCAGTATACTGTGTTGATATTGATGAAAAGAAAGTAGAGGATATGAAAAACGGCATTGTTCCCATCTATGAGCCGAACCTCGAAGAAATGTTCTTAAGAAACATTCAGTCTCAAAGACTATTTTTCACGACAGACTTAAAAGAAGCTTTGGATAAAAGCGAGGTGATTTACCTGGCTTTGCCCACTCCTCCGGGAGAAGACGGCTCTGCAGACCTGTCCTATGTACTGAAGGTAGCCAATGACATTGGTAAGATGATGACAGAATATAAGGTCATTGTAAACAAAAGTACGGTTCCGGTAGGTACTGCCGACAGAGTGCAGGAAGTCATTGCTTCAAAAACAGCCATCCCTTTTGATGTGGTTTCAAATCCTGAATTTCTCAGAGAAGGTTTTGCCGTTGAAGATTCTATGAACCCTGCAAGAGTGGTGGTAGGATCAAGCTCGGAAAAGGCAAAAAATATTATGTCTACGATTTATCAGCCCTTCACAAATACCGGAATCCCGATTATTTTCATGGATGAAAAGTCATCCGAACTTACCAAATATGCCTCCAACTCATTTTTAGCTGTAAAGATTACATTTATGAATGAGATCGCCAACTATTGTGAAAAAGTAGGTGCTGATGTGGATAAGGTAAGATTAGGAATGGGAAGTGATGACAGAATCGGAAACAGGTTCTTATTCCCTGGTATCGGATACGGAGGAAGCTGTTTTCCAAAGGATGTAAAAGCACTGATTAAATCAGGAAAACAGGAAGATTTTAATTTCCAGATTTTAGAAGCTACTGAGAATGTGAATGTTGCCCAAAAAGTAATTCTGGTTTCTGAAATTGAAAAGTATTTCGGCGGAAGTGTTGAAGGTAAAACAATTGCCATGTGGGGCCTGGCATTTAAAGCCAATACCGATGATATCCGAGAGGCCTCATCTCTTGACAACATTGAACTTTTATTGAAAAAAGGAGCAAAAATTGTTGCTTACGATCTGATAGCGGAAAATAATGTTCAGAAAATCCTTGGGGATAAAATCCAATATGCAAAAGGGATGTACGAGGCTTTAGAAAATGCCGACGCCTTATTTATTGCTACAGAATGGCCGGAGTTCAAAAACCCTAATTTCAAGCTTATGGCTGAAAAAATGAACAATAAAGCTATTTTTGACGGAAGAAATATGTATCCTCTGGAAATCCCCGAACAGAACGGATTCTATTATAAAAGTATCGGAAGAAAAACCATCTTAAACTAAAGGTATATCATAAAGGAAGTTGGTTCTCAACAGAACATCTGACATCATACTGATCTATTCTAAACAATTAAGAATACCTGTATACCCATATTGATTTTTTCAATCGGGTATTGCATTTTCCTTTATTATGAGTACTTTTAATATTTTTAACGCTAAAATTTTTTCAAAACATTAAAATGAAAAATATAATTATTACCGGAGGAGCCGGCTTTATAGGTTCCCATGTTGTAAGAGAATTTGTAAAAAACAATCCCGGCATCACTATTATCAATCTTGATGCGCTTACTTATGCCGGAAATCTGGAAAACTTAAAAGACATCGAAAATGAGCCTAATTACGTTTTCGAAAAAGCAGATATCACAAAACCCGAAGAATTAAGAAAGGTTTTTGAAAAATACAATCCGGACGCTGTTGTACATTTGGCTGCGGAAAGCCATGTTGACAGAAGCATTACCGATCCGATGGCATTCATCAATACCAATGTGAATGGTACGGCTAATCTTCTTAATCTGTGTAAGGAATTCTGGACGTTAAATCCTGATCATACCCACGGAAGATTTCCTGATGAGAAAAGACAAAATTTATTCTACCATGTTTCCACAGATGAAGTATACGGTAGTTTAGGTGAAACCGGTTTTTTCCTTGAAACCACCTCTTATGATCCTCAATCTCCTTATTCCGCTTCCAAAGCCGCGTCAGATCATCTGGTGAGAGCTTACGGAAATACCTATGGAATGCCGTTTATTGTTTCCAACTGTTCTAATAATTACGGCCCGAATCATTTTCCTGAGAAACTGATTCCGCTTTGTATTTCCAATATTATCAATGAAAGACCACTCCCGATCTATGGTGACGGAAAATATACAAGAGACTGGCTATACGTTATTGACCATGCCAGAGCAATCCACCAGATTTTTAATGATGCCAAAACAGGCGAAACTTACAACATCGGAGGTTTCAATGAATGGCAGAATATTGATTTGGTGAAAGAGCTGATCAAACAAATGGATTCTAAATTAGGAAAACCTGAAGGATATTCCGAAAAGCTGATTACGTTTGTAAAAGACAGACCCGGCCATGATAAACGTTACGCCATTGATGCTACAAAACTTAATAAAGAACTGGGTTGGAAGCCTTCTGTAACTTTTGAACAGGGACTAGGAAAAACCATTGACTGGTATCTTGAAAATAAGGAATGGCTGGAAAATGTAACGAGCGGAGATTACCAGAAGTATTACGATAAACAATATAACTAGCCGGATGAAGCGTATTGCATTATTTCTTTTTGTATTATTTTCTATTTGGGGAAGTGCCCAGCAATTGCCTCCACCTCCTGCCGCATCCAATCTTTCACAGAAACGGCTGATTGATGAGTATATAGAAGTTTCCCATTACAAAGAGTCTGTCATTCATTACGCAAAAAATTATCTGGAGCTTAAAATGTTTGATTACAATGTAGACCCGCCTAAAGAACTTCTCACCAAAGAACAGGCACGCTCCATTATTAATAATTTTAATTTTGATCATGTAAAATCCTCCTTATATAGCTCTTTTTCTTTCATCTCTGAAGAGAAATTAAAAGAACTCATTAAGTTCCACAAAGCTATCGGAGGGCAGTTATCAAAAGATAATTCAGCATTTTTAATAACTCCAACTCTTGATTTAAATATTAAGAATCAGTTGGATTATGCCATAGAAAACATAAAAAAATAAAAGATGAAAGGAATAATATTAGCCGGAGGCTCCGGAACCAGACTTTACCCTCTTACCATTGCCGTAAGTAAGCAGCTCATGCCTGTTTATGACAAGCCGATGATCTACTATCCTCTTTCCACATTATTGCTGGCCGGGATAAAAGATATTTTAATCATCACTACCCCGCACGACCAGGAAGGTTTTGTAAAACTTCTGGGTGACGGCTCCCAGATCGGGTGTAATATAGAATATGTGGTACAGCCCAGCCCGGACGGATTGGCACAGGCATTTATTTTAGGAGATCAATTTATCGGAAATGATTCAGCTGCATTGGTCTTAGGTGATAATATCTTCTATGGTTCCGAAATGGGAACTTTATTGAAAAATAAAACCCAACCGGATGGTGGTGTTGTTTTCGCGTATCACGTCTCTGATCCCGAGAGATATGGTGTGGTAGAATTTGATGATGACTTCAAAGCTGTTTCTATCGAAGAAAAACCCATTCACCCTAAATCAAATTACGCCGTTCCCGGACTGTATTTTTACGATAACGAAGTGGTGGAAATCGCCAGGAATATACAGCCTTCCGCACGTGGTGAGCTTGAAATAACGGATGTGAATAACGTCTATCTTAGAAAAGGCAAGCTCGAAGTAGGTGTTCTGGACAGAGGAACTGCCTGGCTTGATACAGGAACATTCGATTCTCTTCATGATGCATCGGAATTCGTAAGCGTCATTGAAAAAAGACAGGGCTTTAAAATCGGCTGCATTGAAGAGATTGCTTTCAGGAATAAATTTATTGATGAAGAAAAGCTCCTCGAAACCGCATTAAAATACGGCAAAAGCGGATATGGTGAATACCTGAAACAACTTGTCAAGAAATAATTAACAATTCCCTCCACTATTGGCTTTACAGTCAATAGTTTGCTCATAATAACAAATATTAATATATTAGTTCTTCTTTTCCGATTTTATATGAATAATTATTCATAATCCGGGAAATATCGGTTAAATTAATTATTATAAATTTGTATAAACTATTACACAAATGAATGAACCACAACAAAAGTGGACAGAAACGATAGAGGCCAACCATTCTTTATTTGATTTAAAACTTAAAGAAGTCTGGAGATACAAAGATCTTGTTTATATGTTTGTAAAGAGAGATTTTGTATCGAGTTTTAAACAGACAATTTTAGGCCCTGTATGGTTTTTTATTAATCCCATCTTTACGACAATCACCTATCTGATTGTTTTCGGAAGAATTGCCAAACTGCCTACAGACGGAGCACCTCCTTTACTGTTTTACCTTGCAGGTATTACACTTTGGAACTATTTTGCATCTTCACTAACCGGAACTTCCTATACCTTTACGGGGAATGCCGGAATATTTGGAAAAGTATATTTCCCGAGACTTGTAACTCCCCTTTCCATTGTTATTTCCAACCTGATGCGTTTCGGGGTACAGTTTTTATTATTTCTCCTGGTATGGGCATATTATTTTGCCAACGGTGAAGCTCACCCTAATATCTGGGTTTTGATAACTCCGTTCTTAATTATTCTTATGGCACTTTTCGCCTTGGGAGCAGGAATGATTTTTTCCTCTCTTACTACAAAATACAAAGATTTAAATATGCTGCTTGGGTTTGGAGTCAGCCTGTACATGTATGCTACTCCGGTAATATATCCTACATCTTCACTTCCTGCAGGTTTTAAAAAGTTGGCTTATTACAACCCTTTAACCGGTATTTTCGAATGTTTCAAATATGCCTGGCTGGGGGTTGGAGATTTCTCACCTTTAATGTTGGGAATCAGCACTGTTATTATTCTGATCATTTTAGCAGTAGGAATCGTTATTTTCAACAAGGTTGAGAAAACTTTTATGGATACGGTATAATTAAAACCCGGAAAAACTGTTTAAAAGTTATACCAAGAAGTCTAATTCTTTAAATTAAAAAAACATGCTGGCTTTAAAAGCTGAAAATATATCAAAGCAATACCGCTTAGGACAAGTGGGTACAGGAACCCTTTCTCATGACCTGAACAGATTCTGGCACAGAGTAAGGGGTAAAGAAGATCCTTATCTGAAAATTGGTGATGCTAACGACAGAACGACAAAAGGAGATTCCGAATATGTATGGTCCCTTCGTGATATTGATTTCGAAATCAAACAGGGAGATGCGGTAGGAATTATCGGAAGAAACGGTGCCGGAAAATCTACCCTTTTAAAATTATTAAGTAAAGTAACCAAGCCTACTACAGGCAAAATATATACCCAGGGAAGAATTGCTTCTTTGCTGGAAGTAGGAACAGGATTCCATCCGGAAATGACAGGCCGGGAAAACGTATTTCTGAATGGGGCAATTCTGGGAATGACCAATAAAGAGATCAAACGCAAATTTGATGAAATCGTAGACTTCTCAGGTGTTGAAAGATATATTGACACACCCGTTAAAAGATACTCATCAGGAATGTATGTACGCCTTGCCTTTGCTGTGGCCGCTCACCTTGAATCTGAAATCCTTATTGTGGATGAAGTTTTAGCAGTAGGTGATGCCGATTTTCAGAAAAAATGTCTCGGTAAAATGGGAGATGTTACAAAAGGAGAAGGAAGAACGATCCTGTTTGTAAGCCATAACATGACGGCTATAAAAGAACTTTGCAGAAGCGGCATCTTATTAAATCAGGGGATGATGGATTATGCAGGAAATATTATCGATACCATTACCGAATATCAGAAAAATGCTGAAAGACAAAGCAGCTATCTCCATGAAGGACCTGTAGAAAAGGCTTTAGGAAATGAAAACATCAGATTATTGGAGCTTTCTGCAAAACCCGCAAAAGGCCAGTTTCTGGATATTGAATCCGGAGTTAAAGTACGTTTGAGGTTTTATAATTTCAAAGAAAACATTAATTTAGATACAACTTTTGAATTAAGAACCTATGAAGAAGTTGTAGTGTTCCATACCGGAGCTTTTGTTGCCACCAATAACAGTTCGCAGAGAAAGGAATATACTTTGGAATTTGAAATTCCGGCGAATCTTCTTAATACGGGTAACTATTATTTTAAAATAATTTTCGGTGAAGATCAGAAGATTCCTCTATATGTTGCCAATGAAACAATAGGTTTTGAAATCGAAAATGTAAAAATGGGTAAAAACATCAACACTTTACCGGGAATCATAAGACCCGAGTTTGATTATAAAATAAGCATCAATGGCCAAACCCCAATATTTTAATTTAAATAAAATAGGTGATTCTTCTCTTGGATTCATCAGCATCGCTGAGAATTTAAAAAATATCCCTTTTGAAGTTAAACGAGTATATTGGACGTATTATACTCCTCAGGATGTAATGCGGGGCGGTCATGCCCATAAAAAACTGGAGCAGATTATATTTGCTGTTTCCGGAATCATTCAGTTTAATATTGAAGATAAAGACGGAAATAAAGAAACATTTATTCTTGATGACCCGTCAAAAGGTTTATATCTTCCCAAATTAATCTGGAGAGATATCAAATTTTCGCACAGTGCCGTCCTTCTGTGTTTAGCTTCTGAATTTTATGATGAAGAGGATTATTTCAGAAATTATGATGAGTTTAAATCATATGAATATTCTGATTTGCAATTTATCGATTATAATGAAACGGTTTTGGAAAAGTCATGGAATTGGCTGAACGACCCGGAAATAAAGACACTGACAGGAACTCCCGATTTCACAAAAGAAGATCAGAAAAGCTGGTTTCAGAAATTGAATTCAATGGATAATTATTATATAAAAGGATTATCCTTTAATGGTAATATCATTGGGGTTGCAGGTCTTAAAAAAATTGACAGAGAAACTAAAAATGCAGAATATTTCGGATACATAGGCGAAAAGGAATTCTGGGGAAAAGGGTTAAGCACAACCATATTGACGCAGATTTTATCTTATGCAAAAGAAGGGCTTCATTTGGAAAGCCTGTATCTGAATGTAATTCCGGAAAATATCCGAGCCATAAGGGCTTATGAAAATTTTGGTTTCAGAATAGATAGGATTGAACAAAATAACGTGAGAATGTCTTTGAAATTATAATGGATATAGAAGTTACACGATATACTACAGATCAAAAAAAAATATGGGATGCTTTCATTAAAGAGAGCAAAAACGGACTGTTCTTTTTTGAAAGAAACTATATGGATTATCATGCCGATAGGTTTACAGACCATTCTCTGGTTTTCACCAGAAAAAATCAAATTATTGCAGTTTTCCCTGCCACAGAAATAAAAAAAGAAATTTTTTCTCATGGAGGATTAACCTACGGTTCCCTGATTACCCACAAAAGAATAAAAGCCACAGAAGTTCTGGAGGTCTTTTCTGAATTAAAAAATTATTATAGCTCGGCAGGTTTTAAAAAGATGACTTACAAAGCTATTCCTTATATATTTTCAGATTTCCCGTTTCAGGAAGACTTGTACGCTTTATTTTTAAATAATGCACAGCTTGTCAGAAGAGATATTTCATCTGTCATTTCTCTTAAAAACAGACTTCCACTGGCAAAATCACCTGCAAAAAAGGTTAAAGACTGTTCCGCTCTCGACCTAAAGATCACAGAGAATAAAAATCTTGAGAAGTACTGGGAATTATTAAGCAGTGTTTTGGCCAAACATAATGTAAAGCCGGTTCACACTTTGGAAGAAATTCAAAAACTGGCGGATCATTTCCCTGACAATATCAGATTATTTGAAGTATATGAAGAAGAACAGCTCATAAGTGGTTCTCTGCTTTTTGATTTCGGGAATGTGGTTCACACTCAATACCTGGCCAATTCTGAAAGAGGAAGAGAAATCGGCGCCCTGGATTATCTGATTATTTCACTCATCGAAAATCAGTTTCAAAACAAAGAATATTTCAGTTTTGGAATTTCAACTGAAAACCAGGGGAAATTTTTGAATGAAGGGCTGATCAATCAGAAAGAAATGTATGGCGGAAGAGCTGTATGCAATGATTTTTATGAAATCGCTTTAAATTAAAAAACAAATGATTAATTTTTTAGATCTAAAAAAGGTAAACTTGAAATACCAACAGGAAATAGAAAACAAACTTCTTGAAGTTTTCAGAAGCGGATGGTATTTATTAGGAAGTGAGCTTAAAAATTTTGAAACCAATTTATCCCGTTATATCGGGTCAAAATATGCAATCGGAGTAGCCAATGGCCTTGATGCATTGCGCCTGATCTTTCGGGCTTATATAGAATTAGGCTACATGAAACCCGGAGATGAAGTTATTGTACCCTCCAATACTTATATTGCTTCTATTCTGGCTCTTTCCGACAACGGATTAATCCCCGTTTTAGTAGAACCGGATATTCATACTTACAATATTGATATTTCAAAAATTGAAGAAAAAATAACGCCTAAAGCAAAAGCAATCCTAATCGTTCATTTACAGGGAAGAATTGTTTTTTCAGAGGAGCTGAGAAATATTGCGGAAAAATACCATTTAAAAATTATTGAAGATAATGCCCAGGCTATTGGTGCGGAATGGAATAATATAAAATCAGGAAACCTTGGAGATGCCGCAGGATTCAGTTTCTATCCCGGAAAAAACCTTGGCGCGCTTGGTGATGCGGGCGCCGTAACAACAAATGATGATGAATTATATGAAGCCATCCGTGCTTTAGGAAACTATGGCTCAAAACAAAAATATGTCAATATATACAAAGGTCTGAACTCCAGATTAGATGAGATACAGGCTGCCGTTCTGGATATAAAATTAAAGTATATTCATGAAGAGAATGATGCCCGGAGACAGATCGCAAAAAGATTTATCGAAGGAATTACCAATCCTAAAATTATTCTGCCGGAAATCCCATCCGATGAACAGGAACATGTGTGGCATGTTTTTGTAATACGAACAGAAAACAGAGACAAGCTTCAGGCTTATTTAACGGAAAAAGGGATTCATACCATTATTCATTACCCTATTCCACCTCATCAGCAGGAGGCTTATAAAGAACTGAATCATCTGTCTTTTCCGATCAGTGAAAAAATTCATCAGGAGGTCTTAAGCCTGCCGATTTCTTCAGTCCTGGAAGAAGATGAAATAGAAACCATTATTAAAACGGTAAACGAGTATTAAAAATGGAGCAGCCTTTAGTAACAGTGGTAGTCGTTTCGTATAATCATGCCGGTTATATCAAAGAATGCCTTGACAGTATAAAAAATCAGACCTATAAAAACATTCAGCTTATTGTGGGAGATGATGCCTCACCGGATAATTCTGTAGAAGTTTTTGAGCAATGGCTACTGGAAAATAATTACCCTGCAGAAAAGAATTTCCATTCAAAAAATACAGGTCTGGCAGAAATGCTTAACGAATGTATTCAACTTACTAAAGGAAAATATATAAAACTTATTGCAGCAGATGATTATTTACATCCTGAATTTCTTGAAAAAACTGTACATACTTTAGAAAATAAAGATGAAACATTTGCAGTGGCATTTTCGGGGGCCTATATTGTAAATGAAGATAAAAGTGTTATAGAATATTATGGTAATTTTGATTTCTATAAAGATGAATATCAATTCAGAAAGTTGGAAAGAACCAGAAATTTTGTCCCGGGATTAAGTGCTTTAATAAAAACTAAAGCTTTAATTGAAACGGGGCCTTATAATAAGGAAATTCTTCTGGAAGATTATGATAAATGGCTGAAAATTAATGAGAATTATTTTTTTGCTTTTATCCCGGAAAACTTGGCATATTACAGAAGGCATGAGGAAAATATTTCAAAAATAAAAGCAAGACTGGTTTTCGTGGAAGAAATACTTTTGAAGTTAAAATATGATCCTGATCTTGAAAATAAAAGCGAAACCAATAAAAGCGTAAAGAAGATTTATCTCACATCAACGGATAAGCAGGAACTAAAAAATGTATTCGAAAAATATAATCAGTACAAAGGCAAAGAGCCCTGGTTAAATTTTTGCTTAAAATATCGTTTACCCGTTAAATTGTATCATTTAAAATATAAATTTTTCTAATGTTTAACAAAATAAAAAATTATATCAATAGAAAGATTGTTGCTTTAATTACAGATCTTGAGATTCAGGAGAAGAAGAAAATGTGGTGGCGTTTTACCTCAAAGCCCAACATTAATATTCATCATACTTTTGCTCCTCAGGATGTTAAGATATTTAAGGGAAATGAGGGTGAATTTGGTCAGATAACAATCGGTGAACGTTTTTTTGTAAGAGATTACTGTAATATTTCGGTTCTGCCCGGCGCTAAGCTTACCATAGGAAACGGGGTTTTCTTTAATAACTATTCTTCTGTTAATTGTATTGATACCATTATCATCGGGAATGATACAATATTTGGAGAGGGTGTGAAATTGTATGACCACAATCATAAATATGGGTTCAACCCTGATTTTTTTGTTGATAAAACCGATTTTAAAACAAGTCCTGTCATCATTGGCAAAAATTGCTGGATCGGAAGCAATGCCGTAATATTAAAAGGAGTGGAAATCGGTGATAACTGTATTATTGGAGCAGGATGTGTTGTACATAAATCCATTCCTGCCAACACCATTATAAAAAATAGTCAAAATTTAATATTTGAACCTCTGCAAAAATGAATGAAATAAAAAAAATATTAGTAATTTCCCACGAAGCATCTCTTTCAGGAGCTCCTATTCTGCTGTTGAGCATATTAAAAAAACTTAAACAGGAAAGAAAGAATTTCAGCATCGATGTTCTGTTATTAAGGCCCGGACAACTCTATGAAGATTTCGCTAAAATATCTGATAATAAAGTAATTGTTGTCAGCTATTATAATCAGTCTTTTTCATTTGTCAACAGAAATTTTAAAAAGCTTCAGTCTACATTTTTCCCGAAATCTGAAACCAAAGACGAGCAGGTTGAAAAAATAACCACCAGGCTTTTGGCCAATAACTATGATCTTGTCTACGGAAATTCAGCAGAAACTTTCAGATGGTCAATACCGTTTTATAAAAAAAATATCCCTACCATCGTTGCGATTCATGAATTAACCTATGGTTTGGAAAGTACTTATCCGAAAGATTTTATTTTAGAAAACTTTTCCAAGGTTTCCATGATTATTGCCGGCTCCAATGCTGTTGCAGAGAACCTTATCAACAAATATGATACGAATCCTGAAAAAATAAAAGTTATTCATTCTTTTGTTGACGAAACCATTGATCTTAAAAAAGACAAAGCAGCTATAAAAAAAGAATTAAACATTTCAGATTCGGAAATTGTAATTGGTATTGCAAGCTCACAGGAGCTGCGTAAGGGAACAGATCTGGTTCCTCTTCTTGTAAAAAAGATAGCCGATAAGACTGATATTAAATTCAAATTTATTAATCTGGGTGGTTCTTCCAAAACCGGACCTGTAAAATGCTCTAAACTTGATGCTGATAAACTGGGTGTCATTGATAAGATCGTCTATGTAGATCACAATAAAACCCCTAATGACTATATCAACACCTTTGATATTTTCCTTTTATTATCAAGAGAAGACCCTTTCCCATTGGTAATGCTTACTGCTGCAAAGCTTAAAAAGCCTATTGCCGCATTTGATCAAAGTGGTGGTGCCGTAGAGTTTTTAGAAAACGGATATGGCATTCTTGCCCCGTATTTAGATCTGGATACGATGGCAGATGAAGTGATAAAACTCATGAAAGATTCAGATTTAAGAGAAAAGTATGGAGAAAATATCCACAGAAGACTGGAAGAAGAATATTCTGATGAAAAACTTACATCGGATATTTTTAATTTAATTGATGAGCTTATCTAAATGATTTCAATTATTGTTTCATCCTATCAAGAACACTATTATAACCAACTTATCAAAAATATTGATGAGACTATAGGACCATGTCAATACGAAATAATACAGGTTTGGAATCCTGCACTTATGGGTATTACAAAAGCTTATAATTTGGGTGCATCCAAAGCAAAGTACGAATATTTACTCTTCATTCATGAAGACATTATTTTCCATACACAAAAGTGGGGGGAAAAACTAATTTCACATCTTAAAGAGAGACAGGTTGGTATCATAGGTGTATCAGGATCGTCATATGTTCCCACAGCTCCATCCAGTTGGACTGTTTCAATAGAATATCAACGAACAAACATTCTTGAAAGCACTAAAGAACAACCTGTTCCCAGACATACAAAGACAACATTAGGTAATAGGAATGAGGTATATGGTGTAGATGGTGTTTTTTTAGCTATTAAAAAAACAGATTTTATTATATACAAATTTAATGAAGATCTAAAGGGATTTCATGGTTATGATTTGGATCTAAGCTTACGGGTATCAAAAACTTTACAAAATTATGTTGTTGATGATATTTTAATTGAGCATTTCTCTATGGGAAATAGAGATAAAACCTGGTTTGATACTAATATAGCTATCCGAGAAAATTTAGGTTCAAAATTTAACAAAAAAAATTCAAAAACCGAGACAAAGGCATTTTTAAGCTTTTTATATAATTACTTTAAATATTATCCTGTCAATAAAAAAAATATTTTTTTTACATTAAAATTCCACCCTTTTAAATCCCTCAATATCAGTGAAAATATTTTAATTTTAAAAAAATATTTTAATTATATAAAATATTCCCTTCAATTAAATAAAAAACACAAATAAAAAAAATTTATGATGAAACAATTTCTAAACACCCACAATCAAGACTTGTTAAAGTTTGCTGAAGAAAATTCGGCTAAATACAAAAATGGAACTCCTTTTCCAAGTATTTCATTCGATAATTTTTTTAATTCTGAATTGTTAGAAGAAGTTTTAAAAGAATTCCCAGATTTATATAAACAAGATTCGATAAACTTCAATGATCCTCTTCAAAAAAAATTTGCCGGCAAAGGGGAAAAGTCTTTTGGTCCAAAAACAAGAGAACTGATGTATTTCTTAAACTCAGAACCTTTTCTCAATTTTGTAAATAAACTAACTGGTATTGAAGAAGTTTTATATGGTGACCCTTATTTTTCTGGAGGAGGACTTCATGAAATAAAAAAAGGAGGGCTCTTAAAAGTTCATGCTGATTTTAATAAAAATCCTATAAATGGGCTGGACAGAAGAATTAATATTCTAATTTATTTGAACAAAGATTGGAAAGATGAATATGGAGGTCATTTTGAGTTATGGAATCAGGATATGACAAAATGTGAAACTAAGATTTCTCCAACATTTAATACATTAGCTATGTTTTCCACGACATCCAATTCATATCACGGGCATCCCGATGCGTTAAACTGTCCCGAAGAAAGAAGCCGAAAATCCTTAGCTTTATATTATTATTCAAATGGGAGACCTGAGTCGGAAGCAATAGCATTCAAAGACTCTCATAATACACTTTTTGTACAAAGAAAAAATTCTGAACAAGATACAACTGCCTGGAAAGAAAATACGGAAAGAAAAAAACAAGGCTATAATAAACCTTCATTAATAAAAAAAATATACTATAAAATTTTTGGGAACTAACTTTCCATATAGTTGAAAATTAATTTAAAAATAAATCATGATAATAGGCTCTGGATTGATTGCCAATTCATTAAAAAATATAGATTCCGAACAGAACTTATTCTTTGCTTCCGGGGTTTCAAATTCCCTGGAAACAAGAAGTTCTGAGTTTGAGAGAGAATTTTCGCTCTTGAAAAAAAATATAGAAGAACATGGCGACAAAAAGCTGATTTATTTTTCAACTCTCAGCATTCATGATCAGTCTAAGCAGGACAGCCACTACGTTCTCCATAAAAAAGAGATTGAAAATTATATAAAAAACAATCTTAGCTCTTATCTTATTTTAAGAATTGGAAATATTGTAGGAAAAGGAGGAAATCCTAATACATTATTCAATTTCCTTAAAAATCAGATAACCAATGATCTTGAATTTACGGTACACAATAAAGCCAGAAGGCTTTTGATTGATATTGATGATATCTCTAAGTTTTTATCCTCAGATTGTATGCAGATGAATAATCAAACCATCAATTTTGCTTATCCTTACTATTATAACCTGAAGGAAATTATCACCGCTTTGCAAATTTTAATTAATAAAGAAGCCATCTATAATGAAATAAACGAAGGAGATTTTTATAGAGTTGATTTCAATGAAAAAATCAATGATTTCTTTTCGGGAACCGGTCCGCAAGAATATTTACAGATTTTAGCTCAAAAATATATTTAAAAGCTGACACAAATGCCTAGGATTTATATCATTATTGTTACTTACAATGCCATGAAATGGGCAGAAAGATGTTTTACAAGCTTAAGACAATCTTCTGTTCCCGTGCATACGATTGTCATCGACAATGGTTCTACAGATGGCACTCAGGAATATATAAAAACTCATTTTCCGGAAGTAGATTTCATTCAATCTAAAGAAAATTTAGGCTTTGGAAAGGCTAATAATATCGGCATCGAAAAAGCATATAAAGAAGGCGCAGATTTCTTTTATCTTATGAATCAGGATGCCTGGTTGTATGCAGATAGTTTAGAAAAACTGCTACAGGTTTACCACGATTATCCCAATAAAAAAGAGATCGGCATTATCAGCCCGATGCATATAGACGGCACAGAAAAGCTTTTAGATATCTTCCTGGATAAATATATTGCAATCAACTTTAAAACGAGATTAATTTCTGACCTTTATTTTCAGAATCTAAAGCCTTTTTATGAAATAAACTTCATCAATGCCGCACATTGGCTTCTTCCAAAGGATACGATTGAGGAAATAGGTGGCTTTAATCCTTATTTTTTCCATTATGGGGAAGATGTAGAATATGTGAACCGTATTCTTTTTCACAAAAAGAAAACACTGCTTGTCCCGGGTAGCAAAGTTGTTCATGATGGCAAACAGTCATTAACAAAAGTGGATTACAATACATATCCTGATCTCAGAGTGGAAACCAATATTATGAACCCCGGTTTGCAGAATTCCTTGTATTTAGAGAAGAAATCACTGAAACAAAGTATGCTTAAGAATCTTATGACCGGGAAACTAGAAAACTACAAAAAACTGTCAGAAAAGCATAAAAAAATTATCTCAGAAGAAAAAAAATTAACCGAACTTAGAAACATTGTAGAAAAAAAATCACATTCATTTTTAAATTTATAGGTAACCGGTTGACAAATTTTTCCAAAATTAAAGTCTGAAACAACCATTCAAATTATTAAATTAATAAACCAAATAAAAGAAAACAAATAATAATTTAAACAAAATTTATTTTCCATATTAAAAACATACATAAATCCACGATTATTAAAATTAAATGTAAAAAATACAGTCATTTTATATATAATTTTAAGGGATTTATAAAACACATATGGAAAAAAAAATAAGTCTTGTAATTCCTGTTTATCGATCGGCAAAATTTCTTCACAAAACCATGGAAGCCGTAGATCATCAAAAAAAAGAATCCAACTGGAATCTTGATGTGATTTTGGTAGAAGACGGAAGCCCTGACAATAGTTTTGAGGTGATAGAAGAGCTGACTAAACATTATCCTTACATCAAGGGAATTAAGCTTTCACGAAATTTCGGACATCAAATCGCAGTAAAAACCGGCTTGCATTATGCTACTGGAGATTATATCGCCATTATAGATGATGATCTGCAAGATCCGCCGTCTTTATTACCCCGTTTTTTTGCCCAGCTGGATTTAGGTTACGAAGTAGCATATGGAGTTCGAAAAAAAAGAAAAGAAAGCCAATTAAAAAAGTTCGCTTATACCGGATTTTACAGGCTACTTGATTCGATAAGCGATACAAAAATCCCTTTGGATTCCGGAGACTTTTGTGTGATGACAAAAAATGTGAAGGATCAAATGTTGACTCTTAATGAACAAAATCCTTATTTAAGAGGTATAAGAGCATGGGTAGGCTTTAAGCAAACCGGACTTGAATACGACAGAAGCAGCAGAATAGAAGGAGAATCCGGATATTCATTAAAAAAACTGATCAAAATTGCAAAAGATGGAATTTTCTCTTTTTCATCTCTTCCCCTTCAAATTATAAGCCTGCTGGGAAATTCCGGTTTATTAATTTCAGTATTATTTACACTATTCACGATAATAAGATACTTCAAAAATGAGATTGAAGTAGCCGGATATACTACAATCATTATTATTATACTTTTCTTCAACTCTATTTTACTGGTCAGTTTAGGAATTATTGGAGAATATATTTACCGGATTTATAATGAAGTTCGGAACAGACCCTATACCATTATTGAAAAAACCATCAACACCTAAAACACTTTAGTACATCATTAAACCTGACTTAAAAATAAAAACCTAAATGAAAGAAAAAATACAATCCATCTTAGATCCGAAATTTATTTACAATTACAAGAATGAAAAATTCGTTTTCCTTGAATTTGATGAGGAAATTGTTTCAGATTCCCTTGACAAGATCAAAACATTTTTCAAAAAATATATTTGGCTTTACGAGTTATTAATCTACATTATTGCTCCCTTGTACCCTTCAAGATATTTTTTCCTGAGAAGAGTTTTAAAAGCAACCCAAAACACCAATAAAGTGGTTATTAATTTAGGAAGCGGATATACAGATCTCAGAGATGATATTATAAATGTTGATCTGATTCCTTATGCCCCTGTTGATATCCTCTGTGATATTACAAGGCTTCCCTTTAAAGATAATTCTGTAGACCAGATTATCAATATCGCCGTTTTAGAGCACGTTCCCAATCCGCAGGCTGTAATTGCTGAAATTCACCGTGTATTAAAACCCGGAGGAAAACTTTTATGCGAAATTCCTTTTATGCAGGCTTTTCATGCATCATCATATGATTTCCAGCGCTATACGTATGAAGGGATCAAAGTACAATTTCAGGATTTCAACAATTTAAAAATTCATTCTATAAGCCCTACCGGAGGAATGCTTTGGCCTTTACAGGAGTGGTTTGTGATGCTTTTTTCTTTTGGAATCAGGCCCTTACACAACATTCTTTTGATTATTGTAATGTGCCTTACATTCCCGATTAAATTTCTGGACGTTATTCTACAATACCATCCGTTGAGTAAAAATATCGCTTCGGCCTTTATTTTTGAATGTGAAAAGTAATATGGTATGAAGAAATTATTTCAATATCCGGTCAATATATTATTATTTTTCGTATTCATCGCAGGAACTGTGTTATTGGCATATCTTACCTATTCTAATCTGGATAAAGGTTTTATTTTCAATGACGAAGCTTATTATTTGTCTTATTATAGAAATAAAGGAGAATATTTAAGTTTTGACAGAACTAATTTTTTTAGAATTTTCAAATTTTTATATACTCCTAATATTTACCATTTTAGGATCATTTCTATTACAACGCTTGTACTCAGTAACTTTTTACTTTGTTTTACGGTCTTAAAATTCCTGAAATTTAAGAATAGTATCTTTATATATAGCCTTATCGGGATTATTATTGGCTTTGAAAGCTGGCAGATTAATAATCTTATTATACAGCAATATATTGGTAATACTATTTTAGTAAACGTCGGTGTTTCACTAATGCTTATTGCAACCCTGCTCAAGAAAAAATTCGTTCTATTATTTTCAGGTTTTGTCTTGTCGTTTGTTCTTTTTAATGGCAATTCTCACACAGTGGTCATTCTTCCGATCCTTGCTTTTTTTATATTGATCAATCTAAAAAGCTGGAGGCTGAACCTTTTTTATTTTTTCATAGGATATGTGGTAGGAGTGTTTATTTATTTTACATTTTTAGACACTTTAGATAATTTTATTTATCAATTTACATTTTTAAAAGAATATTTAGGTTTTCACAGGAAGCAGCATTCCAAAACATTTATGGTTTTATGGGTGATCTATCTTTTTCTGAATGCTATCTTACCTTCTGCCATAGCAATCTTTCTTTTGTGGAAAACAAAATTCTCAGAATCTTCGGTCAAAATGCTTGACGCTATCCTGGCAATTACCGGTATTCTTACGATAGGGTTACTGATTTTCTTTTATGAATATTATGTATTTGTATTTATCGTTTTCACGCATTTACTTTCCATCAGATTTTGGATTACTGAAGATGAATCTAAAAACAATAAATATTTAATTCTTCTTTTATTAATCATTCCATATGGTCTGACATTCGGTTCCCAAACCTGGTTTCATCTGCGATTGAATGCGTACAAATTTTATTATTTTCTACTCATTTTCATCTGTCTTTTCAGGATTTACAAAACCTCATATTGGATACTTGGATATTTAAGCGGGCTCTCTTTTATGCTCTTTTCATTCACTCACATTCCTTACCAAAACGGCTGGAAAGATTTTATATTTACAGAACAGACCGAAAAAGTAAAAATAAACGGATATGATCTGTACTTAGACAAGGCAAGAAAAAAAGACATTGAAAACCTTAGACCCTATCTCGAAAACCAGCAAAATGTAATTTATTCCAGCAACCACCTGAGCGGGTATTTGTATATTTTAAATGCAAACCCTCCTATTTATTATTATTTTACATTAAAAGATTATATTAAATTTATCATTAAAAAAACTGGTAAAACTCCTGATGATTTTATTTATATCGAAAGTAACGATTACCCTTTCTATTCTAAAGAAATTGTACCTTTACAGTTCGTAAGTCATCCGGAAAAATACAGAATAGTAAAAACAGGGAGATTTACGTTGTACCTTCCCTCAAACTATCAAAAAAAATAAAAACAAATGTGTGGAATAGCCGGAATCATAGCTCATAACGCCCGAAACTATCACGAAGAATTAAAAAAAATGACAGAAGCTATGAACCATCGTGGCCCGGATGCTTCTGATCATGAATTTTATGAAAATGCAGCTTTAGGCCATCGCAGGCTTTCCATTATAGACCTTTCAGAAAGTGGCAAGCAGCCCATGTTTTCAAATAATAAAAATGAATGCATCGTACTCAATGGTGAAATCTATGGTTATCTTGACATAAAAAAACAATATTCCGAATACCCTTATCACGGGAGCTCCGATACAGAAGTTATTCTTGCCATGTATCAGAGAAAACAGGAAAACCTCATCCATGACCTGCCGGGAATGTTCGCATTTGGGATCTGGGACGATCAGAAGCAGCAACTGTTCTGCGCAAGAGACCGTTTCGGGGAAAAACCTTTTTATTATGCAATCGGAAGCAATAACGAATTTGTCTTTGCTTCGGAAATTAAAGCAATTCTCTCATCAGGACTGATTCAGCCAAAAGTAAATGCTGAAGCGCTCTCCCACTATTTACAATACGGATATGTGAGTACCTATCAAAGTATTTACAGTAATATTTTCACTTTACCTCCTGCCCATCAGCTCATCTGGAAAGAAGGAAAAATTACGGTTTCACGCTATTACAGTATACCGGCAAGAGACAGAAACATAAGCCTCTCTGATGCCAAAGAAGAGTTTTTATACCTTTTGAAAAATGCCGTTAAAAAACAGCTTATTGCAGATGTTGAAGTTGGCAGTTTTTTAAGTGGCGGTTTAGATTCCTCTTCTATTGTTGCATTGGTCAATGAGTTTCTGCCTAAACAGACCACTATCAGCTTCGGATACGATCATAAAGAAAGTGAGCTGAAATATGCCAAAGAAATTGCCGATAAATACAATACTAATCATATTGAGGTTCATGAGAAAAAACAGGATCTTGCAGCGTCACTGTTAAAAATATCACCATTTTTAGATGAGCCGTTTGCGGATATTTCTTTTCTCCCACATTATGAGATCTGCAGGAATGCTAAAAAAAATCTCACCGTTGTTCTTTCCGGAGATGTAGGGGATGAATTATTTGGTGGTTATGATTTTTACAAAGTTGAAAATAAACTGAGAAATCATTTCAGCTACAAAAATATCATTGCCCGTTTCGGATTAAAAATGTATCAGAACATCAGGCAGACTTCTTTCATTACTCAGAAAAATTTAAAACACTCTTCTATTTTAGATTTTCATCAGAATTCTGTGAGAAATGCTTTTGATAAAGAAGAACAGCACTTATTGGGCCTTTCTGAAAATTATCAGCAGCCTTATAGCTTTATCTCGAATCCGGATTCTCTGAATGACATCATGAGAGTAGATCTGGAAGGCTATGTTCCGGGAAATATGATGGTAAAATCAGACAGGATGGCTATGGCCAATTCACTTGAAGTGAGAACACCATTTCTGGATATCGACTTTGCTGAATTCTGTATCCAGTTACCCGAACAACTGAAACTGGATAACGAAAATGATAAGATCATCCTTCGCGAAACCATGGGTTCCTATTGGACGGAAACCATAAGAAACCGTCACAAACAGGGATTTGGAATGAGTGTTAAAAGCTGGTTTGAAGAAGACAATCTGATGAATCTTTCCAATGACTTGCTTAAAGACCGTAATCAGAAAGTTTTCAATTATATTGATTTTGAAGCGACTCAAAAGTTTCTGAAAAAAGATCATAAACACTGGAACTTATTACAACTTGCTCTTTGGGCACATAATAACCAATCTGTACTGTAATGCTTGATATTTCTGTAATTATCCCTGTATATAATGCCGCTGAATTTCTTGAAAAATCAGTCTTATCTGCGTTGCAGTTTGAGGAAGTAAAAGAAGTTATTTTAATTGAGGATAAATCAACTGATCATTCGTTGGAGCTCTGTCAAAGACTGGCCAATGAAAATCCCCGAATAAAATTGTTTCAGCATCCCGACAAAGGCAATCACGGAGCAGGTGCTACAAGAAATCTGGGAATTGAAAAATCAACGGGAAGTTTCATCTCATTTTTAGATGCGGATGATTATTATCTTCCCAACCGTTTTGACGCGGAAAAGAAATTATTTAATGATCCAAAGATTGAAGGTGTTTTCAGCGCCATCGGCATTGAATATTTAACTGAACAGGGAAAAAAGGAATTCCAATCTAAATTTAAGGATACATCGCTTACGACCGTTAATTATCCGGCAGAAGGAAAAGAAGTTTTTAAAGGATTACTGGGTCTGACACCTAAAACTTTCGGTACTTTTTTTCATCTCAATGCCCTTACCATCCGAAAGTCCTCTGTTGACGCTAATCAATTACGTTTCAATGTAAATCTCCGGGTGCATCAGGATTCAGATTTTATTATTAAACTTGCTTATCATTGTTATTTAAAATCAGGAAATATTTCTGAGGCTGTTGCGATGAGAGGTGTACATGATAATAACAGAATTACTAAAATAAAAACTTACTCCAAAGAATATAATCAACGTCAGTCTTTAATCTGGAATTCGCTCTACGAATGGGCTGTTTCCGTAAAGCCGGATGCTGATGCCGCCAAACATATTTATTTACAAAAAAAAGCTTTTGAACTCTCTTTAAGGAAAGGGATTTCTAAAGCTGCAAACTTATTTTCAGTTATCCTTAAAAATCCTGATATCCTTAAAACGAGATATCGTTTTACCTATACCCATTCATAAATTTAACAAAATTACATCTCTCTATTTTCAAAAGAATATTATCCTTTATTTACATATTATAAAAATTGAATTTTAATTTTTATAGGAAATTTGTATTATTATTTATATCTTTTCAATTCATTTATAGAAATTTTTTCTATAAAAATCAGATAAAAGAAAACTGAATATTTATCTGAAACAAAAAGGATAACCATAATTTGATACAATGAAAATTTCCGTCATCATACCTGTCTATAATGCCGAAAAATACGTTTCTCAAGCTGTGGAATCTGCTCTCAGATTTGAAGAAGTCTGTGAGGTTATTCTCATTGAAGATAAATCTCCTGACCATTCTTTACAGGCTTGTCAGGAATTAGCCACAAAATACGACAGGGTAAAATTATTTCAGCATCCCGACAAAAATAATCACGGGGCCGGCCCTACCAGAAACCTGGGAATAGAAAAATCGACAGGAGATTTTATCGCATTTCTGGATGCAGATGATTATTATCTTCCCAACCGCTTTGATGCAGAAAAGAAACTTTTCAAGAATCCTGAGATAGATGGGGTTTATGGAGCTTTAGGAGTGCATTATTATTCTGAAAAAGCAAAAGAACAGTATTATTCTCTTTTTAAAAATTCTTTAACTACAGTATACCATAAGCACGCACCGGAAGATGTCTTTCCGGGATTACTCAATATGCGCGGCAGCTTCGGACTTTTCAGCCTTGATGGTTTAACGGTTCGAAAAAGCTCTTTAGCCAGTAAAATGAAAGTTTTGTTTAAACCGGATCTTAGGCTTCATGAAGATACCGAGTTTTTGTTCCGGCTGTCCTATTATCTTGATCTTTATCCCGGAATTATTGACAGGGCCGTGTCGATGAGAGGCGTTCATGAAAATAACAGAATCACAAAGGTAGATACAAACAGGAGCAAGCCCGGAATTTCAAGAGTTGTATTGTGGAACGAAGTGAATAATTGGGCCCAAAGCGAGGATGCCATTGCCGAAGATATCAAGCTTCATATCGAAAGAATGCTCCGGAGTTTTGAAATTGCCAATGTCCCGAAGTTAAAAAAATGGGCTATGATTGCTAAATATTTGCTTATAGATTATCAAAGTATACGATCAGGCTTGTATAATATCAATTTTAGATATACATTAGTCCCTTAAAACACAAGTACCGTTTGTCCAATGAAAATATCTGTCATTATTCCTGTCTACAATGCAGAGAAATACATCACTCAGGCTGTAGAATCAGCTCTTCAATTTGAGGAAACCTATGAAATAATCCTTGTTGAAGATAAATCTCCCGATAATGCATTAGAGGTTTGCAGGAAACTGGCTGAAAATAATCCCAGAATAAAACTTTATCAACATCCTGACAAAGGAAACCATGGAGCAGGAGCAACCAGAAACTTAGGAATAGATAAGGCTACCGGAGATTTTATCGCCTTTTTGGATGCAGATGATTATTATTGTCCCAACCGTTTTGATGCAGAAAGAGAACTTTTCAAAAATCCTGAAGTTGAAGGTGTTTATGGTGCCATTGGAGTACATTACTATTCTGAAAAAGCAAAGGAACAGTATTATAGTATTTTTGAAGACCGCCTGACCACTGTTTACAAAAAACAGGATCCTGAAAATGTTTTCCCGGGATTACTCAATATGCGGGGAAGCTTCGGGCTTTTCAGCCTTGATGGCTTAACGATAAGAAAAAGTGCACTGACAAAAGTAAAAACAATTTTTAAAACCCATCTCAGGCTGCATCAGGACACGGAATTCATTTTCCGTTTATCCTATTATACGAATCTTTATCCGGGAGTTATCGACCAGGCTATAGCGATGAGAGGAGTTCATGAGGATAACAGGATTACTAAGGTTGATTCCGGAAAAATAAAACCTTCCATATCCAGAGTTTTACTTTGGAGTGAAGTTAATAAATGGGCACAAAGTGAAAATTCGATTTCTGAAGATATCAAAACACATATCAAAAGAATGTTGAGGAGCTTTGAAATTGCCAACACCTCTGCGCCAAAAAAATGGGGATTGATCTCAAAATACCTTGTTACTGATTTTCCGAGTATCCGTTCAGGATTGTACAATATCAATTTCAGAAAATATTTATTCTAATTTTTTCTGTGCAAAGCAATTGAATCCGCAAGCCGGGCCGAAAGCACTTTCCCGGATTCTTTATACATATGGGTACCATCGCTGTACAGATAATCAGCATATTGCGTTGTGAAGTCATAGAAAGGAACCCGATGTTTAGAGGCCAGTTCCTCCATCAACTTATTAAATTCGGGAAATTTGTTGTTTTCTATCTCTAGTATTTTTTCTGTAGCCGGTATTCTCACCAGATATACCGTTCCTTTATCTTTCAGATACTCAATAATATCTGCAAGAGCTGATAGCCGTACATCAGATAATTTTTGCTTTACCGACAGATCTTTATAAAAATTAATTTTTTCAGACATTCTCTTGGCCACCGAATCTTTCTGCATATCAACGGTCACCTCCATCCAGCCATCCTTATGCAAATAGGTATTTGATTTCCCGGCTTCTTCCCTTTCTGTATATAATTTAAACCAGCTTCTGTTATAATGCTTCAGTAAATATTCATAATTCGGAGAACAATCATAGAAATACATATTCGTAAAAGGTGAATGTGACTGCTCTTCAGGATAGTCTTTCAATTTTTTTACATTGACATCTAAGGATAAATTCCAGGGATTAACTGTTAAAATAAAGGTTCCGCTTTTTGTACCGGGATCTATTTTTCTTTTTAAAGCATCCAGATAAATCTGCCCATATGGTGACTGAACAATATTCAGAGAAAAATTATCAAATTTCTTTGAGAGTTTTTTCTCCAGTTCAGCCGGAACAATTCCCTGTGCTCCTCTTGAATCTCCCAGGATAATATTCTGAGGCTTCTCTACGGCAAAATGCATATAATTATTATCTGTATTCCCGTCGGCATAAGACCCCAGAATCCCAAATAATAAAAGGATTCCTGCAATATAGAATGATATTTTAAATAAAAACTTTTTCATGCTAAAACTGAAAATAGATAAACTCATTATTTCCGAAGTTTGCATAACGGACAATGATGTAAATAATTACTATATACACTCCCCGTCTCACCCAGGGGCTAAATCTCTCAATCTTTAGTCCGTGTACTTTTTCCCTGTTGATCCATTCAATGACAAACATAACTGCAGTGAGCGCAAGTATTTTAACAGGAAATGGCTGCGGAACAGTAAGAAGTGTATTGCTGAATATTTTCTTTATATAGGAAATCGCCTGTGCTACCGATTCTGCCCTGAAAAAAATCCAGGCAAAACACGTCAGTAAAAAAGTAATCAGGATCTGGAAGATCTCTTTAACAGATGGTAAAAATTTTCCCATAGCTGCCACTTCAAGGTTCTGGCGGTTTTTATTTGTCACTAATAAAGGCATAAAGTATAGAGCATTCAATCCGCCCCAGATAAGGAAGGTCCAGTTTGCCCCGTGCCAGAAACCCGAGACAAGAAAGATAATAAAGGTATTCCTGATCTTCATTAACAAACCTCCTTTACTTCCTCCCAAAGGAATATAAAGATAATCTCTGAACCATGAAGAAAGTGAAATATGCCATCTCCGCCAAAATTCAGCAATATCTCTCGAGAAGTAAGGAAATGCAAAGTTTTTCAGCAACTCTATTCCAAATAATCTGGATACTCCCAATGCAATATCCGAATATCCTGAAAAATCCCCGTAAATCTGAAATGCAAATAAAATAGCTCCTAACACCAGATTACTGGAACTTTCCGTCTGGTAATTATTAAAAATTTCGTTGACTAAGGGAGCGCAGTTATCAGCAATAACCATTTTCTTGAAAAAACCCCAAAGGATCTGCCGCATTCCATCTGCTGCCTGTTCATAATTAAAAATTCTTTTTTTCTGTATCTGAGGTAAAAGATGGGTCGCCCTTTCAATAGGCCCGGCCACCAATAATGGAAAATAGCTTACAAATACTGCATAATCGATGAAATTCCGTTCTGCATTAATTCTCTTTTTATAAATATCAATAACGTAAGAAAGTCCATGGAAAGTATAAAAAGAAATCCCGACGGGAAGAACAATATGCAGTAACCAGACATTGGCTTTAAAACCAAAGCCGTTTAACAGGTCAGCAAAGCTTCCGACAAAAAAATTATAATATTTAAAAAATCCCAGGAAACCAAGATTAATCACAATACTTAATGTCAGCCAAAATGTAGCTTCTTTTTTGGTTTTACTTTTTTCAATCTGAATTCCTGATAAAAAATCCAGCCCGATGGAAAACATCAGCAAAAAAAGAAACCGCCAGTCCCAGCACGCATAAAAATAGAAGCTGGCAACCAGTAACAACAGATTCTGATGCTGGTATTTTTTTTTGAAGACAAACCAATAGAGTATGAAAACTACAGGCAGAAAAACTAAAAAGCCAATGGAATTAAATAACATAGCGTTTTATAAAATTATTTTTTTATAAAAACACCTACATATTTTCCTTCAAATTCCACCACCGTCGTTTCAATCTGATTTTGTTCGCAAAAATCCTGATAAGCCGAGTTATCTCCGATATCATCACTGATAAAAACCCCGCCGCTTCTTAAATGTTTATACAATTCGCCATATGCCCAGACTCTTCCGTTATAGCTTTTGTCCGAATCATAATGTATCACATCAAAACTCTGATTTTCTTCAAAAATCTTTGGGAGAGATTCTTTATCAGCAAAACGGAATAATTTCCAGTGGGTTTTGAGATTTTCGGGAACAATATAACCAACATACTGATCACCATTCTGCCCCAGATAGGGCATGTCAGAACTGTATAAAGTTCCGTTTCTTTTTTCAAGGGATAATAAAGAAGCCAGTGAAGACCAGCCATAAGCAACTCCCGTTTCTACAACATTTTTAGCCTGAGTATATTCACAGGCATAATAAATCAACTCAAGAGCTCCCGGACCGCCCATGGTAATAGGACATTCTTTTTCTCTTTGTTCCGATTTTTTTAAAATATCTTGAAATTCATTTCTGAAAGGAGCGATATCAATCCCTAAAAGCCGGGAAACAGCTTCCTGCTGCGAAACGGCTTTTGATTGTGCCCAGGAATGGGTTTTTTCTTTTCCTTTAAACGCATTATTCCTGTTTACTGTATTTTTCAGAATCTTCCTTCCTAATTCGGGATAAAGATCCGGTCTTTTCAGATAACCGTAAAATGTTTTGAGAACCCTGGTAATTTCATTCATTGTGTAAATTCATAAGGGACAAAAATAGAAATTTTTCTCTAACTTTTGGTCATTGAACCGTTAAATTGCATTAATAAATCAATTGTTAAGCTCAGTAAATCAGATTATAATTTAATGATTTTTAATCTGTGTTTATGGGAAAAAACTGGTTTTATTAATGAAATCAATTATCTTTACAGTGTTCATTTGAAGAAATTCAAACAGAAGTAGAAAAAATAAAAAATTTTCATTTCAAAACACACAATGCCTGATCAAAAAAAAATAAAGGTCCTTTTCAGACATCGTTCCATGGAAATGGGTGGCGTGGAAAAAGTAATTTTAAGCATGCTCAATAATCTCGACACGAATCGATTTGAATTCACGATTTGCCTGAATATCAACCAGGGAGAGCTACGGAATGAGTTTCCTAATCATGTAAGAAAAGTTTACATTACTGATGGTAAGGAAGATCTTTCAAAAAATTCAATCCTTCAGAAAGTTCAGCTGATTCGCAGAAGACTTAAACTTAAAAAAGCACAGGAAGACCCGAAATTTACAGCCCGGCTTTTGAAAGAAGACTATGATGTGGAAATCGCTCCTACGTATGCTGCTTTCGGATCTGTTTTAAACTCATCCAACAAAAATTCAAAGAAAATAGGCTGGTTCCATTCTGATATTACGCTGCCAAAACTTCAGCCTTTGGTTCCTGAAATTTTAAAGCAAATCCCGAAGTTCGATTACTTTATTTTCGGTTCTCAACAGACTAAAGATATATTGATTGAAACTTATCCCGATTTGGAAATTCCCGAAAACCAGGTTATTTTAAATGCGATTCCTATTGAGGAGCTAAAGCAAAAAGCGGTGGCATTTAAACCTGAATTCCCGGATAAACCCGTCTTTGCATCCGTTGCCAGATTACATACAAGAAAAGGTTTTCACAAGCTGATGGAAGCTCACGCCAGATTACTGAAAGACGGCTTTGATCATCACATTGTAATCATAGGAGACGGCGAAGAAAAAGAGAATTTGAAAAAACAAGCTGAAAGCCTTGGTGTTACCAGTAGTTTTGAATTATTAGGGTCTATGATGAATCCTTATCCTTATGTGAAAAGGGCAGACTTTTTTATCCTTCCTTCCGAATCCGAAGGCTGGCCTTTAATCATTGCAGATACCCTGATTCTTCAAAAACCCATCATAGCAACTAGCGTAGGCGGAATTCCGGAGATGATTACCCATGAAAAAAACGGCTACCTCATCAATTATGAAGTGGACGATATGTATGAATCAATGAAAAGTTTTCTTACCAGACCGGAGCTGGTTTCCACAATCAAAGAGAATTTAAAGGATATTGAAAGGCAGTTTGACAATCAGAAAATTTTTGATGCCGTTGAAAATATCATTATTAATTTAGTAAAAAAATAAGCATGCTTTTGATATACCGGCTGATTTTAAAAATCCATACTTCTTACCAGTACATGATTCAGCAGATTTACCTTAAAATATGCACTGCAAAAGGTCTGAAAGTAGGTAAAAATGTACGTTTTGTAGAAGTTCCCCAATTCGGGACGGAACCATTTCTCATTGAGATCGGTGATGAAACCACATTTTCGAATAATGTAAGATTTGTAAACCACGACGGCGGCCAGAATGCCCTGCATTTTTTTGAAAAATATAAAGATGTAAGAACTTTCGGAAGAATAAAAATCGGTAAGCAATGCCTCATCGGAGCAGATACCATCCTTATGCCCGGTGTAGAAATGGAAGACAACTGCATTTTAGGGGCAGGCTCTATTTTAACGACATCAATGCCTAAAGGAAGCGTTTTTGCCGGAGTTCCCGCCAAATTCATCTGTACAATAGAAGAATACGGTGATAAATTACTGGCTAACAATGTAATGTACCCGAGGGAATTGGAACTTGTGCGTCCGCAGCTGGAAGCTTACATCAAAGAACACCTTCCACACACCTACAAACCTGTAAGAAAATAAATGCCTGAAAAAAAGAAAATACTGATCAGAATAGGTTCCCTTCGTCATGGTGGCGCAGAAAAAGTACTGGTGACTTTTCTTAAAAACCTCCCGGAAGGTCATTACGAAATTGATCTGCTTCTCAATCTTTATTCCGGAAAATATTTACCGGAAGTCCCGGATTGGATTAATGTTATTTATATCAATAAAGGAGAAATGATCACGACTAACCGTCCACAGGATATTCCTAAAAAAGCGGCGAGGGTTATTTATCAGAAAATATTAAAAAAATTTCCGGATTTTCTTTACAAAGGAAAGCTGCATAATAAAAAGTATGATATTGAATTTGCCGCCATCCATGGAATGAGGGATGAGATTCTCAGCTCTCCCATTCAGTCTTCTAAAAAAATAGTCTGGATTCACAATGATCTTTCACAGGTAAAAGGATATACGAATGATGAGATCCGTAAATTCTTCGGTTTTGATAAAATAATGGTGATTTCTGAAAAAATTGAGAGATTATTCCTGGACCTTGCGAAAAATGAAGATGAAAAAAATAAAATTGTAAAAATCTACAATCCACTAGATACACAGGAAATTCTGACTAAAGCAGAAATGCCGGTTATTAATTATAAGTTCGATCCGGTTGTTCCTACTTTTGTTTCCGTGGGTACCGTTTTCCCGCAAAAAGGTTTTGACAGGCTTTTAAGAGTTCATAAAAGACTGCTTGATGAGGGTTTTCCACATAAAATTTTAATCATTGGTGACGGCTATGATTTTGAGAACATTAAGAAACTGAAATCAGATTTGCAAGTCGATGAAACGGCAATCATGCTGGGATTTACTGACAATCCGTATCCTTATTTCAAAAACGCGGATTTTTATATTTTAAGCTCGCGGTATGAAGGCTTTCCTACTGTACTGTTCGAAGCAATTACACTGAAAAAGAAAATCATTTCCACCGAAGTTTCCGGTGCCAGAGAAATGCTTGATAACGGAGGACTCGGACTGATTACAGATAATTCGGAAGATGGAATTTACCAGGGAATGAAGCAGGCTCTTTTACAACCTGAAACCTTTACTGAATATGAAAACAGGTTAAAGGAATATCAAATGCCCTTCAATCTGGAAAATTCGGTGAATAAAATTACATCAATACTTGATGAACTGTAACTTAAAATAACATCCCTTACTTTTTTATGCCCAACTGATGACGTATTTATTAATTCGTCAGAATAAAGCTTTACAGGTATCTCTTCCGGTAAACATTCCGGTTTAATTTAGGTTTTTCTATTCTTTGCGAAAGCCGGCTAAATTACACTTACTCAAAAATCTTCTACACTTATTAAGTCCGGCTTTATTCTCCGGGCTAAATATCCTACACTTGTGAATAATCACAGAGTTTTCTCAATCCTGATTATACAAATTCTAAAGGTTGGAATTAACCCTGAAAAACAACTTTAAAAAGGAGTAAGGGACCACTAAATTATAAAAACCATGAAAAAAATTGTCTTATCCGCAGTAACAATGGGAATCATTCTCTCCTCCTGCAGTAATAGCGACTCTGATACTCTGCCCAATGGGGATCAGAAAACTTCAAAGTCTGAAATGATGAAAACCAATTTATCAAGTCTGACTCTTGATGACAAAAGAGCCTATCTGGAGTCTATCCTGATGAATTCTGCCAAATATATTATTTTAGAAGCCCAGAAAAGTGCTGAGACAAGAAATGTTATATATGGTGAACTGGAAAAAAATATCGATGGCGACGATAATGCATTAGTTGATATCTTCTACCAGAATATACCCGCTCTGTATACCAATCCTGAATTTAAAAACAGCCTTACTGCTTTTAACGATTTAGAAGGAAGTAAATATTTCCCACAGGTTTTTATTTACAACTATAGCGGTTTAAAATCTGCCGGTAAAACGGGTACATCAAATCCGATCTTAACTGTTTTCTATACAGGTGATGAAACACAAACATCTGCAAAAGCATATGCCTTGAATTCATCAGGAAATTGGGAATTTGTAAAAATGGTAGATGAGCAGACCATTGAGAATGAAGAAGTATGGGTATTCTCATTAAATGAGACTTTTGTCAATACAATCGATTTATCCGTACTGCCAAAAGATGTGGTTCCTGCTGCTCACAAAGGACCTTCAGCTCCGCCGCCGGATGATCGTTGTGAGGACGGAATTCATTATTGGCCTTATTTTGAATACATGACCATAAGAAAACATAATGAGTCTTTCTTAGCAGGGAAAAGTGATATCTGGACCAAAACCTATACGGCATGGGATACTCCAAACAGTGTAAACCCATGTAACCCTTCATTACCTAAGCTTATGTGGACAAACAATCCAAGTGGAGAAGTTTTTATCCGAAAATTCATGAGATATATGATTCCTAATACATCCCTGTATGTTGTATGTGGCTATGCAGGATCATGGGATCCGGGACCTGCCAATGCAAACGGATGGCAGGGAAATGCATTTAATTATGTGATTTTTGAAAAAGATTCATGGCCAACAGGAGTCAGATTTACAGGTATTAATAATAATGGTTTCAATGCATCCCATCAATATCGTTCCGCTGATGATTATTATGACAAAGGTATTATTTTGCACTGGAGCAGTACCGGGCCACATATGAATGGCTATTCAAGAAACATCAGTGGGCAAATCAAATTTAATTCGAGATTATAGTCATCTGATTCAATAAGGCTGCTGTTTACTACGGCAGCCTTTATTTTTTTGTTTTTCCTGATTTTAATTCTAAAGTATTTTTTATAAATTGCTGCTTCAAACAGGCTCTAACTTTGTGACATGTCAGAAAAACATTCCCTTATTCAAAAAGATTTTTATCGCGAAAGTGGAAAATGGCTTTCAAGGTTTGAAATCTGGGCAAAATGCATTAATCCCAATCTTCATTTTATCTATCTTTTGAGGAAGACTCAGGAATATAAGAAAAAGTCTTTACCCGGAACTTTCTGGAGATTTGTGCTCAGACATCACCAGATTAAATATGGTTTTCAGATTTATCCTGAGACAGAGATCGGAGAAGGCTTTTACCTGGGACATTGGGGTAGCCTGGTTATCAATCCTAATGCGAAAATCGGGATCAACTGCAATATTGCACAGGGCGTGACGATCGGACAACAGAACAGGGGAAAAAATGAAGGTTTTCCTAAAATTGGCAATGAAGTATGGATTGGCCCTAATGCAGTAATTGTAGGAGGAATCACGATAGGAGACAATGTTTTGATCGGTCCGAACTCATACGTCAATTTTGATGTTCCGTCCAATTCTGTAGTCATTGGTAATCCCGGAAAAATTTATTCCACTGAAAATGCCACCGAAGGATATATCAATAATAAAGTATAAATTATAATTATACTGTTGATTTTACTTATTTAATTTCCGGATTTCTTTCATTAAACTTTATCTTCCTTACTCAAAACAATCTGGCTTTTTAAGCAGATTTAAGATTTTTTTAATTCCTGAATGTTCAATTATAATTTATAGTTTGTACTTTTATCTTCAGATTTCAGTTGTTTGAATTATTAAATTAATATTATAAGGACATTAAAAAAGCATAAAAAGCAGCTTTATCCCGACAATCTGATATGATTTTAGACATATTCTCATATTAAACTTTGTTAAAAGTGATTGCTTTTTCCTCAAAAATTATATTTTTGCATGATTATTGATTCAGTCTATTGAATTTGAAAATAATTTAAACGAAATAAATAATTATAAACCTTAAAAATTTTATTTTATGTCACAATCGTACGAAGTTATTTTCGAAAACAACAGAAAATGGGTAGAGTCTAAACTTTCAACAGACCCGCATTTTTTTGAAGAGCTTGCCAAGACACAGCATCCTGACTATTTATACATCGGATGTTCAGACAGCAGAGCTACAGCAGAAGAATTGATGGGGGCTAAGCCTGGAGAAGTTTTTGTTCACAGAAACATTGCTAATGTGGTCAACACTCTGGATATGAGTTCAACAGCGGTTATTCAGTATGCTGTAGAACATCTGAGAGTAAAGCACATCATTGTTTGCGGACATTATAACTGTGGAGGCGTAAAAGCAGCGATGACTCCCGAGGATTTAGGATTATTAAATCCGTGGTTGAGAAACATCCGTGATGTTTACAGATTGCACCAGACAGAGCTTGATTCTATCGAGGACGAAAGTAAACGTTATGACAGACTTGTGGAACTTAATGTTCTTGAGCAGTGCATCAACGTGATTAAGATGGCCTGTGTACAGGAAAGATACATCCTTGAAGAGTATCCTATCGTTCACGGCTGGGTGTTTGACCTTAGAACCGGAAAAATTATTGATTTGGAGATTGATTTCGAAAAAGTATTGAAAGACATCCAAAAGATCTATAATCTTACGGAATCTAATTGGGTAATGAGCAGAAAAACTAAATAATCTGTTCAAAAAAAAGAATGTGAAATGAAATTCTGGAGTATTATTGTATTGACGATTTTCCTAAATTTTACAGCGTTGCCAGGCATTGCTGCAGTGGCCGGCTGGGATTTAGCGAGAACCAACGTGATACTGAATGAAGAAGAACCACACTCTCACCCTACCTCTTTTATTGTTTACGAAAAAACACTTCCAAAAACTTTAGACGTATTTGATTACCTGAAGTTTTTCGAGCCTGATCTCAAAGACAGGTCTTTTGTGTTGATAGATGATTCTTTTCATCTGTCCCCATTACTCACTATATTTTCTCCGCCTCCGGAAGCTTAATTTTCAAGTAAGATTATTAACGAATATTCATATCATTTCTGATATTGGATACGCATGCTTTAAAATTAAATTTCCAATCTTTTATAATTGATATGGTAAGAATAAGCCGGTCAGTTATATCATAGCATTTTTCAAAATCATCATGAAAAAAACAAATTCATTATTAGGAGGAATCAAGGAGAATTTCCCTTCAGGACTCGTTGTATTTTTAGTAGCACTTCCGCTGTGTTTAGGAATCGCCCTTGCATCGGGAGCACCACCGTTATCCGGAATCATTGCGGGTATTGTGGGCGGATTGGTAGTAGGGTTCCTAAGTAACTCGAATATTTCGGTATCGGGACCTGCTGCAGGTTTAACAGCAATTGTTTTAACGGCAATTACTGATTTGGGCGCATTTGAGCTATTCCTTTGCGCAGGTATTATTGCAGGCCTTATTCAATTGGTTCTGGGATTTGTAAGAGCAGGAAGTATTTCCAATTATTTTCCCAATAACGTTATTGAAGGAATGCTTGCCGCCATAGGTATCATCATTATTTTAAAACAAATCCCGCATGCTTTGGGATTTGATAAGGATTATGAAGGCCATGAATCTATATTTGACAATGGCTTAAACTTTAATTATTTCGGAGAACTGCTTAATGCTGTTCATCCCGGAGCAATCTTAGTCACTCTGGTTTCCGTAGCTATTCTTTTGGCCTGGGATAAAATTCCAACGCTGAAAAGAATGAAAATGCTACCGGGAGCTCTGGTTGCTGTAGTGGCCGGAATTTTATTAAATGAAGTTTTTAAAATGACAGGCAGCGGATTGGCTATTGAAACCCAGCATCTTGTTTCTTTACCTGTTCCCAAGTCTATTGACGACTTCAAAAATTTAATCATCATGCCGGATTTCAACGGATTTACCAATCCAAAGGTATGGATTGTGGGTGCCACTATTGCTATTGTAGCTTCCATTGAAACATTACTTTGTATCGAGGCATCAGACCGTCTTGATACCCAGAGAAGGATTACAGATACCAACCTTGAGCTTAAGGCCCAGGGAATCGGAAACCTGATCAGTGCATTTATCGGCGGACTTCCTATGACTTCCGTTGTGGTAAGAAGTTCTGCGAATGCCAATGCAGGTGCTACTTCTAAGGCTTCCGCAATGATTCACGGGTTTTTATTATTGGTATGTGTACTTTCCATTCCTTTTCTATTAAATTTAATTCCGCTTGCTACTTTGGCTGCTGTTTTAATTTTAGTAGGATATAAACTTGCAAAGCCGGCTACATTCAAGCATTTCTGGCATTTGGGAAAATTCCAGTTTATTCCATTTGTAGCAACGGTGGTAGCTGTAGTCGCAACAGACCTGTTAAAAGGAGTAGGAATCGGTCTGGCAATTTCCGTTTTCTATATCTTACAGGGAAATATGAAACGTGCTTATTATTTAAGCAGAGAAAAGCTGGATGATGCTGATGGAATTACCATCAAGCTTGCTGAGGAAGTATCTTTCTTAAATAAAGCTGCGATTAAAAAGACGTTAAAAAATATCAAATCCAATTCTACGGTAAGTATTGACGCAAGAGGAACTTCCTATATTGCAACAGATGTCCTTGAAATGATTCAGGATTTTGCCAATATCCGTGCTAAGGAAGAAGATATCAATGTGGAGCTTTTAGGCTTTAAAACCTCTTATAAGGATTATGAAAGGGATGAAGATTCCCATATCGTGATCACCCACAGAAGAGCTATGTAGAAGATCAGATTGGAGATTAATGATAAAGTACAATACAAAGGTCACCGATTTCGGTGACCTTTTTCCGATTAATTAAACAAACTATCCGTATTAAGCTGAAAAAATACTTAATTTTGAATAAAATAACAGGACTACAAATACCTTATTATTCCTTATGAAATTACAGATCTATATACTTCTTGCCGGGCTTTTATTATTCCTGAACGGATTCTCAAAAGCACAGGAAGTTTCAAATAAAAAAGCAGTGAATGATACTCTGAATTATCTTAAAAAATTTGAAACCAACAAGGAGAAATATATAGGAAAATCTTTCTCCAGGCTGCTAAAAGATCTGGATCAAATGCAACCGAAAACAACAAAATCAACATTCAATGATGATCAGGCCCGTTCCATACCCAGTACCCTATTCGGGTTCTCCGGCAAAGCACCGGATTCCGGCAACGAAGTTATTTTACTCGTTAAATGGAAGACAGATAATATACCCACGACTCCGATTGAGTTTTCTGAGCAGGAACATAATTACCGTTTTACCGTAAGCGAAAAGAATTTTTTTACAAAGAAAGTCGTAAAGGATATCATTGTCTACAAATAAACAAAACCTCCTGAGGTGGAGGTTTGTATTATATTTTTATATGCCTTTAATTATTTACCGTTAAAAGCGGACATTGTATTGTTGATTCCGGCAAAAACAAATGACAAGGAAGCTTTTGAAAATTTTTCAATTCTTTCGGACAGCGTTTTATTTTCTTCTTCAGTCCACGTTCCCAGAACATAATCAACCTGCCGGCCTTCGGAAAAATCCGCCGATATCCCGAAACGTAATCTTGCATAATTTTGGGTCTGCAATACTTCATTAATATTTTTAAGTCCGTTGTGACCTGCATCAGAACCTTTCATTTTCATTCTTAAAGTTCCGAATGGCAATGCAAGGTCATCGGTAATGATCAGTACATTCTCCAAAGGGATATTTTCTTTCTGCATCCAGTATCTTACGGCGTTTCCTGACAGATTCATATACGTATCGGGCTTTAAAACCAATACTTTCCGGCCTTTGTATTTTCCTTCAGCCATCCAGCCGAAATTAGTAGTGTTGAATGAAACTTCTAAGGTTTCTGCGATTTTTTCGGCAACTTTAAATCCTATGTTGTGTCGTGTATTCTCGTATTCAGGTCCTTTATTTCCAAGGCCGACTATTAAATATTTCATTAGAAATTTTTTGCAAAATTAAGCGATAAAAAATAAAAACTCAATTCTTAAAAGAATTGAGTTTAAAATATTAATAAAATTATTTTTTATAAAGGCTTGTAGATGAAATTAATTCCGAATCCTTTGGTAACATAAGTCTGAGGATCGTAGTTATAATCTGTACTGAATATAGCCGGTACCGGAATAGGAGTCGTAAGATCTGTGATCGCCATTCTCTTAGGACTGTTCGGTGATAGTATCAAGCTTCTTCTGTCATTAATTTCTGTAGATAAAAGTACAGAAACTTTATAAGCAAAAGGCAATAATGTATAAGCACTGATTCGGGTATCAAAGTTTGAGTAATCATACCCCAATTTGGTGATAGCCGGGCTGAATACCCCACCGCTCATAGGTCCGTAATGTCTTACAACACCTGATATATTGTCTCCTAAATAGGTATATCCTGTTTTGGAATAGTTTGTATAATCAAACAGCGTTCCCGGAACATCTTCCCCGGTTTTCATAATAATAGAATCCAGCTTGTTGGTTGCAGCTGCATACTTCAGATTATAAAGCGTTTTTGTTTTTCTTAATAGCGCAAAAGGATTAGGGGTTGTAGCCGGCGGAACCAAAGGAGGTCTTCTGTACACCCAACGGTTTTCAGATATGGTCTGAACTCTTCCTCCCTGCCCGTACGTGAAGATCTGAGAATAAGATATACTGTCTTCATCCAGAGCTCCGTCATTATCTAAATCAAGGAATCCTCTGAAATCAATTTTGCTGATCTTGTCTCCGCTATACATTACATCTGTAATAGAAGCACCTTTTGTAAGAACTCTTGATAAAAGCAACCCGCTGTAATGATATTCTGCGGTTGTATCTGTATCTGTAATTTCTCTGTACAATGCTCTTGGTCCGTTTAAGCCCTGATTGTTATGCATATCCAATAGCGGATTACCATCTTCATCAATTAAATCTTTACAAGAATGTATAGAGGAAAGCCCTGCTAATAATAAAATAAAATAGAAAAATCGTTTCATTCCAAAGGGGATTATTTATTTTCCCACAAATATAATTTTTTTTTACAAAAAAAATAGACATTTCTTCATTTTATGACAAAAGTAGCAATCAAATAAACGGCTTACAGTGGTTTGTAAATATATTTCTGCGTCTGGCTCTGGTCAGAAACCGGATAATTCTGTGAATCATATAAATAAGTCTTCGGCACACTGACTGGAGCCAATGGCGAAGGAAGCACAAAATTCAGGGTCTGAGGATTATTGGCAGACAGAGTATAGAAATTAGCAGGATGCAATAAACTCCAGACTACAAAAAATGTTTTGGGAAGTGTGGTGTAAGGACTGATTTTACTGTCATAATTCTGATAGCCGTAAGTTGTAGATGAACCGGTAGACATATCCGGATTACCATTGGAATCTGTCATTCCCATCTTCCAAATTACTTTTTCTACATTATCCCCCGAATAAGTAAGTGTACTTTCTTTAAACTGGGTATATGCCGATGTACCGGCTTGCTTTATTCTTTCAAAGATTTTCGAGATCTTTCCGGCAGAATCGTAGGTATAGGTATAGATGCTTTCGGTGGTGGTCATAGAATTCATTCCCGAACTTCCCGTTGTTCCTGAGATTCTTCCGTTACCGTCATAAGTAATATTATAATCATACGTTAAAGCCCCGGCAGCATTTGATACAAACTTAACTTTTGAGATTCTGTTATTGGTATAGGTCACGGTTCCCGTCAGATAATTATTAGGTCCGCCTTCATCTTTAAAAATTGCTTTTTCAAGAAATCCGGCAGTGGTAACGTATTCTTCATTCACTACGTTGTTTACGGTCACTTTTTCAAGAATACGGGGTCCCGTAATTGTTGTACCGCCGCCATTACCATTACCGCCGTTATTTCCTCCGGAAGGATTATTCGGGTTATTAAGGCTGTTATTAATGGGATCGGCTGTAGTATTATCACAAGATAAAAGAAATCCGAAGAGCATACAGATGCATGCTTTCAAAAAGTAGTTTTTAGTCATAGTTTATTAGTTTTTTTAACAGTCAAATATAATTTATTTTCTCTTATTTGAGATATTTAATAAAAAAAATCCAAAGGCATTCTTTTGGATTTTATATTTTGAATCGATTTGTAAATATTAATACGGTTGCAGCACTGAAGTTGTCAGTACAGACTGGGCCATATCAGCATTTAAAAAAGTAGCATTTACCGCTTTTCCGATCCCTAAAGTTCCGGCATTTAAATTCCTTTTTGTACAGGCAGCTTTTACACTGTAGTTATTTTTAGGGGTAAGGTTCGTTAATGTTGCATTAAGATTAAAAATCTTATTCGTTCCGTCACCACCTAATAAAACATCTGTTCTTACCGCTCTGAGTTTATTATCCACAAAAATACCGCATGCAAAACTTATGGAAGCATTGGTATTGGCTGTTTTCTGAGCCGTTGTCTGAAAAGTAAACGTTACTTTATTGGTCGCATTGGTGATGGAAAAAGTATCTGAAGCACCGCTAAGAACCGTCCATGTAGCATCTAAAGCCGCATTTTCGGTATAAGGTGATGTTGAACCGTTTGAACCGCTGAAAGTTGCTCCGGCCTGATCAGCCACAGTATTCATGGAAAATAAAGACATACTACCTTCTCCATCTGCAATTTTTATGGCTTTCCAGTCATTGGTAGCCAAATCGCTGTTATTATGAAAAATATCTCCGGCATTACCGGCATTTCCTTTCTGGGTATTGTTTCCTCCAACTCTCATTTCCCGTCTCAGATTCAGATCTCCGTTAATATCCAAAGCATTCACGGGTGTTGAAGTATTAATTCCGACCTGGGCTTTTAACAGACCGACAGAAGATATCAGGATTAAAAATAATTTTTTCATGTGTTTTTTAGTCTAAAATTGTGTTAAATACTTGTGGAACCTCATATACATCTACTTTCAGAGAAGATTGAGCAATGAAATTATCGATATTGGTCGCCACATTAATCCCGATTCCTAAGGTAATATTGGTCGTGGTATAAGATTTCAGCCTTGAGCAGGCAACACTGATGGTGTGCTGTCCTTTCGTCAGGTTTTCAATAATTCCGATCTGGTTATGCGTTAAGAAAGGATTGGATGCATTATTGGCTTTTAAATTTCCCTGTCTCAGATTCACCAGTTTATCATCCACGAAGATTCCGCAAGCATAATCTACAGAACTGTCTGTAGTACCATTGGCTGCAAAATCGGCATGTACAACGGTTTCAAACTGGAAATAAGTTTTGCTTTCAGTACTGTAGACATTAATAGGCTGGGTTAAGGATGTAATTTTTTTAAATCTGTTGAAAGTGCTGAAATTGGCTCCTTTCACAAATGTTGTTGACCTTGAAGATGCAGAAGTGGATTCTTCGGCACTGGTAAACTTCACTCCCGTTCTGTCCGAAAAAGAGTTGTTGAAGATCAGATAAAATTTATTCGGTTCATATTCCGGAATTCTAAGGGTTTTCCAGATCGGTGGATATCCTTCTCCCTGCGAAACCAGAATCTGGTCATTCGTCCCCTGGGAAAGGCTGTTATCTGTAGCATTCAATACAACCATTTTATCACGAAGGTTATAGTCGCCGTTTACATCTAATTTTGCGTTTGGCCCTGCGGTATTGATCCCGACCTGAGCATAGAGAGATAACCCTATAGTTAAAAATAGGATAGAAAATATTTTATTCATGAATTAATTGGCTTTGTAAGTTACATATTCGATGATATCGACTTTGAGGGTAGATTCTAAAGTAAAAGCATTGGAAACCGTATTGGTATCTGCAATATTTCTTCCGATAGAAAACTGGCTGTTAACATCAGATGTTGTAATCTTTCTGCATGCAACTTCAATTTTCTGCGCTCCCAAAGGCACATTCAGTTCCGTATAATTCAGTGTGAAAATATAATCCTGAATCCCTAGCTTTTCAGTATTGTTGTTTGAAGATACTTTATCCGGGCGAACGGCAACAAGCTTACCGCCCCTGAATACTCCACAGGTAAAACTGATGTTCTGTGAAATGGTTGCAGAAGGTGCTTTCAATTCAATCCCCGTCTGGAACTGATAGGTGATCCTGTTTTTTGCATTCTTTACCGTAAAGTTGTTTTCAAGGCCTGCAATTTTCACCCATTTTCCTTTGTTGGTATCCGTGACGTTGTCTCCAACACTGTTGTTGTAGATATTATCACCGGCAATACCATTGGATAAAGTAGTAATTCCTTTCTGATCTAATGACACGTACGAATTGATCAATTTGTACTGTCCTTCCTCCATAAAAGCCACATTAACGGACTTCCAAACCGGAGGTAAATTTTCTCCCTGCGAAACCAGCACCTGGCCGTTTAATCCCGCATTTCCGACCTGAGACGATGTACCGCCCAGTCTTAGCTCTCTTCTTAAGGTTGTTTTCCCATTCACATCAAGGGTGGAATTAGGCGTATCTATCCCAATTCCCACCTGAGCATAGGCGTGGCTACAGATTGAGCATAGCACAACCACGAAATAATTTGTAGTGTTTTTCATAATAAGGATTGCAAAGATACAAATTTAGAATTCGTAAACCCTTATTATCGAATGATTTATATCATAGAAATAAGCTGACTACCGCATAGAATTTTTAGTACAAAAAAGTAGAATTATTTCTACGCGGAACATAAAAATTAATTTGATTGAAGAATCGACCTTAACAAAACGTTGACCTCATCTACGTTTTTCACCTTATCTTTTCTCATCATCAGGTGATTTCCATCCTTACCCATCTTCTCTTTAAGCTGCGCTTCGGCAGGATTTTGAGTCAAATAATTAATAATATGCCTGAATTTATCGGTCTGATAAAACTTATCTTGTGGATTTCCCGGAAAATACCCTAAGAAAATACCGTTTTTCATGACAATTTTTTCGAAGCCAATATCTGCAGCCAGCCATTTTAAAGAAACGCTTTTCAAAAGATTGATTGCTTCCTGCGGCAATGCACCGAAACGGTCGATTAATTCAGATTCAAACTTCTGAAGATCTTTTTCATTGTCTATTTCGGCTATTTTCTGATACAGCAGTAATCTTTCTTCGGTATTTGAGATATAAAAATCAGGAAGCATAAGCTCAAGATCGGTATCAATATTAACCTCTTTTACAGATTTGAAAAGTTTCTGCCTGTCTTCTTCATTGTCAAATAAATTTTCAAAGTCTTCATCATCCTTTAATTCCTCCAGCGCCTCCTGCATTAATTTCTGATAAGTCTCAAACCCCATTTCGTTGATAAAGCCGCTTTGCTCAGCACCCAATAAATCACCGGCACCACGGATCTCAAGGTCTTTCATTGCAATCTGGAAACCACTTCCCAGATCAGAAAACTGCTCAATCGCTTCCAGTCTTTTCCTTGCATCTGCCGTCATCATATCATAAGGCGGAGTGATCAGGTAACAAAAAGCCTTTCTGTTGCTCCGTCCTACCCTGCCTCTCATCTGGTGAAGGTCAGCCATCCCGAAACGCTGGGCATCATTAATGAAAATGGTATTGGCATTCGGTACATCCACCCCACTTTCCACAATCGTTGTAGAAACAAGCACATCATACTTGCCTTCCATAAAATCCAGGACATTCTTTTCCAATTGTTTTCCTTCCATCTGTCCGTGCCCCGTAATTACTCTGGCATCCGGGACCAGCCTCTGAATGAGGCCTGCAATATCTTTAAGGTTTTCAATTCTGTTATTGATAAAATAAACCTGTCCGTCTCTCTGCAATTCGTAAGAAACCGCATCACGAAGTATCTCTTCATTAAACCCGATCAACTGCGTATCTACAGGCTGTCTGTTGGGTGGAGGTGTTTTAATTACTGATAAATCTCTTGCAGCCATTAAAGAGAACTGCAATGTTCTCGGAATAGGTGTCGCTGTTAATGTAAGTGTATCCACATTACTTTTAAGTGTTTTCAGCTTGTCTTTTACAGACACTCCGAATTTATGCTCTTCATCGATAATCAGAAGTCCGAGATCCTTAAATTTCACACTGCTGCTTACCAACTGATGGGTTCCTATGATGATATCCACTTTCCCGTCTTTCAGACCTGCTAAAGTTTCTGATTTCTGTTTTGCCGTTCTGAATCTGTTGACATAGGCAACATTAACCGGAAAATCTTTCAGCCTCTCCTTAAAACTCCGGTAATGCTGAAAAGCAAGAATCGTTGTCGGCACTAAAATCGCCACCTGTTTCCCGTCTGTAGCCGCTTTAAAAGCTGCACGGATGGCAACTTCAGTTTTCCCGAAACCTACGTCTCCACACACAAGCCTGTCCATTACCGTACTCGCTTCCATATCTTTTTTCACATCAATGGTTGCCTTCTCCTGATCCGGGGTATCTTCATAAATAAAGCTTGCCTCAAGCTCATTCTGTAAATAAGAATCCGGGGTATAGGCAAATCCCTGAGCTGTTTTTCTCTGAGCATATAATTTAATAAGGTCAAAAGCAATCTGTTTGACTTTGGCTTTTGTTTTCTGTTTTAAAGATTTCCAGGCAGGTGATCCGAGCTTGCTTAAAACAATTTCCTTTCCGTCCGGGCCGTTATATTTTGAAATTTTATGAAGGGAATGGATACTTACATAAAGCAGGTCGCCATTTTTATAGGTAAGTTTAAAACATTCCTGAATTTTCCCGTCGTTGTTTACTTTCACCAATCCCATAAATTTTCCGATCCCGTGGTCAATATGGGCAATATAATCCCCGATTTTCAGAGACATCAGATCTTTCAGGGTAAGCTGCTCTGATTTGGCAAATGTATTCTTGGCTTTATACCTCTGGTAACGGTCAAAAATCTGGTGATCGGTATACACCGAAATTTTATGCTCATTATCTACAAACCCCTCATGAAGCTCGGATCTGAAACTCTTAAAAGGAACTTCATGCTCCAGTTCTTCAAAAATAGATTCCAGTCTTTCTTTTTGTTTCTCAGTGGAAAATGAGATCCACGTATCAAAACCTTCACCCTGTTTTTCCTCAAGGTCTTCAATAAGCAGTTCGAAATTTTTATGGAAAGACGGTTGTGAAGTCTGTTCTATTTTAACTTCGGCAAGCTCTTTTATGTCTATTGAAACGCTACCGAAATCTATCGTTTTAAATTTTTTATAATCGAATAAAAACTCCTGATCGGAAATAAATAATTCCTGTGGTGTCCTGTGGGCAATATCTTTATTTAATGCATCATATTTTTCCAGCGCCTTTTCGTAAAAGGTTTTAATTTTCTGAAGCCCGACCACACCATTTTTAGAAACCACAAAACTTTCTTTCGGCAGAAGCTGAAGCAGTGAAACTTTAGTTCCCGTAACCGAAAAATTCATATTGGAAACCAGCTGGAATTCTTTCACCTTGTCTACAGAAAGCTGAGTTTCTATATCAAAGGTTTTAATACTTTCCACTTCATTTCCAAAGAACGTAATCCTATAAGGTTTTTCATAAGAATATGAAAAGACATCTACAATTCCCCCTCTTACCGAAAACTCTCCCGGCTCGGAAACGAAATCTGTCTGCTGAAACTGATAATGGGAAAGAAGCTCGTCTACGAAATCAAAATCAAGCTGATCCCCGACTTTTATATGGTGGGAAATCGCTTTGAAATCTTCTTTCTTCAGAACTTTTTCAGATACAGCTCCCGCATAGGCAACAATGACCTTCGGAGATTTCCCTGAATTTATTTTATTTAAAACTTCCGTTCTTAATACCAGATTGGCATTCTGCGTTTTTTCAACCTGATAGGGCTCAAGATGAGTCGCCGGAAAATACAGTACTTTCTCTTTTCCCAATAAGTCTTCCATCTCGGTATTCACGTACAACGCATCTTCTTTATCATCCACCAGAAAAAGAATGTTTTTCTTTTGGGTTAAAAAAAGCTCTGCCACAAAAATAGAAGCCGAAGATCCTGCATTTCCTTTTACAGAAATATGCTGATGAGCTTCCAGTTGGGTAAAAACCTCTTTTCCAAACTCTTTTTGTAACAAATCCGGAAGAAATTTTTCGTTGATGGTTTTTAACTGCATAATATATTAGGTATAAACGCCAAAAGCGATTTCAGAACTTTTCTGAAACCGTTTTCTATGCAAAGATACGTAAAAGACAACATCCAACATACCTGTTAATAATTTCGAAACTCACAAATGAAACAGATAAATGAAATATAATTATCAATCATATTGAATATATTTTGTAATTTTATCACAATAACCTAAACTCAAATATAATATGGCTAAAAAATTATTCTTTTTAGTAAACATCTTCCTTTTCAATTTTACAATGGCTCAAAATAATTTTGAGTATCTAAGATCCTGGGGAACGTATTTCGGGCCCGTAGGCGGAAGATCATGGACTTCACTTTTCGACACAAAATCTATTCTTTTCGATTCGCAGGATAATATTTATGTAAAAGGTTTCGTTACCGGAATCCTCAGCTACAATACTTCTTATTATCAGCAATTCAGTGTGGGAAACGGACAGCCTTACTCATTCGGTACCGGCCCTTATCCACAGTCTGTTTACAATGCCAAGTTCAATTCTGCAGGAAATCTTTTATTTTATGAATATGACCAGTTTCACCCTAACATTCCGGGCACTTATCAGAAAGAGCTGATGTATATTGATGCTCAGGACAACAAATATTACCAGTACCATTCCGGTGGCAATCTTCCGGTATCTGCCACTCCCGGTGTATGGATGACAACCACCTCAACATACCCTTCCGTAATACTGGCCAAGTATTCTGCAAACAACACCCTTACCTGGGCGACATATCTTCCTTCTCTGTCAAGAGTAACCGTTGACGATTCTGAGAATGTTTATATTTCAGGCCTTACCTATTCGGCGCAGAATATTACCACTTCCGGAGTTTTTCAGGAAAACTACCAGATCATGACCATAAACGGAGTTCAGATCCAAAACGGGTTTCTGGTAAAACTGAATCCGAGCGGACAAAGGCTTTGGGGAACGTATTATCCGGGCTATGGTTCATCTATTCAATATCACAACAACGCGCTTTACATGATGATAGGCCAGGAATTTGCTTCCAATCAGATTTCAATCCCGTCACCGGGAGCCTTTCAAACAGCCAAATCCTCCGGCGCTATTATGAGAATGAATGCCAACACAGGAACCAGAGATTGGGGAACTTATTATGGTGCAGGCTTCGGGCATAACGGTATGACCAATTTTGAAGTCAACGATACCGGTTTATATATCGCAGGAAGAGACCTCATCACCAACGATCCGACAATGAACAGTAATAATTATTATGGTACGCCGGGGAGCCATCAACCTCAGATCTCCGGATCCGGCGATATTTTTCTTACTAAATTTGATCATTCAGGAAACAGAATATGGAGCACTTATATAGGAGGAACGGCCTGGGAAACTTCTCAGGGATCTCAAAAACCCTTGGCCATTGTAGGCGATGATATCTATGTCTGCGGTTTATCTTATGGAACGGGGAGTAATATGGCAACTCCAAATGTTTATCAGCAAAGCCCGCAACAGAACACCAGTAATTCATCAAACCACTTTTTTGCAAAGTTCAATTCGAACGGAGCACTTCAATGGAGTTCCTATTACGGAGGAACCAGTGAGAAATTTAATGAGCCCATCAATATAGCCATTCACAAAACCTCCTTATATCTTTATGGAGAAACTACAGCACAAAGCGGATATGCTACCTCCGGATGCTGGCAGCCCCAGATCATCGATCCTGATCCTACTCTTACGGGATCTGAAAAAAATGTAACGTTTCTTGCCAAGTTTAACATCAAGACTCTGGGAACTTCCGAAACATCACAGTTTAACAATCTTATCCTTTATAACAACCCTAATAATGGAAACTTCATCATTAAAGGTGATATTTTAGAAAAAGAAAACTGCAGAATGAGTCTATATGATGCTTCAGGAAAACTCATCTACCAGGAAAACCTTGCTAAGAATAGTAAACAGAAATTTTCGCTTCAGAACCTTCTCAGCAATGGAACTTACTTTATAAGCATCACCGGAAAAGCCGGAGACCACCTGAAAAGTTTTAAAATGACCGTTAAAAAATAAATCACTGATCTTACTCCCTTATAAAAAAACGGTTTCAAAAGTTTGAAACCGTTTTTATTTTATTCAAAAATACACATCTTCAAAGAATTAAAAGAAACTCGTTATTATTCATAATTTTTTGCCAAAAATTTTTAATTAAAAGTTAAAAAAACCTTCATATCTACCACATGGCACAATGTTGGAAACTTTAACTCTACTAAACCTTTAAAGAAATAAAATTATGAAAAATGCAATTAAAATCTTAGGAATGCTTTTGCTGGTGTTCTTTACTGTGACTTCATTATCATCTTGCAGCGATGATGATGACCCTACCAATAACGACTTCTTTGCGGGAACTTATCGTGGAAGCATCTCTTATAATGACGGTGGCTCTACGAATATAAGTACGGATAACGGAAGTGTATTTGTAACTAAAATTGCAAGTGGTACGAAATACAATTTTGCTTTCTCAAACAGTATTCCGGATCTTAACGGAATCCAGTTTGAACAACAAGGTGACCACACATTGGTTATGGTGGGTTCCAATGCAACCTCATATATCAGAATTGATAATGATGAATTGAAAATCTTCTTTGCAAAAGACGGTAAAACATGGACCGCCAATTGTACACGTTAATAACAACCCAACTATTCATACCAAAACCTGTCTTCATTTTGAAGGCAGGTTTTTATTTTTCATTACCACCTTTAATATTTTTTTAAGCAGTAATAAACTTTAGTTAAGTTTCTAAAAGCTAATATTTTCAGCTTAGTTTTTGTATACCTTTAATCAACGAAAACAAAGAATAGTCACTATGAAAAAATTATTATCAGCAATGTCATTAATCTTAGGATTAGGTCTTGCAACTGCTCAGCAGACAGCTCCTTCAACAAGCGCTGCCCCTCATCAAACTACAAAAACAGTAAAAGCGACCAGCCCGAAAACAGTAAAACCGGCTGCAACGCCAGCTCCCGGAGCCAAAATGAAAAAAGACGGAACCCCGGACAAAAGGTATAAGGAAAACAAAATGCTTAAAAAGGATGGTACCCCGGATAAAAGGTACAAAGCAAACAAGTAAACTAAACATATAGTTGTTATTTTCATAATCAAATTTCGAAGAACCGGTGAGTGCAATCATCGGTTTTTTTTGCTCATATTGAATTAAAATACGATCAGATTCTTCAGTTATTTATAAATTTGAAGCATGTTAAATTTCCTCAAGAAAAATATAGCGTTGGTTTGGGCAAAAAAGCATGTTCAAAAAACTGAAGAGTTCAAAAGAAATTCAGAAAAGGATCAGGAAGAATTGCTTTTATCTTTGGTGAATACTGCAAAAAAAACACTTTTTGGCAGGGAACATGATTTTGAAAACATCCGTTCTGTTAAAGACTTTCAGGAAAGAGTTTCCGTTGCAGATTATGAAGACCTGAAACCTTATATTGAAAGAGTAAAAAAAGGCCAGGCTAATATTCTTTGGACCGATACTCCGGAATATTTTGCAAAAACATCAGGTACTACTTCAGGATCAAAATACATCCCTATTTCCAGAGAGGGAATGCCTTATCAGATTGCAGGTGCTCAAAGCGCACTGTTTCATTACATCGCCAAAAAAAACAATGCTGATTTTGTACAGGGGAAAATGATCTTCTTACAGGGAAGCCCTGAAATGGAAGAGGTATACGGAATAAAAACAGGCCGGCTTTCCGGAATTGTGGCCCATCACATTCCGAATTATCTTCAGAAAAACCGTCTGCCAAGCTGGGAAACCAATATTATGGAAGACTGGGAGGCTAAGGTTGACAAAATCGTAGCCGAGACCGAAAAGGAAAATATGACTTTAATTTCCGGGATCCCGCCGTGGCTGATCATGTATTTTGAAAAATTAACGGAAAAGCACGGAAAGAAAATCAAGCAGCTTTTTCCGAATTTACAGCTTATCGTTACCGGCGGTGTCAATTACGAGCCTTACCGGGATAAAATGGAAGATCTGCTGGGCGGAAATGTAGATATTGTACAAACATTTCCGGCTTCCGAAGGATTTTTTGCTTTTCAGGATGATTATACCAAAGAGGGATTGCTGCTTTTAACCAATCATGGAATTTTCTATGAATTTGTTCCGCTGGAGGAATACGGCAAGCCTGACGCCAGGAGATTGACTTTAAAGGATATTGAGCTCAATAAAGATTATGCTTTGATATTAACTACCAATTCCGGTTTATGGGCCTATTCTATTGGTGATGTCGTGAGGTTTATCGATAAAAACCCGCATCGGATTTTAGTAAGTGGAAGGACAAAGCATTTCACCTCTGCTTTTGGAGAACATGTAATTGCATTTGAAGTGGAAGAGGCCATCAAAGCGACTCTGGAAAAATTTCCGGCTCAGGTTACGGAATTCCATCTCGCGCCACAGGTAAATCCGGATGACGGACTTCCTTATCATGAATGGTTTATTGAGTTTGAAAAGGGACCTGAAGATTTGAATGCATTCCGAGATGAGCTTGACCTGCAGTTGAGAAAACGTAACACATACTATGATGATTTGATTTCAGGGAATATTTTACAGAAACTCCACATCTCTGTGTTAAAGAAAAACGCTTTTCATGAATATGCCAAATCGCAAGGAAAACTGGGTGGACAAAATAAGACCCCGAGATTGGCCAATGACAGAAAAATCGGAAATTTATTAGAAATTTACAAACTTTAAACACATTTTTTTAATTCCGGAAACGTATATTCGAAAAAAATTATAAATTTGGAAAACTAAAAAATAATAATGAAAGCATCTGTACTTTTAAAATCATCTTTATTGACTTCTCTGTTTGTAATTTCATCTTGTGCTACTACAAAATACAGCGAGGATATTTCGAAAAATGATTATTCTAATTTACAAGCCGGAAGAACGTATGTTGTTACCATGAAGGACGGCTCAAAAAACCAAAGAATGCTGTTCCGTAATGTAGATGGCGATAATCTTATCGGAACGGCCGGAAAGAAAGACAGTACAGAAGTGATCATTCCAAAATCCAATGTATCGGCAGTAAGAGACAGCAGAAGAGCCAGAACTACGGCAGGTGCTGTGGTGATTGGCGCAGCAGGTGTTGCCGCATTGGTTTTAAGCTCTTCAAGAGCGGACTAAAATAGATTTTATCTTTTGGTCTTCATTTGATTTATCATTTAAAAAGACGATATATTGATAGCCTTAAATAAATATTTAGGGCTATTTTTGTGCATGATTTCTTTTACGCCGTTAAAAACATTGCAGAATGTTGAATTTAGGAATCTTCTTACGGGAAGATTTTTTATCGTTTTAGCCTTTAGGATGCTTGCTACTTTATTGGGATGGTGGGTGTATCAATTAACAAAAGATCCTTTTTCAATAGGTTTAATAGGTTTATCAGAGGTAATTCCTGCGGTAAGCTGCGCCTTGTATGCAGGCCATGTTATTGACATGAATGAAAAAAAGAGACTTCTGCTGATCTGCAATTATGCCTATGTTTTTCTGATCGGTTTATTGCTAATTCCTGCTTTTCTTAACGTGGAAATGCATTTTACAGGACATCAGATCACCTATTTTATTTATGGTGTTATTTTTTTTACGGGTATTGCAAGGGCTTTTATCGGGCCTATTGTTCCATCTATGATTCCGAAAATTGTAAAAAAAGAAAATTTGCCTAATGCCGTCACTTTAAATCAGGCTACCTTTCTTATTTCTTCGGTGTGTGGCCATGCTGTCGGGGGATTTCTTATCGGTTTTTTTGGCGTAAAATGGACTTTGGTGGTTATTATTTCATTAATTATAATTGCTTCTTTGTTTTTCTGGCAACTCAAAAAACAGTATTCTGAACATAAGAAAGAAAATGTAAATGTTTTTGAAAGTATGCGTGAAGGGATTTCTTATATATTTAAAACCAAAGAAATTTTAGGGGCATTATGCCTTGATATGTTCGCTGTACTTTTCGGAGGCGCTGTTGCAATGATTCCGGTATATGCCACTGATATTTTAAAAGTAGGCGCTGAAGGCTTCGGACTGCTGAATGCGGCTTCAGATATAGGTTCCATGTGTATTATTACAACTTTATCCATTATCCCACTGAGAAAAAACCAGGGAAAAATTTTATTGGGTGTTGTTACCGGGTTTGGTCTTTGCATCATCGGCTTCGGACTGTCTAATCTCTACTGGCTTTCATTTATGTTCTTAGTATTGAGTGGAATGCTTGATGGGATTTCAGTTGTTATCCGGGGGACCATTGTTCAGCTTAAAACTCCGGATCATATCAGAGGAAGGGTCTTGAGTGTGAATTCAATATTTATCATGTCGAGTAACGAAATGGGACAGTTTGAGAGTGGATTAAGTGCAAAGCTTCTGGGTGTCGTTCGCTCAGTAATTTTTGGAGGCAGTATGACAGTACTTATCGCATTACTTGTAGGAACTACAAATCCTAAACTTAGGAAAATGCAATATTAAGTATATATCTTTCGTTCTATTAAATTAATCATAAAAACTTCAATTAAAGATTAATAATTTTTTATATTTGCTGTATAAAATTTCCCCTTATGAAAAAACTTTTACTAATTTTTCTGATGATTTTTTATCAGATATCATACGCTCAAGAAGATTGTGCAACAGCAATCGCCGTCTGCGGAAACTCTGATATCAGTTATACCCCTTCAGGAATAGGCGCCGTAAACGAATCCCCTCTGGGTGGATGCCTTTCCACAGAACATCACTCTGCATGGTATTCTTTTACGATTGCTACAGGCGGAACACTGACGTTCTTAATTAACCCCACAGGTGACGTAGATTATGACTGGGCTGTATACGGACCTAACAAAACCTGCGCAACCAAAGGAACTCCGGTAAGATGTTCTTATGCAGGAGGCGGGTATGCATTATATCCTCAGACCGGTCTTAATATGACCTCTACAGATACTACTGAAAATGCCGGTGGAGACGGTTTTGTAAAATACATGGATGTATTACCTGGAGAAACTTATTATTTATACATTGACAATTTCTCTGATACGGTATATACATTCAACCTTGTATGGGGTGGAACGGCTACTTTGGCTTCTCCTTTTACCGATCCTACGATCCAGCCACATCCGTTTATTCCACCGGGAATTCCTGCAGCTAACCCTGCAGATCCAAGAGAAGTGATCGTATGTTCAAACCCTGCAATATTTGATTTCAGCACATTAACAGCAGGTATTCTTAATGGAAACCCTAACTTCAATGTATCTTATCACACAAGCCAAAATGATGCATTAACAGGAAACAATCCTATTACAGCTCCGATTCCTGTAGGCATGACCGCTACTTATTATTACAGCATTACCTATTCTGATCCTGCCAACCCGAATAATCCTATCAACAGATGCAGACAGACAGGAAATTTCAAATTCAAAGACGGATCTATCACGGCAAATGATGCTACCTTAACGGAATGTAATAATAACAATGCAGGAACTGCTGTATTTGATTTAACAGCTGCGAATGTGATTGCCGATCCTACGGCAACTTTACAATATTATCCTTCGATGAATGACCTTAATGCCGGGACAAACGAAATAACGTTACCTATGGCTTATACGTCTTCAACCGGAGTAGTATATGTAAAAGTAACTTCTCAATACGGATGTACCGATACGGCAGTAATCACATTAAGCTTCTACCCTGTGGTTGTAGTCAATGAAGCTACCCTGAGATCATGTTTCATTGAATCTAATCCTTCAACAGCTTCGTTCAACCTTACTGCTGCAGGTGTGACCACTCAGCCGGGAGTTACAAAAACATATTACCCGTCTTTAACCGATGCGATCAATATGACCAATGTAATCGGAACCCCTTCAGCTTATATCGCTCCAAACGGAGTGGTGTACGTAAGAGTGACTAATGGAAACGGATGTTATACTATAGCAAAAGTGACTCTGATCGTTTTACCACCGGTAAAATCTACTGTTCTTATCGATAAGATCATCTGTATGGAAGATACGACCACTCTTGATGCAGGACCCGGTTTTGACGGATATGAATGGAGCACCGGAGCCACTACCCAAGCTATCAACAATGTGGGTGTGGGAACTTACTGGGTAAAATTAAAAACAGGAGAATGTTTCACCACTCAAACGGTAAAAGTTTACCCTTCCGAGCAGCCTGTTATTACCAATGTAGATATTACCAATAACAGCATTACGGTAAATGTAATCGGAGGAACACCGCCATATAAATACTCAATCGATAATATCAACTGGCAGGATTCCAATACATTCTCAGATCTTCCGAGAGGAGATGTTCATATTTATGTGAAAGATGATTATGATTGTGATCCGATCGATATTACGGTTACTGTTCCTAACATGATCAATGTGATCACGCCAAACAGTGATGGAATCAACGATGTGATTGATTATTCAGCATTGGCTTATAAACAAAACCTGATTATCAACATTTATGACCGATATGGTAACAAAGTACACCAGGCCGACAAAACAAACGGCTACAAATGGGACGGAACAACCAACGGAAGTAAAAAAGTACCTACAGGAACTTACTGGTATTCTGTAACCTGGAATGAGAATGATAAGAAAAGCACTGCTTTCAAATTCTCAAGCTGGGTATTGGTGAAAAACAGAGAGTAATTTATATCTTAAAATAAAAAACCGCTTTTCAGCGGTTTTTTTCCTTTCAAAATGAGTAATAATTCTATTATTATCATTATTTTACTTAATTTTGTTACATAAAAATCATTTTAAAATGAGAAAACTACTACTTCTTTTTATTGTATTCTTATCTCAATTATATTTTTCGCAATCCGACTGTATATCAGCGATTCCCGTATGCGGAAATTCCGACATTTCATATACCCCTTCCGGGTCAGGAAATGTACAGGAAGATTTATCAAATCCCGGATGCTTAATGCAGGATGAAAACTTCTCGGTATGGTATTCATTTACAGTAGCCACTTCGGGAACTCTGGTATTTACGATTGATTCGAACAATAATCCGGACGATTACGATTTTGCAGTGTATGGTCCTAATGCCAACTGTGCTGCCTTAGGTGCACCTATAAGATGTAACTATGCAGGATCAACTCCTACAGGAAATACGGGTCTTGAACTTACTCCTACAAACTCTCCTTACTGGAGCCCGGCCATGGATGTAATCGCAGGAGAAACCTATTATCTGATTGTTGATAATTTCCTGAGCACATCTAACGGGTTTTCTTTGACATGGGGAGGAACAGCAACGTTAACGTCGCCATTTAATGATCCGGCATTGACTCCTAATCCTTTCATCACTCCTGGTGTGCCTGGTCCGACCCCGGATTCTCCTAATGAAATTTTAAAGTGCGCACTTCCGTCTCCTTTTGATTTCAATACCCTTACTCCCGGTATTTTAAATGGAAATCCAAACTTCACGGTTACTTATCATGACAATACCAATGATGCTATTACCGGAGACAGCCCGCTTCCGAATCCTACCATAATAAACGGAACGACGATCTATTATTACAGATTGAAGTATCAGGATCCAACTAACCCTAACAACCCTGTCAATGGATGCTTCCTTACCGGGAAATTTAAATTCAAGCAGGGAAATATTATAGCGAGAGATGCCATTTTGTTTGCATGTAATAACAACAATGCAGGTACCGCTACCTTTAATCTTACGGAAGCAGATACATTTAACGAGCCGGGTGCTACCAAAAAGTACTACCCTACATTGAATGACCTGAATGCGGGAACCAATCAGATCACTAATCCTACGGCTTATGTTTCAGGTGAAAAAACAATATATGTAAAAGTTACTTCTTCCGAGGGATGTTCCGATGACGCTGAAATTCAGTTAAAATTCCATCCGCTGGTAGTCGTGAAAGATGCAGTTTTGGAATCTTGTTATATAGACACCAATATTATAACGGCAGCATTTGACCTTACCTCTGCAGACGTTACAAGCCTGACAGGAACAACCAAGAAATTCTATACCACTTTTGCCAATGCAATGAGCGGAACCAACCCAATCGGTAACCCATTGGTATATATCACTGTAAGCACGGACGTTTATGTAAGAGTAACAGATGAGAATCACTGTTTCTCCATTTCGAAAATTACCCTTAAAGTTTTACCTCCTGTAAAATCTGCCGTTCTTAAAGATGTAACCATCTGCGCGGAAGATACCACCACTCTTGATGCCGGACCTGGTTTCGACGGATACGAATGGAGCACCGGAGCTGTTACGCAATCAATTACCAACGTTGGAATAGGCGCGTACTGGGTAAAATTAAAAACAGGTAAATGTTTCACGTTACAACAGGTAAATGTACACCCGTCTCAGCAACCTGTAATCACTACTATTGATATTTCAAACAATACAATCACTGTAAATGTTTCAGGGGGTACTGCTCCTTACAAATATTCTTTAGACGGAATCAACTGGCAGGACTCCAATGTATTCACAGGTCTTCCGAGAGGAGAAAACAAAATATATGTAATTGATTCTTTCGACTGTACACCGGTGGAAGTACAGATTACAGTTCCAAATCTGTTGAACGCCATTACTCCAAACGGAGATAACGTGAATGATTATATTGATTATTCAGAATTAGCCTACAAGAAAAACCTGATCTTCATTGTATATGACAGATATGGAAACAAGCTGTATGAGGCAGACAAAATAAGAAACTTCAGATGGGATGGTACTTCCGGTGGTAAAAAAATCATCACAGGAACATACTGGTACACCATTTCATGGAATGAAAATGATAAAAACAATACCCAGACCAAATACAGCGGCTGGATATTGGTAAAAAACAGAGAATAATTCTCAATTATATTAGCAAATTAAAATCACCTCAATTTCGGGGTGATTTTTTTATCAACATATTTTATCTTTTGTTGACAGTATTTTAAGTCTTTTCAGCAATAATTTGTTAATTACTATTTTCCGATTATTTTTTAAATAAACTATATTTGCACCATGGCGCAGAAAGAAACATTATCATCTCTTACGCATGGAAACTTCGCGAAAGAACTGTCGATTGCAGATGGAAAAATGCCTCCTAATGCAGTAGATTTCGAAAGACTGGTTATAGGAACTTTTTTAATTGATAAAAAAGGGCTTGATCATTCCGTAGATTTGCTTACTCCGGAAGTGTTTTACGATCCCAGACATAAGGTGATTTTTGCAACCATCTTAAAGCTATATGAAGGAAACCAGCCGGTGGATATTATGACCATCATCCAGGACCTGAAAAAAGAAGACAAACTGCTTTCGGCAGGTGGTGATCACTATATTATCGACCTTACAATGGGAGTAAGCTCATCTGCCCATATTGAATACCACGTAAGAGTTATTCTTGAAAAATATATTTTAAGAAGTTTAATCAACGTATCTGCCAACGTTATCGATTCTTCATATAAAGAATCTACCGATGTATTTGAACTTCTGGACAAAGCAGAACAGTCTTTTTTTGAAATTACCAACGGGACCATCAAAAAGGGATTTGATACAGCCAACTCTTTGGTGAAACAGGCGATTGATACCATTAAATCCTTAAAAGACAAGCAGGGACTTTCCGGAGTACCTTCAGGATTCAGGGATATTGATAAAGAAACCGGAGGATGGCAAAATTCCGACCTTATTATTATTGCAGCCCGTCCGGCGATGGGGAAAACCGCATTCCTTCTTTCAATGGCAAGGAATATTGCAGTAGGACATAAAATCCCGATGGCACTTTTCTCACTCGAGATGGCATCAGTACAGCTTATCACAAGGATGATCGCATCCGAAACAAGAATATCTTCAGAAAAATTAAGAAAAGGAACTCTTGATGATGAAGAGTGGCAGAGATTATTCTCCAATGTATCCGAGCTGGAAAACGCACCACTTTTTATCGATGAAACCCCTTCGCTATCCATATTTGATTTTCGTGCAAAATGCCGTAGACTGGTAATGCAGCATGGGGTAAGGCTGATCATGGTCGACTACCTTCAGCTGATGACAGCCGGAGGAGGAAAAGGGACCGGAAACCGTGAACAGGAAATCTCTATGATATCCCGTTCATTAAAAGCAATCGCTAAAGAATTGAACGTTCCTGTAATTGCTCTTTCCCAGCTTTCAAGAAGTGTGGAAACACGTCCGGGAAAAAGACCTCAGCTTTCGGATCTTAGGGAATCAGGAGCGATTGAGCAGGATGCAGATATCGTATCTTTCATTTTCAGACCAGAATATTATAAGATTTCCGTGTGGGATAATGATGAAGAGGGACAGGAAACCTCAACTGAAAACCAGGCAGAATTAATTATTGCAAAACACAGGAACGGTGCTACAGCAGATGTAAGATTGTCTTTCTTAAAACATTTTGCAAAATTCGGAGATATTGAAGCCGCATTAGATGGTGGCGGCTATCCTTCCAATTTCGGATCGAATGAGCCGAGTGGTTTTGATAAGATAAAAACTACGATACAACCAGGTGCAGCCTTTGACCTGCCGGATAACTCACAGCTTTCAGGATCTTCAATGAATGATTTTGATGATGATGACGATTTCCCATTCTAAATTTAAAACTAAAATTCAGCCCTTAACAATCTTCATTGGTAAGAAAAGTTAATTGCATATCAATACATCTTGAAAATAGAAATATATACTGACGGAGCATGCAGCGGAAATCCCGGAAAAGGAGGATATGGAATTCTTATGCGTGTACCCGAAAAAAATTATCAGAAAACTTTTTCTAAAGGATTCAGGAAAACCACCAACAACCGGATGGAGCTTCTGGCTGTCATTACCGCTCTGGAAAAACTGAAATCAGAAGAAAATGACATTCATGTTTATACCGACAGCAAATATGTTGCAGATGCCATTAATCAGAACTGGATCTCAGGCTGGATAAAAAGAGGCTGGAAAAATGTGAAAAACCCGGATCTGTGGCAAAAATTCATTCCCCTGTACAATAAACATCAGCCGAAAATGCACTGGATAAAAGGACACGCCGGGCATTTCGAAAATGAATTATGCGACAAACTAGCCGTTGCAGCAGCTGCTTCTGCCAATCTGGAAGTAGACACTTATTTTGAGAATCTTGACCAGAATTCACTTTTCTGATTAATTTTGAATAAATCTAAAATTACCCCACTCCCATTAACCATTTCATTAAACAAATTAACTTTCATTAAAAATTAATTAATATTTACTGCAAAATTAACACATAATACACATTTATTACTTAGGATTTAATATCTTTACGCGTCTAATTTTAAGTATCCTAATAAATGAATAAAAAATTACTGTTTTATTTTACTATTATTCTATTTTTCCTGTCAGGACAGCTTTTTTCACAAACCTATCAACTTACAGGAAATCCCGTTAACACCACCGGATGGACCGTCGTTCCTTCAGCTGCGGTGAACGGAGATGCCGTCGTACTTACCGAAGATCTTACAAACAAATCGGGAGCGATAAAATTAAACGATCCGATCAACCTGAAGTATTGTGATAAATGGAGAATAGAATTTGATTTCAGACTTGATGGAAATGGAACTTCTTCCGGAAGAGGAGACGGCTTCGCATTCTGGTATCTTCAAAACCCGCCTGTAGTAAGCCAGCTGGGTTCCGGATTGGGAATTCCGCAAAATGCAATAGGCCTTATGATCGGCTTTGACCTTTACAACAACACTACAGGGGGCCAGATGAATAAAGTGCACCTTGCTTATGGTGTAGTGCAGAATACGACCGACAACAATAATATTGAATATTTTAATACCGCCGGAAGTTCATTCCATTCTCCTGATCTTACAAGTACCATTCCTCTTGTCGGAGCAAATTTCAAACACGTGGAAGTAACCGGCGAAGTAGATCCTGCCACACCTGCAAACTGGATCGTTACGTTAAAGATCGACGGAAATACCGTGATTAACCAATCTTTTGCACCGGCTGGAGCAGCTGCTACAATGGGTGTGGGATATTTCGGGTTTTCTGCATCTACAGGAGCCGCATCAGTAAGAAGTTCCATTAAAAATGTAAAAATCTTTACCGATAAAGTTTCTATTTTACAAAATGCCATTACACAATCTTTCTGTCCTAATCCAACGACAGGGAACGGATCTGTAAATTTAACAACATTCAACTCTCAGTTTGTAAGCACTCCGGCCAACTATACCTTTACTTACTATGTTTTAGGCAGTTCAACGCCGATAGCCAACCCTGCCAATTATCAGTTCAGTGCCAATACTACTATTTCAGTTGTCGTGAAAGATAATGCAGGTGTTTTGTGTGACAATCCCGACGGAACGATACAACTGAATCTGGCACCATTCAATGCAACTGATGCCACTCTTCTGGAATGTAACAACAACAATACAAATTCCGCAGTTTTTAATCTTACAACAGCCAATGTAACTTCTACTACAGGGGTTACGAAAAAGTATTATAAAACGATGAACGATCTTACTGCAGGCACCAATGAGATCACCAATCCGTCAGCTTACACTTCAGGAGCAGGTGTCGTATTTGTAAAAGTAACGACTGCACAGGGCTGTACCGATACGGCACAGATTACATTAGGATTCTTACCTCAGGTGATATTAAATGATGCAACCATTGAATCCTGTTTTATTGAAAACAATACAACTTCGGCTGCGTTTAATCTTACTTCCGCAAATGTAACAACACAAACCGGGATTACTAAGAAATTTTACACGTCATTAGCCAATGCACTTAGCGGAACAAATGAAATTGCAAACCCGACAGTGTATGTTTCAACAAGCACAACAGTATATGTCAGGGTAACCAACACAACAGGCTGTTATACCATCGCCAAGATCAATCTTATTGTATTACCGCCGGTGCAATCAGCTGTTCTTAAAGACAAAGCCATCTGTATCGACGGAAGAACCGATTTAGATGCAGGTCCCGGTTTTGACGGATATTTATGGAGTACAGGAGCAACAACTCAGACGATTCAGGGGGTTCCGGTTGGAATTTACTGGGTCGAGCTGAAAACAGGAAACTGCATCACCACACAAATGGTAAAAGTAAACGCTGCTCCGCAACCTGTTATTTCAACTATAGACATCACAAATAATACAATTACCGTGAATGTAAATGGCGGAACACCTCCTTATCAGTATTCATTAGATGGTGTGAATTGGCAGGATTCAAATGTATTTACAGGGCTTCCAAGAGGTGAAGTCAAGGTATTTGTAAAAGATCATTACAATTGTGATCCTATTCACACACAGATCACAGTTCCTAATTTAATCAATGCCATCACTCCAAACGGGGATAATGTGAATGATTATATTGACTACTCCGCTTTGGCATATAAAAACAACCTTGTTTTTACAGTCTATGACAGATACGGAAACAAATTATATGAAGCTGATAAAATCAGAAATTATAAATGGGACGGTACGGCAAGCGGTAAAAAAATCATCACCGGCACCTACTGGTACACCATTTCCTGGAATGAAAATGACAAAAACAATACCCAGACAAAATACAGCGGCTGGGTACTGGTAAAAAACAGAGAATAATTTACAAAAAAGATCACTCCATTCGAAGTGATCTTTTTTTATAATCAGTCGGTCTTACTTTAAATAAATTTCAGGCTTTTTATTTCATTAAAGCTTTCAATACATCATTGATAAAATCCATCATATATATTAATTCTAACGAACGTTAGTTAATAAAAGATGAATATATTTGTAATATTAATAAAAAACTTAACCAACTTGCTTCAAATGAAAAAAACTCTACTCACTTATCTTTTTATCATTTTACTAGGCTTGTCAGAAAACTTACATTCCCAAACCTATCAACTTACAGGCAATCCTGTTAATACTACCGGATGGACTGTCGTTCCGGCCGCCACTGTAAGCGGAGATTTTATAAGACTTACAGATGACGTAGGCAACAGCTCCGGAGCGATAAAACTCAATGATCCGATCAACCTGAAATACTGTGATAAATGGAAAGTCGAATTCGACTTCAGAATTGACGGAAACGGAACCACCGGATTTAACCGCGGAGACGGTTTCGCATTCTGGTATCTTGCCAATCCGCCCATCACCAGCCAGCAGGGATCCGGATTAGGAATTCCTCAGAATGCAGTAGGCCTTATGGTGGGATTTGATATCTATAACAATACCACACAGGGACAGATGAGCAAAGTGCATCTTGCTTATGGTCTGGTTCCTAACACATCGGATACGAATAATATTGAATTTTACAACACTCCCGGAAGCTCATTTCACTCACCGGATCTGAACCCTACCCAGCCTTTTGTCGGAGCAACTTACAAACATGTAGAAGTAAACGGCGCAACCGATCTTACCAATCCTACCAACTGGATTATTACCATAAAAATTGATGGAGTTCAAATTGTTTCTCAATCATTTGCACCGGATGCCGCAGCTGCAGTCATGACACAGGGATACTTCGGTTTCTCGGCATCTACCGGAGGTGCATCAGCAAGGCATTCTATTAAAAACGTCAAAATTTTCATTGATAAAGTTCCTATTTTAACGAATACTGTAACTCCATTTGTATGTGTAAACCCTGCAACAGGAAGCGGAACGATAGATTTAACTTCATTTAATTCCCAGTTTGTCAATAACCCGGCAAACTATGTTATCACCTATTACGTATTGGGAAGTTCTGTACCGATTGCTAACCCAAGCAGCTTTCAATATACAGGGAACACAACGATTACCGTGGTTATTAAAGATCCCTCTTCTACATTATGTGACAACGGAGATGCGCAGATCATATTAAACCCTACTCCTTTTGCAGCGGATGATGCCACATTGAGCGGATGTAATAATAACAATGCAGGAACAGCCACATTTGATTTGACAACAGCAGCTGTTACAACCGTTGCCGGAGTTACCAAGCAGTTTTATCCAACGCTTAATGACCTCAACGCGGGAACTAATGAAATTTTAAACCCAACCAATTATGCTTCTGCAGCAGGTACCGTATTCGTGAAAGTAACTACACCTCAGGGTTGCGTGGATACTGCCCAGATTACATTAACCATTTTACCGGTTGTTGTAGTGAATGATGCCACATTAAGATCATGCTTTATCGAAAACAATCCTGCCACTGCGACCTTTAATCTTACCACTGCAGGAGTAACTACCCAAACAGGAATTATTAAAAGTTACTACCCTTCTCTAACCGATGCAATCAACGGAACCAATACAATCACAACCCCAACGGCATACACTGCCCCTAACGGAGTAGTTTATATCAAAGTAACCAACGGAAACGGCTGTTATGCTATTGCAAAAGTTACCCTTATTGTACTGGCACCGGTTTTATCTGCTGTTTTACAAGACAAGACGATTTGTATGGAAGATAAAACGACCCTGGATGCAGGACCCGGCTTTGCTTCTTATGAATGGAGCACAGGAGCAACAACTCAAACTATTACCAATGTTGGAGTGGGTGTATACTGGGTAAAACTGAAAACAGGAGAATGCGTTGCTACTCAAACCGTAACGGTATATCCTGCAGAACAGCCGGTAATCACCAATGTAGACATCTCAAATTCTACAGCTACTGTGAATGTAATCGGAGGAACACCACCATATCAGTATTCCCTTGACAACATCAACTGGCAGGATTCTAACATATTTACCAATTTACCAAGAGGAGAAAGTCAGATATTTGTAAAAGATGCTTATGATTGCGAACCAATCAATATTACAATTACTGTCCCTAACCTGATTAACGTAATTACCCCTAACGGCGACGGAGTAAATGATGTGATTGATTATTCAGCTCTGGCAGGTAAACAGAATCTTGTTTTCAGCATCTTTGACCGATACGGAGCAAAAATCCACCAGGGAGACAGGACTAATAAATACAAATGGGACGGAACCGTAAGCGGCAGAAGAGTCCCTACAGGAAGCTACTGGTATTCTGTAACCTGGAACGAAAGGGATAAACACAATACCCCTTTTAAATATTCAGGTTGGATATTGGTGAAAAACAGAGAATAGAACAGATTAAAATAAAGAATTAAAAGGATCACTCCATAAATAGAGTGATCCTTTTTTAATGAATTTTATTTCCGAAGAAAACATTAAACATTGTCATTTTTATTATGAAATTTAATATTTATTGAAAAATAACAACATCAAGTAGGAAATGAGTATATAATTAATATCATTTTAACGAATAAATGGTTAAAAAAATATAAATTTGCATTTATTAACAATTAAACAGCTTTGCTTCAAATGAAAAAAACTCTACTCACTTATCTTTTTATCATTTTAGTAAGTCTGCCTGGTACATTTCTATCCCAAACCTACCAGCTTACAGGAAATCCTGTAAATACTACAGGTTGGGATCTGGTTTCAAGTGGCGCCGTAAGTGGAGACTTTATACAACTTACCCCAGATCAGGGAGGCCAATATGGAGCTATAAAACTAGCCAATCCTATCAATCTGAGGTATTGTGACAAATGGAAAGTCGAATTCGATTTTAGAATTGACGGAAATGGTACTCCTCAATACGGAAGAGGAGATGGATTTACATTCTGGTATCTGGCAAATCCGCCGACAGGATTTGTATCAGGAGGCGGGCTTGGAATTCCGGCTAATGCATCGGGCCTTATGGTGGGCTTTGACATTTTCAACAACACCACTGAAGGACAAATGAGTAAGGTTCATCTTTTGTACGGAACCAATAACTCTACGAATAACAACATAGAATTCAATAATACCCCCGGAAGTACATTTCACTCACCGGATCTGAATCCTACCCAGCCTTTTGTCGGAGCAACTTACAAGCATGTAGAAGTAAACGGTGAGACTGATCTTACCAACCCTACGAACTGGATCATTAAAGTAAGAATTGACGGGGTATTGATCGTAGATCAATCTTTCACACCTTCCGGAGGCGCAGTAGGAATGACTCAGGGATACTTTGGTTTCTCAGCAGCCACAGGAGGTGCATCCGCAAGGCACTCTATTAAAAACGCCAAAATATTTGTAGATAAAGTTCCTATTTTAACGAATACAATCACTCCTTTTGTATGTGTGAATCCGGCTACCGGCAGTGGGACAGTAGATTTAACTTCATATAATTCCCAATTCGTTAACAATCCGGCGAACTATATTTTCACTTATTATGTATTGGGAAGTTCTGTACCGATTGCTAACCCAAGCAGCTTTCAATATACAGGGAACACAACGATTACCGTGGTTATTAAAGATCCCTCTTCTACATTATGTGACAACGGAGATGCGCAGATCATATTAAACCCTACTCCTTTTGCAGCGGATGATGCCACATTGAGCGGATGTAATAATAACAATGCAGGAACAGCCACATTTGATTTGACAACAGCAGCTGTTACAACCGTTGCCGGAGTTACCAAGCAGTTTTATCCAACGCTTAATGACCTCAACGCGGGAACTAATGAAATTTTAAACCCAACCAATTATGCTTCTGCAGCAGGTACCGTATTCGTGAAAGTAACTACACCTCAGGGTTGCGTGGATACTGCCCAGATTACATTAACCATTTTACCGGTTGTTGTAGTGAATGATGCCACATTAAGATCATGCTTTATCGAAAACAATCCTGCCACTGCGACCTTTAATCTTACCACTGCAGGAGTAACTACCCAAACAGGAATTATTAAAAGTTACTACCCTTCTCTAACCGATGCAATCAACGGAACCAATACAATCACAACCCCAACGGCATACACTGCCCCTAACGGAGTAGTTTATATCAAAGTAACCAACGGAAACGGCTGTTATGCTATTGCAAAAGTTACCCTTATTGTACTGGCACCGGTTTTATCTGCTGTTTTACAAGACAAGACGATTTGTATGGAAGATAAAACGACCCTGGATGCAGGACCCGGCTTTGCTTCTTATGAATGGAGCACAGGAGCAACAACTCAAACTATTACCAATGTTGGAGTGGGTGTATACTGGGTAAAACTGAAAACAGGAGAATGCGTTGCTACTCAAACCGTAACGGTATATCCTGCAGAACAGCCGGTAATCACCAATGTAGACATCTCAAATTCTACAGCTACTGTGAATGTAATCGGAGGAACACCACCATATCAGTATTCCCTTGACAACATCAACTGGCAGGATTCTAACATATTTACCAATTTACCAAGAGGAGAAAGTCAGATATTTGTAAAAGATGCTTATGATTGCGAACCAATCAATATTACAATTACTGTCCCTAACCTGATTAACGTAATTACCCCTAACGGCGACGGAGTAAATGATGTGATTGATTATTCAGCTCTGGCAGGTAAACAGAATCTTGTTTTCAGCATCTTTGACCGATACGGAGCAAAAATCCACCAGGGAGACAGGACTAATAAATACAAATGGGACGGAACCGTAAGCGGCAGAAGAGTCCCTACAGGAAGCTACTGGTATTCTGTAACCTGGAACGAAAGGGATAAACACAATACCCCTTTTAAATATTCAGGTTGGATATTGGTGAAAAACAGAGAATAAATACGGGAAAACCATTTTTCTATAAATAAAACCACTTCACTATTGAGGTGGTTTTTGTCTTATTTAGAAACAGATATTTCATTTTAAACCTGTTTTATTCAGCTTCAATGATTAAATTTGTCCTATGAATTATTTGGAAGCTTTAAGCAGAAGATATTCTGTGAAAAAATTTAATCACCAGCTTATTCCTCAGGAAACACTTCATAACATTCTTGAGTCGGGTAAGCTGTCTGCAAGCTCATTGGGTCTTCAGCCATACAAAATCTTAGTGGTGGAAAGTGAAGAAATGAAGCACAAATTAATTCCTGTCTTTTATAATCCGTCTCAGATTTCCACCTGTTCACATCTTATTGTTATTATTTCAAAAAAAACAATTGATGAAAACTACATCCGGGGATATTTCAGCCATATTTCGGAAGTAAGAGATATTCCGTTAGAAAAACTCGATCTTTTTAAAAACAGCATCAGCCAGCATATTACCCAAAAAACGCATGACGAAATTTTTAACTGGGCAGAAAAGCAATCCTATATCGTTTTGGCCAATCTGATGTATGCTGCAGCTATTGAAAATATTGACACCTGCCCTATGGAAGGTTTCCGCCAGGATTTGATAGAAAAAGTTCTGGACATTAATCCTGAGACAGAAAAAGTAACCGTCACCCTCGCTTTAGGATACCGCTCTGAGGAAGATCATTTCCAACACATGAAAAAAGTAAGAAAACCAAACGAAAAATTGTTTAAATTTATTTAATTATTTAGACGATTGTCTTAAAGCAAGCATATGATAAAAGCGGATGTATTAGTAATTGGTTCCGGTATTTCGGGACTTTCTTATGCCATTAAAGTTTCTGAGCAACTTCCTGATGCCAAAATAATCATAGTAACAAAATCTGATGAAGACGAAAGCAATACCAAATATGCACAAGGAGGTCTCGCCGTAGTTACAGATTCTAAAAATGATAATTTTGAAAAACACATCGAAGATACAATGCGTGCCGGAGATGGCGAAAACAAACGCGATGTAGTGGAAATGGTGGTAAAAGAAGCTCCGACAAGATTTAATGAGATCGTTGAATGGGGAGCAAACTTTGACATGAAAAATGGTGAATTTGCTTTAGGCAGAGAGGGCGGTCATACGGAAAACAGGATCGTACACCATAAAGACATTACCGGCTTTGAGATCGAAAGAGCACTTTTGGAAACAGCCAACAAAAGCCCGAATATTGAAATCCTGGATCATCATTATGTTATCGACATCATTACCCAGCACCACGTTCCGGGTAAAGAATTAAATGAAGGAGACATTCATTGTTATGGTGCTTATATTCTGGATGAAAAATCCAAGACGATCAAAAAAATAACTTCTAAAATAACATTGGTTGCAACCGGAGGAGCCGGACATGTTTACAAAAATACGACCAACCCTAAAATTGCAACCGGAGACGGAATTGCTTTTGTAGCCCGTGCGAAAGGACAGGTTTCCAATATGCAGTATTACCAGTTTCACCCGACCGCTTTGTACAGTAAAATCGACGGAATGTTATTTTTAATTTCCGAGGCAGTACGTGGGGACGGAGCTAAGCTAAGAACAAAAAGAGGCGAAAAATTCATGCACAAATATGATGAGCGTGAAGAATTAGCTTCCAGAGATATTGTGGCAAGGGCCATCGATAACGAAATGAAAGTTTCCGGTGACGAATACGTCGGCTTAGACTGCCGTGATATGGATCATGATAAATTCTTAGAGCACTTCCCCAACATCTATAAAAAATGCAGGGAAGAAGCCATCGATCCCTTCACCCAACTCATTCCCGTGGTTCCGGCCTGTCATTATTTAATGGGCGGAATTGAAGTGGATAAAGACGGGCAGTCATCAATTAAAAATCTATTTGCCGTTGGAGAATGTACGAACTCAGGATTGCACGGAGCCAACAGACTGGCTTCCAATTCCTTACTGGAAGGCTTGGTTTTCGGTCATAATGCCGCTATGAAAACGGTAAATCTTTTAAATGAGAATAACTTCAACTTTGGTGATCTGAAAGCTGTTCCGGAATGGAATGAAGAAGGCATGAAAATCATGGATGAAATGGTGATCATCAGTTATCTCAGAAAACAACTTCAGGAAATGATGAGTGACCTTGTAGGAATTGTAAGAAGCAACAGGCGTTTGAATATGGCTTTGCAGAAACATCAGGAAATTGCAGCTGCTGTTGATGAAATCTACCACTATTCCATTCTTTCACCCCAATTGTCCGAACTGAGAAATTTAACTACCGTTGCCCACCTCATCATTACCCAGTCTATGGAAATGACTGAAAATAAGGGTGCATTTTATAATAAAGATTTAGCTTAAAAAGCATACGAAATGAAAAGACCAGCTTACGTAACAGATAAAGTTTTAAAACAATTCATAAAAAACGCTTTAGAAGAAGACATCCGGGATGGCGATCATTCTACCCTTTCTACTATTCCGAAAGACCTGAAACAAAGTGCTAAACTTTTGGTAAAACAAAATTGTATTCTGGCAGGAGTTGAATTGGCTGAAATCATTTTTAAAACTTTTGATAAAAATCTAAAGGTAGAACGCTTTATTAAGGACGGGGAAACGGCTAAAATAGGAGACATCGCTTTTATCGTTACCGGAAGCGCCCAATCTATCCTGTCTACAGAAAGGCTTATCCTTAACTGCATGCAGAGAATGAGTGGAATTGCAACCCTTACAAATGATTGGGATTCAAGATTGGTAGGAACAAAAACCAAATTGCTGGATACAAGAAAAACCACTCCGAATTTCAGGATATGTGAAAAATGGGCAGTGGCCATCGGAGGCGGAACCAATCACAGATATGGCCTTTATGACATGATCATGCTGAAAGACAACCACATTGATTATAACGGGAGCATTACCAATGCTGTAAAGATGGCAAAAGACTACATCAAAAAGAATAAGAAAAAACTGAAAATAGAGGTAGAAACCAGAAACCTGGAAGAAGTTCAGGAAGCCATCAAAGCAAAAGTTGACAGGATCATGCTTGATAATATGGATGTAAAAACAATGAAAGAAGCCGTAAAACTAATTAACGGTTCTTGTGAATCTGAAGCATCCGGAGGAATCACCCGTGATGCTCTTAAAGAAATAGCTTCAACAGGAGTTACCTACATCTCTGCGGGCGCCCTTACTCACTCAGCAGAGAATATCGATTTAAGCCTCAAGGCCGTGAAATAGTATTGTATTTTTAATAAAAATGACCCCTTTTTGTTAAAAATTAAATAATGTGATTTTTTTCATATGAAAATTCGTTTTTTATTCATTATTTTGAAAATCAGCAAGTTAAAGATTGTTAACATTCGTTAAAAATTAACATTGAGTTAATATTAGTTAAATTTTATTTCCCCAATTTTGCAGAAAATTTAAATCTAACTATTACTAACGATTATGAAATTAATCAACAAATCGATGCTAACTGCGGTTATCACACTTTCTACGGCCAGCGTCTATTATGCACAGCAAGTTCAGGATACTGTCAATACAAGATCCAAAGACATTGAACAAGTTGTATTAACAGGGGTTGCCGATATCGCTAAAGATAGAAAAACACCGGTTGCAGTTTCAACAATCAAAGAAGCACAAATTGTCGAAAGATTAGGAAATCAAGAATTTCCTGAGATTTTAAAAACAACTCCATCCATTTACTCTGCTAAAGGTGGTGGTGGTTTTGGGGATGGACGTTTGAACATCAGAGGATTTGACACAAACAACACTGCGGTAATGATCAATGGTGTGCCTGTAAACGATATGGAAGGAGGTACTGTATACTGGTCTAACTGGGCAGGACTTTCTGATGTAACTTCTGCAATGCAGGTACAGAGAGGTCTTGGTTCTTCAAAATTAGCAATCGCTTCTATCGGAGGTACAATCAACATCATTACAAGAGCAGCAGATAAAAAAAGAGAAGGTAACGTAATGGTAGGTGTAGGTAACGATGGATACCTTAAAACATTATTCTCTTACAATACAGGAAAAAGTGCTAAAGGTTGGTCTACTTCATTCTTAATGAGTAGAACTGCAGGTAATACTTATATTGATGCAAGTAAATTTGAAGCTTATAACTATTATTTCGCTCTAGGATATCAACCAAACGAGAAACACGATTTCCAATTTACATTCACAGGTGCTCCACAATGGCACATGCAGAATTTCCAAAGTACAATTGCCAACTTTATTAAGTACGGAAATGGGGTTGATGAGCCGAACAGAAGATACAACTCTAACTGGGGTTATATGAACGGCGAAGTGATGTCTCAATCTATTAACTATTATAGCAAACCTGTTGCATCAATCAACTGGGATTGGAAAATCTCTGAAAAATCTAAATTATCTACAGTAGGATATGCTTCTTGGGGAAGAGGTGGAGGAACTGGTGTAATGGGAAATATCAACGGAACAAACATCAACTCTTTACCTAAAACAGCAGACGGGCTTATCCGATTTGATGATATCCAGGCTTGGAACCAGGGACAAAATATAATCTGGAACCCTAGTGTACCTAATAATACCGGTATTAATAAGGTTAATGCAACACCAGGAGTTGCAACAAGAACAAACGGATTAACAAGAAGAGCAAGTGTAAACTCTCATGACTGGTACGGAATCCTTACGAACTTCCAACATAAAATCAATGACAACTGGAATTTCTCAGTTGGTTTTGACGGAAGATACTATTATGGTTATCACCCGGGAGTTTTAACTGATCTTTGGGGGAATACAAAATATATTGAAAAGGACAATATGAACATGCCCGGAGGTTATGACGTAACTTTGGTACAAGAGCCTCAACCTTCTGCAAATCCTTTTGCTAAAGCTCTAAAAGATAAAAGCCAGGTTGTTTACAGAAATTACAATGGAGAAGTATTATGGGGCGGAATTTTCGGACAGCTTGAGTATACTAGTGATAAAATCTCAGCTTTCATTCAGGGATCTGCTTCAGAACAAGGATATAGCAGAATTGACAACTGGATCATTGATGGGGTAACAATCCAGCAAGGACAAAAAGTTAATACTAAAACTCCGATGAAATTCCTTTTCGGATTCAACGCTAAAGGAGGTGTTAACTATAACATTGACGGAAAGAGTAATGTTTTTGTAAATGTAGGATACTATTCAAAACAACCAAACTTCTTCGCAGTTTATAATTCACCGCTTGCTACAAATAACCCTCTTGATCCAACTTTCAACTCTCCGGATGGAAGAGCAACAGGTAACCAGCAAATTGTAAACCCACTATTAACAAACGAGAAAATCGCTTCGGCAGAACTAGGTTACGGATTCAGAAGTAAAATATTCAATGGTAATGTAAACCTTTATTATACTTCCTGGAAAGACAGATACCAGAGATTCTCAAACCTACCTAACATTCCAAACCCTGCAGGAGGAAGTTATAACAGACCTTATGCAAACTTGTTAGGAATTCATGAAATCCATATGGGAGTAGAATTTGAAGGTAGCTTAAAAGTTACTGATTACTTATCATTTAACGGAATGTTCTCTCTTGGAGACTGGTTCTATAAAGGAAACCCTTCTGGAAATCTATATGATGAAAACGGAACGCCAATCAGTTTCAACGGTAGTACAGATGTAACTTTTGCTTTAGATAAAGTAAAAATTTCAGATGCTGCTCAGACCACTGCATCATTAGGATTTACTGTAAAACCGGTAAAAGAACTTAGTATCTTCTCTAACTGGAATTATTACAGCAATTACTACGGTTTAATCAACTTCAATGGTGATTATCTTGTAAAGCCTGATGGTTCTATCAGTAACAATGCTCAAAACGGTGCGTTAGAATATCCTTCTTACAATCTATTTGATCTAGGTTTATCCTATACTTTCAATCTGAAGAATGGAAACAGACTTGTACTTACAGGTAACGTTTACAACTTGTTTGATACAACTTACATTTCTGATGGTAAATCTTCTATTAAGAAAACTGTTTCGGATTTTACACCAACACCTACTGCTACAGCACAACAGCAATTGGATGCATATAATGCTAATCCGAACAACTTCTACAAAGGAATTGACGTAAACAACCAGGTTTACTTCGGATTCGGTAGAACATGGGCTGCATCAATAGCTTTCAAATTCTAAAATATTAGATTTTATAAATATCAATCCCGGCTTATCGCCGGGATTTTTGCTATATTTAGAAAAATAATTTTCATGGAAAAAGCATTAGAAATCTTTATAAACAAATGGAAATCTAAAAAATATGTAGAAGGAATACTTTTGAGCGGAAGTTATGCTGTTGGCTTAGAAAATGAAGATTCTGATATAGATATAAGGTTAATTTTTAATTCAAAATATAAAAAAAACATTAAGGGTCTAACGGTAATTAACGGATATACATTCTCATATTTAGGAAGATCTTCCGAAATAACAAAAAAAAGATTTTCTATTGACTTTTTCAATTATAATAAATTTGAAGCCCGCATATTCGGCATTGGAAAAATTCTTTATGATAAGAATAAGTCCGTTGAAGAACTGGTTGATAATGCCCGGGTATATTTCACAACACCGTTTCTACAAAAAAAAACAGATAGAGATGTGATCAATACCAGTATGTATGCATTATACAACAGTAAAGTTAGCCTGGAATCACTATCCGAAAAATCACCTTTTTTCCATTATCATTATTATAACTTTTTTAGGCAGGCTATAAAGTGGTATTCTTTATTTTTGGGTTATGAATTTTTTATAGATTCTAAAATTGAAAAAATTCTGACAGATGAGAACTACAGAAATATCTACCTCTGGGAAAAATTTCCAGATCAGGAATTTGCAGATATTTGGCTCAACGGTATAAGACCTGATAACGTGAATAAAAAATCTGTTATATTAATTTATTATTACTTAGAAGAACAAATTGTTAAAATCGACAAAAAACAATTCACTATATCGTGGTTTGAATCTTGATTTTTATATATTTGTTTAAAATAATATTAAAAATGGAAAAGAAAAAACTAAACCTTAAAAAGGTTAAGATTGCAAAATTGTCTGGCTCTGCAATGTCTCTGGGTAATTTAAAAAATGTAAAGGGAGGAGGTGACTCTTGTGCATTCTCAGTTGTAACAATTGGTACAATCGGAGGTACACCTACTACAATGGCTCCAAGTATTACCAGCTGTTGTGCAACACAGGGATCTGAAGAAGATACTACCTGCAATACAAGGCAATCTTAAATACAAATTTTAAAGTGCTTCGTAAAGAAGCACTTTTCATATAAGAATGAAAAGCTCTTCCCTATTAAAAAAAATAGAATCAATACATACTAATATTCAAAACAATTACTCTCAAAGCCCGGATATTGGAGTTTTAACCGGAATCAGCGGATACAGCCTATTTCTAGAATATTATAAATCTTCTATCAATCAATCAGAAAATCATTTCATTGATACAGAAAAATTATTCAATATTTGTATTGAAAAAATCAATGCCGGATATGAAATGCCAACCTATTGTGATGGTATAAATGGTTTTATGTGGACACTGCTCTTTCTACAAAATAATAACTTTCTTGAAAATAGTGAAAACGGTATATTAGACATACTGGACAAATATATCGGCGAGTGGGTAGAGGTTACTATCCAAAAAAACAATTTTGATTTTTTACATGGTTCGGCGGGATACTTGTCCTATTTTATAAACCGGATTAAACACGTAGAAGGAAATCAAAAAAAAGATATTGAAGCTTTAATAAAATTATTTATAAAAGGACTCTCAAGCAGAATCAAGGAAATTACAGACTACAGACTTTTAAAAACAGACCAAGACTTTAAAAACAGAACCTACCTTGGACTTGCTCACGGAATTTCAGGGATCATTTTAATTTTAAGCAAACTATCTCTAATTCATCCGTTTAAAAACGAATCCTTGGCTTTATTAAAAAACTATACCTCCTTTTTAACAGACACACAGAATATTTCTCAAAATAAAGTATCTTACTTTCCGTCATGGCTTACCCAATCCACAAATATACATAACACACAATCAGCATTATCTTGGTGTGCAGGAGACTTGGGTATTGGAATAGCACTTTTAAATACAGCACAAAACATACACGATATCAGTATTAAAAATCAAGCTATTGAAATTCTTGAGCATTCAGCAAAAAGGATCACCAAAGAACAATCATTTTTAGAATCTCCCGGAATGTGTCATGGCTTTTTTGGTGCCTATAAAATTTTCTCAAGAGCATACTCTCTTACAGGAGAAAAAATATTTTCAACTGCTAAAGAATATTGGCTGAAAAAAGGCTTGGAAAGTATTAATAACAATATACCATCTGATTTATCCATCCTCAATGGACAGGCTGGAATTGGACTAGCTTTAATAGATGCCTATACAGACATAGATCATAACTGGGGAGAATGTCTTTTAATTTCATAATAATATTATAAATGAGTAAGTTTCCGTATAAAGCTTTAAATAATTTTGTTTTAAGAACACCTTCAAGGTCACTCACCTCTCTGAAAAAACTATTTAGTACTGATTATCTTTCTGATCATGATTTAAAAAAAATCAGTTCAGATCCATTCTTCCAAGAAGCATTATTTCTGGCGTCACCCAACCTGTATAGTATTCTTATTGATTGGCTTAATGGGAAAATATTAAACGAAGAGAAATCAAACAAGTTAAAAACAAGTTTGTTAAAATATATATCCAGAATGTCATCCAGATGCACTCCTTTTGGATTATTTGCAGGATATTCGATAGGACTATTAAATGACTATACAGACATCAGATTAAATAATGATCTCTCTTCATATAAAAAGTCCACAAGACTTGATATGCAGTATCTGGTTACACTTTCACAAAATTTAATTAATAAGAAAACGATAAGGCAACAATTAATATTCAGCCCCAATACAAGTTTATACAGACATGGTAACCAGTATCGATATATAGAATATACATATTCCGGAGGTCTAAAAAGAACTCATCATATAGAGGCCGTCGAAACAGATCCCTATTTCGAGTATATTCTTAAAGTTTCACACAGTGGTTACACCATCGATAGGCTTGCACTAGAACTAACAAATTTTGATTCGAAAATCAGCATAAAAGAAGCAAAGGAATATATCAATCTATTAATTGATAATCAAATTCTTACTAGTAATATAGACCCTGTAATAATAGGAAAGGATTATTTTAGTACCATTAGGGAAGCTATTACCTCTAAGAAAACATCCCTGATATTTAATCAGGTTAGCAATGCCATAGGTATGATTGATAACCAAATACCTAATCAGGTGAAAAAATATAATGAGATCAAATCATTGGCAGAAAATCTGGAAACAGAAATTGATCTGAAATATTTTTTTCAAACGGATTTAAAAGTTTCAATTTATAGTAACCTGTTAGACAGAAGGGCGTTGAAAGATATCAAAGAAGGTATTATTTTCTTAAATAAGCTATCCATAATTTCTAAAAATGCCACTGTAACTTACATGGATAATTTCATAAAAAAATTCCGGGAGCGGTATGAAGATCAGGAGGTCCCGCTTACTAAAGCTTTGGATCCTGAATCCGGGATTGGATATAAAAATAATGATATGAGTGAAATTATTCCTGATAATAATTTTATAGATCATTTAATAATTTCATCAACAGGATCTAACAAAGCTGAAATCAGCTGGACTAATACCAATTCTATTTTTCATTATAAAATAACCGAGGCTTACAAGAGTGGTGATTACACCATCCCGTTAAATACTGACGATTTACCCTCCTGGATTGAAGAAGCCTGGGATGACCTTCCGGATACCCTTTCATTCATGACAGAATTTGTAAAAACAGAAGGAAAGCAAAAAATAAAACTTGATGGTGCAGGAGGGGCAAGCGGCTCAAATCTGTTCGGACGATTCTGCTTAAATGACGACGAAATTAAAAATCACACACAGGCGATCCTGGATATCGAAAAAAAAATTAACCAAGATATTATATTGGCAGATCTTTCACATCTCCCCGAATCAAGAATAGGAAATGTAATATGCAGACCTGGCTTTAATGATTATGAAATTCCCTATTTATCAAATTCTATAAAACCGAACGAATATCAGATACTGATAGATGATTTAATGATTTCCTTAAAATCGGACAAGATCATTTTACGATCAAAAAAATTAAATAAAAGAATACTGCCAAGACTTATTAATGCTCATAATTATGCCGCAAATTCAATTCCTATCTATCATTTTTTATGCGATTTGCAGTATCAGGGCAAAAGATCAGGATTAGGTTTGGAATTGGGACCCATGGAGAAAAATTATAAATTTATTCCTCGAATTGAATTAAACAATCTTATTCTTAAACCCGCAACATGGAATTTAAGAAAAAAAGACATGGAAATATTTACAGAAAATCTAGAATCAGATGTTGATTTGATGAAGGCTTTAGATAAATCCAGAAAAAAATGGAAAATGCCGCAGTATATACTTCTTGCAGAAAATGATAATGAACTATTAATTAACCTCAGTAATATAAGCAGTGTTAAGATGATGCTTGATGCCATAGGGGAAAAAGCAAACTTTACGTTTAAAGAATTTTTATTTACGGACGAAGAACAGATTGTCCGTAAAGAAGAAGAATCCTTTACCAATCAAATAGTTATTACATTTTATAATCAACAAAAATTGTCTACTATCCAAAATGCTTAAAGAAATACAACGTGATTTTATAATTGGGGACGAATGGTTATATTACAAAATATTTTGTGGTCATAGTGCCTCAAACAAAATATTGACAGAAATACTTAAACCGCTTAGTGAAGAGTTTCTTGCTGAAAAATTAATTAAGCAATGGTTTTTCATCCGTTACAATAATCCGTCCTATCACATAAGATATAGAGTACAAATAACAGATATAGAATCTATTGGTTATATAATTAAAAAAATAAATGTTCATCTGAGAAATTTTATTTCAAATGAACTTATCTGGACTGTTGAAGTAGATACCTATAAAAGGGAAATAGAAAGATATGGAAGAAATACCATGTTGATTTCAGAAAATATATTTTACCTGGACAGCTGCATGGTCAGCAATTTTATTGAATCTTTAAACAATGAAGAGACCTATACTAAAAGCCTTTTTGGTTTAAGGCTGATGAAATTCTATCTAGATTCGTTTGATATTTCTCTCCATGAAAAATTAAAATTCACAGAATCATTAAAAAATTCATTTTATAAAGAATTCAGTTCAGAAAAAGATATAAAAAAACAGTTAGACAAACTATTTAATGATAATCAGGCTACTATCAATACATCTTTATCTTCTAATATCAACAAAAGTAACTCTTTGACAAAAAGTATTTTCCCATATAAAAAAGAGATCCAAAAAAATATCAGAATCATCACGGCATTGCAAAAAAAGAATGCTCTTGAGATTGATATATACCATTTAATATCCAGTTACATCCACATGTCTGTTAACCGGCTTTTTATATCCAATAACAGATTACATGAATTAACATTATATGATTTCTTATGGAGACATTATAAAAAAGTTTATTTTAAATCGATAAATTCTTAAAATGGTATCAGTAGAGGAAATTTACACCCATTTATCAGATTTACAGAATCTGGAAAACTGGGATTCAGGACTCAATGGAAGAAGTGCTGCAGCCTTATTTTTTTTTCATTACAACAAAAGCAAAAAAGATCTCGTTGCTTATAATAAAGGAGTTGAGCTATTGGAATATGAATTAAATAATTTAGAACTCGTATTCAATCCAGGCTTGTTCAACGGAATATGTGGAATTGCATGGGTTGTCAATCACCTATCAGCTGAAAAAATGGCTGAAATTGATCATGATATTTTTCTTCCCGAGTTACTGGAACAGCAATTAAAAGATCTCTTTTTCTCAACAGAAATATTAATCTCCGTAGAACAGTTCATAATTAATACTGATATTTTGTTTTATTTTATCGAAAGGTTCACCACAACAGAATCCGATGTTTTAAAAAAAGAATATTCCATTTTTATCAATCATAGCCTAATACTGTTTACGCATTATTTTTATCAGCTTGACTCCAATAAGCTTTATGAAAACCTGTCTTCAAAAAGTTTAATGTCATTTATAAAAACTTTGAACCTTCTCATTGAAATCTTTCCCTCACCTCTACTGAATTTTCTACTGTCAAAAAGTATTCACTGGATATTACTGTCTGTAAACTTAGAACACAACCCTGTAAATCTCAATCATCTCTTAAAGTCCTTACTATACCTTAACGACAATAAGCTCTATAAAAAAGTAAGAATCCTAGTTCCTAAAAAAACCAAACTTAATACAAAAGATATAAATGATTTAAAAAAAATCAATCTTTCGAAAAATATCGGTATTTGGAATATCGGTTACGCACGGGCAGGCTTACAATTGATCATCGAAAAAGACAATATTCAAAAAAAGCCTTTTAAATATTTATTTGAATTAGATTAAACAAATTAGCCTACCTGTTATTCTAAAGGATTCTTTATATTTGCGTAAGAAAAAACAAAATATGGATTTTTACAAAATTTTACTGAATGCTCATAAAGGATTTGGTTATCTGGAACTTCTTTTAGTTACATTATTTATTATTGCCCTTTTAGCGACTATGTTTGGCTTCAGTGGTAAAGTGAACAAATTTTTAAAGAAGACTACTCTTTTCACCATGATCTTCTTCCACGTACAGTTTTTGATAGGCATCATTATGCTGATCACTAATTTTACCAAAGGATTGGATATGGGAGCAGTAATGAAAAATGCTGACTTAAGATTTCAGTATGTAGAACATCCTTTTTCAATGCTTATCGCTGCAGTATTGATGACCATTATCAATAAAAAAGTGAAATCCAATGACACCATTTCTTTAGGAATTGTGATCATGGGATTAATCGCAGTGGGATTATTTGCATTCGCGTTCCCTTGGATGAGAGTCTTCGGGGCATAATATATTAATTTTAAAATTTTTTATCAATCAATGAAAGTAGCTGTAGTAGGTTCAACAGGAATGGTTGGACAAGTCATGCTTAAAGTTTTGGAGGAGAGAAACTTCCCTGTCACAGAATTAATTCCGGTAGCTTCGGAAAAATCTATAGGTAAGAAGGTGAAGTATAAACAGGAAGAATATACCATTGTAAGCATTAATGACGCTATAGCTGCCAAACCCGAAATTGCAATTTTCTCTGCCGGAGGTTCTACTTCCCTTGAGTTTGCCCCGAAATTTGCAGAAGCAGGAATTACCGTAATTGATAATTCTTCCGCATGGAGAATGGATCCTGATAAAAAATTAGTGGTACCGGAAATCAATGCGGATGTTTTAACCGCAGAAGATAAAATTATTGCCAATCCGAACTGTTCTACCATTCAACTGGTAATGGTTTTAGGACCGCTTAACAAGAAATACGATCTGAAAAGAGTGGTTGTTTCAACGTACCAGTCTGTAACAGGTACCGGAAAAGCCGCTGTAGATCAATTAAACGCTGAAATCAACGGTGATGATTCTATTGCTAAAGTATATCCTTATCAGATCTTCAAAAATGCATTGCCGCATTGCGATGTTTTTGCAGACGATGATTATACTAAAGAAGAAATTAAATTAATGAAAGAGCCTAAGAAAATTTTAGGTGATGACACATTCAATTTAACGGCAACAGCGGTAAGAGTACCGGTTCAGGGAGGACATTCAGAAAGTGTAAACATCGAATTCGAAAATGAATTTGAACTTGACGAAGTAAGAAAAATCTTATCTGAAACCCCGGGAGTAGTGGTAGTGGATGATGTAAAAAACAACCAGTACCCAATGCCGATACATTCTGAAGGAAAAGATGAAGTATTCGTCGGAAGAATAAGGCGAGACCTATCACAGCCTAAAACACTGAATCTGTGGATTGTGGCTGATAACCTGCGGAAAGGAGCTGCAACCAACGCAGTACAGATCGCAGAATACCTGGTAGCAAATAACTTAGTATAAACTAACAAAATAAAAAAAGAGTCTCAAACCGAGATTCTTTTTTTTATCAAACCTATGAACGTAAAGAAGAATATCAATAAAGATAAGATAGGCTTTCAAAAATGGATTGCAACTTTCGGGATTATTTTATTCATCGGAAAGATCATTGCATGGAAGCTTACCAATTCAGATGCGGTATTTTCAGATGCCATGGAAAGTATTGTCAATGTCATCAGCGCTTTTATGGGGCTTTATTCCCTGCATCTGGCCGCTAAGCCTAAAGATGAAGACCATCCTTACGGCCACGGAAAAGTAGAGTTTGTAACCTCCGGAATAGAAGGTGCTTTAATTGCCATTGCCGGGATTATGATTATCTACGAAGGAGTGAACAGCTTGATTGTCGGGAAAACACTTGATAAATTAGATTGGGGAATAGCGATCATAGCAGCCACTGCCATCATTAATTATTTATTGGGGTATATTTCCATTAAAAAGGGTCAAACAGATAACTCTTTAGTCCTTATATCCTCAGGAAAGCATCTTCAATCCGATACGATCACAACGCTTGGAGTCGTGATAAGCTTGGTGGTAGTCTATCTTACTAAGATTTACTGGCTGGATTCCGTGGTGGCATTGGTTTTCGGAGCTTACATCATATTTGTCGGCTATAAAATTGTCCGTAAATCTTTAAGTGGAATTATGGATGAGCAGGATCCCGAATTATTAAACCAGATCGTTGAGATTCTTGAAAACAACAGACATACGGAGTGGATAGACGTTCACAATATGAAAATCCAGCAATTTGGTGCAGCACTTCATATTGATGCTCATATTACACTTCCATGGTATTACAGCCTGCGCGACGCTCACAGTGAAATGGAAAAAGTAATTATTCTTTTAGCGAAAAACATTAAACGGAATATTGAATTCAACTTCCATATGGATGATTGTAAGCCTATCTCCTGCCCTGTCTGTCAGATTAAAGAATGCCCTGTACGGGAAAAAGATTTTGTAAAACGAGTTACATGGACTCCGGAAAATATAACGGGAGTGGACAAGCACACTGCAGACTGATATTCACAAACAAGTATTTAGAAGTTATTGAATTAGTTTTTTCTGAGAACTTGTTTCCTGTAATAGAACATCGGAACGATCAGCAGCAATATCAAAGGCTGAATAACAAATCTTCTCATATAAAACGAGAAAAGATAACCGGTTTCAAACCGGTCGTAAATACAATACAGATAGATCGGAAAAGTAATCGCAAAAATAATACTGATCAAAATAGCTCCCTGAAAAGTCCATTCTTTATTTTTAAACATAAAATGAATGATGAGACAAGAAAAAAACAGATTTAAAATAAATCTGAATAAATGGCTGATGATCAGCTTTCCCCAAACAAATGCGGGAAATGACACACTTTTATCAGCTTCATGAAAATAATTCAGAAACGGATCATAGAAAATCCGGTCCTCAAATATTCGCACACCGATCAATCCCAAAATCCCGGTTATCACCAAAAGCCAGTTAATTATTTTCATTTTTCAGTGCAAAAAGTTTAATCCAGACCAGCCAAAGAACCACCACCGTTCCGTAAATAACAGCCGGAAAAATAAAATCATGAGCTATTTTTTCATATTCCTTATAATCGCTTACCACAAGATTGAGCCCTACAATTCTAAGAAGATTCATGATATAAAGTAACAGCAGCCCGATCAGTACAAAAATAAAAGTCTTGGCTCCTTTATAAAATGCAAACACAAAAGAAACAAATAAGATCATTACTGAAATAGCATTACAGCCTTCCACCATTCGGGTCACATATGCTTTTTTCACATAAAACCACACCTGTTCTTTGGCTACATCATTATATAATTGAGTTGGGTAATGCATCGAATTCTGAATAGCCTTCACCTGTTCCGCAATCATTCTCGAAAAGGGATCAAGACCATATTCTCTGAAACTGTTTAAATAAAACTGGTACGCAAAAAGCAACACCACATAAATGATGATGAATCTCAGCAATATGCCCAAAACCGGCTTAAAATCCTTTAGCATACTACAAAGATAAAAATTAGACTGTAATTTAGTATATTTGTTTCCATATTATGATTTCTGAAAACGCAAAACGATTTTTTGAAAACCATACCGGTAAAAAATCTTCTGAGTTCGTTACACTGGCTCAAAGCGGTTCCGCGAGGGTGAATTTTCTGGCAACAGCTGAAAGTGAAAAATACATTATCACATATAACGAAAATATTCAGGAAAATGAGGCCTTTCTTTATTACTCTGAAATTTTCTCGCAATTAGAACTGAATACCCCAACTATTTTCTCCGTTTCAGACGACCGGAAACTCTATATTCAGGAGTTTATGGGCGAACATACCCTATCGGAAATTATCGCTCAGGAAGGACTGTCTGACCGTGTAAAATCTTTGGTAAAACAGACTTTAGAAAAACTTTATCAGCTGCAGATCAGGACGCTTGGAAAGATAGATTTCACGCGCACATTTGAATATGAAAGCTATGATGAGCTGCCTGTTATCCATGATCTCTACTATTTTAAAAACTTCGTTGCAGATGTTCTTGAACTGGAATATCATAAATCAGCACTTTTAAAAGAATTCAAAAGAATAGCCAACCTCATCGAGAATTTAGAACCTAAAGGATTAATGATCCGTGATTTTCAGGCTAGAAATATTATGGTCGATGAGTACGGTAAAGTTTCATTTATTGACTATCAATCTGCCATGAAAGGACCTTTGATGTATGATGTCATTTCTTTTCTTTTCCAGGCCAAAGCCAATTTTCCGGAAGATTTTAAAAATGAAATGCTGGAATTCTACATTCAGCAGTTTGAAGACAGAACGGTCCAGCTTCAACTAAAAAACTCAGTGAAACCGGTTCAGATGATGAGATTCCTTCAGGTTTTAGGCGCCTACGGTTTCAGAGGATTGATTCAAAGAAAACAACATTTTATTTCGAGCATGGAAAAAGGAATTGAAAATGTTACACAATTTGCTCAGTCCTGGGAAAATATGAAAGATTATCCTGAGCTTGAGAAAGTGATCCGGCAATTGACTTTAGAAAAAACGGGATTGAAAATTAATGAAATATTAGTTTGCAGAGCCAAAGACTGAAAATAAAAACTTAACAACTTAATCAACCTTAATGGTTCAATTAAAACAATAGAAAACATGCTACACATCGATATACACAGTTTTTCGTACAAAAAAGGAGGAATTCCAAAAGATGAAACAGGAAACGGAGGCGGTTTTACCTTCGACTGCAGAGGAATTTTAAATCCCGGAAGGATCGAAGAGTATAAAAGCCAGACAGGAAATGACATTGGTGTTCAGGAATACCTGGAAACCAAAACCGAAATGCCGAAATTTCTCGAACTGGTAAAAAACATGATCTCCATCAATATCGATAATTATCTTGAAAGAGGATTTGAAAACTTACAGATCAATTTCGGATGTACGGGTGGTCAGCACAGATCTGTATATTCAGCAATAAAAATAGCGGAATTCGTTAAGGAAAAATACCCGGAAGGGACAGAAATCAGCCTTCACCACGACGAGCAACATCAACTTAACATCAGTAATTAGTAATAAGCAATTGGTAATTTTTAATATTACCAATTATCCCTCACTCATTAATTATAATATATGAAGGCTTTAATTTTTGCAGCAGGAAAAGGTACCCGTTTAAAACCTTTTACAGATCATCATCCGAAAGCACTGGCAAAGGTAAATGGCATTCCGCTTCTGGAAAGAAACATCCAATATCTCAAACGGTTCGGGATACAAGATTTTGTCATCAACATTCATCATTTTGGGGATCAGATTGTTGATTTTCTCAAAAAGAATGATAATTTTAATTGCAGGATTGAGATTTCAGATGAAACCAATGAGCTTCTGGAAACAGGAGGCGGTTTAATTTTTGCTAAAAAATTTCTGGATCATGGGGAAGATTTTTTAATCATGAATGCCGATATTTTAACGGATATCAATATCAATGACTTCGTTGAATATCATAAAAAGATAAAAGATTTTGCTACTTTAGCTGTTTCAGACAGAGAGAGTTCGAGAAAACTACTTTTCAATGATGACAGCGTACTGAGAGGATGGCTTAATGTACAAACCGGAGAACAAAGGCTTGCAGAATTCAATAAAGGATTTAAAGCACTGGCTTTTAGCGGAGTACACTGTATCAACCCTGCTATCTTTGATAAAATAAAAAGAACAGGCAAATTTTCTGTTATGGAAGAATATCTGGATCTCATGCAGACCGAGCATATACACGGTTTTGTGCATGACAGCATCCTGATCGATGTAGGAAGACCGGAATCTGTAATAGAGGCCGAAAAACATTTTAAATAATTTTTGCAATGGGAATGGACGGAACAAGAGATGAAAGCTTAGTAAATCCGGAATTTGACAGTAACGAAACGAAACTGCATAATAGCTTCAGACAAAAAACATGGGATGAGACCGTCACTAAAGACAGCTGGATGGTTTTTAAAGTTATGGCTGAATTTGTGGACGGTTATGAAAAACTGGCAAAAATAGGGCCTTGTGTCTCTATTTTCGGCTCAGCACGATTAAAGCCTGAAAGTAAATACTACAATATGGCGGTGGATATTGCTGAAAAAATCACCAAAATAGGTTTCGGAATTATTACAGGTGGCGGCCCGGGAATTATGGAAGCAGGAAATAAAGGGGCTTTCAATGGTAAAGGGACATCCATCGGTTTAAATATAGACCTGCCTTTTGAACAGCATTTCAATCCTTACATCAATAAATCATATTCTATGAATTTTGATTATTTCTTCGTAAGAAAAGTAATGTTTGTAAAATATTCCCAGGGATTTATCGTGATGCCCGGAGGTTTTGGGACTCTTGATGAGCTTACGGAAGCGATTACGCTCATCCAGACGAATAAAATAGGAAAGTTTCCGATCGTTCTGGTAGGATCGGAATTCTGGGGCGGATTGCTGGAATGGTTTAAAACAACCTTACTGAAAGAAGGAATGATTGCAGAGCATGATCTTGATCTTTACAGAGTGGTAGATACTGCTGATGAGGCTGTAGCACACATTAAAGCATTTTATGATAAATATTCTGTGAACGTGAATTTTTAATTGGCATATTATTTGTGACTTATAACCTAACAATTTATGATTGTAAATCTATTAATTAAGATGAAAAAACTTTTATATATATCGGGTATTTTAACATTTTTTGTGTTAATGAGTTTTATGTATGTAGACTTTTTCTCTTCAATGACAAAGGTGGATTATATTGATGGAAGTAAGACATTGAAGTTTACCACAAAAATGAATACAAACCATATTTCTGATGCTATTAAAATAAATCCTAATACAGCCGGATTTGAAGCAGAGGTAAAAAAGTATGTAAACAACAATTTTGATGTATACGTCAACGGCTCTCCTAAAACAATAACATTTACAGGAAGTCAGGTAAGCGGAGAAACTGTATGGGTATATTTTGAAACCGGAGGTGTTTCTGATATCAATACCCTGAAGATTAAAAATACGATCCTCTTGAGCGCTTTTCCAAAGCAGATCAACATTGTGAGTGTTGCTTACAAAGGAAGCCAGAAAGTAATGAACTTTCAGAGAGGAAAAGAAGTAAACGAAGTTTCGTTTTAAAAATTAAAATTATCTAATTTCAATGAACTGCCCTGAAAAGTAAATTTTCAGGGTAGTTTTTTGCTTAAAAACAAAATCACTAATCTTTTAAAAACAGTAAACCTGAAAGCCACTTAGAAACAGGCAGGAATCTGTTATCAATGATATGCTTTCTCTTGAGAACTCAGTCAATTTATTATTACTTATCCCGATTGTAAAAATGCAAAAATAACACAGCAGACCCTGGAAATAGATCTAAACAAACTTATTGGATTGGGAGATTTGTCGTAGCATATAAACGGTGTATTGTTTGGAAAATTTATCAGAACGCCCACAGATAAACAAAAAATGCGGACTTTTCAGTCCGCATTTTTTTATGATTAAAAGTTAATTACTCTCCTTTTATTTTGAAGTCATCAACTTCCCATGTTGCTGCTGCAGAAGTTGTAGAAGTATATTTAAATGCAATTCTTACGTTTTTCCCTAAGAAAGCATTTAAGCTTACATTTCCTGAGCTTACCCAATCTCCGAATGCACCGGTATTGGTGTCCAGAAGAGCCGGTAGTTGCACCCATGTTGTGGTAGCCGGATCTCCGGTATAATTATCCGTAGCATAAACCTGTAATGCATTTCCTGCATATCTTACGTCTGTTGTAAAGCTAACGGCTGCTTTTGTTTTTCCAACCAAGCTTACCGCTTTTGAAATCAGCCAGTCTTCATTCACATTGTTTCCGGAAGCAAATCCGTTCATTACGGCATAATAATTACTTCCGTTTCCCTGGTTGGAAGTATTCCAGACCTGAGCTCCGGTTACATTTTTTACAGTCCAGTCCGGGCCGAATCCTCCTGCTGCGAAAGTATCATTGTAAATAGTCGGTAGTGGTGTATATACGCTTCCGTCACATCTGGGGTTATCTAAATCGATATCCGTTAGTTTTGTAATCCATAACTGATAATCTCCGTTATAAACACTTACAATGGCATATACATCGCCTTTACCACCGTCGACTTCAGTAGAGCTTGCTCTTTTTGAGTTGTCACTTGTTCCGAATTCTGCCTGTCCGTTGGTTCTTAAAGTAACTTTATTTCCTGAGCAGTCCTGTAAAGTCCTGTTGGTGGCATTATTCCCGTCGGCATAAGTTTTTCCCAAATCAGCATCAATAAACTGAAGATCTTTAATTTTAATCCATCTTCCTATATCACCCGGAGTCAATTGGGTAATTGTTCTGTCTGAAGGGGTAACCATTCTTACAGGGGCGTTCCCGTCATAAACACTTTTATAAAGATCAGCTTCCTCTACTCCACCAAACAGCATATTTCCTCCGGAATTATATAATGATCCTAACTGGAATTCTCCGTTTACGTTTCTTACATAAAGGTTTTTAAGTTTGATATAAATATCTTTCCCTACTCTGAAACGGTTGTCCTGGTACAAGCTCAGTTTATTAATCCCAAATCTTATTCCTCCGGTTGCATCTTCAATAAACACATATTTATAAAGGTTTCCAGTCTGATCGTTTGCAGTGACCTGGGCTTTAACATAGAAATCTCCCGTAATCTGCGTCCAGCTTCCGCCGGTATACATTTGCTTCAGTTCAGCAATTGTTTTTTGGGTAAGACCTGTATCACTGAACTGGCAAGGATCTGAAGCAATCCCATCCAGACGAGGAAAATTATTCATTTCAAGATCCGTCACTTTGTTGATATACATCTGATAAGTCGTGTTGAACTTACTGTAGATCGCCACGAATTTTCCGTTTCCTGCAGGCATAATCTGGTTCGCAAATGAAGCAAATCCACTGTTTCTTACCACTCTTGCCGTAGTTGTACTTGCATCTTTGATTTGTCTGTCTACCGTTACACCGTTAGGCGCATAGTTTGTACACAATACTCTGCTGTCGAATTCGGCATTATTCACCTGGATTAGACATCCCAGATATTGATCATTGGCAGTTACCATCTGAGCAAAGGTCATCACCTTAGGAACAATTTTTTCTCTGACAGAGCAAGATCTGAATACACGGTTCGGAACCAGCTTTTCAGGCATTCTCGCTACAGCATTCGTTAATGTAGAAGTAGGGTCTTTAACTCCTAATTGCACAACACCACCGTAAGTACCTACAGCCAGACCTGCTAATTTTACATATACTTTAGATCCCTGAGGATATTGTGTATAGGTACTCACCATATCCACACTCAAGGTAAATCCCTGTGTAGGATTTTCCGGCTTATCCTGGATATAAATTGTTTTGTAAATATTTCCTGTTTCATCTGTTGAAGAAACATAGCCTTCGATAACATCTGTAGAATTATCCGGGAAAATATAAGTTGTATTATTGGCAAACTTTGCTTTAACCTGCTCCAGTGTCATGGTAGCAGTAAGATCCGCACATTGAAAATTTTCAAGGTTCGGCTCGTTATATTTATCATCATGTACACATCCCGTTATGACAAGAGAGGCAAAAACAATGAAAATATAGGTGAAAATTGAAGTATACTTTTTCATAGTAGTAGTTTTAGAATCTTAAATAAACGTTTGTAAAGAAGGTTGTTCCTCTGTCATACCAAAGTTTTGGTCCGAAATAAGGTGTCGCTCTCTGGGCATCAGCAAGTGCATCCGGGAAGTTTACGTTTCTTCCCTGCTCAAATCCACCTGTTACATAGTTTCTGTTATTAAGGATATTATTTACTGAAACACTAATTCCCATTCTGTATTTCCCTAAAAGGAAAGATTTTCCGGCATTGGCATTCAACATAAACTGATCATCAAACTTTTTCTGGGCCGTAATCTGTTGAATAAGCTCCGGTGTAACTCCGTCATAAGGATCTCCCGTAAGCGGATTCGTATACATATAAGGGGTTTTATTTAACGCTGAAAGATCAAGATACTGATCCATTAAATAGTTGGCAGAAGCTCCTACCCACCAGTATTTGGGAGAATTATACTTTAATCCTAAAGAAAAGGCTTTCTGCGGAGTTCCTGCTACTTTATAATCTTTAATGTTGGCTTTACCCCAAAGATCAGATCCCCTGAATTCATTGATATCGTCAAACGTTGCTACGTTAGGATTGTTGGTATATTTATATTCTCCAACACTTGCTACCCCAATGGCATTTAAAGTAGGTGTGATTTTCAGATCAAATCCTAATTCTGCACCTATATATCTTTTGTTTACCCCTGTCATTGCTTCATTAACCAAAGTACTTAATGAGGTACCTGTAGAGCTGTTTACATCTGCATAATATCTTGAGATTTCAGTCGCATTATTGATTGTGGTATAAAATCCTGATAATCTTAATTTTAAAATCTGACCTCTTAAGATATAGCTCAATTCATTGGAATTGATCATCTGGTTTTTCACACCCGGTGTTACGTAATCTACAACTCTCGGGTTGATATAGATTTCATTAAGCGTCGGTGCAAGGCTAAAGAAAGCTCCGTTGTATACGATAAAGTTTTTACCGTTGATTTTATAAGTAATTCTTCCTTTAATCCCTGCATCAAGGGCATCATAAATAGCACTTTTCCCTTTGGAATTGTTCTGGAATCTGAAACTTCTGAAATCACCGTCTCTCTGAGATTCAGAATAAGAAGAGAAAATGGAAGCCATCACATTCCATTTGTTGTAATCAACTTCAGATGAAATATTCAGGGAGTACTGATTCTTTGTCAGCTCGTAAGAATACTGGGTTCTGTCTCCTTCTTTCACCTGTATATTAGAATCATCGATATTATATCTTATATCGTTATCGAAGGCATTAAGGTTGTAAGCGAAATTTGCACCTAACAAATCCTTAACTCTTCTGAAATTATCTGATTTTAAATTCTGATAATTGAAGTTGATGTTTAATTTCCAGTTATCATTTAATCTTGTATCAAAATGAGAGGCAAAATTGAATGTTTTATCTTTGTTTACATCTTCTACTACCGTATAAACGGCACCTCTTGCATCGCCATTCATATCGGTAAGGTTCAATTTGTTGGCATTATATAAAGAAGTCCAGTCGATCTGTGCATTTTGTCTGAATTCATCTTCAGTATAAATACCATAACTAGGTAATTTTCTGTAATAAGTAGGATTCGGGTCTGCAGCATGGAACCAGTCTAATCTGCTTCTTGCATCACTTCCGATCTGGTAGGAAACCGTATTGATCCAGTTTGAGCTTTTACCCAGTTTTAAATAATCGGTTAACATAAATATCGGTTCAAAAACCTTTCTGATCCTTGAGTTTCTTTTCTCACCATCTTGCCATCCCCAGTATGAATTATAGTTTTTTCCCATAATGTCATACACTTCCTGAGTATTCGGAGCGTTGGATGCCCTGTATGTAGGCGATCCGAAACCGGTAAAATTAATTGAGTGTCTGTCACTGAATTTCTTTTCAATAGAGCCAAAATAAGCATAAGCATCCTGGTAAACCCCATCAAGAATCGCTCTGTCACCCCATCTTCTGCTTCCTGAGAAAGTGAATGCCCAGCCATCTTTGGTAAGTCCTGATGAATAGGTAGCCATCGCTCTCTGCATATAACTTCTGTTGGTAAAAGAATACGCGAGTGATGTCTGCTTTCTATAGCTGGAAGCTCTTGTATTATAATAAGCCACACCTCCCAAATTCCCGAACGTATATTCTGACGGGGTAATGTTATCCACATTTTCATAAGGATATCGCATTACATCATTCAATCCGCCCCAGTTGCTGAAATCAATTCTTCCGTCATCATTTTTAGACATCGGAACACCATTGAAAACCACATCCTCAAATCTGTTGTCTACCCCTCTCGGTCTGAACCAGTAAGCACCTAATTCGAAAGCCGAAACATTCTGGAAAGCATCTCTCCCTGAGCTCAAAAGTCCTACAGTAGGCTGCATTGCAGAGCCTCCGTCTTCAGTATCGCTTGCAGAATCGTCAATAACAACAACTCCGGCATCTGTTCCTACATTGTAATTAAGTGTAATAACACCCAAGTCTTTTCTCTTTTCATCAGCAATTACATCAAACTCTAAAATTTTAGAATCAAAGTTTGGCTTTGTCACTGTAATAAGATAGTGGCCAGGTTGTAAATCCGTAAATTGGAAATATCCGATTTTATCCGCAGTTACATCGTCTGTCGACTGGGCAAGATCTACTTCTGCTCTCTCCAAAGGCTTACCATCCTGACCCTTAACATACGCAAAAACAGTAGTTTGCGCAAAATAATAAGATGCAGGTAATAAGGTAAACAAAGAGATTAGGGATAGTTTTTTAATCATAATAAACTTATTTTTAATCCTTCTTTTTTTGAGGGGCAACAAATTTAGGACTATTTTCATTAACTCAAACATTTTAAATACTTTATTCTATTAATTTTTCTTAACGTACTGGTATTATCTCAAAAAAAGAATCAGCTTGTCATTAATACTAAAAAAGTCTTTGTTACAAAATTTTAATCTTAGTTCTTATATAAAATTAGTAATTTTACGCCCCTTAATTTGTTGAAATATACTTTACAATGAAAAAATATCTAATCATCGCTGCCGTTTTCTGCTTCGGATCTGCCTTTTCACAGCAAAAGCAGGTAAAAAGAGCTGCCATCGGTTTTTTAAATGTAGAAAACCTTTGGGATACGATTCCGTCTGCAGATTATATCGATGGAACATTACAGGTTTCAAACCCTAAGTTCCACAGAAGCGTTCCTTTAGATTCCTTACAATATCTGGAAACTACCGAAGACTATAAAGGTGAATTGAGTGATGATCTTTTGATTGGTAAAAAAGTGATCCGTAAACAGGTTTTGGCGGATGAATTTACGGTAAACAGTCCTAAAAGATGGGGAACCAAATTTTACAATCAGAAACTGGCAAACGAAGCCAAAGTAATTTCAGAATTAGGAAGACAATACACGAATGACAATCCTGCTATTTGCGGACTTATCGAGGTTGAAAACAGACAGGTTATTGAAGACCTTATCAAACAGCCTGCTTTAGCAAAAAGCAATTACGGAATTGTCCATTTTAACTCTTATGATGCAAGGGGTATTGATGTAGCTATTATTTATCAGAAAACAAGGTTTTCCGTTTTAAATGCCTACAAAAAGGAAATCAAAATTTTCGATGAAGAAGGAAAAAGAGAATACACCAGAGATGTTGTCATTGCGATCGGATTACTGGACGGTGAAAAAATCGCGATATTCATGAATCACTGGCCTTCAAGAAGAGGCGGTGAAGCGATTTCACAGGCAAAAAGAAATGCCGCAGCAACGGTTCTAAAAAATGAAATGGATAAGATTTCATCTGAAAATCCGGGAATCAAATTGTTCTCCATGGGAGATTACAATGATGATCCGGTAAGCCCGAGTTTAAAAAAACATTTGGGTGCTATAGGAGATCCGGGTGAGCTTTCCGATAAATACCCTTATTACAACCTGATGTATAAATTATACAAAGCGGGAGTTGCTTCTTTGGCGTACAGAGATTCAGGAAACTTATTTGATCAGATCATCGTTTCAAAAAATTTATATTCCCCGGAAAAAATTACTCCAACCTATTCTATCTATAAAGCGGAAATTTATGCTCCATCTTATTTGGTGAATAAAGAAGGGCAATTTAAAGGATACCCTTTCCGTTCGTGGGATGGCGACAGGTTTACGGGAGGTTACAGTGATCACTTCCCTGCCGTATCAATTGTTCAAAAAGAATACATCAAGAAATAATAAATGAGCACTCTGAATGGAGTGCTTTTTTTATGTAACTTTATGTGTATGAAAAATTTAATCTTATTATTACTCTTTGCATGTATCCCGTTCAGCTGCTCTTCGCAGACAGATCCTAAGAAGGATAAAGAAAAATCTGAGATCAAGCCGTCAAAAAATGATGACGGAGAATGGGATATTGATGTTTTAGACACTCAATACGATTATTTTCTGAATGTGGTTGCCAAACCGATGAGCCAATATTCGGAATCTTATCTGAAAACAAAGAACACGCTTTTGGTAAGCGAATGGAATTCGTATTTCAGTTCCGGAAGACATAGAAATGTGATAGAATCATCTATAAGCTATGATCCGAAAGAAAACTACGGATTGAAATTTGAATATAAGCTCTATCAGGTTTTTGCTTATGTCAACTGGAAATATGGCTTAAGAATGAACGGACTTTCAGGAAGTGATGCCGTAAGACAATAAAAAAGGTTCAGAAAATTCTGAACCTTTCTTATTTTTTATATAGTTTGTAATTATTTGTTATATAATTCTTCAACTTTATCCCAGTTTACCACATCAAAAAATGCGCCTACATAATCAGGTCTTCTGTTCTGGTAGTTTAAGTAATAAGCATGCTCCCAAACATCCAATCCTAAAACCGGAGTTCCTTTTGCATCAGCAACCGGCATCAACGGGTTGTCCTGGTTGGGTGTAGAAGAAACTGATACGGAACCGTCTTCGTTTTTGATCAGCCAGGCCCATCCTGAACCGAATCTTGTCTTAGCAGCTTCAGAAAAATCAGTTTTGAATTTTTCAAGGCCACCATAGTTTTCAATAGCAGCTTTTACATTTCCTACAGGCTCTTTGCTTCCTCCCGGAGTTAAGATTTCCCAGAATAAAGAGTGATTGAAATGACCGCCACCGTTATTTCTTACTGCAGGCTTATCAGTTCCTGTTTTGCAGATTTCTTCAATAGTTTTCCCTGCCAGTTCAGTTCCTTCAATTGCTTTATTTAAATTGTCGATATATGCCTGATGATGTTTTGTATGGTGAATTTCCATAGTTCTTGCATCAATTGTTGGTTCTAATGCATCGTAAGCATATCCTAGTTTTGGTAATTCAAATGACATAATTTTATTTTTAATGTTATATTCCAAAGTTAGCCATTAATTAACCTATTATCAAAAACAGAAGATTATTTTAATAAATCTTTAACATTGATAAAGTAGATTCAAAAATGTGTTCAACTAAAAAATAAAAGTTTAGAACCTGTAAAAACAGAAAGCACAGATTAACGTCTGTGCTTCCTATCTTAACAATATTAAATTAAATTATTTATTCATTGACATCAGGAACTCTTCATTGTTTCTGGTTCCTTTAATGTTTTTATCTACAAATTCCATCGCTTCTACCGGATTCATTTCTGAAAGGTATTTTCTTAAAATCCACATTCTCTGAGAGGTAACCTCATCAAGAAGTAAATCATCTCTACGGGTACTTGAAGCAACCAGGTCAATAGCAGGATAAATTCTTCTGTTGGCAATTTTTCTGTCAAGCTGAAGTTCCATATTTCCTGTACCTTTGAATTCTTCAAAAATAACTTCGTCCATTTTAGAACCTGTATCGATCAAAGCTGTTGCAATAATGGTTAAAGAGCCTCCGCCTTCAATCTTTCTTGCTGCTCCGAAGAATCTTTTCGGTTTATGAAGAGCATTGGCATCCACCCCTCCGGAAAGTACTTTTCCTGAAGCCGGTGTTACCGTGTTATAAGCTCTCGCTAATCTTGTAATCGAATCTAATAAAATAACCACGTCGTGTCCGCATTCAACCATTCTCTGAGCTTTTGCCAGAACAAGGTTAGCTACTTTCACGTGCTTATCTGCCGCTTCATCAAATGTAGAGGCAATAACTTCTGCATTTACGCTTCTTTCCATATCGGTAACTTCTTCAGGACGTTCGTCGATCAGGAGCACCATCATATATACTTCAGGATGATTGGCAGCGATAGAATTCGCAATATCTTTAAGGAGCATCGTCTTACCTGTTTTAGGCTGTGCAACGATCATTGCTCTCTGTCCTTTTCCAATTGGGGCGAAAAGATCTACGATTCTTGTGGAAATAGTAGAATTATTTCCGGCAAGGTTGAATTTCTCTTCAGGGAAAAGCGGCGTTAAATATTCAAAAGCGACACGGTCTTTAATGAAAGCCAGGTCACGTCCGTTAACTTCTGTTGGCCTCAATAATGAAAAATATTTTTCACCTTCTTTCGGAAGCCTTACGATACCTTTTACCGTATCTCCGGTTTTCAATCCGAAATTTCTGATCTGTGCTGTGGAAACATACACATCATCCGGCGAAGAAATATAGCTGAAATCTGATGAACGCAAAAATCCGTAGTTATCGGGTAGGATTTCCAAAACACCTTCAATACTTACCATACCGTCAAAGCTGAACTCTTTTTTGTGCTCATGATGCTGCTCGTCTGATCTGTCAGAGTGGCGGTTTTGATTCTGGTTCTGGTTTTGGTTTTGATTTTTATGTTGGTTTCCACTGTTTTGTGGATGATTGTGTCCTTTTTGAGATCTGGCCTGAGGTTGAGGGTTGTTCGGCTTTTCTTCTGCGGGAGCAGATTCCTGAGGATCTGTGTTTTTGGGAGCTTCTGTTTTTTCCTGAACAGGATTTTCTGTGTTGCCCGTATTGGGAGAAACCCTTTTCCTTTTTTTCTTAGCCGCTGCAGAAGTTGATCCTTCTTCTGTTGCTTCAGCTTTTCTTTCCTCTGGTTTTACTTCTTCGGAAACGGGTTTGCTTTCTGCGGCTCTATTTTCTGTTTGCTCTTCTACTTTAGGCTGTGTTTCCGCCGGAGCTTTTGCTTCAGCTTTTGGCTTTGCAGTTCTCTTGGGAGCTGCTTTTTTGACAGGAGCTTTCGCTTCTTTTTCTGCCGGTTTTTCTTCAGTATTCATACTGGTTTCTGTGGCGTTGAAATAATCTTTTGAGACTTTAGGGTTGGAAGCTTGAAAATCAAGAATAGCAAAAATTTTATCATTTTCTGTGCTGTTTCTTGCAACTTTAACGCCTAAATCCCTTAAGATTTTAGTCAATTCCGTTACGGATTTTGACCTTAACGTTTCAATGTTAAACATATTTATGTAAAAATGTAATTAATTGTGAGTAAGAAAAGTAAGTCCGGTGACTTTTGTTTTCAAGTACATTGTATAATGCAAATCTACACTTATTTTTGAATTGTGCAAAATTTATGCTATTTTTGCCAGGAATTTAATATTCAATGTTACAAAGAATACAGACTATATGGGTTTTTCTGGCAGTCTTAGCTGCTGTTTCTCTTTTCGTTACGGGACAAGATGTTGCTGTTTTTGGCTCTATTCCCGTGATTAATATTGGCTGTATCGTGCTTGTTTTGGTTGGATTACTGAGTGTATTCAGCTTTAAAAACAGAAAAAGACAAATATTGCTGAATACGATCAGCATTATTATAAACGCTTTGTTGATTGGTATATTGATTTACTGGTTACTAAACTTATCCGGAGGAATACAATTTCCTGAGAAGGGTATTGAGCCGATTTTCCCATTGATTGCGGTGATCTGTTTGCTTATTGCAAATATATTTATCCGAAAAGATGAGAGGCTCGTAAAATCTGTAGACAGGCTTCGATAACCTTACAACGATTTTTTGAGTGAGAACAGTTCCTTTTTCGGGAACTGTTTTTTTATTTTAGCATATAGGTTTCCGGTTTACTTTATATTTTAAATCTTTTTAATCTGGGCTAATGAATATTTATTTTAAATATTAAAAACTCTTGCAACATTTTCGATAAATATGCGACCTATGTATTTATAAATTATAATCTAATGAAAAAATTAACTTTTCTTACGTTGTCACTTTTCTCCATATTTTCTTTTGCACAGGAGGTTTCCACAGAGAGAATCAATACCATTCTTTCCACTCTTGCTTCGGATGAAATGAAAGGCCGTGAAATCGGTACTCCGGAAAATGATAATGCTGCCAATTATATTGCAAAGCTTTTCAAGGAAAACAATCTTGAATACTGTACGGGAAATTCTTATCTCGTTCCTTTTGATTATAAAGGAAAGACGGTTTACAATGTTTGTGGGGTTAAAAAAGGAAAAACCGATAAATATCTGGGATTCTCAGGACATTTCGATCATATCGGAACCAGCAACAAAAGCGGGGACAATATTTACAACGGTGCAGATGACGATGCAAGCGGCATTACCACTCTTGCTGGAATAGCAGATTATTTTAAAAATAAAAAGCCTGATTTTTCAATGGTTTTCATCGCATTTAACGGTGAGGAAAAAGGGATGCTTGGTTCAAGAGCCATTACTGAGGACAAAAATTTAGATAAGATCTATAATAATTTAACTGCTCTTTTCAATTTTGAAATGTTGGCTACAGAATCTCAGTTCGGTAAAAATGCGCTTTTCATGACCGGTGATGAATTTTCCGATCTTGATGAGCTTTTCAATAAGAATGCAGTGAACGGATTAACGGTCAACCCGGATCCATATGCTGCCCAACAATTATTTTACAGATCAGACAATGTAAGCTTTGTAAAGAAGAAAATTATTGCCCATTCTTTCTCTACGGTTGATATGACCAAGGCTAAACATTACCATAATGAAAGTGATGATGTAAGCATCGTTGATTTTAATAATATGACACAGATCATCAATAATTTCGGTAAAACCCTGGAAAAATTAACTCCGGCTAATTTTGCTCCGAAGTATAATGATAAAGTAAAATTTAATTAAGAACGTCTTATCCTTTAATTTTACGTAATTTTGTTTTCCCAATTTTTCATTGAATGAATCAATATATTAAAATACTAAAGTTCGCAAGGCCACACCGAAAATACATATACGGAAGTTTATTTTTCAACATCATGTACTCGGTATTTCAGATTGCTTCCTTAGGAACGATCTTACCGGTTTTAGGAATGCTTTTCGGAACCATAAAACCTGAGAAATATGATGCTGCACCTGTCTATTCAGGAGAAATTGGCGACTTTTTTAACTTTTTAAAAGAATATTCTAATTATTACGTTCAGACTATGGTCGCAGAGCGTGGAGCACTTAATGTACTGGCGTGGCTGTGTGTGATTACTGCTTTCATGTTTTTGCTGAGAAATATCTTCCGCTATTTAGGTTCTTTCTTACTGATCAATTATCGGGTGGGTGTTACGAAAGATCTTCGTAGTGCGATGTACAACAAAATACTGTCGTTACCGGTTTCATTTTTTACAGAACGCAGAAAAGGAGACCTTATGTCCCGTATGTCAAATGACGTAGGTGAGGTTGAAGGTAATATTTTAGGAAGTTTGATAGAATTGATCAACGCTCCTTTTATGCTGATCAGCACATTGATTACCTTATTCTTTTTAAGCCCGGAAATGACCCTTTTCTCCCTGCTTGTATTGCCTGTAATGGGAACTATGATTGCATTGGTAGGAAAAAGCCTTAAAAAAGATTCTCACGAAGCTCAGAACGAAATGGGAACTATATTCTCTATCGTAGATGAGACTTTGAAGTCATCAAAAGTGATCAAGATATTCAATGCTGAAAAGATCATGGGCAACCGGTTTATGCAGTCTATGCAACGATGGATCTCAAGCTCTATCAGCCTGGGAAGAAAAAAAGAACTGGCATCTCCGATGAGCGAATTTCTGGGATCTATTACTTTCCTGATCATCGCCTGGTACGGAGGGAAACAAATTATCGTGGATCAATCTATTTCTCCGGCAGACTTCCTTGTTTTCCTGGGAATGTTTTTCCAGATTTTACCGCCTGCGAAAAGTTTATCAACTTCCATTTCCAATGTTCAGAAAGGAGAGGCTTCTCTTGAAAGGGTTTTAGAAATCCTTGATGCTGATGTGAAAATTGATGAAGTAGCAGAGCCGGTAGAGATCTCTACGCTTAACCATCAGATTGAATTTAATAATATTGGTTTTTACTATGATAAAGACCATACGATTCTTAAAAACTTCTCACTGATCATTCCAAAGGGTAAAACGGTAGCTCTTGTAGGGCAAAGCGGTAGCGGAAAAACAACGATCGCCAACCTTTTAGCCCGCTTTTATGATGTTTCGGAAGGTGAAATTTTAATTGACAAAACTGATATTAAAAGTTTAAAACTAAAGGAATACAGACAACTTTTAGGAATGGTAACCCAGGAATCGGTTTTATTTAATGATACCGTTTACAACAATATTCTGATGGGTAAACCCGATGCAACCAGAGAAGAAGTGATTGCAGCCGCGAAAATTGCCAATGCAGATTCATTTATCACCCAGCTTCCCGAAGGCTATGATTCCAATATCGGAGACGACGGAGGTAAGCTTTCCGGAGGCCAGAAACAAAGGGTTTCTATTGCCAGAGCGGTATTGAAAAATCCACCGATTATGATTCTGGATGAAGCAACTTCTGCATTGGATACGGAATCCGAAAGATTCGTACAGGATGCTCTGGAAAAAATGATGGAAAACAGAACGTCATTAGTGATTGCCCACAGACTTTCAACCATTCAAAAGGCAGACTGGATTGTAGTGATGGAAAAAGGGGATATTGTAGAACAGGGAACCCACCATGATCTTATCGCTAAAAAAGGAATATATCACAAACTTGTTGAGCTTCAGAATTTTGATTAAAATATTTTTAAATTAATTTTTAAAATGAATCCAATACAAGAGTATTTCTACAGAATCGAAGAGCCTGACAGAAGTACTCTTCTTTTTTTACGTAAAAAGATCCTTGAATCTGATCCGGAAAACATTACGGAGACTTTAAGTTTCGGGCTTCCTTTTTTCAAATACAAAAAGAAGATGTTGTGTTATTTATATTACAGCAAAAAATATAAAAAACATTATGTAAGCTTCTATCACGGTGACAGGCTAGATTATACCGAGCTTTTACAGGAAGGCAGAAAGAAGTTTAAAATCCTTCTGATTGATATGGAAGAGGATTTACCTGTTGAGTTTATTCTGAGATTGATTGATGAAGTGAAAAAGTTTATAAAATAGGCGTTTTAAAGTGCAGGAATTCAGAATTATTAAGTTTTGGCTAAAGCCAATTGATTTCTATTTTAATTGTTAGACGGGCTAAAGCCCGTCCCTATTGATAAGAATTCCGTTTTTTAAGCTTCGTATAATAATTTGTGCTCATTCGTGAAATAACATTTGTATCATTTTTGTGTTTAAATAAAAAAGACCGCCTCAAAGAAGCAGTCTTTCATTTATATTTAATTTAAATCTTAATCTTTCATTCTTGCAATCACATCCAGGCCACCTTTTGTGATGTCCCCGATCTTGCAGATGATCTCAGTATCCAAAGGCAGGAAAACGTCCATTCTCGACCCGAATTTAATAAATCCGAATTCATGCCCGGCTTTTGCCTTATCACCCTCATTACAATAGAAAACAATCCTTCTGGCAACATATCCTGCGATCTGTCTGAAAACGATTTTATGATTGGTCATACTTTGTACGGCAACTGTCGTTCTCTCGTTTTCCGTAGAAGATTTTTCATGCCATGCTACAAGATATTTTCCGGGATGGTATTTTTTATAGATCACTTCTCCGGAAACCGGGTATCTGCAGATATGCACATTCAGAGGAGACATAAAAATAGAAACCTGAATCACTTTTTCTTTCAGGAATTCTGTTTCTTCAACTTCTTTGATCATTACGACCTTCCCGTCAACCGGAGCAATTACATTTTCTCTGTGTTCAAGAATATCACGTTTCGGAACCCTGAAAAACCAGAATACAAGGCTGTAAACCAGCAACAGCGGCATGATGATCAAAAGTGACCAGATTTTAAGAAAATAAATAGCTAAAGCACCAATAATAATGAAAAGTATGGTGGCTACGGTAATCGTCCCTTTTGATTCTCGATGTAATTTCATGAGTTTAAATAAATTTTTCTAAAATAAAGTACAAATATACGACAGGCGCGCAGATTAAAAAACTATCCAGCCTATCTAATACTCCACCATGCCCCGGAATGATGTTTCCGCTGTCTTTTACACCGAAAGTTCTTTTCAGCTGGCTTTCCACCAGATCTCCTAATGGCGCAAAACTGGCCACGAGAAAACCTACGACCATCCAGTTTCCCCGAAGGTCATGCTGATAACGTTCTATAAAGTATGATAAAACCAAAGTTAAAATCACTCCGCCTGCATAACCTTCCCAGGTTTTCTTTGGTGAGATTTTCGGGGCCATTTTATGTTTTCCGAAGAATTTTCCTGTCAGATAAGCAAAAGTATCACTGCTCCAGATCAGAACAAACAGAAATAAGACCTCCAAAGAAAAGGTATTTTCATAGCTTGAATATTTCGGGAGCCCTAATGCAAAACTAAATGGAAGGGCTACGTAAATCACAGTAAAGATCAGCTTTCCGCTGTCATAGTATAATTCTGTAGGATATTTGAACAAAGTAACGACAGCAATGGCAATTAATGAAAGAGCCAGGATTTCACTCAGTCTGAAATTAAAGTAAAAATCATGGTAAAAATACCTTTTGGAAAACATGTAAAAGATAATCAGGATTACGGGAAATACCACCCATTTTTCGTACCCATTTCCAAATTTTACAATTTTGACACATTCCCAGGAGCCCACAAATGTCAATAAAGTAATTAATCCATAATACAGATATTGCTGTTTGATAAGATCCGGAGAAATACTGTTGATCAGCTGAGCCCCGAGTGGAGTTGTACAAAGGATAATAACGGCTACGTAAACAATGCCGGAAATGGTTCTTTGAATAAGATTTTTGTCCAAAATGTATAATTTATAAGTTGATGCTTAATCTTCAAGCAACAATAAAAACAGTTTAGTATTCGAATTGGAAGAGGTATCCAATTTCGAATGATTTCCGCTAATGGAGGTAAGGTTTTTGATATTACCGTTTCTTTTGATCTTACCCATTGCATCATTAAGATTGTTGACAATCTGAGATACATTGGCCATAATAATAATTTTATCCGGTAATCTCGAAGAGTGATAGTGAAGAATATTATTATGAGAAAGCATAATTCTTCCGTCGTAGGCGATCAGATATTCACACGTAATGAAAGCAGCATCATTGGCGTGTCCCAGCTCAGAAGTGTAAGGAGTTTTCACAACGTTCATAAAATTCTGAAGTTCTTTATCCCAACAGAAAACACTGTGTATTCCTTCTATCCTGATGATCTGATGTAAAGTTTGTAGAGCTTCCGCTTCATCTGCACAATAATTAAAAAATCCCCCCGAATGCGTAAATAATTGCGCAAACTTATAGTCAAGATCCGCATTTTTCAGCGAATCCCCTAATTTTTCCAAACTCTGTTTTTCCTCTTCTTCAGGCTGGTTGGTAAGTTTGCTTACAATCTTCTTAAATAAACTCAACTTAATCTATTTTTAGTCAACTCTATACAAAAATAGAAAATTAATTACAATACATTCTAAAAATATCCCTTTAAATATGAAAAAACCTGACAATTTTTAAAGTTGTCAGGTTTTTTTCGTCTTGTTTAAGAATATTTTAAAGCTGTGCCGGGCTTTCCGGAGCCTGAATTTCGCTTTCTTCTTCTTTTTCTTTCAAAGGAATCGTGTTGGTAACCGGTTTCTCTGTCAATTCAGGATCCCATGCTCTTTTACCAAATATTTCTTCTAAATCTTCACGGAAAATAACCTCTTTTTCTAAAAGCTTATTAGCCAAAGCATCCAGCTTATCTTTATTTTCTGCAAGAATTCTTACTGCTCTGTCATATTGATTTTCAATAATCGATTTGATCTCAACATCAATTTTCGTCGCTGTTTCTTCAGAATAAGGTTTTCCGAAATTGTATTCAGATTGTCCTGAACTGTCATAGTAAGAGATATTCCCAATATTTGGGCTTAATCCGTAAATCGTAACCATAGCCTGAGCTCTCTTCGTCACATTTTCCAGATCGGAAAGCGCGCCGGTAGAAATATTATTGAATATCACCTGCTCTGCCGCTCTACCTCCTAAGGTAGCACACATTTCATCCAGCATCTGTTCTGTAGTCGTAAGCTGTCTTTCTTCCGGAAGATACCATGCTGCTCCTAAAGAACGTCCTCTTGGAACAATCGTAACTTTTAAAAGAGGTGAAGCATGCTCTACCAGCCAGGAAATTGTTGCATGACCCGCTTCATGGTAGGCTACTCTTCTCTTTTCGGAAGGTTTGATCGCTTTATTTTTCTTCTCAAGACCACCGATGATTCTGTCTACAGCATCAAGGAAATCCTGCTTTGTTACTGAGTTATGATTATTTCTCGCTGCAATCAGTGCTGCCTCGTTACAAACATTGGCAATATCAGCGCCACTGAATCCCGGAGTTTGTTTAGCCAGAAATTCTCTGTCTACATTATCATCAAGTTTGATTTTCTTTAAATGAACATCAAATATCTGTCTTCTTTCGTGCAATTCCGGAAGGTCTACATAAATTGAACGGTCAAAACGCCCTGCTCTCATCAAAGCTTTATCAAGGATATCCGCTCTGTTGGTTGCTGCCATTACAATAACGTTGGTATCTGTTCCGAAACCATCCATTTCCGTAAGAAGCTGGTTCAATGTATTTTCTCTTTCATCATTTCCGCCTGAGAAATTATTTTTTCCTCTTGCACGTCCTATTGCATCAATCTCATCAATGAAGATAATCGCCGGAGATTTTGCTTTTGCCTGGGCAAAAAGGTCTCTTACTCTCGATGCACCTACCCCAACAAACATTTCAACGAAATCTGAACCTGAAAGTGAGAAGAAAGGAACTTTAGCCTCACCTGCAACTGCTTTTGCCAATAATGTTTTACCGGTTCCCGGAGGGCCTACCAATAGAACACCTTTTGGAATTTTACCTCCTAATTTGGTATACTTTTCAGAGTTTTTCAGGAAATCTACCACTTCCTGAACTTCTTCTTTTGCTCCTTCCAATCCTGCAACATCTTTAAATGTTACCTGAATTCTTTCTTTTTCATCAAAAAGTTTTGCTTTGGATTTCCCGATAGAGAAAATCTGGCCACCAGGGCCGCCACCGCCACCCATCTTTCTGAAAAGAAGGAAATAAAATAATCCTAAAATAGCAATCCATATCAATGCTGAAACCAGGATATCTGTGAAAGGATTTTTCCCTGCACCGTAATCTTTCGTGGTTTTGATGTTTGCATTCGCTGCTTTAATCTGATCAAATTTTTGAAGGAAAAGCTGAAGGTCTCCATATTTTACAGTATAATCTGCTTTGGGAGTCATTGAAAATGCAGAAAGCGGATCGTTTTCTTTGGCCGTTTTACTGACCATAGCTGTTTTCGCAGCCTGCGTTAAAAAAATATCAGCCTTTTCGGTGTCTTTATAAATTATAATGTTCTGAACTTTCCCCGACTGCATTTCTCTGAAGAAACCATCTTCATCAATAGTTTTTGCACTGTTATCCCCAAAAAAATTCGGGATAAAGAATAGCAAAAGAGCTATGATTGCAATTGGAAAGAACCAGTTGAATCCTTTATTATTCATTTATACTTTTTAAAATTTAAAATTCATTTTCGATTTTGGTGATCACTGCATCACCCCAGAGTTCTTCTATGTCATAGTACTCCCGTACCTGTTTTTGAAAAATGTGTACCACCACTGAAACATAATCTACCAGAACCCACATTGCATTTTCGGTACCTTCTACATGCCAAGGTCTCTCTTTAAGTTCGTTTCTTACTTTCTTCTCTACACTTCCAGCTAATGCTGCTACCTGAGTATTAGAGTTTCCACTACATATTACAAACGTTTCCGCCACTGAATTCTCAATATTGGAAAGATCGAAGATCATTACATCTTCACCTTTTACATCCTGGATAGCTTCAACGATTTTATCTAATAATTCTTGTTTTTCTACTGTTTTATTCATTAAAAAAATACTATAATCTGCAAATTTATTGTTTTTTCTTTACTTTAGCCTTACTTTTAGCCCTTTAAAGTCTTAAAGTTTTCTTAAATGACTCAACTATTTTACCTAAAGGAATGCCCTTCTACTAATGACGAAATATCTCAGTTTTTACTTTACGGAAATTCAGATTTTACGGGTTTACATACATTCAATCAAACCAAAGGCCGTGGTCAGTATGGAAATACATGGGCATCAACTGCTGAAAAAAATTTAGCCTATACATTGGCTGTAAAGACTGAGAACTTTATTCTTTCCGATTTTACGTTCAATTATTATACCGCAATTGTCATAAGGGATTTTCTTGCCAATTTGACTGAAAATATAGTGAAAATAAAATGGCCGAACGATATTATTCTGAAAAATAAAAAAATCGTTGGAATTCTCATTGAAAAGAAAAAAATTAATGAGCATCATTATTTCATTATCGGAGCCGGATTCAACGTCCTGCAGGAGAAATTCGATACAATCAGTAATGCAGGGTCTCTTTTAACTCAAACAGGAAAGAGATTTGATCTGAATGATTTTACATCCCGGCTTCATGATTATCTTGTTGAAAGACTAAACAATATCCCCTCCGAGCAGGAAATTACAGATCAGTTTAACCAGAATTTATTCCGTAAGGATGAGATCTCCGTTTTTGAAATTGACAAAGAGAGACAAAATGGCATCATACGATATGCCGATGAAAAGGGAGAACTCTGGATTGAACTGGAAGAAGGAATGAAATCTTTTTACCACAAAGAAGTAAAGCTTCTTTACTGATTCGCCCTTTTTAAATATAAATACAGCGCTACCGGGAAAAAGATAATATTCGGAAACCACATGGCCAGTGCGGGAGACATGCTCTTGTTCTCTGAAACCACTTTCAAGGCTTCAAAAGAAAATACAAATACAAACGCCAGAGAAATCCCTATCGCCAAATTGATTCCCAACCCGCCCCGTTTTTTCTGTGATGAAAGTGAAAGGGCCAGAAATGTAAGAATAACGATGGATATAGGCATTGAAGTTCTCTGATACAATTCGTTAAGGTGTGTATTGAGATTACTGTTTCCTTTTTCTTTTTCTCTTTTAATAAATTTAATAAGCTCGGGTGTTGTTTTATTCTGTCCTAAAAGCTCATTTGGGAAAAGCTCTTCCGGCGAATGTCCATAACTTTTTCTCAGTTCTGGACCATTGCCCAGCTTTTCTGAATCATCTTTATTGATGCTTTTCTCAACGTAATTATTTAAAACAAACTGCTTTTTGGTCTTATCCCAATATACGTCGGAAGATTTAAGCTCATAAAGCATTTTCCTGTTTTTATCATATTTCTGAAAAACAAACCCGGAACCTCTTTGTTCCCTTTTATTCCAGGAATTAATGAAAATATATTCCATCCGGCTTAACTGCGCTGAAACGGGAGCTGTCCCCAATACTTTTTCTTTATTGGCCGAATTATAGGTATAAGCTTCCAATTGATTTTTTTGAATATTGGCCCAAGGCAACACAAAGTGATTGATCCCCAAAGACACTACGGCAATAAATAAAGAGGTAAGCAGATAAGGTTTTGCAAAACGGTGAAAGCTGGCTCCACTGCTGATGATTGCGACAATCTCAGTATTATTTGCCATCCTGGATGTAAAATAAATCACCGAAATAAATACCAGAATAGATAAGAACGTCATGATCAGATTGACGATCCAGAAAGGGTAAAAGTGAATCAGAAAGTAGGACAGATTAAGCTTTGCATCGATAGCAGTAGCATTTTCAATCCTCGGTATTTTCTGCTGGACATCAATGACCAAAACAATTATAGACAGTAATATAAGCATGAAACTAAAGGTTCCAAGATATTTCTTAATGATATATTTATCTACAATTGTTATCATAATTCTCTTTATAATCTTTGTCTGAGCACAGGAACTACGGATTTTTTCCATTCGTAGAAATCTCCGGCAATAATATGTTCTCTGGCTACTTTTACCAGATCCAGATAAAATGCTAAGTTATGAATTGACGCGATCTGTTTTGCGAGGTATTCTTTAGACACAAACAAATGACGTAAATATGCTTTTGAATATTCTTTATCTACAAAACTTGTCCCAAACTCATCCAAAGGCGAAAAATCACGCTTCCATTTTTCATTTTTAAGATTCATAACCCCTTGCCATGTGAAGAGCATTGCATTTCTGGCATTTCTTGTAGGCATTACACAATCCATCATATCAATTCCCAGGCCTATTGATTCCAGAATATTCCACGGAGTTCCCACTCCCATCAAATATCTTGGCTTTTCTTTAGGCAGAATATCGGTCACTTCATCGGTGATTCTGTACATTTCCTCTTCAGGTTCTCCTACAGAAAGTCCTCCGATGGCGTTTCCTTCTGCACCGGCTTCAGAAATAACTTCGGCAGATATTTTTCTTAAATCAGAATAGGTAGATCCCTGAACGATAGGAAAAAGTCTTTGTTTGTGACCATAAAGCTCAGGATTTTGCTCTGTCCAGTCAATACATCTTTTTAGCCAACGGTGGGTAAGCTCCATTGAAGATTTCGCCTGATTGTATTCGCAAGGGTAAGGAGTACATTCATCAAAAGCCATAAAAATATCTGCTCCGATCTGTCTCTGGATCTCCATTGATTTTTCCGGGCTGAACATGTGATAACTTCCATCGATGTGAGATTTAAACCTTGCCCCTTCTTCTGTCATTTTCCGGCTGCTTGCCAATGAAAACACCTGAAAACCTCCTGAATCTGTAAGAATAGGAAGATCCCAATTCATGAATTTGTGAAGGCCTCCTGCATCCTGCATGGTTTCCATTCCCGGACGAAGGTATAAGTGATAGGTATTACCCAAAATAATCTGGGCTTTAATGTCTTCTTTTAATTCTCTCTGATGAACGGTCTTTACGCTGGCAACAGTTCCTACCGGCATAAAAATAGGCGTCTGGATTTTACCGTGATCTGTGGTAATTTCTCCTGCTCTAGCCTTTCCTTCAGAGGTTTTTTCTATATTAAAAAATTTCATTCGTATATTTTTTTACTTCACCACTAATGTGGCTGATATTTTTTGTCGAATGGAACTATATCTCTCCATCATCAATTATCTTGCGAAAGAAGGTACGTTTAGGTTTTTCTTCAGTTTATCCTTTACGTACTGATCTGCTTTCGGGTCTTTTTTTAATAATATTTTTTGTGCATCTTCTGCAATACCGCTCATTTTTTCTTTCACCACATAATATTTGAAACTCTCGACAAAATCTTCTGATTTCACATTATAGGTTTTTAGGACAAATCTTGTTCCGGCTTCCAGATTAGAATTAGGATACATAAAAGTTGCCTGATCATTAATGGCCAGATCGGCAAGAATTTCTGACATTTTATCTTCAGGGACAAGATTTTTTGGTTTGTCTATATAATCCCTGCAGGAAAACATAAACAGTAAAATAAAAAGGCAAATCAATTTTTTCATAATCTGTTAATTAATGATTTCCATTTTAAATTTAAAACTCCAAAGACGGCTTCGTGAATGATTCCGCCATTCATTTTGCTTTCTCCCAATATCCTGTTTGTAAAAATGATCGGCACTTCTACAATTTTAAAACCTTTTTTAAAGGCCCTGAATTTCATTTCAATCTGAAACCCATATCCTTTCAGTCTTACATTATCAAGTCCGATTTCTTCGAGAACTTTTCTTGAAAAACAAACGAAACCTGCCGTCGTATCATGAATAGGAAGCCCTAAGATAAATCTTACATATTTTGAAGCAAAATACGAAAGTAAAACTCTTCCCATGGGCCAGTTGACCACATTCACTCCTTTGGAATATCGGGAGCCGATTGCCATATCTGCATGTAAGCAGGCTTCAAAAAGTTTAGGCAGATCTTTAGGATTGTGTGAAAAATCGGCATCCATCTCAAAAATATAATCATAATTATTTTGAATAGCCCATTTAAAACCATGAATGTATGCTTTTCCCAAGCCGTCTTTTACGTGTCTTATCGACAGGTGCAGATTGTGCGAAAACCTTTTCTGTAGGTCTTTTACCACATCAGCCGTTCCATCCGGAGAAGTGTCGTCTACTACTAAAACATGGAAGTCTTCCTCCAACGCAAAAACCGCGGAAATAATATTTTCAATATTTTCCTTTTCGTTATAGGTTGGGATAATGACAAGTTTTTTCATTTCAGTTTGCAAAGATAGTTTATTTAACCTTTTTATTTTATACAAAATAATCTATAATTTTGCAAAAAATATTCCGTTGCCACGATCACAAAATTTTACAAATCATATAAGAATACCTGAGAACAACGACTGGGTAATCTTTATATTGCTGGGCTGCATCTTTTTATATGTTTTCATGATGAATATCATAGAGAGGGAAGCCAACCTGAAAGACTTTCTGCTTCAAAAATATTTTGACGCAAGTAACAATTTACCCAGCTGGATTATCACGTCCTGTGTCACTGCTCTTACTTTGGCCGTTCTGGTATCCCAGTATATTCCGATAGTCCCAAAATATATTGCGGATTTACAGATTGCAGGGTACCAGTTGAATAAATTTGGATATTGTTTGATGGTGGTCATATTTTTTTATGCTTTAAAATCTACATTAGGTTTTTTATTTTATCAGAGTATAGGTGACGGTAAAAAATGGTCAATTTTTTATTTTACCTCTACAAAATTCTATTTCATCTTATCATTTTTACTGATAATTTTAAATGTAACCCACTATTATTTCCCTATAGACAGAAATAAAGCATTTTTTTACTATTTATGCTTTTTTGCTTTTGTATTTATATTCAAGATTTTTTTCTATTTATTTCACAAAAACAATATATTACCGAAAAAATGGTATTATAAATTTTTGTATATTTGCACCCTCCAAATCGCACCATTATTGTTGCTTTGGAAATTATTATTTTTTTAATAAATGTCAATGATGAGAATAAAGTCTATATTGGTATCTCAACCAGCGCCTAGTGAATCGTCTCCATATCTGGATATAGCGAAGAAGGAAAAAATAAAGATTGACTTTCGTCCTTTTATCCATGTCGAAGGGGTTGACAACAAAGAACTTAGAACACAGAAAATAGATCTGACGCAGTATACAGGAATTATATTTACCAGTAAAAATGCGATCGATCATTACTTTAGATTGGCTGAAGAACTTCGTTTTGCGGTCCCGGATACGATGAGATATATCTGCCAGTCTGAAGCTATTGCCAACTATCTCCAAAAGCATATTGTTTACAGAAAAAGAAAAATCAGTTTCGGAGAGAAAAATTTCTCAGATTTGTTACCACTTTTCAAGAAATTCCCAACTGAAAAATATCTTTTACCGTCTTCTGATGTGTTGAGTCCGGACATTTCTAAAACCATGGATTCAGCTAATGTAGACTGGACAAGAGCAATTATGTACAGAACGGTTTGCAGTGACCTGACTGATGTTAACATCAAGGATTACGACATGCTGATATTCTTTAGTCCGCAAGGAATCAAGTCTTTACAGCAGAACTTCCCGGATTTCAAGCAGGATGAAACTAAAATCGGTGTTTTCGGAAATACGACTCTGGCAGCAGCAGAAGAAGCTTCTTTAAGAGTAGATTTAATGGCTCCTACAAAGGAAACCCCATCCATGACAATGGCATTGGAAAAATATGTTAAAAGCCTTCACAAATAGCTTTTAATATCCTACATAAAACAGCCGTCTTTTCATTAAAAGGAAAGATGGTTTTTTTTTAACTAAATTTGAACAAGAATTAATATTGATGAAAGTTCCACAGGCAAAGAAAATAGAAAAGATACTAGAAATACACGGAGACCGGAGAAATGATCATTATTTCTGGCTTAATGAAAGGGAGAACCCTGAAGTCATACAATACCTTGAAGAAGAAAATGCTTACGCAGATTTCATGATGAAAGACACCGAAGATTTTCAGAATGAGCTCTTCGAAGAGATGAAATCCCGGTACAAAAAAGATGACGAATCCCTACCCTATTTCTTTAATGAATACTGGTACATTGTACGATATGAAGAGGGAAAAGAGTATCCTATTTTCTGCAGGAAACACAAGAGCCTGGAAAACACAGAAGAAATTATTTTAGATGTAAACATTCTTGCCGAAGGGAAAACTTTTTTTGAAGTGGGAAGCGTGGCAGTCAGCCCCAATAATCAATTGACTTCTTTTTCCTCCGATGATGTGGGAAGAAGAATTTATAGTATCAATTTCAAAAACCTTATAACAGGAGAAATCTTACCTGACACCATTCTTAACACAACAGGAAAAGCCGTCTGGGCCAATGATAATGAGCACATTTTTTATATCCGGAAAGATAAAAATCTGCGTGCTTTCCAGGTTTACAGACATAAGCTGGGAACAGATTCTTCCGAAGATATTTTGATCTTCCACGAAAAGGATGACACTTTTGACGTGAATGTTTTCAAAACAAAATCTTTAAAATACATTTTCATTGCCAGCTCAAGCACAATCTCGGATGAGCATCGTTTTATTCCGTCGGATAATGTTTTTGCGGAATGGATTATCATTCAGCCAAGAATTGATGATCTCGAATATTCTGTTGAGCATTATAAAGATGAATTTTATATCATTACCAACGCAGATGATGCCATCAATTTCAAAATTGCAAAAACAAAAATAGATAAGTGTGGGATGGAAAACTGGGTGGATGTAATTCCGCACCGCGCTGAAGTTTTACTGGAAGGTTTTGAAATATTTAAAGATTACCTGGTTCTTGAAGAAAGGGAAAGAGGTTTGCTTCAGATCAAAGTCATTGATGAGAAGACACAGGAAGCTTATTATCTTCCTTTCTCAGATCCTACTTACACTGCCTATATCGGAATTAACCTTGAATTTGATACCGAAATATTACGGTATGGATATACTTCATTGACCCAGCCAAGCTCAACATTCGAGTACAACATGAAGGAGAAAACCACTAAACTTCTTAAACAACAGGAAGTTTTAGGGGGAAAATTCATTCCTGAAAATTATATTTCGGAAAGAATATGGGCAGATTCAAGAGATGGCGAAACCAAAGTTCCTATTTCCCTGGTCTATCATAAGGACACAAAAAAATCAGCAGATACGCCTCTTCTTTTATATGGCTACGGAAGCTACGGACATACGGTAGATGCCAGCTTTTCTAACGTGAGATTATCAATTTTAGACAGAGGCTTTATTTATGCCATCGCCCATATCCGTGGCGGAGAATATTTAGGAAGAGAATGGTATGAAGACGGAAAAATGCTGTTTAAAAAGAATACCTTCTTTGATTTTATAGATGCCGGAAAACATTTAATAAAAGAAAATTATACTTCATCAAAGCATTTATATGCTATGGGTGGCAGTGCGGGAGGGTTATTGGTAGGAGCTGTTGTCAATTATGAGCCTAATTTATTCAATGGTATTGTTGCCCAGGTTCCTTTTGTGGATGTGGTTACCACAATGCTGGATGAAACAATTCCGTTGACAACCGGCGAATACGATGAATGGGGAAATCCGAATGACGAAGAATATTATCATTACATGAAAGAATATTCGCCTTATGATAATATTGAGGCAAAAGACTATCCGCATATGCTTATTACAACCGGCCTGCATGATTCACAGGTTCAGTATTGGGAACCTGCAAAATGGACCGCAAAATTGAGAGAGCTAAAAACTGATGACCATCTTTTACTTTTCAAAACGGATATGAGCGCCGGACACGGAGGAGCAAGCGGAAGATTTGAATCCTTAAAAGAAGATGCGTTGGAATATGCCTTTTTATTAAAATTAGAAAATAAAAAAGAATGATTAACGAAGCTGAATACTGGAAAAAAATAGAACAGTTTTTTGAAGACAATTTCCAGACTGAAAAAAATCCACCGATTGAAACCTTATTGTTTTTAATCGGACTTCAGGAATTAGGAAGCGGCCAGCAGAAATATACTAAAGACGATAAAGTAAATTTAATACATATTGCAGTCTGCAGATTGCTGGAACCCTTCGGATATTATAAATTTTCACATTATGAGGATGGATGGCCACAGTTTGACAAGCTGGAAGAACTTCCGGAATTGAGGCCAAACGAACAGGCTTTGCTTATGAAAAAAGCAATTATCCAATATTTTCAGGATGAAGAATTAATTTGAAAATATCATTAGTATATTAAAATGGAGAATAGTTTTTACTCTCCATTTTTATTTTGACATTTCGTGACTCCGAATAGGTTTTGGCTAAAGCCAACAGATTTTTTTAATTAAGAAACGGGCTAAAGCCCGTTTCTATTGATATTTTTTAAGTTTAAATAATGAGAAACCGTTCAAATTAGCCATTCAAAATACCTTCCAGCTGATTCAAGCCCATCTTGAAGCCTTCCTCAAATCCCATTTCCAGCTGTTGTTTCAGAGCCTCTTGGGATGGAAAATGAATATTAACCGTAACTTTAGTTCCTTCTTCTACGCCTGTAAAACCTAACAACCATTGAGACTGCGGAAAAGATTCATTGATATTTCCTTTCTCATCACAGAAAGCATCAATCCCGTCAAAGCTTCTGTGTTCCATGATTTCTCCATATTTTACCTTCGCATAGTGCTTTTCACCTTCCGGACCTACCATAGCATAGAGCCACTCTCCTCCTTCCTTAAAATTCTGATTCACCGTTTCACATTTCCAAGGCTTTGGAGCCCACCATTGATCCAATAATTCGGATTTGGTAAAATAATCCCACACTTTTGAAACATCAGCGTTATAGATTTTCATTACATATACGCTGTCTGAGTCAAAATCTTTGTTAAAAACGATATTTGATTCCATAAGTAATTATTTTTAACAAACTTACTATTTTAATTTCTGGCAGGACTTTTCATAGGACAAGTAATCAAATATTTATAATTAAATGTTAAAAAACATTCTTTTAAGAAAAAAAAGACAATTTTTTGGCTCGTTTTTTGTTCATCAAGTCATAAAATAATTAATTTTAACACTCATCATTCCAAATAAATTAAAATAAAGTAATGAATAACAAATTCATACCAATAATTTCAGTGTTTATGACGATCTCACTGATTGTCTTTGTGACGCTCCAATTTTATTGGCTGAAAGGATATTATGGTGCCTTAGAACAGGACTTTTCAAATAAGGTTTATTCTGCACTGGAAAGCACCACCAAAAGTGTCTCCGAAATTGAGGTGGAAAAATACCTGAATGATGATTTTAAAAATTTCAGAAAAAATATTCTGGCGAATAATGATCAGCCTTCTTTAACCACGATTCAGCAGGTAAAAGATTCCGGCACTCAGAGACAGATTATTTACTCTAAAAATATTATCGAAAAAACCCAGCTTCCGATTTCTCAAAAAGGAGATTCCATAAAACTTACCACATTATATACGGATGAAGCCGCTTATAAAGTAAAAAGAGACACGACCAACCGTGAGCTCCTGACCACTGATCTCAACCAGGATATTGAAAACGGTGATTATTCCATGAAAGAATTTGCTAAAATATATGGAAATAACTTACCGATTACGAAAAGAGTGGATGGGAAGATCCTCGATTCGGTGATTACAAAAGAACTGAGAATAAGGGGAATTACGGCAAAATTCGGATACGGGATCACAGACAAAAACAATAATCTCACAAGCGTTACCAATAAGATTTATAAAGAGAAAAATGACAGCAATACTTACAGCTATCCTATTTTCACCGATCAAAAAGACCGGACTTTATATAATCTGGCATTAGTTTTCCCTAAAAAAGAATATTCCCTGGCGATGAACAACTGGCCAATGCTTTTGGGAACCTTCCTTTCATTACTGACTATTCTCGGAATTTATATTATTTCCATCAATTATATGATGAAGCAGAAGAAACTGGCAGAGGTGAAAACCGACTTTATCAATAATATGTCGCATGAGTTTAAAACTCCACTGGCAACCATTTCTGTAGCTACAGATTCTTTAGCCAATGATAAAATTGCCACTAATCCGGATAAGGTAAAGTATTATTCCGAACTGATCAAGCAGGAGAATTTAAGAATGAAGAAGCAGGTGGAAAATGTTTTGAATATGTCTAAGCTTGAAAGAAATGAAGTGGAATTATTCTTAAAGGAAACCAATGTAAGGGAGCTGATTAAAAAGACCACGGAATCTTTCAATCTTATTGTATCACAAAGGAACGGCTTACTTACCCAGGAATTCAATGCCACTCACTACAACTTTAAAATAGATGAGTTCCATATTTCAAATATGCTGGTGAATCTTCTGGATAATGCCAATAAATATTCACCTGAAGCTCCTGAAATCCATGTGAAGACAAGGAATGAGGGCAGCCTGTATGTCATTGAAATTTCAGATAAAGGAATGGGAATGGAAACCCAGAATAAAACAAAGATTTTTGAAAAATTCTTCAGGGAAGAAACAGGAAATATCCATAATGTAAAAGGACAGGGTCTTGGACTTTCCTACGTTAAAAAGATTGTAGAGCTGCATAAAGGACAGATCATTGTAGACTCTCATAAAGATAAAGGAAGCACGTTTACCATTAAACTGCCGATGACGTAGAAATGAGTAATAAATGATGCCGGAAAGCAATCATCATTTTATCAGTAATCAATTTATAACATAAAAAACCATTTAACAAAAATATATAAGAAAAGAGAGAGTGAGAGAGTCATTCTTATTATTAATTTTTAATTTTTAAAATTATGAGCAACAGAATATTATTAGTAGAAGACGACCAAAGTTTTGGCGCTGTATTGAAGGATTATTTGACGATCAATAATTTCGAGGTTACGCTTGCAACAGATGGAGAACAGGGGCTGAAGGAATTTACGGAGAATGAGTTTGACATTTGTATTTTCGATGTCATGATGCCTAAAAAAGATGGATTTTCTTTGGCTGAGGATGTGAAAAAAATCGATAAGAATACGCCTATTATTTTCCTGACAGCAAGAAATATGAGAGAGGATATTCTGAAAGGTTATCAACTGGGAGCAGATGATTATATCACCAAACCATTTGACACCGAGCTGCTTTTATACAAAATCAAGGCTATTCTTCAGAGAAGCTCAACGCTTGAAAATGAAGAACAGGAACAGTTTAAAATCAGCAATATCTTCTTTGATTCTATGCTGAGACAATTAAGAGTAGGTGATAAGGAATATAAGCTTTCACCAAAAGAAAATGAATTACTTAAGCTTCTTTGCATCCACCGCAATGATTTTATGCCGAGAGACCTGGCGTTAAGAAAGATCTGGAAGAAAGAAAATTATTTTACGGCAAGAAGTATGGATGTATATATTGCCAAGCTTCGTAAGCTTTTAAAAGATGACGAAGGACTGGAAATTATCAACGTTCACGGAGAAGGGTTCAGACTTCTGGTAAAGAATTAATTCCAAAACAGGATTATAAATATAAAATTAGCAAAACAATTCAAAATGTTTTGCTAATTTTGTTTCATACGATTTGGATATGAAAAAGACATTCTTGGGCCTTATAGCTGTTTCACTATTTACCGTTTCCTGCAAAAAAGACGAAAGAGCAACTTATTTAAAAGAGGAAGCCGGTGTTCAGCAACCAGGTGTAGCAGTGAATAACACGCCTAAAGTTTCCCTTTTAGACCAGGCAGGCATTAACAAAACCAATATTCAGAATACAGCGAATCCAGTTGCCGTAAATGCGGCTACGCCCACAGCTTCGGGGATGAATCCTCCTCACGGGCAACCGGGACACCGTTGTGACATTCCTGTAGGACAACCGCTAAACAGTAAGCCTGCACAATCCGGGCAGAATGTTACCGTAAACAGTGACGGTACCCAAACCATTCAAATCGATCCGAATTCCGTGAAACCCGGAAAATTCACAGCAGATAACACAGGGAAAGTAGTCAAGACAGCTCCGGGAATGAATCCGCCTCACGGACAGCCGGGACACCGTTGTGACATTCCTGTAGGACAGCCGTTAAACAGCAAACCGGCTCCGGCTCCACAACCGGTTCAGAATGTTGCTCAGCAAAGCAATCCTGCTCCTGTACAACAAGCTTTAGCCAGTGGTGAAAAACCCAAGCTAAATCCGGCACATGGAGAACCTTTCCATAATTGTGCGGTAAAAGTAGGTGAGCCATTACCATAATTTTTGTAATTTTGCATTCATGAAGTTATTTCAGATTCTGACAATCATTTTCTGTTTAGGGGTTTTTCTGATCCCTAAGGCTGACTTCTATATACAATCTGAACAGGCAACCTGCTGCAAAGCTGATTCTAAAGCAGATGACTGCTGTAAAAACCATCAGTCATCTTCAAACCATGAAAAAACAACAAAATCGTGTAGTGACAACTGTTGTTCAACATGTGTTGCTTGTTATACTTTCATAGAAACTCCTTTTTCCAAAGGACTTCTTTTAGAATTATCTTATTATAAAGCCAATAAAAGATTACAGTTTCAATATTGTGATCCTCATCTTTCAGACCGTTTAAAAGAGATCTGGCAACCGCCTAAAATAGCTTAATTAAAACCAGTAGGGTTCATTATATTCTGATGAACCGTTTTTTAATTAACTAAATTTTAAACAAAATGAAATTATATATTTCCAAGGTTATTCTTGGTTTATTCCTATTATTTACCCCATTTATTTTTGCTCAGAATCTTACAAAAAGTCAGTTTAAAGTCAAAGGAAACTGTGAAATGTGTAAGGATAGAATAGAATCTGCGGCACAGAAAGCAGGTGCAAAAGCAGCGAGATATTCCATCGATCTGCAGATGCTTACTTTAGAAACCGAAGGCACTGTTTCACCGGATGAGATCCTTAAGAAAGTAGCTGAAGCAGGCCATGACAATGAAAAATTCAAGGCTTCTGACGAAACTTATAAGAGCCTTCCGGACTGCTGCCATTATGAAAGGGATCTCCAACCTTCCAATGCTGCTGTTCAAAATGCTAAAGCAGAAAATGAATTTTATGTAAAAGGAAATTGCGGTTCCTGCAAGGCAAGAATTGAAAAAGCCGCTAAAAATGCAGGGGCAGATTCGGCAGAATGGAGCGCTGAGAAACAAACGGTTGTTTTAAGCTTTACCCCTTCCAAAACTTCTGCAGATAAAATTTTAAAAAAGATTGCCGAAGCAGGCCATGACAACGAAAAGTATAAGTCGACAGACGAAGTTTATAATAATCTTCCGGGCTGTTGTCTTTACGACAGGGAAATTCCGATGGGAGAAAAAGGAGCCAATGTACATTTGGAAGAGGAAAAGCCTGACCATTCAACGCATTCTTCCGGAGAATCGGAGACCGGTACGGAGCCCAATGAAAAAAGAATTGAAGGGATACAGTTATCGGCTTCCAGAGCTTCTACTTCACTGAGTAAGAAAGAAGCCGGACTGGTTTTTAATATTGACAAAAAAGAGCTTTTAAAAGCGGCCTGCTGCAACCTGTCTGAAAGCTTTGAAACCAATGCAACGGTAGATGTTTCATTCAGCAATGCTGTTACCGGAACCAAACAGCTGAAAATGCTCGGCCTGGATCAGAAATACACAAGTTTAACAAAGGAGCTTTTGCCTGAAATCAGAGGATTGGCATCTGCTTATGGACTAAGTTTCATTCCCGGAAGATGGATTGAAAATGTTCAGCTTACCAAAGGGGGAAGTACCGTTACTAACGGATATGAAAGCATTACAGGGCAAATTAATACTGAACTTTTAAAAAATGCAGAAAAACCGGAAACCTCACTGAATCTTTTTTCAGATTTTAATGGCCGGGCTGAAGCCAATATCACCAGCGTATCCCCTATTAACGAAAAATGGTCACAAACGTTTTTATTACATGGAAACGGAACTTTCGGGAATACGGATATGAATGACGACGGTTTTCTCGACAGACCGAAAGGAACTCAACTGAATACAGCTTATTTGCTTAATTACAATGATCTGGAAAAATCAGGACTGGGATCTCACTTCGGGATCAATTTTGTAAAGGATGAAAGAACGGCAGGGCAAACGGCATTTGATAAACAACTAGATCAGAAAGAACAGTCTGCTTATGGTGTAGGAATTAATATTTCAAGATTCCAGGTCTGGAACAAAACGGGTTATGTTTTTAAAGGAAAGCCTTACCAGAGCTTAGGCTGGATGAATCAGTATGTGTATCATCAGCAGGACAGCTTTTTCGGTTTGAGAAATTATTCCGGCAAGCAGAATACATTTTATTCCAATCTGATTTTTGAAAGTATTCTCGGAAATACCAATCATAAATATAAAGCCGGAGCAAGTTTTATGTATGACGGATATGATGAAACCTACCTGACTACTCCGTTTAAAAGGAATGAGATTGTTCCGGGAGCTTTTGCAGAATATACTTTAACAGGATTAAAATATACTTTGGTAGCCGGAGCGAGGATTGATTTTCATAATCTTGCAGGAACACAGTTTACGCCAAGATTGAATTTCAAATATGATATCACGCCACAGACTATTGTAAGGCTTTCTGCCGGAAGAGGCTTCAGAACAGCTTCTGTTTTTGCGGAAAATCAGCAATATTTTGCGTCTAACCGTACGATCGAGATTATTCAGAATGGTGGTGATATTTATGGTTTAAAGCCGGAGATCGCATGGAATTACGGCTTAAGTCTGCAGCAGGAGTTTAAAATTTTCGGGAGAAAATCTTCCATTGTTGCCGATTTTTTCAGAACGGATTTCCAGGACCAGGTTTTAGTTGATCTTGACTGTTCACCTCAGCAGCTTACCTTTTACAATCTTGAAGGGAAATCTTTCGCGAACAGTTTTCAGACGCAATGGGATTTTACGCCTTTCAAAAATTTTGATGTAAGACTGGCTTATAAATATTATGATGTACAGGCCGATTATATGGATGGCAGAAGAGAAGTCCCATTTATGGCCAAACACAGAGGTTTTGTGAATTTAGCGTATGCAACCAACAAGGATAAAAATGATGGATTCTGGAGCTTTGACACTACTTTAAACTGGGTAGGAAAACAAAGGCTTCCTAATACTTCAATAAATCCTGAAGAGTTTCAGCTGCCGGCTTATTCCAGATCTTATGCAATCCTGAATGCCCAGATTTCGAGAAATTTCAATAAAAAGATCAGGGCGTATTTCGGTGGAGAGAATTTAACTTCTTATACCCAGAAAAATGCGATTATAGATTATAAAAATCCTTTCGGAAATTATTTTGACGGCGGAATGATTTATGCTCCAATTATGAAGGCCAATTTCTATGTTGGCTTGGATGTGACTTTTTAAATACTTAATTATAGAAGATAAAGTTCGGGGCGGCACCAAAGGTGCCGCCCCGAATTCTTATTTCAAAGCTTTGATACTGATGGCAAAACCACCGCCGGGAGCCACTTTTATTTTTAGCTTATTCCCCGAACCGACCTGTTGTCTGGAAATTTCATAGCTTTTAGGATTGTGATTCCAGCTTGCATTTTTTCCGTCTTTATAAATAATGGCTTCAAATTTACCTTTGGGTAAAAATGACAGGTCTACAGTTGCCTCTCTTGGGTTTTCATCGGTAATGCTTCCCACAAACCATTCATTTTTATTTTTTGCTTTTCTTGCTATGGTAATATAATCTCCGGGCTCTGCCTCAAGGATATATGAAGCATCCCAGTCGACTGCCACATCTTTAATAAACTGAAAAGCATCAGGATATTTTTTGTAGTTCTCAATCAAATCCGCAGCCATTTGAAGCGGGCTGTACATGGTGATATAAAGTGCAAGTTGCTTGGTAAGCGTTGTACTTAATTGAGCTTTATTGTTGCCATAAACAGATAAATCCCCTTCAAATATACCGGGTGTATAATCCATCGGACCGCCTATCAGCCGGGTAAATGGTAATATTGTAGTATGATCCGGTTTGCTTCCGTTAAACGATTCGAATTCTGTTCCACGGGCAGATTCCTGGGCAATCCAGTTGGGGAAAGTCCTGTGCAGACCTGTAGGCCGTACCGCTTCATGCGAATCGACCATAATATGATATTGGGCTGCCATTTCGGCTACATATCTGTAATGATTTACCATCCACTGGCTGTCGTGGTATTCACTTCGGGGAATAATCGGTCCTACATATCCTGTTTTTACCGCATCATATCCGTTATCATTCATGAACTGAAAGGCATCTTTAAGCTGTCGTTCATAATCAACCGCAGAAGATGTTGTTTCGTGGTGCATGATGATTTTCACATTTTTGCTTTTTGCATAAGCCTGAAGCTCTTTTACATCAAAATCCGGATATGCTTTTGTGAAACTGTAAATATGTTCTTTCCTATAGGCCTGATTGTCTTCCCAACCTTCATTCCAGCCTTCTACCAAAACAGCATCAAAGCCGTTTTCTGCTGCAAAATCAATATATTTTTTTACATGTTTTGTATTGGCTCCATGTCTTCCGTTCGGCTTTAAAGTTTTATAATCTGTTTCACCAATTCTGACATCCTGATTGTCAGAATATGCCCATGTAGAGCCACCGCCCGTAAAATATTCCCACCAAACACCAATATATTTGGTAGGTTTAATCCATGATGTATCTTTTATTTTGCTTGGCTCATTCAGGTTGACAATGAGGTTGGAAGATAAAATATCCCGAGCATCATCACTGATAATCATTGTACGCCAGGGGCTAACAGAACCTGTCTGCACAAATCCTCTGTCGTCGTTTTTATCCGGTGTTAAGTTAGAAGACAGGATTAAGTTTTTCTCATCAAGATTAAGTGTCATTGCCGGAAAATTGACCAGAGCTGCTTCATGAATATTGATATAAATACCCTCTTTAGATTTCAGCATCAATGGAGTTTGTACGGCAAGGGTAGCACTTGGAGCTTTTGCTGCCAACGGCTCTTTCCGTACCTCATCAATTAATCCGGAAATTTCAGACAATTTAGAGGTAGTTACAGGAAACTCATTGGTATCATAATCTGCCGGAATCCAGAAGGCTTTGTAATCCTGACCTAAATTAAAGCCCGTCATTTCTTCTTTTATCGTAAAATGCCTTAGGTCTGCCTGAACCGGAAACTCATACCTGAAACCCAAACCATCATCAAAAAGCCTGAATCTTATATCAAGTTTCCAATTGGTTTTGGCCTGTACCAAATGTACAAGCATTTCATTGTAATGGTTTACAACTTCTTTGCCGGGTCCCCAAACCGGTTTCCAGTTTTTGTTAAAAGATGCATATTCAATATTCTCTACTTTAAATCCGGAAAAAAAAGAATAGGAAGGCTTCAGGATAAATCCGAGCTTACTGTCTTTTAATATGGTTTTGTTTTTATAATTCAAAGAATAATAGGGAGCTCCTTCTTTTTCAATTTTAAAATTCAGTTTTAAGGTAGCGTTGGGTGATGAGAATTCCTGTCCTCTGGTCATAACCATAAACAGAATACTTATACAAAAACATAAAATACTTTTTTTCATAATATCAGCCGTTAAAAAACTCTGTCCGCAACTTCTCCGGGTATGAGAATTTGCGGACAGATGGATATACTTATTTTAGATTACCTTCCGAAATCGTCCTGTACTCTGACGATGTCATCTTCGTCTGACGGGTTTGACGCATCCGTATGCTGCCAGATTTCAGCCACTACACCCCAACCCTGTAAACCGATCAGGCGGTGTCTTTCACCCTGCTGAAGTTTTATCTGATCTTTAGGCCCATATTCTTTCAACTCTCCTTCTTCATCAGTATGGCTTGTTTTGATACCTACCGTCCCTTCAATTACCTGCCAGATCTCAGCTCTTCTGTGGTGATACTGCCAGCTCAGCCTTGCATCCGGTGCAACAAGAAGGATCTTTGGACTCAGTTTTCCACCGATTTTTAAGCTTTCTACATCAATACCATCAAAATACTGATTGGCAAAATCCTGTGCCTGATTTTCATCAATCACAAAAAAACCTCCCCAGGGCCTTGTATCATCTTTTGCTGCAAGATCAAAACCCTGGCCTTTCAACATTTCTTCTACTTTCTCAAATATTTCTTTTTTTTCTGCACTCATACGGTTGTAATACTATTTAATGTTATTTTTCTATAATTATTCTTTTGACATTGAATACGGGAAATCTTTTTCCTGTGAGCCTCTTTCTTTATTGGGCTTATTATCCATTTTAAATTCCAGGACAGCTCCTTTCATCAGCTCTTTATGGCTCAGCCAGTTTTTAGAATAAGGCTGAAGATTTACATTCAATGATTTTACATATAAATTATCGGCACTGTTTTCCGGAGCCTTTATTTCGATTTTTTTACCATTTTCCAGGTGAATGCTTGCTTCCTTAAATAACGGCGCACCCAAAACATACTGATCTGTTGCTGGCGTTACCGGATAAAATCCTAAAGCCGAGAATACATACCATGCAGAAGTCTGCCCGTTATCTTCATCTCCACAATAACCATCGGGTGTTGCCATATACAATTTATCCATCACCTGCCTTGCCCAGTATTGTGTTTTGTACGGAGCACCGGCATAATTGTATAAATAAATCATATGCTGAATAGGCTGGTTCCCGTGTGCATATTGTCCCATATTCATGATCTGCATTTCACGGATTTCGTGGATTACACTTCCATAGTAACTGTCATCGAAGACCGGTGGAAGAGAGAAAACCTCATCCAGCTTAGCTTCAAATTTCTTTTTGCCACCCATCAGTTTAGAAAGTCCGTCAATATCCTGGAAAACCGACCAGGTATAATGCCAGCTGTTTCCTTCGGTAAAAGCATCCCCCCATTTGAAGGGATTGAAAGGAGCCTGAAATTTCCCGTCTTTATTTTTACCCCGCATCAGACCCGTTTCCGTATCAAATACGTTTTTATAGTTGTAAGCTCTTTTTTTATAAATATCAATTTCTGAGGCAGGTTTTCCTAAAGCTTTTCCTAGTTGATAAATAGCAAAATCGTCGTAGGCGTATTCCAAAGTCCGGGCTGCGTTTTCATTGATTTTCACATCATACGGAACATAGCCAAGTGTATTGTAATATTCTACTCCTCTGCGGCCAACCGCATCAATCGGTCCTTCATGATCAGCTCCGTGTTTTACCGCCTGCCAAAGTGTTTCAACATCATAGCCACGCAAACCTTTTATATAAGCATCTGCGACTACGGAGGCAGAATTGTTTCCGATCATGATATCTGAATATCCCGGGCTGCTCCATTCCGGCAGAAAGCCTCCTTCTTTGAATGTATTTGCCAGGCCTTCCTGCATTTCGACATTGATCCCCGGATACACCAGATTAAGGAAAGGGTATAATGCACGGAAAGTATCCCAAAACCCTGTTCCGGCAAACATTCTTCCGTCGAGTATTTTCCCGTTGTAAGGACTCCAGTGTTTTATTTTATTCTGAGCATCTATTTCATATAATTTCTGAGGGAAAAACAAGGTCCTGTACAAAGAGGAATAAAATGTTCTCATCTGCTGGTCTGTTCCGCCTTTTACTTCGATTTTTCCCAGCGTTTTATTCCAGGTATCTTTGGCATCTGCTTTTACCTGCTCAAAATTTTTGTTGGCTATTTCTCTTTTCAGGTTCAGCTCAGCCTGCTCAAAACTAATGAATGATGAAGCTACTTTTGCGTAGACTGCTTCTTTATTTTTCAGTTTAAACCCTACCACTGCTCCTGCATGATCGCTTGTAATTTCCAATTGGTCTTTTATGAATTTATCATCCTTCCAGGTTGTTGTCAGATCAAAATCTTTATCAAACTGGATAACGAAATAGTTCTTGAAATTTTCATATTTCCCTCTGGAATACTTGGTAGTGTAGCCCAGAATTTTCCTTTCTTTCGGAAGAATTTTGATGTAAGATCCTTTATTCAACGCATCGATCACCACATAGGCACTGTCTGTTTTTGGAAAATCGAATTTGAAAAAGGCGGCTCTTTCCGTTGGTGTAAATTCAGTTGTTACGTTGATATCGGCTAAATAAACGCTGTAATAATATGGTTTTGCGATTTCCGCTTTATGACTGAACCAACTTGCGCGGTCATCTTCTTTAAACTTCAGCTTTCCCACGCCCGGCATAATGGCAAAAGCTCCGTAATCATTCATCCAGGGAGAAGGCTGATGGGTTTGTTTAAAACCTTTTATTTTGTCTGCATCATAGGTATAAGCCCATCCGTCGCCCATTTTACCAGTTTGCGGTGTCCAGATATTCATTCCCCATGGAAGTCCTATTGCGGGATAGGTATTTCCGTTGGATAAAGACGGCTTAGACTGGGTTCCCATTAACGGATTCACGTAGTCTGCCGGAGCTATATTCTGGCTGAAAACCCAGGCATTTAATAAAAAGAAAAAAGTTGAAAATAGAGACTTCATTGTATCGTTTTGTTAATTTATTCAGGCTTTCTTCAGTGCATAGCTGGCAGCACCCAAGATAGCGGCATCTTCAAAAATATCAGAAATTCTGACAGGCAAGTTAATATTATTTTTCACTAAATTTTCATTAAATTTTCCTTTAAAATAAGGGTAAGCCTTTGCAATATTTCCGCCTATCACCAGAATTTCAGGATTATAATTTATGACATATTTCACAATAAATTCAGCGAAAGCATCTGCGTATTCATCAAATATCCTGGATTGAATCTCCTGAGGTTTGCTTAATAATTCTTTGGTTCCTGAAATTTCTTCGCCGGTGATCTGCTTATAATAATTTACAAACCAACGGGTCGCCAGATAATCTTCACAAATAGAATCCCTGAAAGGAGAATCCCAGAGATCTTCATCTGTAGCAATCTCACCATTATAAAACGTTGTACCAAGCCCTGTTCCCAGAGTAACGCCAAAAATCCGTTTAAATCCCTGTGCACAACCTCCGAAAACTTCGCCCTCAAGGAAGGCAGCCGCATCATTTACAAAATGAATCTGACCGGTTGAAACAGAAAGTCTTTTTGCTAATTCTTCTTTAATATTAACCTGATAGATATCCATAAATTTTCCCTGCTGCATCAAAGAAATCCCTTTTTCGTAATCAAACGGGCCGGGCATTGCAATGCCTATTAAAAGATCTTCTCTGATCAGGTCATGAGTAACTTTTTCTATAGCGGAAACCCATGCAGAAAAAATAGCTTCCCGGGATTCGAAGGAATCAACATGTTCCCTGACATAGGTTGATGTAATAATTTCACGTTTTTCAGGATGTACCTGAGCCATTGTGATGTGCGAACCACCAATATCTATTCCTACAATATTTTGCATTTTCTTCATTATTTTCAATCTTTGCCTGCCCGTTTTCGGTCTCAGGCTTCATTCCAATTCTATATTTTTAGCTGACTGTTTTGTCAATACTGAAATTTATTCCACATTTACTTTTCCGGAAGATATCATCTGATTATTTCCAGATTCTATTTTATAGATATAAGTGCCGGCGGATAAATTATGGGTATTAATTACCGTATTATTTTTCTTAATATTCTGTCTTTTTACCAGTTTTCCGGACATATCATACAATATGATTTCATCCGCAGAGCTGTCGTTGATGGTAAAATGGATGTCATTTCCTTTTTTAACCGGATTCGGATAAACGCTGTTTCCTTTTTCTGCGTTAATATCTCTTACGGATAATGAAGTATTACAGGCTACGTCTGTTTTCCAGTTAGAATCTGACATATTGATTAAGGTAGCAAAATGAGTATTTGAAGTAGCATCCAGAGCTCCGTTACCACTGCCTTCATCCATTTTCCAATTCGCTTCAAGACCGGGAGTATTTGCTGCAATGGCACACATATTATTTGTAATTTCCTGGGTGGTCAGTGCTTTTTTCCAGACCCTGAATTCATCCAGTAAACCGTTAAGCGTACGTGAGTTATCATAATTCCTCGCCAGATAAAGGATACCATTTGCTGTAAAATTACCTGTAGCGGAAGAGCTTGCATCAAGATTTCCGTTGATATAAATTTTCATAGAAGCTCCATCGTAAGTAGCCGCTATATGATACCAGGTATTTGTGTTCAGTCCTGTATTGCTGTTCAGTTTTATCTGAGAAGATCCGAAACTCAGGATGAACTGCAGTTTGTTATTGGCAAGATTACCGTCACCAAACCTCAGCATTGCTGAATTACTGTCTCCTACTTCGATTCCGAGCACTGACGAGATATAAGGGAAGGCGGATTTGAACGAATTGACTTTTACCCAGCCTTCAAAGGTTAAGGCATTCCCGCTGAGATTAAACTGTCCTGCATTAAGGTAATGAGTACTTCCGTTAAAAGAAAGCGATCTTGCCCCGGGACTTTGAACAGGTGCGAAACCACTGTTAAATGAGGCCTCACCTGAATATGTACTCGCATTGGTTCCACCACATCCCGATTGTACTTTCCATACGTAGTTTGTATTTTCAGATAAATTCTGCAACGTGTAGGTATTGGTTGAAATATTTTGAATCTCAGTCCAGGTAGATGCAGCCGCTGTTTTATACTGCAGAGTATACGATGAAACGTTTCCTGCATCCCAGGATAATTGGGCCGTGTTTCCAAGAAAGCTTTGAGATACCAGATTTCCGGGAACTTCGCATCCGTTCCCTGAATTAAATCTTGGGGCAAACAGATACGTGCTCTTTAATGTCGAAGAACAGTTGGATTGTATTCTCCAGTCATAATTCGTATTTAGAGTCAGATTGTTAAGGACAATACTGTTTCCGGAATAGTTATTTGTAGCATTTATCCATGTGGTCGAGTTTGCAGGTTTATAATCAATATTATAGGTTTGAGAGCCTCCGGACGTCCAGTTTAGTTTGGCTGTAGTACCTGCAATATTGGTTACTTCCAGTCCTAAAGGCGGATTACAGGTTACTCCCTGAGTCCATGAATACAGCTGCCCGGTAAGTTGTGTATTTTCACCATATAAAATATTTGATCCTGTGCTCAGATAACTCGCGCTATTTGTTCCTTTAAGATCATACCACATAAAAACACCGTAGCCATCGTTAATCGTATTGGTTGCCAATGTTGACAGTATGGAAGAAGAAGTATTATTGATCCATGTTGCCGCAGCAGAAAGCTTGGTATTATTAAGAGGTGGTACACTTGGCGCGCTGTAGGTTCCATAATATGCATTCCAGCTGTAATTGATATAATTTCCGGCCATATCGCCATTATAAGCCTGTCTTGATGTTGCAGGCCCCAGATAATAAAAAGTGATCAGCTTATCCGGCATCGCTGCCTTAAGCTCCTGTAAAAGCATCACAAATGAACTGTCATTGGGTTGGCCGGTGCCGTTATTTCCATAGCCGGCATATTCATCATCAAAGTCTACACCATCCAGGCCGTAAGTATATACGGTGTGGGCAATCTGTAAAGCGAAGTCACGGGCCGCTTCCCGGTTCGGAAAATTACAGATACCTGCTCCCTGGTGATTTCCCAGAATATCCAGCAATACTTTTATTCCTTTTTGCTGTAAAGGTTTTACATAGGTATCTAGATTGTTTAAGACTTTAGTAACGTTATTGTTACTGGAGATATAAGCCCGGTTTTTGGAAACATCATAATTAATGTTGGCCGCAAAAATAATGGCTACATCAAAAAGCTGCTTATTGCTGTTTTGCAGAGTATAAGACCCTACATTCAGCATATTGTTGTTATTTACTTCCACATAGCATATTCCCAAAGGATTAAGCTGTTGGGCGTTGAACACGGATCCTGCCTGAAAAATCAGTAAGACCAGTGTTATAAAAATAGATTTTTTCTTCATGATATAATTTTTTGTTTTTGTTGGATAAGGTTTAACACGGATCAGAATGCTCCTTCAGTAGATTTTTCGAGCTCTCTGGCAGATTGCAGGAATTCTTCCACGTTCATTTCTTTAAAGAAAAGCAGTCCGTGAGTTGCCCGGAGACGCGGACTTTCATTATCATAGAAATAAGGTTTCCCCAATATCAGCTGAACCGCCTTTAACTGTTCTACCCAGGTCTGTATTGAAAGGTGGCTGAACTTCCCATTATATCGGTAGCTTGGAAATGAGGCATCCACCTGGCTCATATAACTGTTGGTAAAGCTTTCATCCATGGTACTCATTGCATTAAGTGATACGGGAAAGATATGGGTAACATCTGCCGCATTGAACTGATACCAGACATTTCTGTAGCCCCAGATTTTAAGATCCGAAAGGTCTTTTTCTTTGCCCCATTCACGTACAGCTTCAGCAATCGCCTGCAGCACTTTATAATGAGTATCCGGTCCGCTTCCTTCAGGATCGAAAGCCAGGCTTATGACCGTTGGGTTGATGTTTCTCAATTGCTGCAGGATGGGAATCACATCTCTTTCCCGGTTCGGTTTTTCTGTGAAAATAGCCCCGGTATAGAAACCAAGCCTCAGATGCTGAACATTTTTTGTTTTAACTCCAAAATGGGCCCAAACCAGTTCTTCTTCGTACTCACGAATCATTCCTTTTAGAGTCTGAATCTTCGGCTCGGGATTCTGACCGTCATAACTGGAATTGACGGCAGCAATGATTTCATTAATTTTTTCCTCTAAACCCGGTTTGCTTTTCAGGTTCCAGAGCTCAACAATATTCCTTACCATTCTATGGGAAACAGCTCTTGATCTTTCCTCTGCATTCCCGGAGGCAATATTGATCAGATAATGATAAACGTCTTTGTCTTTTTTATTTTTATATCCAACTTCAAAAAAGTCCGGATATTCAAGCATTTCGATTTCTCCTTTTTCTATGAAAGAAAGGACATTATAGAGAATTTTTATTAAAAATTTATTGGTAACAGCCGTGAATCCTGAGGTAAGAACTGAGTAATGGGATTCATTCGTTTCATTACGGGACTGATAATGAATATAGGGTAAAAGCCCTAAAGAAATATCATCATGATGCGGGCCGGTATGATAAAAAACTTCATTCCCGAGGCGTTCTGTTCCTTTGTTTATTTTACTTTTAATGGAATCTATGACTGACTGAGTTGTATTTTCATCAAGACCGGGAATTAACTTTGTATATTTATCTTCTCTGAGATCATCCAGAGTGAGGTGTTCCGCGTATTTATTAAGCCTCTGGGTCAGAGACATCACAGCCTTATCTGTTTTTTCCTGAGACCAGCTGCCTGAACGGTAATAATCATCAACAAAATCATTCAGCATGCTTGCCGCACCCAGTGTAAGATAGAATCTGCCGTTTGGAAGATGGGTAAGGACAGATGCAGGATACAGATTGGAAGGAGGCAGCTCCAGTGCATTTTTTATCACGGGTGCTTTTGCTTCTCCCGCTGCAAAGATAATGGCTACTGCTTCTTTGTTGTAAGTAATGGTTTCCAGACCAATAGTGATTACCAGACGCTCCCTTGAAATTTCAATTCCGCCAAGATCTCCGGCCGCAACAGCCTGTGTTTCAAAATTGGTAGAAGTTAAGCGTGTCGTGGAATAAGGATCTGAACCTTTAATGTTGAAAGCAATGTGCCCGTCCGGACCGATCCCGCCAAGGAAAAATCCGATCCCTCCCAATTCACGGATTTTTTGTTCATAGTCTGAGCACCAGTTATCAATCAGGAAAATAGATTCTTTCTGAAGTTTCTCCAACGGATTCTGTGCTTCCCGGTACCGCAATTCAAGGTTTACTTTGTTATCTGGGAAAATTTCTTCAAAACCTTTTCCTTCAGCCAACAGGATTTCATCACAGTTGATAAGCTGTGCATTTTCTCTTTTCAGTCCCAGGCCTTCGATATAATATTTGTTTACGTAATGGTAAAAACTATTCGCCTGAGATGATTTTATAGGATAAAATTCATCAATCTGTACAAAATGAAGTTCTGCCAGCGAAGGCTTATCTTTAAATAATAAATGGTGTTTTTTTCTGAGTTCTAATATATTTTCTTTTTCCCAGTTCTCAAGAATATGTTTGGTCCAGAAAATAAAATATTCCGGAGTTTTTCCGGTGGGAAGGCTGATCACCCCTTTCGGGTTTTCATACACCCATTCCAGAAAACGCAGTGCTGTAAGCATTCCTAAATCAGGAAAATTATCTACTACAATATAGGGCACATTGGCCTTATTATTTCTCGGAACATCATTTAAAAAAGACTGTTCCACCGGTGTAAAAATTTTAGCACTTTCCATTTTTCAAGAGTTTTTATCTGTGGGAATGTTGTTATAAAATGCTGATTTTAGGTCAATAAATCCGGGTTCTCATTATAGGTTTTCCATAATAATTCGCCAAATAAGGTATTAGCCCATGCAAACCATACCCTGGTGAACTTTTTATCGTCATCCTTATGAAAAGATTCATGCATAAAACCTGTTCCGCCATGGGTTTTCTGTAAGGTTTCTATACACCATTTAATTTCAGCTTTATCTTTAGTCGTAAGGGCTTTCATAATGATACTCATCGGCCAGATCATATCAAGACCTATATGAGGTCCGCCGATTCCTTCTGCCAGTTTACCTTTGAAAAAGAACGGATTATCTTTCGACCAGATATATTTTCTGGTGTTGAGATAAACCGGATCATCGGGTTTTACAGCATCAAGGTAAGGCAATCCCAGTAAGCTCGGACAGTTGGCATCATCCATCAGGTTGTAGCTTCCGAATCCGTTGGTTTCAAAAGCATATATTTTCCCGTGTTCAGGGTGATTGTAGATTCCGTATTTTTTGATGGCTGCATCTACCTCATCAGCAAGGCTGTTAAGTTGCTGAGCCAGAGTTTTTTCATTTTTTATCTGCGAAACCATTTCGGCAGCCTGGCGCAGGCTTACTACGGCGAATAGATTGGAAGGAATCAGGAATGCATAAATCGTCGCATCATCACTTGGACGGAACATGGAATGAATAAGCCCAACCGGATTCGTAGGATAACCATAGCCTCCCATCGGAATACCATCGGTTGCCCAGGCTGTAGTACGCTCGAATTTATATGGCCCTAAACCTGTTTTTCTCTGCTGCTCCGTAAAAGTCTGTAAGGTAAGTTTAATACCCTGCAGCCAATTATTATCAAAAGGTTTTGTATCACCTGTCGTCTTCCAGAAATGATACGCTAAACGGATAGGATAACACAGTGAATCGATTTCCCACTTTCTTTCGTGGATACCGGGTTTCATATCAGTGTGGTCAAATTCTTTCCATTCGCTTATTTTATTAACGTCATTATAAAATGCGTTGGCATAAGGGTCTTTCAGGATAAATTCCGTCTGTTTATGGATAACTCCCGAGATAAGCTTATGCAGCTTTTCATCTTTTTTTGAAAACTGAAGATAGGGGAAAACCTGTGCGGAGCTGTCACGAAGCCACATGGCATCGATATCTCCCGTGATTACATAGGTATCCGGTATTCCATTGGTTTCTTTATAAAAAACAGTAGTGTCTAAGGTGTTTGGAAAGCAGTTTTCGAAAAGCCATGCCAGTTCTTTATTTTTAACTTTCTTTTTGAAGGCTGAGATGGCGCCGTCTACCGCTTCACTGGTAAAATGTCTTTTATCTTTCGGTACACGAACAACAGGAAATTCTTCTATGCTGAAACTTTTTGCGAAAACATTCTGGCTAAACAGTAAGCCTGCTCCAGCCAATGCACTTGTTTTTATAAATTTTCTCCTTTCCATTGATACTTTTATTTCGTTATTCTTTTTCTATTAATTTTATTTTGCCGGTTTGCTTCCCATTACAAACTTTAGTTCTCCCCCGTTCATAATATCGCTGTGATTAATTTCCCAGCTTTTAAATTCTTTACCATTCAGAAACATTTTCTGAACGTAGATGTTTTTATCGGATATCTTATCTGCAACAACGGTGAAGGTTTTCCCATTTTCCAGCTTTAGAGAAACTTTCGGGAATTGCGGTGCACCAATGGCATATACAGGTTTACCGGGTGTCACCGGATAAAAGCCTAATGAAGAGAAGATGTACCATGCCGACATTTGCCCGCAGTCTTCATTATTTACAATTCCATCAGGCTTTGCCGCATACATATTGTCACGGATGAATTTTACCATCTTCTGGGTTTTGTAAGGAGCACCTGCATAATTGTAGAGATAAGGAACATGATGTCCCGGCTCATCACCGAATCCTAAAGACCCGATGAATCCTGAGATATCAACATGCTGCTCACCTTCCATTTTCAGGGCTTCGGTAAAAGTTTTGTCCAGCTTGTCTTCAAATCCTTTCTTTCCGCCATAAAGGTTCATCATTTCATCGATCTGATGGGGAGCGAAGAAGTCATAGGCCCAGATATTTCCTGAAACCCAGTGAGGCTGGAGCTTTTTCCAGTCATTTAACTTGAAATCAGCCAGGAATTCTCCGTTTTTCTGTTTTGGCCAGAAATGATTATTCTCTTTATTGAATGTGTTGAGGAAGCTCATAGAACGTTTTTTGTAAACCTCAGCGTCTTCTTTTTTACCTAATTTTTCTGCCAGCTGCTGAATGCACCAGTCGTCATATGAATATTCCAGAGTTGCCGAAACGGAAGCTCCGTTTTCTGACGGTGTATAGCCCAGTTTAATATAATCGTTAAGACCGCCACCGCCATCACTGCTGCTCATTTTATCTGTTAAAGAAGCATCTTTCATTGCAGCGAATGCTTTCTCCGGATCAATTCCGGGAACACCTTTGGAAATGGCATCCCAGATCACCGATACACTGTGATAACCCAACATACAGAAATTATCATAGCCGCAAAGTTCCCAGATCGGCATATGATCTTTTCGATCGGTATACCTGCTGATCAGCGAGTTGGCAAATTCTTTGGTATGTTTCTGATCCATGATCGTCAGCAGCGGATGGGTTGCACGGAAACCGTCCCAGTAAGAATAGGTGCTGTAATTGGTAAACCATTTGGTGTTCATATTTTCTTCAGCGGCAACATAGTCACCGTTGGCATCCATATAAAGATTGGGTGCAATGAACGTATGATATACACCTGTATAGAAAATTTTTCTCTGATCGTCTGTACCTCCTGTTACCTGGAACCTGTTGATAAGATCTCTCCATGTATTTTGTGCGGTCTCTTTTGCTTTTGCAAAATCCACATTTTTAGCTTCAGCATCAAAATTCTCCTGTGCACCTTCTGTACTTACGGGAGACAGGGAAACTTTTACCTCGATGCTTTCATCCTTTTGGGTAGAAAATCTTACAAAAGCTTTGGCATCTTTGGCAAGGGCTATTTTTTCATTGTTTTTTATTTTTCCTTCTGAATAAACCCCATAAGATTTAAACGGTTTTGAAAACTCCATTACAAAATAGGCAAATCTTTTTCCACCCCAACCTGTGCTGTAGCAATATCCTTTAATCTTATTGTTTCCTTCTATGCTTACAAGGGTATGATATACATTTCCGAAGATTTTATTGGTAGGGTCTATAATAATATTGGATTCTCCACTTTTTGGAAAAGTATATTTATGGAATCCCACTCTCGGAGAAGCCGTCAACTCAGCCTTGATCCCGTAACTGTCCAGCATAACCGAATAGTATCCCGGCGATGCCGTTTCTCTTTCGTGGCTGAATTTTGAGCGGTATCCTGTCTCAGGTTTATCTTCTGAACCCGGAAGCATTTTTACATCTCCCACGGTAGGCATTACCAGAATGTCTCCAAGGTCTGCCCAACCGGTTCCGCTAAGATGATTATGACTGAATCCCATGATCGTCTTGCTGCTGTAATGATATCCTGAACACCAGTCCCAGTCACCGCTTTTGGTATTCTGGTCCGGGCTTAGCTGTATCATCCCGAATGGTGTCGTAGCTCCCGGAAATGTATGACCATGCCCTCCGGTTCCTATAAACGGGTCTACCCAGGAAAGAACATCATTCTTATTTTGCTGGGCATTCGCAGTGTGGGAAAACAAAGTGATCAAAAAATATATCAACAGTTCTTTTTTCATAATAAGGAGATCTCAAATTTTTTTTAAGATAAGAGTTTATTTAAAAATATAAAAATCATAACAATGATGCTATAAATAAGAAAAACAATGTTTATCATCATTTCCAGGAACTTAGAGCTGGTTTTAAATTGAATTCTTTTTTATAAAATCAATAATTTCTGAAATATATCCAAACGCCACGGCCACCACCGTATCGGCAGCACCGTAGTAAACAGCTACTTTATCGTCTTCTGATAATGCAGCACAAGGGAAGATCACATTAGGAATATCTCCCGTAAGCTCATAAAGCTCAGCCGGAGCCAGCAGGTATGGTTTTGTACGGTATAATACTTTTGAAGGGTCTTCAAGATCAAGCAGTGCCGCTCCCATAGAATACCGGAAACCTCTGCAGGTATTGATCACCCCATGATAGAAAAGCAGCCACCCTTCGTTTGTTTTGATGGGAACAGGTCCTGCTCCTATTTTTGTACACTGCCATGCGCTGTCTTCAAACGGTGTCACTTTCATTACACAACGGTGTTCGCCCCAGTATTTCATATCAGGACTGTAGCTGATGTAGATATCTCCGAAAGGCGTATGCCCGTTATCACTCGGACGGCTCAGCATGGCATATTTTCCATTGATTTTTTCAGGGAAGAGAACTCCGTTTCTGTTGAAGGGAAGAAATGCATTTTCGCACTGAAAAAACTCTTTAAAATCAAAAGTATAGCCAATTCCGATGGTCGGCCCGTTGTATCCGTTGCACCATGTGATCCAGTAGCGGTCTTCTATAAAGGTAACACGCGGATCGTATTTATAATCAGATTCGATCATTTCGGTATTCCCGGCCTGCATTTCAATAGGATCATGGTTGATATTCCAATTAATGGCATCCTTACTGAATCCTGCAAAAATATTCATTTGTACCGCTTTGTTATCACATCGGAAAACGCCTGCAAACCCATCCTCAAAAGGAACAACCGCACTGTTGAAAATACTGTTGGAAGTAGGTATCGCGTATCTGTTGATAATCGGATTTTCAGAGAAACGCCACATAATATCGTGGCAGTCTTTCGGACGATCCTGCCAAGGGATCATTACTGATTGAGATGTCATAAAGTATTTTTACTTTTTTATTTAAAATTAAATGATTGATTACTGATCTTTTGGTTTTTCCGGATAGGTAAAAGGAACCAGTGCACTAATGATGAATGCAGGGATCGCTGCGATCATTACCCAGATAAAGAACATTTTATATCCTATCCAGTCGCTGATCATTCCGCTGAACATTCCTGGAATCATTACCCCAAGGTTCATAATACCTGTTGCAAAAGCATAGTGGGCGGTTTTGTGCTTTCCCGGTGCAATCTGCTGCATCATATACAATGTAAGCCCCACAAAGCCAAAGCCATAGCCGAAATATTCGATTACAACCGCAGCTCCTACAGGAAGCAGATCAACCGGCTGGTAGTGAGCCAATAATGCATACACTACAAATGGAATATTAAATGCACAGCACAGCCAGATTAGTGACTTTTTCAATCCCCGGAAAGAGATCAGATAGCCCGCCAGCACTGATCCTAAAATAAATGCGGCTGAACCATATGTTCCGTAAATAAGCCCGATATCCGAAGTGGATAATCCTAATCCTCCGGAGACTCTCGGAGCTTTAAAAAACAGAGGAGCAATTTTTATGGCAAATCCTTCTGCAAAACGGTATAAAATAATGAACAATACAGACCATATGATATTTCGTTTTGTAAAGAAAGAGGTGATCACTTCCAGCAGCTCTTTACGGACATTGCCGGCAGTTTTCCCCATTGTCTGCCTTTCCTGTCTGTTTTCTTTCGGTAAGAAAAAATAATGATAAACCGCTACCATGAAAAATAGCACCGCATAAATTCCCATGATGATCATCCATGCATTGGTCACCCCATTCTTTTTTTCCAGAACTCCGGCGAAATACACCAGAATTCCACTGCTGATAATTTTAGCCAGGTTATAAAAAGCTCCCTGCCATCCTATATATTTTGCCTGTTCCTTGTTTGTCAGAAAATGGATATATGTCCCGTCTGCAGCAATATCATGTGTTGCTCCAAAAAATGCAATGACTGCAAAAAGGGCAATGCTGTACCTGAAAAAATCGTTCAGGGGCAGGCTTAATGCTATTAAAGCAAACAGAAATCCTATGGCAAACTGGGTAAAAACGACAAAAAATTTCTTTGTTTTATAGATTTCCAGAAACGGGCTCCAAAGCGGCTTCAGGGTCCAGGAAAGCATAATAAGCCCTGTCCAGAAAGTGATCTTTGTATCCGAAACTCCCATATCTTTATACATAATCCCGGAGACTGCATTAATGGTTACAAAGGGCATTCCCATTGCAAAATATAATGTTGAGATCCAGAAAATCGGTTTTATCAGCTGAGCTCCGGAATTGTTTTTTCCCATATTAAAATTATAGATGATAAAGAAAGAGGACATCTCAAAAGTTTCATCCCGGTCTAAACGAAACATTGTGAAAAATAAAAAATACGTAGATTTTTCTACCCCGGAATAAAAAATATCAATTGATATCTGTCATTTGAGACGGCCTCTGTACTTTTAATATTATGGTTTTTTATCCCACCAAAGTTTTGTGGCTCCTGTATCCGGTCCGCCGAGATATTGTACAGCCTGCGGATAATTAAGCGTATTGTTTCTATATTTGGTTGGAATTGGAATTCTCCTGATCATTGCATTGGTACTGATCGTTCCCTGGCTGTCATTCAGAATATTTTTGAAAATGACCGGATAGCCTGTTCTTCTCTGCTCTGCCCATGCTTCGGACCCGTCAGGATAAATGGCAATCCATTTCTGGGTTATAATTCTTTCTAATTTCTTTTCGAAAGAGTCTCCCGCGTTCCATTTGATTGTAATTGTACTTAACATCGGGTCTCCCGCTAAAATACTATTTGATGGAACTTTAGGGTCAATGTATGGAGCTTCCGTAGAAACCGCATCTGCCACATAAGTAGCATAATCTGCATTTTTACCCCATTCTGCGAATGACATTTCGATCCCTTTGTTGTAATTTACACCGGCATCTCCTGCTCCTGCATACCCCCTGAGAGCTGCTTCGGCCTTCAGGAACCAGGTTTCTGCTGCCGTACATATTTTATTTTTACCGTTGCTTGATGAAAAATAATCACCTGTTGCCGCAGCAGCAATTGGCTGAGAGAAATCTCCGTATCGGTCTTTACTTCCACCTAAATCAACCCCTTGTCTTACCCCTATATATTTTCCGATTACCGTAGGATCTGTAGCAGGTTTGGCATAAGCTGAAATTCGGGGGTCATTATATCCGTTCATAAATGCCATTAAAGGTGCTCCGATTTTACAGTCTCCCCAGGAATAAATAATATCATTTAATGGGGAAGCTCCACCATAGCTTACTAATGCATTTTGTGAATTATCTTCAATTAAGCCTGCAGGAGAAGAAAGTGCTTCTTCTGCATATTGCTTGGATTTTACGGGGTCTGCATAGCTGATTCTCATGGCAAGTCTCAGTTTAAGCGTGTTGGCAAGCCTTGCCCAATTTGCCGTATTTCCGGAAAACACAACATCAGATTTCTGTATTACTGTTTTATCTTCTATACTTAGTGTTCCGGAAAAAGCCTGAATCGCTTTATTAAGGTCTGCAACAAAATAGTTGTAGGCATCTTGCTGTGAGTCAAAATCAGTAACCCCATTTGAATTGGGAGATTGAAATTTGCTATAAATTACAGGTCCATGAGCATCTGAAACTTTCTGAGTGGCAATCACTCTTAAAATCATAAGAATGGCTTTTGATTGAGAGAAATCTACTCCCGGATACTTTTCTTCTGACTGTGCGAAGAAATTTTTATACTGCTGATTTACATCTTCAAGCTGATTCATCATTATCCTTTCATTCCAACCATCCATCATGAAATAAGTAGTGTTGTTTTTTCCGCCGTTGTAAGGAGTGGCTGTACTGAACAGACCACTGTACATATCAGCATTTAAATTAGTTTGTAGCTGATATATCCAGTTTGTAGGATTCTGAAGGTTCTTCTGCATCTGTTTCATCGGATTGGTAAGAGCCACAAAATCTGCAAGTAACTGTTCGTCGGTGATGCCACTATATTGTGAATTTATATCTTCAAAGTCTTTGGTACAGCTACCGGCAAATAGAGCAGCTACCATGCTCAAAATAACTATTTTAGAATTTATTTTTTTCATATTTCAGGAGATTAGAAGTTTGCTTTTAAAGAGACACCTAAAGAACGCGTAATCGGTGTTCCAAACATATCAACACCCACTCCGCCAGGATTTACACCCGATACCTGTTCAGGATCGAAAGGAGCATCCTTGTAGAAGAAGAATAAGTTAGTTCCGATAATGCTTACTGTAGCATCTTTAAAAATTTTTGAATTCGTTTTGAGTGTATAAGAAATGGAAGCCTGTCTTAATCTAACGGCAGTAGCTTTGTAAATATAAGCTTCGTTTATACCATCTCTTCCGCCAACTGACTTATAATAATCTTCAGCATCCGTTAACCCTGTATAAGGAGTACCGTTCTCATATACTGCATTGGGAATAGAAACCCCACCAGCATCTCTGGCATCTGCCGATGCCTGGCTTACTCCTAAACCATCATTAACCGATTGGGTAAACCCTAAAACCTGGCCTCCAAACCTTCCGTCTACAAGGAAACTTACATTAAGCTTTCCAATGGAGAAATTATTATTAAGACCCAGCATAAATTTTGGATTAGGATTTCCAAGATACTGTTTTCTTTTATCACTGTCAATGAGTGGAACGCCATTAGCTCCTACAATTATTCTTCCCTCAGAATCTCTTTTAAATACGGTACCATAAAGATCACCAAACGAGCCTCCAACCTTTAACATATTGAAGCCACCTCCGGTCAATACAAAGAGCTTATCCGGATCCGGATAATATTTCATAGGTAAAAGTTCTTTTATCCTGTTTTTATTTGCTGAAGCATTAAGAGTAGCTGTCCATCCAAATTTTTCACTGTTAAAAATTTTGTATGATAAACTTGATTCAAAACCTATGTTCTGAATTTTGCCCGCATTAATATCCACTTTACCAGACTGTACTCCAAAATTGGTGGCTGCGTCAACCCCTTTCAGGTATTGATTGCTAACCACAGAATTATAGAATGTAAAATCAAAAGATAATTTATTATGGAACATTCTTAATTCTGTTCCGGCCTCAAAGGTTCTGTTGAATTCGGGTTTTGGATATAAATCTCTAAACATTTCATTACTTACAGGAGCAGAAGAATAAGACCCTGTGATAACCCCGCCATTAAATTCCGGTTGTGGCATGGTGGAGGTAGGATCCAATGCATTTCCTACTGTGGCATAAGATGCTCTCACTTTCCAGAAAGAAATAGCTTGTGGAAGGCTGAAAATCTCTGTCAGAATCCCATTCGCTCCTATCGATTCATAATCAATCCCGTTATTACCCGTTCCGGCTAAGGTTGAAGACCAGTCATTTCTGAATGTAAGATCCAGATATACTTTGCTCTTATACCCAAAGCTTGCGCTTGCAAATACAGACTGATCCTGTCTGTGCGGGTTTGTAATCGTATAGCTTCTTCCATTACCAAAAACTCCCTCACCTTGTTGATTTCCCCAATCTAAATTATTAAGGGTAAATAAATTGGCAACAAAAAGCCTGTTATTTTCGATATTTGTAATGCTATATTTCAGATCAGAAATACTGGTTCCTAAAGTGAAATCCAAGCTGATGTCATCATTAATTTTGGGATTACCTATTAATAAGAAATCACCGTATGTAGTTGTCTTCTCAATTGTGTTTTTATAAATTTTCCCATTACTGATCTTAGTTTCTAATCCCAAAACAGTTGGTTGGGAATATGCTGCCACATTTCTTTGAGAATCTGAACTAAAATAATTATAATTCCCTCTGACTTTTGCAGTTAACCAGCTATTGATCGTATAGCTTAACGCTGCAGATCCGTATAAATTTTTATTTTTTGTTATTACCGGGTTTTTATTAAGGATCCAATACGGGTTCTGGGTTTCATTATCTACAAATTCTCCATTTGGTTTTATTGCCCACCAGTTTTGCGCATCCAGATACCTCGATTTTTCAAAGTAAGAATAATTTTGAGCAAACTGATCAAAATCTACTCCTCTCGGCAACCAATAAAGATTGGTAATAGGAGAAAAATATGATCCCGGTGACAATCTGTTTTTGGAGTTTTGTAATGAGGCCATTACATTCGCATCCAAAACAAGTTTATCATTCAGAAATTTACTCGTTGTTCTATAATTTATGTTATACTGATCTAAGTTAGAAGTAGGAATAATTCCTTTATTGGTCGTATTTCCTAAAGAGAAAAAATTAGTTGTTTTTTCGTTACCCGCCTGAAAACTTACACTGTTAATCCATGTAGCTCCGGTTTGGAAAAAGTCTTTAGTATAATCTTTAGAAGAACCTTTTGGTCCCCAGCTATCGTATGATCCTGTGTTTCCGTTGGCCGGATCATAAGGTGTCGTTTGAAGGTAGCTGTGCTGAAGCTTTGGAAGATTATAAACTTTATCAAATGTCAAACTCGAAGTATAAGAAAGACTGCTTCTTCCAACAGTTCCTTTTTTCGTCGTAATAAGTATCGCCCCGTTACTTCCTTGTGCTCCGTATAAAGCGGCGGCAGAAGCTCCTTTCAGAAAGTTGATGCTCTCAATATCTTCAGGGTTAATGGTACTCAATACATCTCCTGTATCAGGCATAGATGCAAAATAATCTACATTTGGGCCTCCTGTACCCGTGACTCCTGTGTTATTAATGATAGGAATCCCGTCAATGACATACAACGGCTGGCTGTTTCTGGTAGATTTATCTCCCCTCATCACCACTCTTACCGATCCACCGACACCCCCGTTGGTTTTATTGATCTGCACGTTGGAAACTTTTCCGTTGATAGAGTTTAAAAGATTGGGAGTTTTCACTTCAGTAAGATCATCTCCGCCAATCTGCTGGCTGGAGTATGTCAAAGAACGCGCCTGCCTTTTAATACCCAGAGAAGTAACAACCACCTCTTGGATATTAACTGTTTTAGTAGTGTCGGCAGACTTTGTATCTTGCGCATACCCAAACAAAGGAAAAGCTAATAAAATTGGAATAACAGTTTTTCTCATAAGTTTAGTTTAGTTAAGGTTTATTTGAGAATTCAATTAAATTGCTTTAAATATTATTTTTCAGCTTTAAAACATATTTTGTTAAATATTATGTTTTATTGGCATCAAATAATTAAAGTTTTGTTAAGATTTAATTCATATTAGCAAATCTAAATTTTGTAGCCACCCGGATATAATACTATTTTATCATAAAACGATATTATTTTTTCTGATGATTTTCAACAACCTTAATTAAGCCCTGATTTACAACACTATACATAGTTTTTAAAATTGAGAATGTAATGTAATTTTTCTGCCATTTTTTCCAGATTACCGTTAATTTTATCTGATTTAAAAGAAAAATCCGAACCTTATTGTCCGGATTTTGAAAATATGTATTCACTTTTTTTAAGCCAAAAAAACATTATTCGATTTTTTTCACTCCTTTGAACTGTTCTTTGAATTCGGTAGGCGTTGTTTTTTTAATGGATTTAAAAACCTTGTTGAAATTGGCGATATTATTAAAGCCAGCCTCAAAAGCAATCTCGAAAACGGTAAGGTTTTTTTCCATCAGCCAGCGGGCCGCATACCCGATTCTTATTTCATTAAGATAATTCACAAAAGTCTTCCCCGTTCTTTTTTTGATGAATCTGTTGAAGGTCACATTGCTCATATTGACAAGTGACGCAACGTCATCCAGTGTTATTTTATTTTCAAAATTTTTATGGACAAAATCATGAACAACCTTCATTTTATCATTATCAACGAAGGTTTCAAGCTCTATGCTGTAGGATGATAAAAACGTTTTGTCTTCAGCAATCGCCAATTCGTTAAGAATTTTCATGATCTCAATGAAAGATTCAAAACTATTCATTTTGGACAGATTGAGAAAAGATTCCATCAGCTTTTCAGCAGTTTCACGGGAAAACAAAATTCCTCTGATTGAATCTTTGATCAGGTTATTAATGGGTTTCAGGATATTCTTTTCCATCAATGACTGGTTAAAAAAATCCTGATTAAACTGCACCGTAATCTCGTGGGTTTTCCTTGTTTTGCATTTATAATTTGCCCAGCAGTGAGGCAGATTGGGACCAACCAGTACCAGTTCAATATTCCCGATCTCTCCGGTGTGGTCTCCGATCATCCGGCGATACCCTTTTCCTTTGTAGATAAAATTGATCTCAATTTCCGGGTGATAATGATACGGAAAATCAAAAGAGGTCTTTATCCTGTCAAATACAAGAAAACTGTCTTCAAGAGATAAGGGGGTTATTTCTCTTAAAATATTTTCTAAGTTGCTCATTTAGCCATTTATTTTTTTAAAGAAAATTAAATTATAACACAAACGCAAATCTTTACACCATTGATCCTATGACGCAAATGGAAATATATAAATTTTATTTTTTATTTTTTATAGAATCCTGATTACACTACGACAGTACAAGCTTATTGTTAAAAATTGAAGCATAATTCAATAATTTAACATTCCTCACTACTCCTTTTTTGTATCTTTATTCTTTAAGTCTATTCATGCAGCTACATAATTTCATTTTTGAAGATCACTACAAAAGGTTTGGATTGGGTATTTTTTCCGGGGAAAATTTAGAGCACCTGAATGAAAATAAATTCAATTCTGAGATCAAAGTTTTTTTTGTCCCACCGGGATATGAATTAAGGATAGACTTTAATGATTATAAAACAAAAACGCCTACCCTGTTTTTCCTGACCAATCAATATTTCGATGTCAAAAAAGGAAATGCTGATGAGTCTATCCTTCTCCATTATAACAGGGATTTTTACTGTATCCAGATTCATGACAAAGAGGTTGCCTGTGACGGATTGCTTTTTCATAATGTATTTGAAATTCCGAAAGTAGAACTTGATTCTTCAGAAGAAAATATTATCAGAAGTTTATTCAGCCATATAAAGAATGAGCTTGAATGGAAAGAATCTTCCGGTGAAGAAATGATCAGAACCTATTTAAAACAGATCATCATTCATGCGACCCGGAAATGGAAAAAACAAAACCTGCAGACCGAAACGGTGAATATTCCCAATAATGAACTTGATATTTTCAGGGACTTCAGCAGAAATCTGGAAATTCATTTCAGAGAAAAACATAATGTAGCAGATTATGCGGAATTATTGCATGTCGCTCCCAAAACACTTACCCACAAGTTTAAAAGCCTGCATATCGAATCTCCCAATCAGCTTATTATCAACAGAATCTTGCTGGAAGCTAAAAGACTTCTTTTTTATACTGATAAACCTGTGAAAGAAATCGCCTATGATCTGGGCTATGAAGATCCGGCATATTTTAACCGGCTTTTCACCAATAAAGTGGGCAGCACACCTGCTAATTTCAAAAAAAATTACTCTTCAGGAAAAAAGTACAATATTTAATCCCTTTTATCTATTTATTCCGGCAAGTAACCATCCTATCTTTGTAACATCAAAATCAAACATATTAAACAATAAAAAACAAACATTATGAGACGTAACGCAACAGCCGTTTGGAACGGTAACATTAAAGAAGGAAACGGACATATCACGACACAAAGCACAATTTTAAACCAGACTCAATATTCTTTCAACAGCCGTTTTGCAGATGGTGTGGGAACCAACCCTGAAGAATTATTAGCTGCTGCCCATGCAGGATGCTTCACCATGAAGCTAAGTGCTGAATTATCCCAGGCCGGCTTTACTCCGGAAGAATTAAAAACCACTTCAGTGATTACTTTAGATCCAAACATCGGAAAAATTACAAAATCAGAATTAACCTTAACCGCAAAAGTTCCGGGAATTTCTGAGGAAGAATTTCAGAAGTATGCTAAAATAGCAGAAGAAGGATGTCCTGTAAGTGCAGCCTTCAATTTTGAGATTACTCTGAATGCTACTTTAGCCTAATAAAGATTTTTTTCCAATCATATAAAATTAGGTCTGAAGCTCTTTTAGAGTCCTCAGACTTAATTTTTGAAACAAATATACCATTCGGTATATTTTTGTATATTTGCATCTAAATTCATGATCATGTCAAAAGCAGAAAAGACCAAACAATTCATCATTGAGAAAACAGCTCCTTTGTTTAATACCAAAGGCTATATCTCTACGTCGCTTTCTGATATTACGGAAGCGACAGGGTTAACAAAAGGCAGCATCTATGGAAACTTTGAGAATAAAGACGAGGTTGCCCTTGAAGCTTATAAATACAATTCAGGTATGCTGAGTAAAAGTATGGCTCATTCACTGGGTGATCAGTTTCCGACAACGATAAATAAATTACAGGCTTTTGTAGCTTTCTACCGGAAGAACTGGAAAGTCGTTTTTGCCAATGGAGGCTGCCCGCTGATGAATGCTGCCACTGAAGCTGATGACACTTTTCCCCGGTTAAAAAGCCAGGTGACCAGATCTTTTGAAAACTGGATCAAAAAGATTTCTAAAGTAATTGTGCAGGGACAGGAAAATCATGAAATAAAAAACAATCTGGATGCAGACGAATATGCTTCATTATATATTATGCTGATTGAAGGCGGAATCTTACTCTCCAAAACAACCGGTGATGAAAAATACCTGAATCAGGCTCTGGACAGAATCTTACTCAGTATCGATAAGGATCTTAAAACTGTTCCATCCAAAAATTAACTTCATGGAAACAAAAAAAGTAGCAATTGTAGGATACAACAGAATTCCTTTTGCACGAATCAATACCGCTTATACAGAGGCTGGAAATCAGGATCTGTTGCTTTCGGCTCTGAACGGATTAATAAACCGCTACCACCTAAAGGGAAAACTTCTTGGTGAGGTTGCAGGCGGAGCAGTCATTAAACATATTTCCGAAAGCAACCTCATTCGTGAAACCGTGATGAATACAGCTCTGAATCCGGCTACTCCCGCATGTGATATCCAACAGGCATGTGACACCGGAATTGAAGCCACAATTTATATAGGAAACAAAATTGCTCTCGGGCAGATAGAAAGCGGGATTGCATGTGGCGTGGAAGCCATGAGCAATATACCTTTTGAATCATCCGCAAGGCTAAGAAAAGCTTTACTGAAAGCCAATAAAGAAAAATCCGGTTTTGGAAAATTAAAACAATTACTAAGTCCGAAGCTGAAAGATTGGATGCCCATTCCTTACAAGGGACAGGAACCAAAAACCGGCCTTGTAATGGGTGAGCATACGGAAATCACAGCAAAATATTACCAGATTTCGCGCAAAGACCAGGATGAGCTTGCTTTTAAAAGTCATCTGAATATGGCCAAAGCTTATGATGAAGGCTTTTTCGATGATATGATTACACCTGCATTCGGTTTGGATAAAGATAATAATTTACGCCGTGACACAAGTCTCGAAAAACTGGCCCAGCTAAAACCCGCTTTTGATAAACAGAATGGAACTTTAACAGCCGGAAATTCCACTCCGTTTACTGATGGAGCTTCTGCTGTTTTGCTCGCCAGTGAAGACTGGGCAAAAGCCAACAATCTTCCTATTCTCGCTTATATCACATTTTCAGAACTGGCAGGAATAGAATATGTTGAAAACAGACAGAATTTACTTCTGGCACCGGTTTTCGCAGCTGAAAGAATGCTTAAAAAAGCAGGAATGAACCTTGAGGATTTTGATTATTATGAAATTCATGAAGCTTTTGCAGCACAGGTTTTAGCAACCCTTAAAATCTGGGAGAATGATGATCTGGCCAAAAAATTCGGACTTGAAAAAGCACTGGGAAAAATAGACCGTAATAAACTGAATGTAAAAGGCGGAAGTTTAGCCGCAGCCCACCCGTTTGCAGCAACAGGCGGAAGAATTATTGCCACACTCGCCAAACTTCTCAATGAAAAAGGAAGCGGAAAAGGATTTATTTCTATTTGCGCAGCCAGAGGACAGGGAGTGACAATGATTATAGAAAAATAAGAAAATAAAATATGAATAGATTAGAACAACTCAGACAATTCATCGGAAAAGAATTTGATCAGTCTCCGTCACCGTTTATGAAATGGCTCAATCCTATCGTGATCGCCGTAGAAGAAGGCCAGCTGGAATTTCAATATACCGTAAGACCGGAATGGCTGAACCCGGTTGGAAATCTTCACGGAGGTGTAACAGCTGCCATTGTTGATGATATTATCGGTGCCACCATGTTTTCCTTAAATGAAAATTCTTTCATAACAACCATTAATAATGTCATCGATTATTTCTCAACTGCAAAAGAAAATGATAATATTGTAGCGGAAACGAAAATTATTAAAAGAGGAAAGCAGTTTGTGAACGCTCAATGCGAAATATGGAACGCAGATAAAACGAGATTAATTGCCAGAGGAACCTCTAATTTATTTAAAATTAATAGCTAAGTATGAAAAGAGTTGTCATTACAGGACTGGGTGCAGTAACCCCGTTGGGAAATAATGTTGAAGATTTCTGGAGAAACAGTATCAACGGAGTAAGCGGAGCAGGGTTAATCAAACATTTTGACACTGAAAAATTCAAAGTGCATTTTGCCTGTGAGGTAAAAGATTTTGATCCTAAAGTACATTTAACACATCATGAAATAAAAAGAAGCGATCTTTTCTCGCAATATGCCATGTATTCATCCGCAGAAGCCATACAGGATTCCGGATTGGATCTGGAAAATATGGATCCTTTTGACACGGGAGTGATCTGGGGAACCGGACAAGGGGGAATGTATACTTTTGAAAATGAAGTAGCAGAATTTTATACAGGCGAAGGGACACCACGTTTCAATCCGTTTTTTGTCCCAAAATTTATTGCCAATATGGCCTCGGGAATGATCTCTATGAAATTCGGCCTCCAGGGAATTAATTATACCACAGTTTCCGCATGTGCTACCGGAAATACAGCATTGATGGATGCTTTCAACTATATCCGTCTCGGAAAGGCAAAAGTAATCATCAGCGGCGGATCAGAAGCTGCTATTACACCCGCATCAATCGGAGGATTTTCCGTTATGAAAGCAATGTCTGTAAGAAATGATGATTTTGCAACCGCAAGCCGTCCGTACGATGCAGACAGGGATGGTTTTGTAATGGGAGAAGGTGCAGGCGCTTTGGTTCTTGAAGAATACGAGCATGCAAAAAGCAGAGGCGCAAAAATTTATGCAGAATTGGTAGGAGCCGCTATGACAGCAGACGCTTATCATATGACGGCACCTCATCCGGAAGGAACCGGAGCTATTAAAGCCATGCAGCTTGCCCTTGATGAAGCCGGAATAAATACCGAAGACATCGATTACATCAATCCACATGCAACATCAACCCCGCTTGGAGATCTGGTTGAATTAAACGGGATTACAAAGTTATTTAAAGGGAGTAAAAACCTAGATATCAGTGCTACTAAATCTATGACAGGGCACTTGTTGGGTGCAGCCGGTGCAGCTGAAGCCATTCTTTCTATAAAAGCGATTCAAAACGGGATTATCCCACCTACCATTAACCTTCATAAGATTGATGAAAATATTCCGAAGGATGTAAATATTGTATTTAATGAAGCTAAAGAAAAGGACATTACATATGCATTGAGCAATGCTTTCGGTTTCGGAGGGCATAATGCAACCTTGATTTTCAAAAAATTCAGTTAATTAACTGTATCACAGATTTAAAATAAAAAAAGCAGTCAAAATTGACTGCTTTCTTATGTGATATCCTATTCAAAATCCGGGATAAAAAAATCATCAGCATCTTCAGCAATGGGAATGTATAATCTTTCCCATTCCTTTCCTTCTATAATATCCCAGGTATGCCCTTCTCCATTGGTATCTTCTGCCAGAAGAATAATCCCCGGCTCAATAAGAAATGTAGAACCATCACTTACAGTAAACAAGATACTTCCTTTCAGAGTCACCACATATTGTCTTCTCGGGGCAGGATGAATGCTTTTCTCCCAATCCTCCGTTATTGTACTTATCCAGAAAGAGGTAGTATTCATCGGCTTTAAAGTGGGAATTTTTCCTTTCTCAAACCTGCTTGTTCCATCAGGATTATTCATCATCCTTATGGCAGGAACAAATCCACTTTTAATTTCCATACTTCTCTTTTACTTTTTTGATTATCAGCTTTATTGCTGAATAATCTTACCAATAAATCTAAATTAAGATTTCAACCATTCCGACTTGGAAAGATAATTCTGGTCCGGATAATAAATGAAGAGACAACTTTTTCCTTTGATTGTGTTGATAATAGGCTGAGTCAGACTTCTTGGAATTGCAGGACATCCCCAGCTTCTTCCGATTCTTTTATGCATTGCTGCAAATTCCTCACTTACATAATCAGCCCCGTGCATCACGATTGCTCTTTTAAATGCCGCATCATTAAATCCCTTATCCATTCCCAAAAGCTTCAAAGAATATCCGTTGTCACCTTCATATGTTGTATCAGTAATATAAAATCCCATGCTGCTTTGAAGCGAACTTTCGGTGTTTGAAAAATTTGTAGCAAATTCTTCACCTGTATTTTTTCCGTGAGCAACCAGTGAATTAAACAATACTTTTTTCTCGTTCATATCAATTACCCAAAGTCTTTTTGTATTTGAAGACATAGAAAAATCGCATACCGTAAGTAAATGCGAATCCTGATTAAGCAAACCAGCTTTCTTCAAATTCTCAAAACCGGTTAAGGCTTTGAAAAAAACTTCTTCGTTAAGTTCATGTCCTTGTTCAAATGCAATCGCTTTGTATAATTCTTCTGAAGAAGATGCATTGTTTGCAGTCTTCTCAGATTTCGTGTCGGCTAATCTTTCAATTTTTTTTGTACTGTTTTCATTCTTTACAGATGTCTTTTCAGGAGACAGATAGAATGAAGTCGTTACCATGTAAACAATACTTAATACGCTATATAATCCTTTCATCCAATACTATGCTAAATATAAATTAGTCGGGCAAAATTATAAAAACATAATTACCGGAGGACAAAATTCCGTCAAAGTTTAACTCAATTTAAGAAACTTTAACTTCCTGATTTCGTGAATTAAAGCGCTTATTTTTGTGAATCCGGAACGAATTCCAGACTTATGGAATTCATACAATATCTCAATCCTGTAGGCTTTGGACCATCATCAAAAACATGACCCAGATGCGAATCACATCGTTTGCAGAGCACCTCCACCCTTTCCATTCCGTACGTAACATCTCGTTTATAATAAACTCCTTCCTTGTCAGCTTCAAAGAAGCTCGGCCATCCGCAGCTGCTGGAAAATTTTGATGTGGAACGGAACAGATGATGGCCACAAACAGCACAATAATAATCCCCTGTTTCATCAAATTCATTATACTTTCCGGTGAATGCCCTTTCCGTAGCAGCTTCTCTTGCTACAGCATATAAATCGGGAGCCAGGATTTTTTTCCATTCTTCATTGGAAATATTCAGTTTTGTGGTATCTGTTCTTGAGTAGTATGGATTGTTTTTTGCTTCTGTATTTTCCATAGGAGTTGTTTTAACAGGTTTTTTAGTCTGCGAACACATTTGCAGAAAGGTTAATAATAGTATTGAAACTAAAAATTTCATGTGTAGATTGTAATTCTGAAATAATAATCAATTATTCAGGATTGATAGGTTTCATACCCAAATTTACTAAATTTGATCATATGAATGATGAAGCTAAAAGAAAACAGTTAAGAAAATACAAGGCATTTGCTACCGGATTATTTGTTCTGATGGCAATTATTTTTATCCTTACTACGGTCCTTCAGAAGACAAACGATTCTCACTGGATCGGTTATGTACGTGCTTTTTCCGAAGCTGCAATGGTAGGTGCCCTTGCAGACTGGTTTGCAGTAACCGCTTTGTTCCGGCATCCTCTCGGGCTTCCGATTCCGCATACCAACCTGATAGAAAACAGCAAGGAAAGGCTGGGTGATAACCTGGGAAGCTTTGTAGTGACCAATTTCCTTTCGCCTCAGAATATCCGGCCTTACATTCAAAAGCTGAAAGTTTCCAATTTTGTCGGAGAGTGGCTTTCCAAAGAAAAAAACCAGGAAATCTTAATTAAAAACCTTTCGGATATTGTTCTGGATATCCTTAACAAGCTTGATGACTCAACAGTAAGCGGTTTTATCAGCAAAAAGGTTTCGGAAATGACTGATGGCATTAAACTTAACAAAGTTGTAGGAAACGGTATCGGCTACATTCTGGATAAAAATGACCATCAAAGAATTGTGACCAATCTCTCAAAGCAGATCAAAGATTATATTATTGAAAATGATGAGATGATCCAGGACCGTGTAAAGAAAGGCAGTTATTCATTTATCCCGGCATTCGTTGACAATAAAATTGCAGAAAAGATTGCAAGCGGACTTTCAGATTTTTTTAAAGAGATCGAAGAAGATCCGCAACACGAAATCAGAATGTTAATTACAAAAAAAATTCATGAATTTTCGGTAGATCTGAAAGAAGATCCTGCCTGGGAAAATGAGTTTAAAAACATTAAAAATGACCTTCTGAAAAATGATAAGCTCGACGAATATTCAAATGATATCTGGGTTTCTATCAAAAAAACGCTGATGAAAGAATTACAGGATGAACAGTCATCTCTTAAAAATTATCTTTCAAAAAACCTGAATGAATTTTCGCAAAACCTAAAAACAGATGAAAGTCTTCAGAATAAAATCGATCATTGGGTGCGTGTTACCGCTTACAAATACATTCTCAAAAACACCCATCAATTCGGGAACCTCATCAGCTCAACCGTCGGAAACTGGAAAGGCAAGGAACTGAGCGAAAAACTCGAGCTTGAAGTAGGAAAAGACCTGCAGTTTATCCGGGTAAACGGAACCTTGGTCGGCGGCCTGGTCGGTCTGATTATTTATACCATCTCGCATTTCTTTATCTGACAAAAAACTTAAAAACTAACTATAACCAATCATGAAAACATTACTTTTACTTCTTTTTCACTCTTTGGCTGTACTCTGTTTCGCTCAAAAAGTGGAATTTAAAAGCATTACAGATTCATCACAAATTTTTAAAGGCGAGATTGCAGGAGCTCCCGTTACCATACAGTTAAAGTATAAAGGAATTGTAGACTGCAGCCAATACCAGCATTTTGTGGATGGATGGTATTATTATGACAAATACAAGAAAAAAATTCCGTTGACGGGAATTTATGATTACGGAAATCTATATTTATATAATTTCGGCGATAAGCAAAAACAGAATTCAAAAATATTTGAAAATAAGATCACTTCTCCCCGACTGATTGAAAAGACAGATAGTATTGCGAAGACTTTAAAGCCAAAAGAGATTCTGAATTTCCAGTATGATCAGTCCGGCAAAGAGATTACCGGAAATTTTCATCTTGGAAACAAAACCCACCCGGCAAAATTACTGACCAAAAACCCGATGATTTACCGGTATAACAATTACCTGATCCTTCCTAATAATAAAAAGATCAACACCTATGATTTTATTGATCGGTATGGTGGAAATGAACTTATATCTTATGCTTCCGATAAAACAGGAAACCGGGTTCTGCTCTACTTTGAGCATACTTCAAACTTCAATGCCTGCGGAATGTGTGGCGCCAGCGAAGGTGAAAAAGGCTACAGGGTTTTATATTTTACCAATGACTGGAATTATAAAAAGCACGAAGATTTCCTTACGGAAAGCTGCCTTGAAAATATTTACGATGTAAAAATGACTAAATCCAGAGATGCCAAGATTTTAAATTTTAAAACAACAACATCTCCTGCTTATACTTTAACGGTGGATGTGAAAAACGCTACCGTAAAAAAATCAAAATGAGATTAAAAACAAAAAAAGAGCTATTTTAAAACTCTCTTTTATATTATTTTCTTCTGAATAGTTTTTATTCAAATTATCTCGGTAATCTGCCTGCTCTTTTCAAAAGCTCCTGATTGATTTCGTTGATCAGTTCCGGCCCTTCATAAATAAACCCTGTGTACAGCTGCACCAGGCTTGCTCCTGCATCCAGTTTTTCAATCGCATCTTTTGCAGAATGAATTCCGCCGACCCCGATAATCGGGAAAGCCCTGTTGCTTTTTTCGGAAAGAAAACGGATTACTTCCGTAGATCTTTTCGTCAGAGGTTTTCCGGAAAGCCCACCCGTTTCGGATTTGTTTTCGGAGCTTAAACCTTCACGGGAAAGTGTTGTGTTTGTCGCAATCACTCCCGCTATCTTTGTTTCTTTAACGATGTCGATGATGTCTAAAAGCTGATCGTCTGATAAATCCGGCGCGATTTTAAGGAGAATAGGTTTTGGATTAGCTTTCTCCATATTCATTTGCTGTAAAGTTCCCAAAAGCTGTGTTAAAGGCTCTTTATCCTGAAGCTCACGAAGGTTTGGGGTATTCGGGGAACTTACATTCACCACAAAATAATCTACATAAGGGAAAAGTTTTTCAAAGCAGATCTTATAATCGTTTACCGCTTCTTCATTCGGGGTTACTTTGTTTTTTCCGATATTTCCTCCGATCAGAACATTTTTATTCTTTTTCAGCCTTTCGACGGCAGCATCCACACCTTCATTATTGAAACCCATCCTGTTGATGATCGCAGAATCTTCTTTCAGACGGAAAAGCCTTTTTTTATCATTTCCCGGCTGCCCTTTCGGAGTCAGTGTTCCGATTTCAATAAAACCAAAACCCAGGTCTGAAAGTTCTTCAAAAAGCATTGCATTTTTATCAAAACCAGCTGCCAATCCAACAGGGTTTTTAAACTTCAATCCGAAAACTTCTCTTTCCAGTCTTTTATCCTGAACAGGTTTCGGAAGAAAAAGCTTCGTTAAAAAAGGGAAATTTTTAAGCATTGAAAAAGTAAAATAATGAACTTCTTCAGGATCGAATTTGAAAAGAAGAGGACGAATGAGCGATTTGTACATTGAAAAAAAGTTTTACAAAAATAATCAATTTAAAATTAATCTTCGATCAACCCTGCTATATTTTAAGAAAAATCTGCTATCTCTACAAATACGATTATCTAATCAGCGTATATTTTTTAACGCAAAGATTTTACTGTATTGAACAGATACTTTAAAGAGCAAAGATGGATCAACAAGTTGATTTGATGAAGTTATATTTTCAAGTTTCACTAAGCAATTTATTTGTCTTCTTTCTAAAATCAAAATGTTGAATAATTAATCGTTGTGTTTAAATTAATAAAACACATAACTTAAAAATTCAGATTGTTAAATATATAAGCTCAGATCGAAGTTCAAAATATCACCTACTCTTTTGAACTCTTCATTTACCGTTGCGTTCAGCGTAATTCTTTCTTTGGTAACGGGATGATTGAAAATTAATTGATGTGCATGAAGCATCATTTTTGTCATGTTGAAAGTTTCCAGCCACAATTTATTTTGTTTATTGCAGCCATATTTACGGCAGCCTAAAATCGGATGTAGAATATGCTTAAAATGCTTTCTCAACTGGTGCATTCTTCCCGTTTCAGGAATAGCTTCGACTAAACAGTATCTCGAAGTTTGATGTTTTAAAAAAGGTAAATCGATTTCCGAGGTCTGTAAACGATGATAATAGGTAATTGCATTTTGCTTGACTTCATTTTCATTAATTAAATCATAATCAATTGTTTCTTCTTCTTTTGCCCAACCACGAAGAATTGTCAGGTATTTCTTCTCAACCTGGCGAGCCGCAAACTGATCACTCATTATTTTCAAAGAATCTTTATCTAAAGTAAACAACAAAACACCCGAAGTTTTCCGGTCCAAACGATGCACGGGATAAACATATTGCCCGATCTGGTCTCTTAATTCCTGGATTGCATAAATATCTGCTTCTCCCGCATAAAAAGATTTATGAACCAGTAATCCGCTCGGTTTATTGATAGCGATAAGATGCTCGTCGCGATAAAGAATTTCTAACATGGGGCAAAAGTAGAAATTTCCGACCGATTTAGCCCTGATTGAGCGGTGTGTTTGAGCTCATTTTATTGTTTTAGTCGCGGCGGCTCCGCCGCCGCGACTAAAACAATAAAATAGCGAGTAGCGAAAGCAGGTTCCCGGCTTCTAATTTACACGAATATAAAAACTTCCATCTTCCAGCCTTCAACTTCCCGCTTTTTCACTATTTTTGCACATCAGACGTTAAAAAAATTATGGCAAAGCAAGAAGATGTTTTCAAGAAAGTGATTTCTCACGCTAAAGAATATGGTTTTATTTTCCCTTCCAGTGAGATCTATGACGGTTTATCCGCTGTTTATGATTATGGACAGAACGGTGCCGAACTAAAAAACAATATCAAACAATACTGGTGGAAAGCAATGGTACAGCTTAACGAGAATATTGTGGGTATTGATTCGGCGATCCTTATGCATCCTACTACATGGAAGGCATCGGGCCACGTTGACGCTTTTAATGATCCATTGATTGACAATAAAGATTCTAAAAAACGTTTCAGAGCAGACGTCTTGGTAGAAGATTACTGTGCTAAAATTGAAGATAAAGAAAATAAAGAAATCGAAAAGGCAGCGAAAAGATTCGGTGATGCTTTCGATAAGGCTCAGTTTGAAGCGACAAATCCAAAAATAATAGAATACAGAGCGAAAAGAGAAGCTATTCTTTCAAGGCTGGCAAGATCCCTGGAAAATGAAGATCTTGCAGATGTAAAAGCTTTAATTGAAGAGCTGGAAATCGCTGATCCTGACACAGGTTCTAAAAACTGGACAGAGGTAAGACAATTCAACCTGATGTTCGGAACTAAGTTGGGAGCATCCGCAGACAGTGCAATGGATCTTTATTTAAGACCTGAAACTGCACAGGGTATTTTTGTGAATTTCTTAAACGTTCAGAAAACTTCCCGCCATAAACTTCCTTTCGGTATTGCTCAAATCGGGAAAGCATTCAGAAATGAGATCGTAGCAAGACAGTTTATTTTCAGAATGCGTGAGTTTGAACAGATGGAAATGCAGTTCTTTGTAGCTCCGGGCACAGAGCTTGAATTCTATGAACAATGGAAACAAAAACGTCTAAACTGGCATCTGGCTTTAGGATTAGGTAATGATAATTACAGATTCCATGATCATGAAAAATTGGCTCACTATGCCAATGCAGCAGCTGATATTGAATTTAATTTCCCGTTCGGATTCAAAGAGCTGGAAGGTATTCACTCAAGAACGGATTTTGACTTAAAAGCGCATGAAGAGTTCTCCGGAAGAAAACTTCAGTTCTTTGACCCTGAAAGAAATGAAAACTACGTTCCTTATGTAGTGGAAACCTCAGTAGGTCTAGACAGATTATTCCTTTCCATCTTCTCACATTGCCTGAAAGATGAAGTATTGGAAGACGGTTCGGAAAGAACAGTATTGTCCCTTCCTCCTGCTTTGGCTCCGATCAAGGCAGCCATTCTTCCGCTGATGAAGAAAGATGGACTTGCAGAATATGCCGAAAAAATATTCAACGATCTTAAATATGATTTCAACCTGTTCTATGAAGAAAAAGATGCGATCGGAAAACGATACAGAAGACAGGATGCCATCGGTACTCCTTATTGTATCACGATAGATCACGATTCTCTTACAGATCACACGGTAACAATAAGAGACAGGGATACCATGCAGCAGGAAAGAGTTCCGGTTTCCGAGTTGAGAAGAATCATTGATGAGAAAACCAATTTCAGAAATTTACTTTCGAAAATATAGATTAAAGGCCCTGATTATTCAGGGCCTTTTTATTGATAAACCTTATAGGTCTCAAAGACCTATAAGGTTTTGTTGTAAATACCCATTTTCAAGCCTGTTAAATTAGATTTCCAAAATGAAAATGATAAGTATATTCCTTAATTTATTATTTTTGGCGAAATTATAACTATGAAAAAATTCTTCTTACTGGCCTTTGGTGTGGTTCAGACCTTATATTATTCCCAAACTCAGGATCTTGCTTCACTAGCTACGGGAGATCATGTGGGTATGAATGCATTATTTGACGATAACGATAATCTTTACGGCTATGTTTCTTTATATTCTTACGGCAAAACCGGAGATAAGACAAAGAAATTCGAATACGTGGTTCTGGATAAAAACCTCAACCCGGTTGCCAATAAAGAATTTGAAGGAGATATTACGGCAGGAAGCTATTTAGGGTATATTGATTTCAGAAAGAAAGTAATTCTACGCCCAAGTTCTCTTGATTATTCCCAGATTAAAATGAGTGAGCTTTTCACACCGCGTTCCATGGAAATTGATCTGACAACAAATACGGTACAGCAAAAAACATATTACGATTACGATAACGGTACTTTTAACATCATCAATCAGCCTAAAAACTGGAAAGAAACCCGTAAAGAAAACAAAGAGGAGAAAAAAGCAAAAGGATATAATTACTATTCAACCGTTTTTGAGATTAAAGAAGGTGGTTTTCTTGCCCTGGAACTTAATGATTACGGGAAATATGTCAATAACAACTCCCTGATCAAATTCGATGCTGATAAAAAAGAAATCTGGCGTTACCGATACAATACAAACGGTGATAAAAAGAACACTGAAGAGATTACCTTAGTGGAAAAAGACGACAAACATATTTACTTCATCGCCCAGAAAAAAATTCAGGATAAAAAAACATTCAGTCTTCTTGTCCTGGATATGCAAACAGGAAAAGAAGTAGCTTCAAAACCTATTTCCGGGCTTTCTGATGATACCATAGATAATATCACCTCTTTCTCTTCTACGACCAGAAGCCTGGATAATGATAAAACCTTTGATGACAAAATCGTAATTCTCGGAAGGAATTTCGAAAATAAACGCGGGGTAGGTTTCGCAAGAATGATCATCGATAAAAATACGTTTGATGTAGATACCAAAACGATCAATTATACACCCAATCTATCTGCATTTATTCCTAAGGTAGATGAATTGGGATATGTGGAAAAAAATTATCACCTGCAGCCCCGTGATGTATTCTTCCTGAAAGACGGAAGCATCGGACTTCTTCTGGAGAAATATAAAATCGATTTTAACCTTGGCGTTCCAAAAACTACAGATTTAGTTTATGTATTTACAGATAAAGATTTTAAATTAAAAGGCGTAAAAACCTTTGATAAAGACAAGTCATTTGCTACAAGCGACTATTTATTTTCACAATACCTGAATGACGGTAATGATGTGGTTTTCTTCTACAGAGATTATCAGAAAGATAAAGAAACTAAACAGAAAAGCTGGAAACTGTTTATTAATACATTGATTGGTGGTACTTTCAAGCAGGAGATCGTTCCCATTTCAGAGAAGGATTCTTATGCTGTAACACCTTATGTGGGTAAGGAAGGATATATTCTTCTCCGTGAATATAATGCAAAAGAAAAGTTCAATAAAATACGCCTTGAAAGGCTCAATTACTAAAAAGAATCCTGATCAAATGATCAGGATTCTTTTGTTTGATAATAATCAGCGATATTTTTTATTTCTTCAAGGCTGAGATTCCACATAAAATTCAGGAATTGCTGATAGCTTTCACTCTGGTTTTTAGGGTCTATCCGGTCGAGATATCTGTTCAGGTTATAATTTTTTCTGGCCTCATATATTTTGGTAAAACATTTTCCCAGCCATTTTTTATAATATTCCGGCTCTTCGTCGTCCTGCAAAAACTGTAAGGCCGCATAAATTCCCACTCCATAATCCTCAGAATGATAGAAGTTCGGCAGGATCTCGGTTCTTGCAATAATTTTCAGGTTAGCAAAACTTTCCGAAGCTTTCTGAAGCTCTGCAGAAGTATTCAGTTCAGGAAAAGTTTTCTTTAGCTGAGTGATTCTTCTTGCCATTTCAGGATGGGAAGCCAACGAATCCTTATTAAGCTTTTCTTTATAAAAATTATAGTTGTACAGTGAGAAGTCTTCTTTTTTCAGCCACTGATCTTTAAAAGCCTGTTTAGGCAGACTGAAAAATTTTTTATAGGTTTCCACTTTAAGTTCTCTCGGGGAAATCGTATCAAAATCTTCAAGCCTTTTTAAGGTATTGATAAATTCTTCCTTCTTAAAATCACTTTTTTTATAGAGTGCATAGCCTAAAGAATCGGCCTGCATTTCCTGTTGTCTTTTTTCAGCTCTTTTTTTATAAATTCTGTTTTTAAGGAGGTCAAATGCCTTTTTATTTTTGTTATCAGGAATTGCTTTCAGGCTTTTAACGGTCACTTTATCCAATTGATCCTGCTCGATAGCGTCTACAACCATTTTCAGGGAATGCCCTTCAATTTTATGCCCCAATTCATGGGAAATGACAGCCGCAATCTGTTCTTCATTCTTCAGCCAGTTAAAAAGTCCCATATTAATCACGAAAGTTCCGTCTGCAAGGCAATAAGCATTAGGCGTATTATCTTTAGCAATTAATATGTTTAAATCCTGTGGAACCTGTGGATTATTTTTTCTTAACCGCAGAATCAGAGCCCTGATATTCGTGTCAAATTCAGATTTAAAAATGAAGTCTTTGTTTTTAACCTGCTTTTCAAAATCAGTTTCAAATTCTTTATAGATTTTTGCCAGTCCGGAACCTGTTTTCCCTGAATAATCCGACTTTAATTTTTTAATAAATAATTCGTTATTGCCGGTAAATGTTTTCAAAAAGGCTTTTCTTTCCGCATAATCAGCCGTATCTATCACTTTATAGTTTTGGGCGAAAAAGTTTACGAAAAAGATAAGTCCTGTCAACAGAATAAATTTTTTAACCATATTTCCATCAAATAATCGCAAAAATAACTTATTTGTAAGTAGATTTTTATTTTCATGCTAAAATTATTTTAAATTTGTTTAAGACACATTTACACGGAAATGCTAAAGTATATTATTGGTGGAGCAGCTGCCACAGTAGCCCTTTCTTATCTTTTCGGATATGATTATTTGTTTAGCGGAATTGCTAAGACTTATTTAAAAGGTAAATCAAGTGCAAATATTGATGACGGAAAATATTTTCCCAGTAATATCATTGCTACAGAATCTCCCAGGCTCTGGGAAGAAGACCCTGAGTACAACAAAAAAGAATTACCTGAAATAATCGTTGATGATTTAAAGCAGTCTGATACTGCTTCACTGGTTGTTATTAAAAATGGAAAGCTGCTTCATGAACAATATTGGAACGGCTATAACCAACTTTCAAAAACCAATTCTTTTTCCATGGCAAAGGCAGTGACTGTAATGCTTTTAGGAAAAGCCCTGGAAGAGGGTAAAATTAAAAATATGGATCAGAAATTTTCTGAATTCTATAATGAGTTTAAAGAAAAAAAATTTGGGAAAGAGGTAACATTGAAAAATTTAGCCCAGATGGAAGCGGGACTGAACTGGGATGAGAATTATAAAAACCCGTTCCTGCCTAATGCGAAAGCATATTATGGAAGAAGCCTCGCCAAAGCCACCTTTTCAAGAAACTTTAAAGAGGAACCGGGAACCCGGTTTGAATACCAGAGCGGCTCGACACAATTATTGGGTTTTGCGGTAAGAAAAGCTCTGAACCAATCTTTAGCGAGCTATTTATCTGAAAAATTCTGGATTCCTCTGGGAATGGAACAGAATGCGGAATGGAGTGTAGACGACAGCGGAATGGAAAAAACATATTGCTGCATCCATTCCAATGCAAGGGACTTTGCCAAGCTTGGGCAACTCTTTTTAGATAACGGTAAGGTAAATGGTGTACAGATCCTTAATTCCGATTTTATCGAACAGATGAGATCTCCCACCGAAAAATCTAAAGACATTTATGGGATGGGTTTCTGGATCAACAATGATAATCCCATCAAACACTATTATTTTTTAGGCCTTCAGGGGCAATATATTATTATGATCCCGGAACATCATATGGTGATTGTAAAAACCGGAAGCTACAACAATCTGCCTAAAAACGACAGGGGAAGACCGGATCAGGTAAAATTCCTGGTTAATGAAATTGTAAAACACTTTCAATAAGATGGAAAAATACAGCTCAAAAATAGATGGGTATATTGAAAAATCCCAGGATTTCGCAAAACCTATTTTACGTTATATCAGAGAAACCGTTCATGAATTCTGTCCTGAAGCCGAAGAAACCATGAAATGGAGTTTTCCGCATTTTATTTATCAGGGGAAAAACCTGTGTGCAATGGCATCTTTTAAACAGCATTGTACTTTTGGATTCTGGCTGGAAAAAGAAATGAAAACAATGAAGGATATTACGCAGGATATTGAAAAGAATTCAATGTTCAGCTTAGGAAAAATTACAAAAATTGAAGATCTGCCTTCTAAACCTCAGCTGAAAAAAGCGATTAAAGAAGCCATGGAGCTTACCGAGCTGGGCGTTACCTTAAAAAAAGCCCCGCCCTCTAAAAAAGAAACAGAGATTCCCGATTATTTCAAAAAAGCTTTGGACGAAAATAAGCAAGCCGGTGAGGTTTTTAAGAAAGCATCTCCTTCGTTCAGAAAAGAATATATAATGTGGGTGACTGAAGCTAAAACAGAAACCACAAGGAATAAAAGATTAGAACAATCTTTGGAATGGATGGCTGAGGGTAAAAGCAGAAACTGGAAATACGAAAAAAAATAAATCACAAATCAGATGAAGAAAAAATTTCTCCTCTTTTTCTTCGGAATTATGACCGTTTACGTCTATTCTCAATCTTTTGATTTTGAGAACAGGTACAAATATGCACGTTCTCTTTCCAATAAAAACCCGGACAGCTCGGAGATTGTGCTTAATCAGATCATTGAATATGCCCAAAGAGACAATCAACCGAACTACCTTGCGAAAGCCTATTACTTAAAAGCATTCAACAGCTATTTAAAATCTGATGCAAAAAAAACACTTGATTTTTCAGAAAAAGCTTTAGCTGTTTCCCAACAAAATAATTATCCTGTCGGAAAGGCTTTAACGTATAGAATGCAGGGAACCCAATACGCAAAGCTCGGACTTTTAAAAGAGTCTGAACAAAGCCTGAACCAGGCGATTTCCGAAGTTAAAAATGATAATACCGATGAAGGACACGAACTGAAAGGACAGATTTATAATTCATTCCTGATTCTTCTCAACCAGAAGGAATATGGTAAAAAAGAGTACTATTCTAAAAATGCCATTCAGGAGTTTCAGAAAATCAGAAATGTTTCAAGAAGAAATGAGCTTCTGGTCTCTGCCTATACCAATATGGGATACAATCTGGCTGAAACCAAAAAGTTTAACGAATCTAAATCTTATTTCCGGAAAGCGCTCGCACTGGTTGGGAATGAGAATTATTATTTGAAATGCAGTATTCTTCATGATATCGGGTTTTCTTTTTCTGAACAGAATAAACCGGACAGTGCCATTTCTTATTACCGTGAATCATTGAAAATTGCAGATCAGTACGGTTTTAATGAAAAGAGAATTGAAATCACCGAAAACCTCGAAGCAGCCTATGCAAAACTCAATGATGAAAGTAACGTTCAGAAGTATAAATTAGAGCATCTGAAGCTGAAAGACAGTGTTGCCTACAATCAGAAAATGGCTGTGAATGAAACGCTTTCCAACAAAGAAAAAAGCTTTGGTCGGGAGCTTCATAAAAGCCATACTTTATCAAAAGCCCTGATTGTGATGTGCCTGATTTTAGTTTTAATCCTGGGAGTATTTGTATTCAAGATCATTCAGCTCCGAAAAAAACACAGGGATATTGTTGCCAAAATATATCAGCAGGGCATCACGCCGGTTTCTTATGAAGAAGATCCACAGGAAACAGCAGAAGAAATTCCGTCCGGTACAGATGAAAACACAGAGCCTGAAGATCTGTTAAAAATTTCTCCTGCAGTAGAAGAAAGTATTTTAAACGGGTTAAAGTATTTTGAAGAGAACCTGCATTTCAACAATAAGAACGTTTCACGCTATAATCTAGCTAATGAACTGAACTTCAACACAAAGTACCTATCATCGGTTATTAAGAAACACAAGAATTTTAATTTCAATCAATATATCAATCATTTACGGATCAATTATATTGTCGATAAGCTCAAAAACGAGCCAAAATTCAGGAAATACAAAATAAATCATCTTGCTGAAATTACAGGATACTCTTCACACAGTGCCTTTTCCCTGGAGTTTAAAAAAATTGTAGGCATTCACCCTTCGGCGTTTATAAAAACTCTGGATAAAATTTAATAATTACTGCTCAACAATCGTTAAGACATTATATCCACCCGTATTAAGAAGCGGACGTTTATCAGTATCCCATGCAACATTGATCCATACGAAAGGTCTCAATTTATCTCCCGCATTCAGATAAACGCTTACTGTACAGGCTGAACCAACAATTACCGCATTGGGAGGATTCCCCGTATCCTGAGGATAACCGTTATTGGTTTTCACCCTTTGGGTTACTACATTGGAAGAATTTCTTACTTCCCAGATCGCTTCGGTCTGGTTTTGTCCAAAGCTTGTATTCACCTGACTGGAAGCGAGGGCAAAAGTAAAAGTTGCGAAGTAAACTCCTGCTCTCGGTGCTGTAAATTCTCCGGTAGCTGGATCAAAATTCGTTCTCGGCTGCCCTGAGTCGGAGTCTAATTTTTCTGCCCATGAAGTCAGATAGGTAGAGGACCTGCCGGGAATCCCGTCTGTATAATTCCCGATAGGCCAAAGTCCTGTTTCAAAAACCGTACAGTTGTTGTTTGTTTTTTCTGCCATAACAACGATTCTCGGTTTTCCATAAGGAAGAATAGGAACCCATACTGCACCATCAGAGTATTCTATATATCCTTGTACTCCTATCGCCGGATTGGGATTATAACGGGTTGCTCCCGCGCCGGCCTCAGCCGCAGTCTGGTTGGTCATCCCTATCGCCATGGAACCGTTAGCGCCGTTTCTTAAATCGACAGCTACTTTCGGAGATGCAACGCCAACTCCTATTTTTCCGGTTTTATCCACTGAAAATTTTTCAGCTGAATTGACTTCCAAAGCATTCGCCGGACTGGGATTATTACCTCCTATGCTTATCTGAGCCTCTGCTGTACCCGAAAGGAACATCGATACACCAAAAGTCAGGAATACTATATTTTTATAATTTAATTTCATTTGTGTTAGATTAAAGTTCGTAAATACTGATACTGTTATTCGTTCCGCTGTTTCCGGTGTCTATATTTCTGCTGCCTCCGAAATTGTGATACACTTTAAACTGAATGGTATTTCCTGCAGATAAATTAAAAATAGCCGTACAGTTACCACCTACAATATTGTTTACTGTTGAAACATCCCAGGCAGGATAAGAATTTACACTTCTGTAGGTCTGGATATTATTTGTAGCCATATTGCTTTCAATAATCGTTTCTATTCTTGAATTCTGGGCAATATTGGCATCTGCCAATGAAATATTGAATGAAACAATGTAAAAACCTGCTCTTCGTGCGGTGAAAGTACCTGTTGTCGCATTAAAATCAGATTGAGAATCAGTAAGTACCGACCATCCGCCCACTGCTGTGGTTGCATTATTGGCAAATGACTGAGTCGTACTTTTATTGGCTAATATTAATGCTTTTGGAGGCAGGGTCATGGGAAGGTTATGCCAGCCGATTCCGTCTGAATACTGAATAATATTCCCCGTACTGTATCGGATTGCTCCGGGACCGGCTACTGCAGGAGTCTGTGTACTGGTTCCCAAACCAATAATACCTTTCTGATCGGCAGAACGAACATCTACTTTTGTTATGGGATTCAAAAGTCCAACGCCAAGCTTGCCATCAGAAGTCACCACTACATCGTTCAATACCTGTGATGCTGTTGGGGTACCAACGTTATCTTTTCCACTATCTATGTGCAGTGGTTGTAAAGGATCTTTAGTATAAATCCCAACTTGAGCGTTTAGTGTAGTTAAAGAAAAAAATAGAATAAAAAACAGTGCTTTATATAAGCTTTTCATCATAATTGTGTTTTTAATGTTCAATAATTGTCAGGTTATTAAATCCTGCATCGGGATTCGTCCAGTCTGAATTCATTCTCAATGCCCGTGATCCGGAACCTGTTATATTTTGGCGCAATTGCGGACGAACGGTCTGATTGGCCGTCAGCCTCAAAGTAATGGTCGCTGAACCTCCTACCTGCGCATCTTCATTGGCCCGGGCAAATGTTTTGAATGAGCGGGCTAAAATAGAACCTGCACTCGGACTGTAAAACTGGCTGGTTACCTCAGAAGAATTGGCTACAGACCCCGAAACAAAATTGTAGGTCATTAAAAAAGTGTAGACTCCGTCTCTCGGTGCAGTAAAAATTCCGGTAGTTGCATCAAAACTATTTGATAAATCTCTGACCTCATCCCATCCGGTAATGTTAACATCTGAATTGTAAGCTACTGAGAATGCAGTAGTCATCCGTGCTACAACAACTGCTTTGGTAGGCAAAACGATAGCTGCTTCCCAAATATTTCCGTCCGAAACCTGGATTTTTGCTGAACCTGATTCGTATCTGACAGCTCCTGCTCCTGCAGCACTGGCACTCATAGTAGTAGTTCCTAAACCAATGGCATTCTGCAATCCGCCTGATCTCAAATCAAGTTTTACAACCGGGTTCAATACACCCACTCCGACAAACCCGTCATTAGTAACCACAACATCATTTGATGCCTGTGTACTGTTGGGAGCGCCTGTGTTAGGATTGTCCTTACCGCCATCAACATGAAATTTTCCCAAAGGATTACCTGTATTAATCCCTATTTGTGCGATAATCGTATTAAAGAATGGAACAGATAATAGAATAGCGAATACGCTCTTACGAATAAAAGCATTAAAATTTTTCATACATTTTGTTTTTTTAGAATCGATCAACTCTGCTGCAAAGATAAATGCAAAGTTCCATTCTTTACAATACCCTAAATAAACACAAAAAAACTTAAATCACTGAAATAACAGCATTTACAAGGGTAAAAAACAATTTTATTGAATACCAGAATTCGGAATTTTAATAGTTTTGATAAAAATATGAATAGCGTAAAAGCCTATTTTAAAAGAATTCTATCTTTTTAGGCAGGAAATAGTGATTAATGAAATCTGAAATTCGCTTCGGGAAGTGTATTATTTTTTAAAAAGGCTTCGTATTCAGGAGACAGTTTTGCCCGGCCGAAAGTGTTTTCTCCGCTCATACTTCCCAAACGGACCTTATCTTTCCCGAATTTTTTATTCATGGCATCCATTGCCTTCATCACCGGCAGATGCTGATTCTGGGTATCTTCTTCAAAAAGGCTGATCAGTCTTTCGTTTTCAGGAACGAAATCATTCACCATCACTCCTGCTCTTTTATAATGAAACCCTTCTTTATAAATTTCTTCAAACAGCTCATTCACCACCCGGCCAATAAGAATAGACGAGTTGGTAGGATTGGGCAGGATCCGGGTTATGGCATTTCTGTATTCGGGCAAATCTTTCCTGAAACGGTTGGTCTGAACAAAAACGGTAATCATTTTGCAGCATGTGTTCTGTTTTCTCAATCTTTCAGAGCAATACATTCCGAAAGTTTCCACCCGCTCTCTTACCTGCTCTTTTTGGGTCAGCATTTCCATAAAGCTCCGGGTCACCGCAATAGATTTTTTTGGAGAAGGGCTATCCAGCTCCAATTGGCGGATTCCTTTTAATTCATTTACCATTCTCACCCCATGGACTCCCATGATTTTCTTCACCCACATTTCAGGTTTCTGAAACAGGTCCCAGGCTTTATACACTCCATTGTCATGCATTTTTACCGCAAGTCGCCTTCCAATTCCCCAAACATCACCAATGTTTAACCATTTTAAGGCTTTTTCGATTTTTTCGGGAGTGTCTAAGATGTAGACTCCATTAAACTTTTCAGGAAATTCTTTTACTATTCTGTTGGCAACTTTACAAAGTGTTTTTGTAGGTGCAATTCCGATGCTCACCGGAATATGGGTAGTGCTCTGGATATCATTCCTGATTTCTGTACAGTAGTCAAATATATTAATGTACTTAAAGCTACTCAGGTCCAGGAAAAGCTCATCAATACTATACACTTCAAAATCCTTATCTACATATGATTTAGCAATATCAATAACCTGCTGGCTTTTAAAATTATACAATTCAAATTTTGCAGAAAAGCTTTTCACATCATGTTTTTTAAAAAGCTCTTTATATTTGAAAGCAGGAGCTGCCATGGGAATCCCAAGTGCTTTGGCTTCCATACTCCGGGACACAACACATCCGTCGTTGTTGGAAAGTACCACAACGGGTTTGTTTTCAAGTTCCGGATCGAGTGTTCTCTCACAGGAAACGAAGAAATTATTGCAATCGACTAAAGCGTACATGATGAAAATCTGAACATTTCAATATACAAAATTATAACTTTTAAGGAATAAAATCTTGCTTTATTTAAAATTTAACCAATATATTAAGATACTGATTTACAAAATATTAAAATTATTTAAACACGACATGTTTTGTCGCATCAACACGGTAAATTGTATTTCAAAAACCCTTCGGTTTTATCTCCGACATACGCAGTAGTTTTTAATTCTAATACGTCAAGTTTCGTCGTTACGACCGTCTATTTTTGCTTCCAGACAATAAAAATTACAATCATGGATAAAGTAACTCTACAGAGAATTGAAAAGCTTCACCCTTTCGTAAGAGAAGAAGTTAAGCAGATTATTGAAGAATGTCATAAAGCCCTTACCGGAAAAGCTAAAATAAGAGTTACACAGGGCTTAAGATCTTTTGAAGAACAGGAAAAACTGTATGCACTCGGAAGAATTACAAAAGACAAAAAAGTAACCAACGCCAAAGCCGGACAAAGCATTCATAATTATGGACTCGCGGTTGATATCTGTTTAATCACCGACGGAAAAGCCGTAAGCTGGGATAACGCTAAAGACTGGGATAACGATGGTATTGCCGACTGGTATGAATGCGTGAAAATTTTTGCAAAATACGGCTGGGATTGGGGCGGAAACTGGAAAACGCTGAAAGACCTTCCCCACTTTGAAAAAAGGCATATTTCCACCCAAAAAGGGATCATCAAAACCGGTTGGAGAATACTTTCCAAAATGGCACGAGATAAGGATGAATATATTATCCTATAATTCTATTCAGGTTTAAAATATTTAAAATACGACAAGTTCTGTCGCTTCCTCATTATACCTTTGCTTCACCAGAAAACAGTAGAAAAACAATGAAAAAGACAACCATTCTTTCTTTGGATGGCGGCGGAATAAGAGGAATAATCACCTGTATTATTTTACGCTACATAGAAGAACAGCTCCAATATTATGATAAACCAAGTGCAAAACTTGGCGATTATTTTGATTTGGTAGCGGGAAGCAGCACCGGCGGATTGATTGCTTCTATTATTCTATGTCCTGATGAACACCGGAAAGCTAAATATTCTATCCAGAAAGGATTGGAATTATACGCTGAAAAAGGTGGCGACATATTCCAGGTGTCTTTTTGGGAAAAACTGCTCAACCCATTTGGGTTGCTGAATGAAAAAATTTCCCAGGAAGCGCTTGAAAGTAACCTGAATGACTTTTTTGGACACCTTGAACTTAAAGAACTGATAAAACCCTGCTTAATAACCAGCTATGATATTGAAAACAGAAGAGCCAAACTTTTTAACTCATGGAAAGCCAATCTGAGCACCGATAATTTTTATGTAAAAGATGTCTGCAGAGCAACTTCAGCTGCACCGACTTATTTCAGCCCGGTTCAGATAAAATCGATGTATGGCCAGATCTTCAGTCTTATTGACGGCGGAATGTTTGCGAATAATCCTGCATTATGTGCGTATGCGGAAGCCAGAAAAATTCCGTTTGCAGAAGTTTTGAAAAACCACCAGAAGGCCAATCACCCGATCGTTAATGATATGATTATCATTTCTATCGGAACAGGAATAGAATCCAGAAGTTATTCTTTCAGAAAGCTGCAGAAGGCGGGAAAAATCGGATGGGTAAATCCGATTATAGATATCCTGATGTCAGCTAATGCAGAAACAGTTGATTATCAGCTTTGTCAGATGTTTCAGACTTTAGGGCTCAGAAATCAAAAAAATTATTACCGCATCAATCCGTCGTTAAAAAATGCTTCTCCTTCGATGGATAACGTAAGCAGATCGAATATTGAAAATCTGATCCAGGCCGGTTTAAGCTATATTGATGATAACAGGGAAATATTAAACCAGATTGTTCAAAAACTCATTAAAAACAAAATATAAGTTTATTAGCTTATAACTACTCGAAATAAGCTTTAAAGCTTATATTAATTAAATTCTATTTTTTTCAAAATTTAATTAAAATAGAAAATAACACGTCAAGTTTTGTCGCTACCGACCATTATCTTTGAATAAACAAAATAACCAAGGAAACTCTCTTCTAAAGAAGCCGTTTCGGTCTTAAAGACACTCTAATTAATTTTAATCATTCATCATGTTTTCAGTTTATAAAAATACTGAACCGGATCCTGATTACCCGATTTGAATATTAGTTGCTAGCACTACTATATATTATCACCAATTTTTTTTTAACCAATTAATTAACCTTAAAATTTCAAATTATGGCAAATTTAGTACAAGAATTAAACAGTTTAGATTTCAGCGTTTACATCGGTGGGCCTATGCAGGCAGCAATCAAAGCTCAACATGATGCTTCTCTTTCACAGGTGAACTTCATTAAGGAGGTAGGTTTTGTTCCCGGAACCACTCCTACCGATCCTACGCAGCTTAGGTATGTGGATTTTAATTATAAAAAATCAGTTCCTACTGAAAACGCAGCTGAACCATTCGCTACCTCGGAAGTTACTTTAAAAGTCCCGTTCCTTTCGATGCTTACCATTCCGGCTTTGAGAATTGACGAAATGACGATTGATTTTAATGCCAAATTAAATTCAGTGGAAACTCAGAATGTTGCAAGCGAATTTCAAGGCAGTGCCTCAATCAGTGCAAAGTTCTGGAAAGTTAAATTCAATGCATCCGCTTCTTATAAGAAAACCAACTCAAGTACGTCTACTACAGAAAAAACATACACTTTAGGTGTACATGTAAAAGCTGTAAATGATGAATTACCTGCCGGTCTTTCAAGAATCCTGGATATGCTGGAAGACAGTATTGTTGCTGTTTCCAACTAAACTTTTCTTTATCGGATGGTTGCTTCGGCAGCCATCCTTTTTACACAATCATTTAATAATTAAAAAAAACATATCATGCCAAAATTGAATGAATATTTGGGAGGCATTGTCTCTGAAATTGCTTCTGCCAGAAAGATGGCAGACATACAAACCGTACAAATCGCAAAAGAATATGCCAAAGATGATTTATTGAAGCATTTTTCTATTCCGAGAATGAAAGTGGGAACCGTAGATCTTACCATTCCTTTTGCTGCAGCCGGAAAATCTCCGATACTGCCGTTTAGAACTTTTGCTTACGATGAGATCATTAAAGTAGCCAAAACAGATTACAACCCTTTAGATACAAAAAACGATGAGAGTTTAAAAGCATTTTTGATCGATCTGGAAGTGTATTATAATGACGGTATTAAAAAAGTGCGGGAAGAAAATACTTCTACCATCACCGATTCTCAAATGGAATATTTTAAGCTCATCCCGGAATATACGCTTGAATTCTGCAAAACCCTTCCTAATTTCAGATGGCAGCAGACAGATCCCCAGTTTTTCCATCAGAGTATCTTCGACAGGGTGATTTATGAAGCCAGAAGAACGATCGAAAAAATTGAAGACTACGAAATCATTGTAGAAGCAAGCAAGCTGCAGGAACTGGATGCCAAATGCATTATCTACGCTAAAATGAGCGTCAGCGAGGCCGGCATGGAATGGTCCAGATACGAAGACATCAACGGAAATATCATAGAAACATTAATCCCTGAATAATTATGATGAAAAAATCACAATTTATCTTAGTAAGCCAGCTGAAGGAAAAGCTGATGGGATTTCCCGAAGTTGTTTCCTCACTGGAAAAAAAGGATCCGCATTTTGTTGAAAAAATGATGACATGGCTGAAGTCTGCAGAAGATATTTTTTCTACTCACAATATCAGTGAGGTTTCAGAAATGGCAGGTTTCAGAGGAAAAATTTTAGCTGGGAAAATCAGTGATGAAAGAGGAATCAATATCAGGAAAACCCAGATCAAAATCGCTGCCAATATTCTTTATGATGCACAAAGTATCGTATTGCATGTTTTGACCCCTCATGAAAGAAAAATGGATGAGTGCAGGGATATTACAAAGCAATTATTAGCCTTGGCCGCACAGACCAAAATGCTTCATTATAACCCGCAAAATGACTTTGAAGATTTCGTACGGCAAGTCTGGCATTACATCCTCTCAGACAACGATCTGAAACCAGGAGGTATAAAGCTTAAATCGATGCTTTCGGAAATGGATATCATTATGCTTTTTGCGGATGAAATAGATTTAAACGATTTTTCTTAAAATATAAAATAGCTCAAATTTTTTGAGTTATTTTTTTTTCACGTCAAGTTTTGTCGCTTTCCACTATTACTTTTGGAATATAAACACAAGCAAAACAGCAATCAATTAAAAGCTTTTAAAAGACCTTGAAACCTGCATTTATAAATGCCGGACAGCCTGAAATATGTTCAAAATTTAACACCAATTTTTTAAACCAAAAGACATGGAAACACCAAATCACAATCCAGATATAATTTTTGACGAAGATATCTACACCATCAACTGGAGCGATATCGAAAACGTAGAGATCGACTATGAAAACTATCTCAACGACATTGAAAATTTTTTCAAGGAAGATTTCGACAATGATACTTTCGAAGAAGAATTTTTATAACCATATATTATTTTAAACTCACGGTTCCAAAAGCTATCCAGTATTCTTTTACCAGTATACCACTATAGTCTCATTCATCCTTTGAATTCACCATTCACTTTATTGGATAGCCGGAACCGTGTTTAAAAATTAATCTTAAAATGTATTTAAATCCCGTGACAAAATTCAACATAAAATACGACACCGATATATATAATAAAATCCATCCTTTACAGGTGGAAACAGGATGTATCATCAAACCGCTTTATATACGATGGCAATATGAAGGAAATGAATATGGCTTTTCTGCATATGATGATCAACCCATTACTTCGATCTACTTGTCTCAGGATTTCATTCTGGTGCAGTATACTCAAAATGAAAAACTTCCTGAACATCATTTATTTTTATATAACCTGAGAAAGGAAGTTATCAAATTGATAAAGACTCCGGAATTAATCAGTCGGGAAACAAGAAAATACGCGACAAAAGGTTGTATAGAGGCTCTGGGAAATACTATTTATTATGGCGGTAAAAAGTATCTTAAGGTAAGTATAGGTCCTTCTATTTCTGAAGAGCATTATTTTGAGCAGCAATTACTGGATCTCAACACTTTTAATTTTCATCCTGCCTTCGCCAATCCTGTTTATTACAGGTAGAATATTGAATTGATGCAATCTTCTTTTCATCATTTATGTTCAAAATATGTGATCATTTGTTTCTAAATTTTTCGCCTATCTGTCTTTTCACCTACCACAAAACTTATCCACAAAAATAAAACACGACACGTTTTGTCGTATTAAGAGCCTATATTTGTTAGAGAAAACTGAACCATGAAACGCAAAAGCGTTCCATTCGATAAAATAACTGTAATCAAGCTGCAAAGCATAAAAATAGACGAATGAAAAAAGATTTTTACTTGACAAGATATGCCCTGATCATTAAAAGACTGGAAAGCTCACCTGCAACATATGGACAGCTGGAAGACTATCTGCTGAACTCTTTTGAATTTCAGGATGCAGGAATAAAAAGCTATTCCATCCGGACTTTGCAGAGAGATATCCGTGAGATTTCCGATCTTTTTAATCTTTCCATTCATAATAAAAAGAAAGGGGATAACCGCTATTACATCGAGAGCCGACCGATTATGGAAGTGGATGAATACAATCAAAAATTACTGGAATCTTTCCAGGTAAGCAATGCATTGAACCTGCATCCGGATTTTTCAAATTTTATTTTCTTCGAAAGCAGAAAGCCAACAGGAGTAGAACATTTTTATGATCTTTTTTTTGCAATACGTAATAAAAGGATGGTCTCTTTTGAGCATTACAATTATAAAAACAAACTGATGACTTCCCGGACAGTTCATCCTTTAGCTTTGAAAGAATCCAAAGACAGGTGGTATCTCATTGCCATTGATACTAAAGATAAAGCATTGAAATCTTTCGGGTTAGACAGGATCAATTATCTCGACGTCAGTAAAAATAAATTCAGGGAAAAATACAGTTATAATTTCAGGGAACATTTTAAAAATGCTTTCGGGGTCATGAATCTGACAGAGCAAAAGCCTCAGAAAATTGTTTTAAAATGCAGCAGGCATCAGGGAGAATATATTAAAAGCTTCCCTCTTCATCAGTCACAAAAGGAAACCAGGGAAACTCCCGACGAAATCTATTTTGAATTTTTCCTGCATCCTACCTACGATTTTATGCAGGAAATTCTTTCTTACGGCAAAGAGGTAACTGTTTTAGAACCGAAACCTTTAGTTGATGACATCCGCACTCATTTGCAGGAGTCTTTGAACAGCTATCTGGAAGAGTAAAAAATTCATTATTTCATATTTTTGAGTACATTTACATAAATATACCAAAATTGAAATCGTTATTTCTTTGCCTCTGCTTCATTTCTTCCTTTTGTTTTTCTCAACAGAAAGAGGAGTTTAAACGTGTTAAGAGTTTTTACAACCAGCACCGGAGCATGCTCAATGGTGAGTTCAAGAAAAAATTTGATGCAGAGCCTAATGCATTTAATAAGGCTGCAATAAAACAGGATTTTCTTTTCTTTATGAAAAAGATGGACAGTATTGAAAATGTAGCCCTGATAGGAGCTTTATTAAAAGTTAAAAACCTCGAAGATCTCAACGGTCTTAAGCTACAAAATAGCAATACCATTGCTGACCATTCACTTGAGATTTCACCTGTTACGGATAAGGCAGCAGATTATCCCGGTGGGATCAATGCTTTAAGAAAGGAAGTTGCCCGGCTTTTTTATACGGACGGGGTATATTCGGAAGTGAAAATGGTAAAAGCCAACGTCGCATTCATTGTTGAAAAGGATGGAAGCGTAAGCCATGTCAATGCCCAGGGTGAAAATTTCACTTTTAACAGACAGGCAGAGATTGCTTTATATTCTCTTTCTGAAAAATTTTCTCCAGCAATTATCAACGGCGGCCCTGTAAGGTATCGATTTAAACTTCCACTAACAATGAATATTGACTAATGTTTACAGACGAATATTTCATGAAAATGGCTCTTCAGGAAGCCGAATTTGCTCTGGAAAAAGATGAAGTGCCGATTGGCTGCGTCGTTGTATCCAACAACCGTGTTATTGCAAGAGCCCACAACCTCACCGAAACCCTGAATGATGTCACCGCGCATGCTGAAATGCAGGCCATCACTTCTGCCGCTAATTTTCTGGGCGGAAAATACCTTGTCAACTGTACTCTATATGTTACTCTGGAACCCTGTGTGATGTGTTCAGGAGCCCTTTCCTGGTCACAGATTTCAAAAGTGGTGATTGGTGCAAGAGATGAACAGAGAGGATTCATTAATAAACATCTTTCTTTACATCCCAAAACAGAAGTCGTAACCGGGATTATGGAAAATGAATGTTCTTCTATTGTGAAAGAATTTTTTAAATCGAAAAGGTAACATACTTATTACTCTTTTTAAACTATTTGGTTGAATATAAAAGTCGTTCTCTAAAATTATTCTCAAGGAGACAAACAATAATTAGAATAAAATTTTACCAGAAAATTTTTTTGCATTTAAATAATAATTATATTTGAAATACATCAAATTTCAACATTATGAGAAAATTATCCAGAAAAGAAACGGCAAAAATCAACGGTGGTATAAGACCTGACCAATGTTTTTACACAGATCCTAACACAGGTAAAAGGGTAGTTGGGTGTAAAGTTGAACCGGTTCCTGATTGTTGCGGCGGATGGATATACCCACTTCCGGGACAGGAATGTCAACCTTGCTTTTAACGTAAAAAGAGCCTCAATTGAATTGAGGCTCTTATCATTTATTTTTAAAAATAGAATACAAGGGAATATCAAAGTATTTTCCATCTTTTTTAAGATGCTGTTTTAAAATGGCTTCTCTTTCCATTCCTATTTTTTCCATCACCTTTCCTGATGAGGGATTATGAAAAAAATGGGTCGCAAATATTTTATTATATCCTGATTTCTCAAAACCAAAATCAATAATGGCCTTAGCTGCCTCGGTTACGTATCCCCGATTCCAGAAAGGAACCGCCAGCCAATAACCCAATTCAGCTTTATCATCTCCTCTGTCATGAATTCCGATCGCACCCATTATTTTCTTCTCTTTATCCCGGATGGCAAAAGTGTATCCTTTATCCGTTTCAAATGCTTCTTTAGAAATAGTAAGCCAGTATTTTGCATCTTCTTCAGAATAAGGATAGGGAATATTTGATGTAAGCTCCGAGAAAACCTTCTCCTGAAGATATTCTACCACATAGGGAATATCTTCTTCTTTCAATTCTGAGAGAATCAGTCGTTCTGTTTCTATAACCGGAAATTTTTTCATTATAAATCTTTTCCTAAAAAATACAAGCCTTTTAATGTATGAAGCCTGTCTGTAATATGTATTTTATCCGTTAACGGTTTGTAAACATGAGAAACGCCACCTGTTGCAATCACAAAACAGTCGTCATTTACCTCATCGTTTATACGGTCTATAAAGCCTTCTACCATCCCCAGGAAACCATACACCATCCCACTTTGCATACAGGTTACCGTATCTAATCCTAAAACCGATTTTGGCTTTTTCAGCTCAATTTCAGGAAGCTGGGCCGTCTGACTGATTAAAGAATTTAATGACGTTACAATTCCGGGAGCGATAATAACACCTAAGGTTTCCCCGGTCTCAGTTACGCAACTTGCCGTAAGAGCTGTTCCGAAATCAATAATAATTTTCTTCCGGTCCGGATATAAATTATGTGCTGCTACAAGATTGGCATAAATATCCGTTCCCATTTGTTTAGATTTTGCCTGAACTCCCGACGGGGTATTCCTGTCTACAATTACAGGGAGAATACCATGAATCTTTTTAATGGCCGAGCTCATTACCTTGGTGAGTTGAGGTACCACTGATCCTATAATGATTTTTTTGATTTCCTTAGGCTCTATTTTATAAGTCTGATACAGCATCAGCATCTGAACATATAATTCATCTGTCGTTCTGTAAGGTTTTGTATTGATCACCCACGAAATATCACAGTTATCATCATCAAAAAGACCAAATCTGATATTGCTGTTTCCTATATTGATTACGATTGAATTCATTTAATTTTTTAAACTAAAAGATTTGAAAAAAATAATTGTAAAAATAAAGTTTTATCCTCAAAAAAGCCTGGTAAGAATCAGATTATTTGGAATGGATATAATTTATAACCGGATTCAACAAAGTCACACTTAGGAAAACCCTGATACACTTATTAAATCATATGGAACACTTACTTGTTCATTCTATTACAGAAGCCTCCATTATTATAACTTCGGATTGAAAATCAATTCAAAAAGTCTATTATGAAAAATTTAAAGAAAATTTCCAGAAGCGGATTAAGATCCATCACAGGAGGAAACGTAACGTGTCCTATCCCGGGAAGCAGTGTACCCGCTATTTGCCCGGGAACCGTTTGTCCTGCCAATCCATGTGCAGCTCTCAATTGTATCATCCCGCCCAGTTGTGCACCAAACGGAGGATTTTAGATTAAAAGAAGCCATCCAAAAGGGCGGCTTCTTTATTTATTTCACCTCAACAAAATTATCTTCCATATTCGCATCCGCTATTCTCTGGCTGAAATCTATTCCTAAAACCGCCAGTTGAGACTTAGTATAAGGAATCGTTAAAGTGTATTCCTTTTGAGTCCATGACCAGTAAGGCATTGTTTTGAATTCCCCGTAAGCATCTTTTTCTTTCCATGTATGGGTAAGGTTGGTCGGAATCTGATAAGTGACAATCTTTTTATCAGTCATCATCACACTGAAATCAACCGGCATTGGAACCTGTCCGTTATTGATCAATGTAATGGTGGTAGATTTCGCATCGTATTTTACATCCTTAATTCCGTAATCGATCGTTTTCGTCGTATTGATCCAGTAATTCTGGAACCACTTCAGATCCATCCCCGAAACTTTCTGTGCAATATGAAGAAAATCCCTGTCTGAAGGATGTTTCATACTCCATTGATCATAATACTGCTTTAAGGTTTCTGCTAAATTCTGCTCTCCCATAATGTATCCCAGCTCAACCAGATACAGCTCACCTTTCACATAAGAAGCATAAGTATAAGAACTTCCGTTATCATGATGGTCTCCTAACCATACGGCAGGCTCTTCTATTCCTTTTTTAATAAAGTTTCTATAAGCATTTAAAGTATTGGCAAACGGATTTGGAAGCTGATCTGCCGGTGGAAACAGCTGATTCATCACATATCCTTCGGCATAGCTTGTAAACCCTTCATCCATCCATGGGCGCATACTTTCATTCGTAGCCAACATCTGCTGATACCATGAATGTGATCCTTCGTGAGCCATTAAGCCCATCAGACCTTCAATATTTTTAGCTTCCCCTAAAATCATCGTACACATTCCATACTCCATTCCGCCATCACCTCCCTGGATAAATGCGTAAGTTGGGTAAACATATTTCCCAAAGTGAGTGTTCATGATCTGGAAATATTTGGTAACATAAGGCTGAGCTTCTTCCCAGACTTTCGTTCTATCATTGTTCTGATAAACCAAATATACTTTTGGACCATCAGGAACATCGAAACTTTTTACGATATAATCCCTGTCAGCGCTCCATGCAAAATCAAGCATATTTTTAGCAGTCCATTTCCAGGTTACTTTTTTATCTTTTCCTGCTTTTATTTTAGCATTGGCATCGTATCCTTTTACTTCAGTTGAGTTTTCAAGGATTCCTCCGGCACCGATCACATAGTCTTTATTAATTTTAATCGTTACATCAAAATCTGAAAACGGTGCATGAAACTCTCTTCCGATATAATCAAAAGTTGCCCATCCATCATAATCATATTCTGCAATTTTAGGATACCATTGGGTCATCGTCATATCCACACCTTCCCTGTTATTTCTTCCGCTTCTGCGGATCTGCTGAGGAATTACCGCATCCCAATCCATTGTGAATGTCGTTGTTGAATTCGGTTTAACCGGTTCGTTTAAATAAACTTTCATAATGGTTTCCTGAATTTCAAACTTCAGGTCTTTCCCGTTTTGTTTGATCCAGTGAATATTCTGAGCTCCTTCCTGATCTTTAGGAATCGAAGCCAGTCTTGAAATTCCGTCTTTCTGCAATCTTGAATCACCGTTTTTACCCTGAGTCGCCACTCTCTGATCCATCATTGAATTGGGCTTAAATGCATTCCAGTATAAATGGAAATACACTACATTTAGCTCATCCGGAGAGTTATTGGTATATTCTAATGTTTGATTTCCCTGGTAGGTAAATTTTTCTGCATTAACATCAATATCCATTTTATATTTGGCAGCCTGCTGATAATAAGGGGCTTGCTGCGCTTGAAATTGTGAAATGATAAATGCAAACAGGATTGCAACCGATTTTTTCATTTAAAATTTATTTTTTTTTAAAGGTATGTAATTTATAAAGAAGCTCAAATATGGAGCTTCCCGAAAGATTTTCAGTTATTTTTTTTTCTTGCAGATTTAGCGGATTGTGCAGATTTTTTTAACAAGCATCTGTGAAGATCTATGTAAATATGGTCATGAAAATGCATGAATCCATAGAAGTCAGTCTATTGATGTGTCAATAGCTTTTTAATCAAAGTGATCTGCCCTAAATGATAGTAGCTGTGCTCAATCATTCCCTCAATATTTCTTAAGTAAGTTCCATATTTTTCGTCTATAAAAACTTCATCCAGTTTGGAATCCGGCATTTGTTCCAATAAAATGGCAAATTTTTCAGAATCCTTCCATAACTTATTAAGCAGCTCTTCCCATTGTTCCTGAGACTCGATTGGTGGAAGGTCAAAGCTGTATTTATCTTTTATTTCCAAATCGCCACCTTCAAAAACATTTACAAGGCCTGCAATATAATAATCTATATGGAAAGTAAGCATCGCAATGGTATTCAAAGAATCAACTTTTGTTGTTGCCTGCTGCCAGTTTACGTCTGAAAGCTTGTCTTTAAAATTGGTATTGGCGATCCAGAATCCATCAAGCAGAACCTCTCTGAATCTTTTGGCTAATTGTGAAACTGAGCTCATGATGTAAAATTTTATACTTTTTTAAAGATAGGTATTTAATTTTTTTTGGTCCATCCTAAAAAATGATGTCATTTTTATCATGGTGGGAACTTGCAGATGCATTCTAAAAAATTAAAGCTTATAGGTTTTAAAAACCTATAAGCTTTGAACCCATCAAGCCTTGAATTAACAAATTTATTATCCGAAAGAACCTAATAGTATTAGGAAGCAGTTTAAATTATAGCCAGGAAACACAGTAAAAGCTTTCCTTTTCTATTTCTTCCACACCACTCCTGTCCCGCGTAGATTTTTAAACACAACTATCACAAATGAATACACAATTTTTAACACCAATATTTATTCGTGGAATTTGTGAAAAAAATTAGTGTCATTAGTGTTTAAATAAAAAACCTCAGATGCAAAACACCTGAGGTTTATATCGAATTGAATAATCAATTATTTTTTAGCGGAAATTTCTTTTTTTCCACTTTGTAAAATCTTTTCAAGGATTTTTAAGGTAATGAGGTAAGTCGGTTTTACACCTGTAAGACCCAAACCTCCTGAAGAAAGTGTACTTCCCGTTTCCAAAGGGTTATCAGAAGCGTAGTAAGCATAACACACGAACAGATCCGGAGAAATATGATGTCTTATTTTAGAAGCCACCTGAATTGCTTTCTGATAGTGAGCTCCTTCCATTTCAAGACCGATCGCTTTCCAGGAAGTATTCATAAAGTAGGATAAAATATCTCTGTTTTGAAGTGAAGTCCCTAAAACGGTAATCATCGATCCTTCAAAAGCTTTCAGTTCATCATCATTAAAATCTTCCAGCTTCAAAGCATTTTCAAATGGATAATTATCCGCTGTTCCTTCAAAAATATGAGAAGTAGGAATCATAATATCTCCTTTTTCTCCTGTCAGAATTCCCGCTTTACCCATAATCGAAACAGATTTCACTTTCATCATATACACCTCTCCTTTGTGCTCGAAAGGTCTCAGCAACTCATCCATCACTTCAAAAGCCTGTTCTCCGAACGCATAGTCAAAAACCATGATCACATCGTCACCACCATATTTTATATTTCCAAACGGTGTATTTTTAAGATTAGTCTTGCTTAAATCAATGATCTGAACATCAATGTTACTACCGCTCTTGTCATCAATATAAATCAATCCCTGATCTAAAGCATATTTGGAAACTTTATCACGAAGTTCTTTTTTATCAGAGATTTCTCCGTATAATTTATAGTCTACTTCTTTATGATCTTTTTTCTTCAATGCATCATTCGCGTACAGCATATTTTTTACGGAATGCATATTGGCAGAAATAATATGCAACGGGCGCATGTGAAGGCCATTTTCAAATAAAACCTCTTTCACTTTGTTGGCCCATTTCTCTCCGAAATAGTGGTGTCCTACTCTTTCCTTTAAAATAGCACTGAAATGAATTTCTCTTTCTCTGCTTTGTTTCGCATCTTCTAAGCTTACTTTTCCTAAGTTATAGATGATTTTAAACAAACGGTCCGGATTACTGTCATCTCCGAAAGTATTGTAAGCTCTTAATGTTTCGTCGAAAGTCCTTCCTATTAAAGAGGAAAGATGAATAAGGGCAACTTCTTTTTCTTTTCGGCTGTATTTTTTTTCACCTTTTACTACTTCTTCAATAATTTTAAAGGCACGTGTCGGTTTCCAGTTTTCATCCTGAATAAATGCCAGATTACGGATTTTATCCGCTTCTATAAATAAGAATGTTAAGTGGGTAAGAATATCATAAATTTCAGAACGTCCCAAAAGAACTTCAATATTCATCTGGTGCTCATCTATCCTGTAACAGTTTCTTCTTCTCTTTTTGGGAACAATGGGTTCGAAACTTCCTTTATCGAAACCTTCATCTGAAGTAAGATGAATAAAAGCGCATTCTTCAATCCCTTCCGGAAGTCTGTCTAAAACATACATCAACCCGTCCAGTTCCAATTTATTAGGAACATTCATCGTCCCGTAAATTTCAGGATTGATTGTTTTCAGCAAGCTTCTTATACTTTCTCCAGAAACACCGGCAGGTTTAAAAAAACCTCTGTAAAAGAGGTGTCTCATAGAAATATACAATCTTTCAATTGCTTCCGTTGTTTCTCTTGCTCTCGAATTTGTCATAAAATAAATTTCACACAAATATACAAAATCTCCGGCCAACTTATTTTAAGTATCTTTTAACAAGGAGTTTAATATGCTGTTTTTTTGTAAAAGTAAAATGTATAATGTATTCATGATAAAGATATCCTTTTCCTGAATATTGAACTTCAAACCTTAAATCTTAAATTTACAAATACCCTCTCAAAAAAATTAAATCATCGTTTAAAAATTACAATTTTCAAACATACCCCTAAAAAATACAGGGTAAAAATATTTTCAATTCATTTTTTTTGTAAATTTGCCCCGTAAAATTAACCTCATTATGTCAACTTTAAGATTCAAAGCGTTAGAAACCTTACCATTCAAGGACTTCAGAAGAGATAATTCTGTTGAAGTTCCTGCAAAACTGTCAGAATTATTCTGTCAAAATGTTTTCTCAGAAGAAACAATGAGAGAATATTTAACGAAAGAAGCATTTACTTCTATATTAGATGCAATTAAAAAAGGAACTAAAATCCAGAGACACATTGCAGACCAGGTTGCTGTAGCAATGAAAGACTGGGCAATGAGCAAAGGGGCAACCCACTACACTCACTGGTTTCAGCCTTTGACGGGAACGACTGCTGAGAAGCATGATTCTTTCTTCACCCCTATTGAAGGAGGCAGAGCAATCGAAAGATTCAGCGGAAATCTATTGATCCAGCAGGAGCCGGATGCATCTTCTTTCCCGAACGGTGGTATCAGAAACACTTTCGAAGCAAGAGGTTATACGGCATGGGATCCTACTTCCCCGGCGTTTATCATGGGAACTACACTTTGTATCCCATCTATCTTTATCTCTTATACCGGAGAAACTTTAGATTATAAAGCGCCTCTATTGAGAGCATTGAACGCTGTAGACGAAGCTGCAACAAACGTAATGCAGTATTTTGATAAAAACGTAACAAAAGTAACGCCTACTTTAGGCTGGGAGCAAGAATATTTCCTGGTTGATTCAGCATTGTATCAATCTCGTCCGGATTTAGTATTAACCGGTAAAACGTTATTAGGACACTCTCCTGCAAAAGGACAACAGTTAGATGACCATTATTTCGGTTCTATTCCTACAAGAGTAATGAACTTCATGAAAGAGTTGGAAATCGAGTGTATGAAACTGGGGATCCCGGTAACAACAAGACACAATGAGGTGGCACCAAATCAATTTGAGCTGGCTCCGATGTTTGAGGAAGTAAACGTTGCTGTAGACCACAACTCTTTGTTGATGGATATCATGGCGAGAGTGGCTCACAAACATCACTTCCACATTTTATTCCATGAAAAGCCATTCGCAGGAGTAAACGGAAGCGGAAAGCACAACAACTGGTCTTTAGCTACCGATACCGGAGAAAACTTATTAAGCCCGGGAAAAAACCCTAAGAAAAACTTACAATTCTTAACTTTCTTCGTGAATACCATTAAAGCGGTTCACGAATATGCAGACCTTTTAAGAGCTAGTATCGCTTCTGCAAGTAACGATCACAGATTGGGAGCTAACGAAGCTCCGCCGGCAATTATTTCCGTATTTATCGGAAGTCAGCTGTTCAGAGTGTTGGAAGAGCTTGAAAAAGTAACTAACGGAAAATTATCTCCGGAAGAAAAAACTGAATTAAAGCTGAATGTTGTTGGAAAAATTCCTGAAATCCTTTTAGATAATACGGATAGAAACAGAACTTCTCCGTTTGCATTTACAGGAAATAAATTTGAGATCAGAGCGGTAGGTTCTTCTGCAAACTGTGCAGAATCTATGACGGTAATGAACACGATTGCCGCAAAACAATTGAATGATTTCAAAAAAGAAGTTGACGCACTTATCGAAACAGGATTAAAGAAAGATGAAGCCATCTTCAACGTATTAAGAGAATACATCAAACAGTGTAAAAACATTATGTTTGAAGGCGACGGATATTCTGACGACTGGGCAAAAGAAGCTAAGAAAAGAGGGCTGAACAACTTAAAAACGACTCCGGAGGCTTTGAAGCAGGAGATGGATAAGAAATTTTTGGCTTTATATGAAGAAATAGGTGTTTTCACCCACAGAGAAGTAGAGGCTAGAAACGAGATCAAGCTTGAAAAATATTCTACCGTAATTGATATTGAAGCAAGAGTTTTAAGTGATATCGCAAGAAACCACATCATTCCTTCTGCTTTAAATTACCAAAACAGATTAATTGAAAACGTAAAAGGTCTTAAAGAAATCTTCGGAGATAAAGAATTCAAAACGTTGGCAAAAGAGCAGATGAGTCTGATCACTCACATTTCTGAAAACGTTTCTAAAATCAAATTAGGTGTTGAAGATCTTATTAAAGCAAGAGAAACTGCAAAAGCAGTATCAAACAGTCAAAAGCAGGCAGAAGATTACTGCAACAAAGTAAAACCTTTATTCGATGTAATCAGAGAAGCTTCTGATGATCTGGAAATGATGGTTGATGATGAGCTTTGGCCGATGACTAAATATAGAGAAATGTTATTTACAAAATAACATCTGTAAAGTTCCATATTAGTTAAGCTCTCCGGTTTTTCCGGAGAGTTTTTTATTGAGATTGAATCGGACTGTAAAATATCTGTCTCAGAATCAAGAATATATACAACTTCAAAATTAATATAAAATTTAAGTTTAATTTTGTTATTACTATGAAAATCCTGACCATTGAAGACAACAAAGAACTTGCTCAAAGCATCACCTACTATCTTGAGGAAGAGCATTATATCTGCGAATGTGTTTACAGTTACCATGAAGCTCTTGAACGATTAAGCTTTAACAGTTACGATTGTATTTTACTGGATATTATGTTGCCCGACGGCAATGGTTTGAACCTTTTAAACTATATCAAGACAGAGAAGATCAACAGCGGAATATTGATCATCTCCGCCAAAGATGCTTTAGATGATAAAATCCACGGACTGGAAAAAGGAGCAGATGATTATATCACCAAACCTTTTCACCTTCCGGAGCTTCATGCCAGATTAAGAGCTGTTTTCCGCAGAAAAAAAATGGACGGCTACAATGATGTAAAGTTTAACGAGATTGTTTTAAATACTGATACCTACGAAGTATTTATTCAGAAGGCCAGGCTGGATGTCACCCAAAAGGAATTTGAACTGTTATTATATTTCCTGGTCAATAAGAACCGGGTTTTGTCTAAACAGTCTATAGCCAATCATCTCTGGGGTGATTATACGGATAATTTGGCTAATTTTGACTTTGTTTACCAACACGTTAAAAACCTGAGAAAAAAAATAGGAGCAGCGAAAGGTAATGACTATATAGAAACGATCTATGGCTTAGGGTACAAGTTTAATGCATTGAAATATAATGACTCATGAATTTATTAAATAAAATATCATTCTGGTTTATTGCCATTGTATTACTGGTAACTCCCGTAAGTATGTACATTTCCTATACCAGCATCAAAAAACGGCTGGATAATGTAGAAATAGAACGACTCAAATCAGTAAATACCCGCATTGCTTCCCAGCTGAAAAATGGTGAAACTCCCGAAAAAACATCACAGGGAATGCCCATTTCTATAACCTTATTTAAAGGAAAAACAATCCCTTCCCAAAATCCGGAAATCATTCATACATGTCTCAAAAACAACGATACCTCACTCAACGAGTGTAAAATACAGATCAATACCTATGCAGCTGCCAACAATGCAGTATATAAAATTTCCTCCTATAAATATATTACAGCAACGGAAGAAATTGTAGGAGGCATGCTGAATGCCCTGTTCTGGAAAATGATTCTGATTACAATACTCGTATTAGTGACTGCAAGGATTTTATCCCGGATCATCCTTAAACCTTTTCATCATGCTATTGACGGGCTACAGCAATTCAGCATTCAGAAGAAAGAAAGGCTGCAGCTTATTCCCACCAGCACGAAAGAGTTAAAAAAATTGAATGAATTTCTTCAGATCATGACAGATAAAGCGATAGAAGACTTTGCATCGGTAAAAGAATTCAGCGAAAACGCATCTCATGAAGTACAAACGCCCTTAGCTATTATTCAAAGTAAAATAGAATTACTGGCCGAAACGGAAATCAATGCCAACCAGGCAGAATTATTGACTGATATTCAAAACTCCATTGATAAGTTAAGCAGGATCAACCGGTCTCTTATGCTTCTGACAAAGCTTAATAACCATGAGTTTTTAACTCATGAGGAACTGAAATTCTGCCGGGTCGAAAAAGAAACCTTACATGCCTATTCAGATCATATCGCTCTGAAAAACATAACGCTTAACCGACGGTGTGAAAAAGAAGTATATGTGAAAATACACCCTACACTCGCAGAAATTCTTCTGAGCAATCTTCTTTCAAATGCGATCCGGCATAATCTTGAACAAGGCAGAATTGAGATCAACCTTACCAGAAGATTCTTTCAGATCAGCAATACCGGACTGCCTCCCGATGTTCCTACTCAGGAGCTTTTTAAAAGATTCAAAAAAAGCAATCAATCTGATGAAAGTATCGGTTTAGGGCTTTCCATCGTCAAACAAATCTGTGAGGTCAATAAGTTCTCCGTTTATTATGATTTCTCAAACGGATGGCACAGCATCACGGTGTATTTTGAAAAGGATGAAAACCATGAATGTTTTATTCCTCAACATGCTTCCAAACTTTTTATTACAGAATTTGAAAACATGAAACAGACGGTTAATTTCGCAGGATAAAAAATTTTCTTCAAATAAATATTTAAATTATAATTTACTGGCTGAAACTTCAAGTTTGCTTCAAAATGTATTTTTTACTTTGAGAAAAGAAAAAAATATACTCGATGCTTTTAAGAGTTTTCATTCTCACTTTATTCTCGCTTTTTTTTATCAATAAAGTTAACGCACAAGAAGTACTTTCTCTACAGGCTGCACTGGAAACCGCTGTTCATAATTACGGAACCATTAAAGCCAAAGAATCTTACAGATTATCTTCCCAAGAATCTGTGGAACTGGCGAAACGTCAGTATTTACCCAACTTGAACTTTAGTGTACAACAGGATTTCGGGACTGTAAACGGTCAAAACGGGCCTTTATATGGTTTCGGAGGATATGGTGTTGCTTCTTCCGGACTTCCGCTTCCTGAACAAAACTGGAATGCCACATTCGGAGCTTTGTATTTAGCCAATGTCAACTGGGAATTTTTCTCATTCGGTAAAGCCAAACAACGAGTGAAAGTGGCCGAATCCAAAACACAAAGAGACTCCAAAGATTTATCCGATGAGGTTTTCCAGCACAAAATAAAAGTAGCGGCTGCTTATCTGAATGTATTGGCTGCTAAAAAACTAAAACTGTCGTATGAAAAGAATGTAGCCAGAACCGATACGATAAGAAGAGTGGTGGAAGTGAAAGAAAGAAACGGTCTTGTACCCGGAGTAGACCTGTCTCTTGCCAAAGCCGATTATGCTAATGCAATGATCACTTATACTCAGTCAAAAGACAATGAACAGGAACAGGAGAATAAGCTGGCACAGCTTATGGGTATTCCGTCTCAGGAGTTTGTCCTCGACAGTACGTTGCTTCAAAGAATTCCTGCAGATCTGCCTGCCGAAACAGATTTATCTCTAAAAAACCATCCGATTCTTACATTATACAAGAGCAGAATTGAGGTGAGCGAACAGGAAAAACAATATCTGAAGACACAATATTATCCGTCATTTTCTATGGTAGGAATTATACAAACCAGAGCTTCAGGATTCGGAAACAGCTACGCCCAGAATCAGAATGATTTTTCATCCTCTTATTGGGATGGCATTCATCCAACCAGAAGTAACTACCTTGTAGGATTAGGGATCTCCTGGAACTTCACCCAAACTTTCAGGCTCTCTAAAGAAATCAGTGCTCAGGATTATATAAGCCAGGGTCTGAAACATGAATATGATTTAGCCGAACAACAGCTTAAAGCTCAAATGGATTTATCTGAAAACAAATGGAAAAATTCACTGATCGTGTATGAACAGGTTCCCATACAGCTAAAATCAGCCAATGATGCCTACATCCAAAGATCTGTATTGTACAAAAACGGATTAACGGATCTTGTTGATCTTTCTCAGGCGATCTATGCCTTAATCAGGGCTGAAACCGACAGGGATATTGCTGTAAGCAACGTTTGGAATGCACTACTATTGAAAGCAGCAGCAACAGGAGACTTTACCGTTTTCGAAAGTGAATTGTAAGAATAATATAAATGATATCAACACTATTATAAATGAACTTAATAAGATTTGCATTAAGAAAACCCATTACGATTTTGGTGATTGTCGCAGGGCTGTTTTTCTTCGGAATACGTTCTGTCGGCTCCGTCAAAATCGATATCTTCCCTAAGTTGGATTTACCCGTAATCTATGTTTCCCATCCGTTCAGTGGCTACACGCCTCAGCAGATGGAAGCATTTTTCGCGAAACAATACATCAATATCTTCCTTTTCGTCAACGGAATCAAAAGTATTGAAACCAAAAATATTCAGGGTCTGACGCTGATGAAAATCAATTTCTATCCGGGGACCAATATGGCACAGGCCGCTGCTGAGCTCAATTCATTCTCAACCAGGATTCAGGCAGCATTTCCTCCGGGTTCCAACCCACCGTTTATCATACGTTTTGATGCTTCCACCCTACCGGTAGGACAGCTTGTTTTAAGCAGTGACAAAAGAACTAATAATGAACTGCTTGATCTTGCTAACGTATATGTGCGTTCCACATTTACCTCCATTCCCGGAATTGTTTCTTCACCACCGTTCGGGGGAAATATCCGTACAGTTGTCATTAATGCCAATCCTGATCTGCTCCGTCAGCACAACCTGACCCCGGACCAGCTGGTAGAAGCACTGCGGTTAAATAACCAGACTGCTCCTTCAGGAAACATTCGTATCGGTGATAAATATTACATCACTCCCACCAATACGATGATTAAAAATGTAAAAGATTTTGAAAACATCCCCTTATATAAAGGAGCCGTTCAGAATCTTTATTTAAAAGATGTTGCAACAGTAAGTGACGGAGCGGATATAACTTCCGGCTACGCTCTGGTTAACGGGCGCCGTTCTGTATATCTGAGTATCGCAAAAAGTGCTGATGCTTCAACCTGGGATGTCGTTCAAAATCTCAAAAAACAACTTCCACAAATTCAGTCGAACCTCCCTGATGACGTAAAGGTGAGCTTTGAATTTGATCAGTCTGCCTACGTTATCAACTCCGTTAAAAGCTTACTCAGTGAAGGTACAATTGGAGCTTTGTTAACAGGTTTGATGGTTATTTTATTCCTCGGGGATATCAGGGGGGCTATCATCGTTATTCTTACCATTCCTATTTCTATTATCTCTGCAGTGTTATTCCTCAATCTTTTTGGGCAGACAATTAATATTATGACCCTGAGCGGACTTGCATTGGCCATCGGGATTCTCGTCGATGAAAGTACGGTGACCATAGAAAATATACACCAGCATCTGGATATGGGTAAATCCAAAGCATTAGCCATTTGGGATGCATGTAAGGAAATTGCATTTCCAAAGCTTCTCATTCTATTCTGTATTCTTGCTGTTTTTGCTCCGGCATTTACCATGGCCGGAATTCCGGGATCTTTATTCCTCCCGCTCGCTCTGGCGATAGGATTCAGCATGGTTGTATCATATTTCCTGGCTCAGACATTTGTTCCTGTAATGGCCAACTGGATGATGAAGGCAAAGCATCATAAAGCCAAAGACGGACATACAATGAGTGATGCTGAAGAACTGCAGGCTGCAAATCTTAGTGATGAAACCAACACCTGGAGTCAAAAAGAAATATTACTGCAACATGAAGACAGCAACCGGGACGGAAAAGTTAGCTTATTCGAAAAAATAAGATTCCGTTATCTGAAATTTTTAGACCGGATCATGCCTCACAGAAAGATCTTCGTTTCTGCTTATATTTTAATCACAATGGGATTGGTTGCTCTGTTTTTAAATAGTATCGGAAGAGATGTTTTACCGCAGGTAAACGGTTCCCAGTTTCAGGTCCGCATGCGTATTCCTGACGGAACAAGGATTGAAAAAACCGAACTCCAGACTTTAAAATTACTCGAAGGCATTAAAGACATTGTCGGAAAAGACAATATTTCCATTACTTCGGCTTATGTGGGAAACCATCCGAACCTCTTTTCCGTAAGCCCCATTTACCTATGGATGGCAGGATCTCATGAAACCGTTTTACAGGTCGGATTAAAAGAAGACTTCCATACTAATATGGATGACCTGAAAGATAAGATCAGAGAAAAAACTAAAAGCATCAATCCCGAGATGAAACTTTCATTTGAACCTATCGAGCTTACGGAAAAAATTCTCAGCCAGGGATCTCCGACTCCGATTGAGGTAAGGTTATCAGGACGAGACAAGGGAGTCAATGAAAACTATGCTAAAAAAATTGAAGAAGAGCTCAAAAAGATTCCTTATTTGCGGGATGTACAAATCGGGCAGTCTATTAAATATCCTGCGATCAATATTAATATAGACCGTGTCCGTGCGGCACAGCTGGGTGTGGATGTGTCGGAGATTTCACGCTCGCTTGTTGCTTCCACTTCATCATCAAGATATACCGAAAAAAATATCTGGACCGACGAAAAAGCAGGATACAGCTATAACGTTCAGGTGCAGATTCCGGAAAATAAAATGAACACTAAAGCGGAAATTGCCGGAATACCGTTACAAAAAAACTCCAACAGGCCGAATCTTGGAGATGTGGCAACAATTAAAGACGGTTTTACATACGGTGAAACAGACAATCTGGGTGCAATGCCCATGCTGACTGTAACAGCAAATCTCAATCATACTGATTTAGGAACTGCGACAAGAGATGTTCAGAAAGTGATTGACAATATGGGAGAATTACCAAGAGGGCTCAACGTAAGCCTTATCGGACTGGGAGAAACCCTCAATGACACCCTGAGCAGTTTACAGAACAGTCTGATTATTGCCATTATTGTTATTTTTTTAATGCTGGCAGCAAACTTTCAGTCTTTTAAAGTGTCGGGGGTTGTATTGGTAACCGTACCTGCAGTACTTTTAGGTTCTCTTGCTTTACTGATGGTGTGTGGCTCCACTCTTAATCTGCAATCTTATATGGGTATCATTATGTCTGTAGGGGTTTCAATATCCAATGCCGTATTACTTATTACGAATGCTGAACAATTAAGAAAACATAATGGCGACGCTCTTTTGTCTGCAAGAGAAGCTGCAGCATTAAGATTACGCCCTATTGTCATGACGGCTTTGGCCATGGTGGTAGGAATGGTTCCTATGGCATTAGGACTGGGAGAGGCCGGAGACCAGGTTTCCCCTTTGGGCCGGGCAGTGATTGGCGGGCTGGTAGCCTCTACATTCGCCGCCTTATTTGTTCTTCCGCTTGCATTTGCATGGGGGCAGGGAAAAACCACGACTCAAAGCGTTTCTCTTGACCCTGAAGATAAAGAAAGCATTCACTTTATCCCAGAACTATCAAAATAAATAACCTAACGGCTATCAAAAATTAATAAAATGAATCGATTCTCCAGATATTTTATTCCCGCAATTTTGCTTTTCAATTTACAGAGTTGTGGACACAGTGATAAACCTGAACAAAAAAAAGCAGCTGAAGCTCCGGCCGCAGATATTGAGGCTATTAATCCCAAACAGGGAGATTTTACCTCATCTGCCTCTATTCCGGGCGAGCTACAGCCTTATCAGAAGGTTGACATTTATGCTAAAATAAGCAGTTTTGTGAAAAAACTTTATGTAGATGTAGGAAATGAAGTAGCAGCAGGACAGCTTCTGGCTACTTTAGAAGCTCCGGAACTTAATGCACAACAAAATGCAGCAGCATCCGCATTAAAATCTAAAGAAGCCATTTATATTGCCAGCAAGGCAAAATACGACCGTTTAAAAGAAACCAGTAAAACGCCAGGGACTATATCTGCTCTTGACCTCGAACAGGCTTTAGCCGTTCAGAGATCTGATGCTGCCCAGCTGGAGGCTGCCAAAGCATCCTACAGAGAAGTGATGGATGTTAAGAATTACTTACAGATAAGAGCTCCGTTCAGTGGAAATATTGCCACAAGGAATGTAAGTACAGGAGCTTATGTGGGGCCTTCAGGGAAGGGCTCCGAACTTCCGATGTTCAATCTCGTTCAGCAGGACAAATTACGACTGGTAGTAAATGTTCCCGAATCTTATACAGGCAGCCTTAACCGAGATGGGTCAATAAAATTTTCGGTACAGTCTATTCCCGGAGAAACATTCACTGCTAAAATCTCAAGATTCGCAGGAGCTTTGGATAATCATTACCGTTCACAATGGGTGGAAATGGATGTATCCAACAAAGACAAGAGATTATTGCCCGGAATGGTAGCCAATGTAGTCCTTCCGTTGAGTGAAAACAGTAAAGCATTATCTGTACCTACTTCTGCGGTTCTGAACTCTACATTGGGAGTATTTGTTATCAGAGTAGAAAAAAATAAAGCTCATTGGATCCCGGTGACTTCCGGTATTTCCAATGGGGAAACCACCATGATCATCGGAGCCATTACTCCAAACAATGTTATTATTAAAAACGCTTCCGAAGAAATTCGTGACGGGCAGAATATCAGGGTAAAGCTATTAAAATAGGCCAAATCCTTAATAGACCGTTAAAAAAATAGTTGACCCGTTTTTATACAAAAAAATTTAAAAGACTCTTCAATAAAGGAAAGTGGAATTATTTTGTTAAAAAATCTTAATAAAAAAAACCGCACACTTACCAAAAATGGGACGTTGCGGTTTGTTTTTCTTTAACATACTCAAATAATATGTTAAAATGTGTTAAAACAAGAACCTGACATTAATCATATCTAAGCTCTTTTGATCGGAATCTTTACTTTTGTAATGCTTTTGGAAATAAATATTCCTTTTTAACACGGATAATCAAATATATATGAAGAAAAGAGTTTTGTTTTATTTAGTTGCTATAGTTTCTACAGTTTCTTTACAATCTTGCGTTACAAATTACGTAGTTTCAAAACCGGCAACTTACTCCAAAGAATACAAAACAGATGCCAAACTAGCTTCTATTGATACCAAGAAAATGGAACTGGATAAGCAGACATTGATCAATTCATTTCTTGCTGAAAAGGCGGCATCTTTAGCCAATGCTAAAAATTCTATTAAAAATTCTCAGATTGCCAAAGCAGTCAAATACAATAAAACGATAGACAATATCTTAACTGAAGCTGAAACATACCTTGGAACTCCTTACAGATATGGAGGAATGACCAGAAACGGTATAGATTGTTCAGCTTTTGTTCTTTCCGTATTCGGAGCAGCAGCAGGGCTTAGCTTACCAAGAGTAGCAGCTTCTCAGGCTCAGGAAGGTGAAAGAATTGAAAAAGAAAACCTACAGAAAGGTGATTTGATTTTCTTTTCTCACGGAAGAAGAATTTCTCACGTAGGTATTGTAGAAAGTGTAACTGAAGAAGGTGAAGTAAAATTCATTCATGCAGCCACTTCAAGAGGGGTTATGATTTCTTCGCTTAATGATTCTTATTGGGGACCAAAATACAGATTCGCAAAAAGAATAATTAATGAAAACGGAGAATCTTATAACAACTTAGCTGCTACGACAGCAACTTCAGCAACAAGTTTTTAATTTTAAATAATTGATTTAAATAATGAAGCCATCAAAATTTGATGGCTTTTTTATTTTGACTGTCTTTATTTTATTTAACCTTATTTTCTGGAAAGAAATAAACAACATCACTACTAACTTCTAATTTCTAATCTCTAACTTCTCTTCTTAGCTATTTTTCTCAATTTGAATATCAAACCTATCCAAGAGTCCATGTACTTCAGAAAGTGAAAATCTGGCCTTCTTTAGCCTATTGGAGCCCGGATCTATGGAATAATTGAAAGAAGTCCTGAAGTCGGCTTTTTCAAGGTTGGTATTTATAAAAATGGCACCCATCATATCACAATTAGTAAAGCTGGCAAAAGACAGATCACTTTCTTCAAAATCCACCTCATTGAGTTTTGAATTTTTAAATACCGTTTTTTTAACTGAAGTCTTATAAAATGTGGAATTATTCAGAAGGCATCCGTCAAATTTAAATGAAAGCCCGAATTCATTACAATCATTAAACTGAAGCCCAAACATCTTGCTGTCTTTAAAAACTACCTCACGAAAAGCTGTATTATCAAGCTTTGCCATGCTCAGATTGCATCCGGTGAATTCACAGTCGGTAAATTTAAATTCAGAAAGATCAAAGTACTCAAAATTGCAGTTTCTGAATACACAATTTTCATACTCTCCTTTTTCCAATGGAAACTGAATGAAGTCTGTGTCATCAAAATTCTGGTCTGTGATATAAGCTTCTTTCATCGCTATTTTAGGATTTTGATTTAATGAAATATTGATTTGCAGATATCCGTAACGCTGTTACCTCAGGCTTCCCGTTTAAACCAGACTGTTTTTATCCGAATAATTCAGCTTAAAGAAAATAAAGGTCATAATGGAAAAAGCAAGCAGAGAGCTTCCTCCGTAACTGAAGAACGGCAAAGGAATACCAACTGTCGGGAAAAGCCCCATAACCATCCCTAAATTAATCGTAAAGTGCATCAGAAGGATCGATGCAAAGCAATACCCGAAAACACGGTTAAAGGTAGATTTCTGTTTTTCTGCGAGGTAATAAATTCTACCGATGAAGATCATGTAACATATAATCAGCAATGCGCTGCCTACAAATCCCCATTCTTCGCCTACCGTACAGAAAATATAATCGGTTTCCTGCTCGGGAACAAATTTTCCCTGGGTTACCGAACCTTCACGATATCCTTTTCCTAAAAGTCCACCGGATCCGATGGCTGTTTTAGAGTATAATAAATTGTATCCTGAAGTATCCCTGAACGCTTTTTCTCCTTTGTAAAGAACTTCAATTCTTTCTCTCTGGTGTTTGGGAAGTTTTTCTAAAATATAGGGTGAGGCAAAAGCCAATCCGCATAAAAGAAGAATTGATCCTGCGATACCTGAAATAGAAATAACATCCCAGGACATCTTATGATAGTTCATTGCTATTAAAATTCCGGCAATCACAACAATGGCAATTACGATATAGATGGGCGGAATTGCCAGTGCAATTAAGAAAACCGCAGCAAAAAGAAACCCTATCCCAAACAGAAGACCACTCAATCCTTCTCTGTATAAGGCAATGAAAAATGCAATAAACACAAGCATGGAGCCCACGTCCGGAATGGCAAGCACTACAACAGCAGGAACACCTATAATTGCTAGGGAAGTCCAGAGGGATTTCTTAATGCTTAAATTAAAATCAGGCCCCGAGACATAATTGGCAAGCATAAGTGCCGTTCCTATTTTTGCAAATTCAACAGGCTGCATGGTAAAACTCCCGAATTTATACCAGTTTTTTTGCCCGAGAATTTCTTTACCGAAAGGAAAAAGCCCTATCAGCAGCAAAACACCGCCGATATAAATAATTCCGGACATGTTTTCAAAAAACTTGCTTCGCCCTACAAAAATAACAAGCCCTACAAATAATGAGATGCAGAAAAAGATCAACTGCTTTTCACCAAGTTTCTGGTCAACACTATAGATGTTAGCAATCGCAAACAGGCAAAGCATCAAATACAAACCAAGGCCTAATTTATCTAATCCTTCCGTCCATTTCATTGCTTCCTGGTTTTTTTGGTTGATACTTCTGTGTCTATCTGTTTTTGTAATTTTTCTTTCTGTTTCTTGATAAAATCCAGACTGTCCTGTATTTTCTTAAGTTTTATGGAATCTGCTTTAGGTTCTACATATAAACCTTTACGTTTCAAATCCGCGATCCATTGCCTTTTATATTCGGGCATGAAACTGGCTGAGGTCATTTTTTTATAAAGATTCTCTCTTTTTAAGTCTCCAGTAATATATTTCTCTGCAATTACCGTACTCGCCGGACCTGCCCATGTTGCTCCGAAACCTGCATGTTCCATTACGGCTACAACTACAATTTTGGGCTTATCTGCAGGGGCAATCAATACAAAAATGGAGTTATCTTTTCCCTGAGGAACCTGTGCTGTACCTGTTTTTGCCAATTGGGTAAAGTCGTTTGATTTTAAACCTCTTGCTGTACCTCTTAAAACTACGGCTTCCATTCCTTTCAGAACCGGCTCGAAGTGTTTGGGATCAACTAAAGTTTTATGTTTCTTTTTAAATCTAGGGTCAGGATTGGGTTTCCCGTCAATTGCTTTTACAATATGTGGTGTATAATACCAACCTTTATTGGCAATAGCTCCCACATAATTGGCAAGCTGAAGAGGGGTCACCATAACGTCGCCCTGTCCCATCCCGTTGAAAACCGCACCGGTAGCCAAAGCATCCCAGTTTTTGTAATCTTTTTTGGAACCACTCGCCTTAAGGATAGATTTCATTCTTTTTTCATAAAATTCGCCGGATGGAATTCTTCCTTTTGCACCCACGGCAAAATCATTATTCAAAAATTCTCCTACTCCAAAGCTGCTCATGATGGCTTTCCATTCATCAACTCCTTTTGAAGGATTCCCGGGATATTTATTAAGAATCGCTAAATAAGCATAAGAGAAGTAGCAGTTACTGGAAACCTGAATTGAAGGAATTAACGGATCTGCGCCACCGTGTCCTTTAATTCTTAATCCTCTGTAATTAAACCCGCCACCGCAAGGGAAAACAGTATTCTCATCCATCACACCCATCTGCATTGCAGATAAGGCAGTCAATAGTTTGAAAGTGGAGCCCGGTGGATAACCTGCCTGCAAAGATCTGTCGAATGTAGGCTTATTTTCGTAAAGTGTATCTTTGGATAAAGCGTATAAATTTTTTGATTTGTTTGGCCCTGTAAAAAGATTCGGGTCAATATCCGGACCTGTTGCCGCTACCAGAACCTCGCCGTTATTCGGATCTAAAGCAACAATTGCCCCATGTTTATTAACCAGCATTTCTTCAGCCATTCTCTGCAGATCGTAGTCAATGGTCAGTGTAATGTCTTTTCCGGTCACTACATCTTTATCAAGCGCTCCGTTTTTATAGGAACCTATGTTTCGAAGCTTAATATCTTTTTGAATATACTTCATCCCTTTTACTCCGCGAAGTTCTTTTTCATAGGATTTTTCAACTCCGGTTTTCCCGATGAAGTCTCCCGGCAGATAGTATATTGAATCTTTTTTAATTTCTCTTTCGTTTACCTCACTGGTGTATCCTAAAAGGTTTCCGGAAGTGGAAACTTCATACTGACGTTGAGGTCTTGAAACAATGCTGAAAGCAGGATATTTAAATATGATTTCCTGAACCCTAGCGATATCTTCCCTGCTGAGGTCTTTGATAAACGTCATGGGAGTTAGCTTGGAATAATACTTTTCTTTTTTGATGACATTGATCTTATTAATGAAATCATTTTTACTGATTCTCATTAAATTACAGAATCCAAGGGTATCAAAATCAGGTTTCATTAAAGCCTGGGTGAAAGAAATTTCATAAGCAGGCTGGTTACCTACCATAATTTTTCCGTTTCTATCAAAAATAACTCCTCTTTGCGGAATAATGTATTCGATCTTAATGGAGGTGTTGGCCGCATTTAAGGCATAACGGTCTGTAAACAACTGTAAATAAGCAAGCCTTGCCACAAAAATAAGGGCAATAACAGCAAGGGCGGCAAAGACTTTTAAATAACGTGTGTTCAAACTTTTTGTTTGATTTTAAATATTAATGCGTAAATAACGATAAATATAAAGGAAATTATACTTGTTACCAACACATTAAGTAATATTTCAAAAAATCTGCTCAACTTAAAAAACTCAATATATTGTACTAAAAGCTGATGCAGAAAGATACTTGAAAAAAGAAACAGCAAAAACTGCGCCCACTGAAGGGACTGAAACGAGAAAAAGTCTGTGGAAGTATCGGTAGAAGTCCTGAAAATCAAAGTTCTGAAATAGGCAATCAAAGTAGTTGCCAATGCATTGATACCCCATGAATTTAAGAAAGCATCGACTGCCAGACCGATCAGGAAACTTAATGCTAAAAATTGAAATTTATTTCTGAAGAAAGGATAAAACATAACGAATACAGGATATAACACCGGAGTATATTTACCCAGCAAGGTGATCCTGTTCAATACAAAAATTTGCAGTGCAACAAGAAAAATCATGATCAATATATCCGTAAATAAAGTCCTGCTAATCATTTTCTTTTTTTATTACTGCCTGCAATGTATCCTGAATTTTCTGTACTTCAGCTTTCTTAAGGTTTTTAACGACAAATACTTTGTTTAAAGCCCCCATCTTTTCGCTCAGCTCTACTGAAATGTCCCAGAATCCTGTTTTATTATCTACGGAATACCCTGCGATTGTTCCGATCATAACGCCTTTAGGGAAGATTGCTGATTTACCGTCTGTAACCACGGTGTCTCCAACTTTTAATGCAACATACTTCGGAATATCCGCCAGGTGCATCACTCTTGAGTTGTCTCCGTTCCAGGTAAGTGTACCGAAATATCCGGAGTTTTTAAGGGAAGCATTAATTCTGATCGTACTGACACTTAAAACAGACTGAACCAATGCATAGCTGTCTGTAGAATTAATAACGATCCCCGCGATCCCTTTCGGAGCCATTACACCCATCTGAGGAAATACCCCATCGCGTTTTCCACGATTGATGGTAAAATAATTATTACGTCTGTTGATACTGTTAAAAACAATTTCCCCGTCTACAAATGTATAGATCTGCCCGCCTCCTAAAGTATCGTGAACTTTTCTGAAAACAGGATTCTTCGCACCTTCTTTTCCATAAAGCTCTGTCATTAGGGCTTTATTCTGGGCAACAAGGTCTTCGTTGATCTGTTTCAGCTTAAGGTATGAAACCCCTTCATCAATATATCCGGAGATCCAGGAATTTAAAGCCGCCGATTGGCCGGCAATCCAGGATTTCTGCATGGCGTTTTTAGAGAATATCAGAACCAGAGCAATAATTTGCAAGAAAATAAAGAAGACAAAAAGAGCATTCTTCGAAAATAATCTCAGCAAAAATCCCATTCAGATAAAGTGTCGTAAAAAGTTAAAATTATTTTATTAAGAAATTGAATTTATCCATATTCTTAAGCGCAATACCGGTCCCACGAACAACAGCTCTTAACGGATCTTCCGCCACAAAAACAGGAAGGCCCGTCTTTTTGTGAATTCTGTCTGCAAGACCTCTCAATAAAGCACCACCACCGGCAAGATAAATACCTGTTTTATAGATATCGGCAGCCAATTCCGGAGGTGTTAAAGAAAGAGTTTCCATTACGGCATCCTCAATTCTGATGATCGATTTGTCTAATGCGCGGGCAATTTCTTTATAGCCTACCATGATTTCTTTCGGCTTACCTGTGATAAGGTCTCTCCCTTGTACCGGAATATCTTCAATATCAACATCCAAGTCTTCAACGGCAGATCCTACTTCAATTTTCACTCTTTCAGCTGTTCTTTCACCGATATAAAGGTTGTGATGTGTTCTCAGGTAATAAGCAATATCGTTGGTAAATACATCTCCTGCAATTTTCACAGATTTATCACAAACAATACCACCCAATGCCACTACAGCAATTTCAGTAGTACCGCCACCTATGTCAATAATCATATTTCCTTCAGGCTTCTGTACATCAATTCCAACTCCTATTGCGGCAGCCATCGGCTCATAGATCAATCTTACTTCTTTCGCATTCACTTTCTGTGCAGAATCTCTTACCGCTCTTTTTTCAACCTCCGTAATTCCTGAAGGAATACAGATTACGATTCTTAAAGCCGGCTGAATAAATTTCCCTTTAATTCCGGGGATTTTTTTGATAAATTCTTTGATCATATGCTCAGAAGCATGAAAATCTGCAATTACCCCATCTTTCAACGGACGAATTGTTTTGATATCCTCATGAGTTTTCCCCTGCATGTGTTTTGCCTGCTCTCCTACCGCGATCGGCCTTCCCGTAGAACGTTCAATGGCAACAATTGACGGCTGATCTATAACAATTTTGTTATTATGGATGATAAGCGTGTTAGCAGTTCCAAGGTCTATCGCAATTTCTTGCGTAAACATATCGAATAAACTCATATTTTTCTTCTGATTTTAAGATTACAAAGATATAAATTTAAGACTACGAATGAAATTTGACGAGCATATAATTTGGTTAAAATTTTATTAAAATTTTATTTTTTTTATTAACTTTTACTTTTATTATTTAAAGAAGCCTTTTAAAGCAGGCTTTGAGTTTTTTACAAAATGCGGAATGTAAAATATATTCATGATAAACGCTTGTTTTTCAATGATCAGCATCTCCGATTAAATTCTGCTACAGCCATGAACGTTTTAACTCTTAACCCTGAATTCAAAATAGTTTTTTACGATAACAATCATATACATTATCAGAAAATGTTTAATTAAAAAAAACGTAAATTTGCTCCTGCTTATGTTACAGTATTCCAATATACATCAAACATCGAATTTCGCCGTACTTTCTATAAGCTATGAAAAGGCTGATGGAGAAACCCGGGGGAAGTTTGCGTTTTTTGATGAAAATATAAAAAATTTTGTTACCCGGATTCATGATGAAGATCTAGGGGATGCTTTTGTGGTTTCCACATGTAACAGAACCGAAATTTACACTACCTCTCCCAATTATCTTCTGATAGCTGAAGAATACTGTAAAACAATCGGGGTAAACCTTACTGATTTCCTTCAGTATGCCAATATTCTGACCAAAGAAGAAGCGTTAACCCATTTATTCAGGGTAGCAGCCGGACTGGAAAGCCAGATTATCGGGGATTTTGAGATCATCGGACAGATCAAAAAAGCATATGCCCGTTTCAAAAAGGAAAGACAAAATTCCAATCCTTATCTGGAAAGATCGATCAATTCCGCCATTCAGATTTCAAAAAGAATTAAAAATGAGACCGGGATTTCCAATGGGGCCGCATCGGTTTCTTACGCTGCCGTTCATTACATACTTAACAGCCAGAAAAAAATTACCGAAAAGAACATCCTGCTTTTAGGAGTTGGAGAAATCGGGCAAAATACGGTAGAAAACCTGGTAAAGCATGTTTATCAGCCAAAGATAAAAATCACCAACAGAACTCAGGAGAAAGCTGAAAAGATTTCCCAGAAATATAATATTCCTCATGTCGATTATTCTGATTTTGACAAGGAATTAAAAAATACCGACATCCTTATCGTTGCAACGGGAGCTAAGCATCCTATTGTAAACACTTCTCATTTCCCGAACGGAAAAGAAACTTTAATCATTGATCTTTCTATTCCGCACAATGTTGAAAAAGATGTCACCAACAATCAAAATGTAACGCTTGTTGATGTTGATGAGCTTTCAAAACAGATTCAGGAGACCATTCAGCAAAGGGAAAAGGAAATTCCGAAAGCTGAAAAAATCATCAAGGAAATGACGAAAGATTTTCTTGAATGGGAAAAGAAAAGAAGGCTGGCTCCCAACATCCACCATTTCAAAGCGGTTTTAAAGAACATGGAACGTAATGAAATGCACCAGTTTTACAGAAAAAACAAATACATCAATGTCAATGATATGGAGCTTTCTGACAAGATGATTCAGAAAATCACCAATCGTTTTGCAAAATACATCATCGATAATCCTTTGAAAGCCGAAGAAATTAGTAAATTAATGCACGAAATATTAGTTGAACAACCAAACAACGAATTCAATGAAAAGCATTAGAATAGGAACAAGGAATTCCGCACTTGCTCTTTGGCAGGCAAGAGAAGTAGCAAGGCACCTGCAGAACAATAATTATATGACTGAGATTACACCGATCGTTTCATCCGGTGATAAAAATCTTACTCAGCCTCTTTATTCCTTAGGGATCACCGGTGTTTTTACAAGAGACCTGGATACGGCATTATTGAATGATGAAATTGATATTGCCGTACATTCTTTAAAAGATGTGCCTACCCAGTTACCGGACAACATTGAACTCATTGCTTATCTTGAAAGAGATTTTCCTCAGGATGTCCTGATCAGAAAAGAATCGGCTAAAGATAAAGAATTTCACGAACTGAAACTTGCGACAAGCAGTCTTAGAAGAAGAGCTTTCTGGTTGAGAAATTATCCTGCAGCCTCATTTTCCGATATTCGCGGAAATATCCAGACGCGTCTTCAAAAACTGGAAGAACAGGACTTTGACGCTACAATCCTGTCTCTGGCGGGTATCAAACGAATGAAAATGGATATCGGCTACGAAATGTTACCTTTAATGATCCCCGCTCCGTCACAGGGTGTAATCACTGTAGCCGGACATTCTGATAAAAAGGAAATCAACGAAATCGTAAGCCAGATTAATCATAAGAATACACAGATCTGTGTAGATATCGAGAGAAACTTTTTAAGAACTCTTGAAGGCGGCTGTACAGCACCTATCGGGGCTTTCGCTGAAATTTTTGACGATCAAATCCGTTTTAAAGCAGCACTTTGCTCACTGGATGGTAAAAACTGTATCGCTACAGATGAAAACTTCATCTATAATGATTCCGAAAATTTTGGAGAAAAGTTTGCAAAAATTGTTCTTGAAAATGGCGGAAAAGAATTAATGGCGGAAATTAAAAATCAGCTGTAAAAATTCATCCTTTTACTTCACCTGTTGAATGACATGAAAATCTTATTTACCAAAAATATAGACCCTTCTGTTTTATCCAAAGAATTAGGAGAGCATATTGTGGCCGATTGTATTGAGGTAATCAAGACCACTTCCATTAAAGTAAGTCCTTTTGATTTAAAGGACTATTCTTTAATTTTCACCAGCGTAAACGGAGTAACTTCCTTTTTTAAAAATCATTTCAGACCCAACGAAGATTTTACTGCAAGGAATTACAATAAAATCTATTGTGTCGGAGAGAAAACAAAAAAAGAATTAAGAAAGCACGGTTTCGGAACTTTTAAGGTTCTGAAAAATGCAGAAACCCTTTCAAGGTTCATCATAGGAAACTGTTCGCAGGAGAAATTCTTACATTTTTGCGGAAACCTGGCCATTGATGTGCTGGATAGTGACCTGCCTTTACAGAATATCAGATACAAGAAAATAACAGTTTACCATACGGAGGAAATCAATCCTTTAATAACTGAAAAATATCATGCTGTAGTTTTTTTCAGTCCGAGTGGAGTTCGTAGTTTTGCAAAACAGAATTCACTGGAAGATAAGATGATATTTTCTATCGGAGAAACCACCTCCAATGAGTTGAAAAAATACACTTCACATCCTGTTTTTACCTCTGAAGGAAATAATATGAAGTCTGTCCTCGAGTTGATACAAAAGAAAATGATCAGCCAATAAAGCACTTATTGCCGGAAATAATGTATGGCAATATTAGTTTAAAATAAATTATGATTAAAAACGACCTTTATCTAAAAGCTCTTCGCGGAGAAACAGTGGAAAGACCACCGGTATGGATGATGAGACAAGCCGGCAGATATCTTCCGGAATTCATTGCTCTTCGTGATCAATATGATTTCTTTACAAGATGCCAGACTCCTGAATTGGCTGCTGAAATAACAGTACAGCCGATCAGAAGATTTCCGTTGGATGCTGCAATCTTATTTTCTGATATTCTTGTAGTCCCTCAGGCTATGGGAATTGATTTTAAAATGAAGGAATCAGTTGGGCCATGGCTGGATACACCGATCAGAACAATGGAACAGGTTCAGAATATTGAAGTTCCCGATGTTGATGATACTTTAGGATATGTTTTCGACGCTATTGAACTAACCCTGCTGAAATTAGATAATGAGATTCCATTGATTGGTTTTGCAGGCTCACCCTGGACGATTCTTTGCTATTGTGTGGAAGGAAAAGGAAGTAAAGCTTTTGATATCGCCAAGTCGTTCTGTTTCCAACAGCCGGAAGCGGCTCATTTACTGCTTCAGAAGATTACGGATACAACGATTGCTTATCTGAAAAGAAAAGTAGAAAAAGGCGTTTCTGCAGTGCAGGTCTTCGATTCATGGGGCGGAATGCTTTCCCCGGATGATTATCAGGAATTCTCATGGAAATATATCAACCAGATTGTTGAGGCATTAAGCCCGCTTACCCATGTGGTGGTATTCGGAAAAGGATGCTGGTTTGCATTGGAAGAAATGACGATGTCTAAGGCATCAGCATTGGGAGTTGACTGGACGATCAAGCCTGAATTTGCAAGAACCCTGACGAATCACACAATGACCCTTCAGGGAAATTTTGATCCGGCAAGACTGCACTCAACTCCTGAAACCATTAAAAAGATGGTGAATGAAATGATCAACCGTTTCGGAAAAGACAGGTACATTGCTAACCTTGGCCATGGAATTTTACCCAATATCCCGTTGGAAAACGCAGAAGCGTTTATCAGAGCTGTGGTAGACTGGAAGCCTTAATCTTTAATGTTATAAAATATAAAAGCCCTTTCGATAAAAAAGGGCTTTTTCTATGAGAAAAAATTAGTTGACTTCGGTAATGAAATCTTCTTTTGATTTTCTGATTTTGGTAAGGTTCACCAGCCAGTCATTATCAGCATCTCTGTATCCTAATGGCAAAAGTAAAACACTCTTTAAGCCTTTTTCTTTTAAATTCAGGATATTGTCGACTTCTTCCGGTGAAAACCCCTCCATCGGCGTTGAATCTACCCCTTCAAATGCCGCTGCAATAATAGCAGCACTGAAAGCAATATAAGCCTGTTTTGCCGCATGGGTAAAGTTCTCTTCTGCTGTTCTCGGCGGATAAGTACTCAGCAAATACTGTCGGTAATTTTCCCAGCCTTCATTTTTAAATCCTCTGATCTCATTGGTAAGATCAAACATATTGTTGATTCTTTCTTCAGTATAGTTGTCCCAGGCTGCAAATACTAAAAGATGTGAACAATCGGTGATCTGCGGTTGGCCCCAGGCTACCGGCTTTATTTTCTCCTTAATTTCCTGATTGGTGATTACAATGATCTCGAAAGGCTGAAGCCCGCTGGAAGTAGGTGCTAATCTTGCCGCTTCCAATATTTTATCCACTTTCTCTTGTGGTATTTTCTGACCGTTCATTGCTTTGGTAGCAAATCTCCAGTTTAGTTTTTCCAATAATTCCATAAATTAAATTTAGACAGGCAAAATTACTTCAATGCGGAGAAATAAATACTCCTTAAAAACCTATTTGAAGCATTGTCAAAATCTATAATTTATGCAATAACTAAAATCTTAGTTTGCCTTTTGAATAAAGCCTCCGATATGTTTCGGAGGCTCAGTGTTTATTCTTTTAATATTTTTTTCTTAATGATTTCTTTATCTCCACTGATGGTCATTATGTAGATTCCTTTCTGAAGATCAGATAAGTCATATGAATCCTGTTTCTTTTCAAAGGTTTTTATCATTTTTCCGGACATATCAATAATGCTGACTTTCCCTATCTTATTTTGATTACCGGATGTGATGAAAACATTATCCTTTACAGGGTTTGGGTATACATTCACCTGATCAGTAACAGAAACCTCCGAGGTTGCTAAAACGACACCATTTGTGATCAGTAAGTCATCTACAACAACTCCGTAAGAATAATCACCGGCATCATCATAGATAAATCTTAACTGAAAGCTGGCATTGGCGTACGGTGTCAGATCAATATCCGCAGCTGTTTCATAAGTGGTCACCACATATGAGAATGTGTTAAAGTCAATATCCCAAACCCCTTTATCACCGGAAGACGTAAATATCTGTACCCATGATGTACCATTGAATGCTTCAACTTTCAGGATAGAATCAAGATCGTACGTTTTATTGGCATATTTAAATGAAAGCTTGGGAGCTGAGACCCCGGTAAGATTGATGACCGGTGAAATCAATCTGGCATTGGTATTTATACTTGTCGGCCCGGCATCATCATCATCAAAAAAGGCGGCTCCACTGGGAAAAGAAGCAAACCCGTTCTGAGTCCCCACTCCCCAGTTATAAGCTGTATCCGGATTATCTACCGTCCAGCCCGTTGGCAGTGTATTACCACCGTTAAGGTTTTCTGAAAAAACCTGTGCATTGCATATTCCGCACACGGATAAAAAGAATAGAAATAGCTTTTTCATAATATAATATTTAATGTTTGTATAAATTTAATGAATTATTTACTAAAAATACAATATTACACTTGAAATTCAACACCTTACAAAAACATATTCATATTATGTTGACGAAAATAAAACACAACTGATCATTCAGCTTTTGCATTCATTATATTTTTATCTTTAGGTTCTGTAATCTTTTAAATCACATCATATGAAAAAGTTATGTAAGGAAAGGATGGAAAAAATTATGGATGGTGGCCCGATCTGCAATGGTTGTGCAGATGAATATGTTCAATGCTTTATTGAGGGAAAATGCTATTGTGTTCCCCAGGGAATGTGCCAGTTCCAGTAATAAAAAAAGCTCCCGTGAGGAGCTTTTATTTATGATAGCATTTTCTGTGCTTTTTTGACACCTTCGACCAGCAAATCAATTTCCTGGAAAGTATTATAGACTGCAAAACTGGCTCTTACGGTCCCTGCAATATTAAAGAAGTCCATGATCGGCTGTGTACAGTGGTGTCCTGTTCTCACAGCGATTCCCATTTTATCAAGGATCATTCCGACATCTGAAGAAATCCCGGTTCCTTCCAGATTAAATGAAACAACGCCTGTTCTTTTAGCTTTTTCTCCATAGATCTTTATATTTTCTATTTCCAAAAGCTGTCTCTGTGCATATTCCAGTAATGCATTTTCATGGCTTTGGATGTTTTCACGACCTACTTTGTTAATAAAATCCACAGCAGCTCCCAAAGCGATATTTCCGCCTACATTTGGGGTTCCCGCTTCATATTTAAAAGGTAAGGCAGCATAAGTAGTTCCTTCAAACGAACAGGTTGCAATCATTTCCCCACCGCCATGAAAAGGTGGCAAGGATTCTAAAATTTCCTGTTTTCCATATAAGATCCCGGTTCCCATCGGAGCATACATTTTATGCCCTGAAAACACAAAGAAATCACAGTCCAGTTTCTGTACATCAATGGTAAAATGCGGTGCAGACTGGGCTCCGTCGATGACAATATAGGCATCCGAATTTTTTCTTGTTCTGGCAATAATCTCTTCAACAGGATTTACAATTCCCAAGGCATTGGAAACCTGATTTACCGAAACGACTTTCGTTTTTTCGTTTAAATACTGATCGAGAAAATCTAATTGAAGAATTCCGTTTTCATCAATCGGGATGACGCGAAGTTTTGCACCTGTTCTTTCACAAAGCAATTGCCATGGAACGATATTAGAATGATGCTCCAGATAAGAAATGATAATCTCATCGTCTTTTTTAAGTTTTTGAGTTAAAATATAGGCGATGAGGTTCAGTCCTTCTGTAGTTCCTTTTGTAAAAATGACTTCAAAATCATGTTTTGCATTAATGAATTTCTGGATCTTTCTTCTTGAAAGTTCCATTTCTTCTGTTGCCAACTGACTAAGTGTATGAATTCCTCTGTGTACATTAGCGTTAAGCTCTGTATAATATTGATTCCAGACTTCCAATACCGAATCCGGTTTCTGGGATGTAGCTGCATTATCTAAGTAAACCAGCGGTTTACCGTTCACCTGCCTGTTTAATATTGTAAACTGACTTCTTATTTCTTGAATGTCAAACATTTATTAAATTTTTAATTAAACCGTCCTTATTTAGAACAGGTCAAATTTACGGCTTTTTTCTGAGAATAGAATTGATTGGCTAAGAAAGCTGAGATCGTAAAAGGGTTAAATAGCAAAGGGGTAAAATGGCGAATTTATTTATTATTTCTTTCAGTCATTTGCTTCTTCTGTTTTTACCTTTTCGCTTTAGCTCTTTTTGCTAAAAAATAAAAAAACCCGCCAATAAATTGACAGGTTTTAATATTGTTTTCAATAAGCAATTCTTATTCTGCTGCAGTTTCTTCTGCTGCCGGAGCACTTCCTTCAGCTTCAGCTACAACTTCTTCATCTTCATCATCTTCGGCTGCTGCCCCACCTTTCATTGCATTTCTAGACATCTTAACAGCTACAACAACTGCATTGTCAGGGTGCATGAAAGAATATCCTTCAGTTTTGATACCACCAACATAAATTTTGTTACCAATTTTAAGTGGAGTAACATCAACAACGATTTCATCCGGCAAGTTTGCAGGAATCGCTTTGATTTTTAATTTTCTGAAAGACTGACGTAAAACACCACCAGCTACAACACCTTTTGAACGACCAGTGATTCTTACCGGAACTTCCATAACTACCGGCTTGTCAGCTGATAATTGATAAAAGTCTGCGTGAAGAATTCTGTCTGTAATCGGGTGGAACTGAATATCCTGAAGAACTGCTGGAATGGTCTGACCATCAACTTCAATAGATACCGTGTGTGCTTCAGGAGTATATACCAAACCTTTGAACGCTTTCTCTTCTGCAGAGAAGTTCAATGGCTCGCCACCTCCATAAACAACACAAGGAACTAATTCAGCATCACGTAAAGCTTTTGTAGACTTTTTGCCCACGCTTTCTCTTTTTGTACCTTGAATTGTAATAGATTTCATTTATAAAAAATTTAAAATTTTGTTTAAAACTATTTTTGCAAATCGCTAATTATCAATTAAATAACAAACTTACTGCTAATTGACTGGTGCTCATGAACCATCTTCATAACGTCTGCAAATAATGGGGCGCAAGATAGCACTTTTATTTTAGTTGACAAATTATTTTTCACAGGAATTGAGTCTGTTACAATAACTTCCAACAATTTTGAGTTTTCAATATTCTCGTAAGCCATTCCTGAAAGCACTCCGTGAGTGGCCATCGCTCTTACTGATTTTGCTCCTTTTTCCATTAAGATATCTGCAGCTTTGCAAAGTGTACCTGCTGTATCAATCATATCATCGATAAGGATAACATTTTTACCTTCCACATCTCCGATAAGGAACATTTCTTCCACCACATTCGCTTTCTTTCTTTCCTTATAAGCAATTACTACTTCTGCACCGAGGTGGCCGGCATAGTTTTTCGCTCTTTTTGCACCTCCCATATCCGGAGAAGCAATGGTAAGATCATCCAGGTTCAGATTTCTGATGTAATCTACGAAAATGGTAGATGCATATAAGTGATCTACCGGAATTTCAAAGAATCCCTGAATCTGGTCTGCGTGAAGATCCATCGTCATTACTCTTGTTGCTCCAGCAGCTGTTAAAAGGTTAGCTACCAATTTTGCACCGATTGGAGCTCTTGGCTTGTCTTTTCTGTCTTGTCTTGCAAGTCCGAAATAAGGAAGTACAACGGTAATACTTTTTGCAGAAGCTCTTTTTGCAGCATCAATCATCAGAAGAAGCTCCAGAAGATTGTCTGCAGGAGGGAACGTAGATCCGATTAGGAAAACTCTTCCCCCTCTTACAGATTCATCTAAAACAGGCTCAAATTCCCCGTCACTAAACTCCTGAAAGTTGATTTTTCCTAATTGCTGCCCATAATGCTGGGCAATTTTCTCTGCCAAGTCCTTACTCGTCCTTGTACAAAATAGATAACTTAACTGATCGGCCATTTTTACTTTTTAAAGATTTTGCAAATTTAAAAAAAAACCACAAGAATTACTCCTGTGGTCTTTAAGTTTTTATTTTCCTTTTATTAAGGGAATTTTATTCCTGAATAATTGTTCGGATTCAGCTGTGGTAGCGAAGATTTATACGTTGAATTGATTGCTTTGATAAATTCATTGGCAACAATTGCATATCCTCTGCCGGTTAAATGTACCCCGTCTAAAGAGAAAGCTCCTCCGGTTACAAATTTAGCTGTGTATTTTACACCATCAAAAGATATTCCGGATTGGGCATTCAGTTCAATCATTTTTTTATTGGCATCTACAAAAGCATATCCTTTAGCTTCTGCTGCTGCTTTAATGGTCGTATTATAGCTTGCAATGGCAGTATTCACTTCTGTCACTTCCGTAGCAGTCAATACATATTTATCTGCAAACGGATAAGCGATTCCTCTTGCGCCCAGTGTTGCAGGCACTCCCGGAGGTAATGTCTGAAGCGTTCCTATTTCAGCTTTTGACGTTAAAGGAACCAGATCTCCTGCTTTTGCCTGTCTTGCCTGTCCGTAAGTAGCACCAAGATAAGCTGCCAAAGCGATTAAAGTAGGGTTTCCGGAACCTGCTGCCGCAGCTGTAATCTGAGGGCCAAGATCTGTTAAGCTTTCATCTTTAATCAACAACGGATTCGAAGCTGTTTTTGAAAGTGGCTTTATTCTGTCGCCTGCATTAAAAGCAGTCAGAATCTGATTCAACGGTCCGTAAAGATTGGTATTCAGATTATCGATAGTTGCATTTCCTGCATCTACATTCCCGCCTCCTAATACAGAAGCTGTCAGCGGATTATAAGGAATTGTGGTTAAAGAAGGAATTGAGGTTACATTAGGGATATTTGCGATAACCCCTTTAGCATTAGTGGTTGAAATCTCATTGATTAATGCATTATAATATTGTGTAAACTGAGCTGCCGGAGTTAATGTTTCCACAGAGCTGTCTCCACCTGCCAGAGCATATAATAAAGCATCGTTATTCCCTATCCATAATGAAAAGAATGTAGGATTCTGAGCTTTAAAATCACCGATCACCGATGCAGTCGGGCTTGAAGCAAACCTCACAAAGTAAGGGTTGGCCGTTTTTGTAGGAATCCCCTGGATATTTCCGTATCCCGGAGCCAGTAAATGAGCCACTTTTGCACCCGGAACTCCCATATTGTTAAAAGGCCCCGTTAAAATAGTATTAACTACTGTTGTGGCAGTGTTATTATTTGCATATTTTAAATCAGGTGAGCCATTCACAAAAGCGTTGATATACAATTTTGTGTTTGCAATCTGCACCGGACCTGCTAAAGTGTTTAAAAGTAATCCCCCGTTGTTATCTGGCATTAAAGGTTGCTTGAAATCACCGCCACCGGCAAATTTCATCTGTTGAGCAATCATTGAAGGATAGGATTCATTTTGTCCGTCAGCATAAAGGGCACCGTCTCTGTATCCTGAAGTCAGTGAGTTTCCTAAGGCAACATATTTGGAAAAATTGGCTTCACCCTGTGTTACCTGGATATCTTTTACATCCGTATCAAAATCATCTTCGCAGCTTGTTGTAAAAAGAAGTGCGGAAATAGCGATTGTAGAAATTATAATTTTTTTCATAGTCTTTCAATTAAAAAGGATTGTAAGATAAACCCAGACCAAAATAGAATGCAGTAGCTTTCGCCTGCCCTACAAATCCGAGGTTAGCATTTTTCACGTCTCTGGCCTGAGGCATAGCATATCCACCGGCAATATCAACTCCGAATTGTTTTAATTTAAACCCAACCCCACCTGTTACTACATAAGTATTGAATGAAGGTGTTTCAGGAATAAAATTTTCATCGGTATAAGGAGACTCGTCATAGTAAGCACCAAGACGTCCAAAGATCATATCATTAAACGCATACTGTGTCCCCAATCTGAAAGTTTTTGAATTTCTGAAGTTTTTAGGAGCCACAAGAACGGTAGGATCTGCCTGGTTTCCGACAGGAGCATTGGCAAAATCCAAAGTCAGCTTGCCGTATCTCTCCCATCCATGATAGTTAAAGTCTGCAGAGACCAACCATTTTGGAGTAATTTTATACGTTAAACCGATCGTATATTCTTCTACTAGAGGCAATGTCGCCGTAAAGCCGTCTTTTCCCGATCCGTCTAATCCTAATAACGGATAAATAGATTGTGACGGGAACTGGAAGGTAGCCGTTCCTTTTTTAGCTTTCATATCTACCGGTGAACGGTAAGCGATGCTTATATCAAGTTTGTCTTCCGGTCTGAAATAAAATCCGAAACCATACCCGTGACCGCTTGCTTTGTCATCATTAATATTAACCTGTCCACCAAATTGTGTCACAGCCTTATCCCAGTCTACTTTTCCTTTTGCATAAATATAGCTTGCTCCGAAAGCCAGCCAGGGGGCTAATTTCACGGAAACCATAGGTTGGAAATAAAAACTCTTCAGTTCAAGCTTCTGAACCATTTCCCTTCCTTCCCAGTCGTTCGGCCATTGAATAGTACTTCCAAAAGGTGTTGAAAAACTAAAACCAACTGACAAATTCTCTAGTGCCTTATAGGTAACTGCAGCATAAATAGGAGTTCCCAAAGGGTTGTCAGTTTCCGTACTCTGTAAAGTATTTAAATTCTGAAAAGTAACTTTATTACTTGCTCCAAATCCTCCGGCTACTATGCTCAGCTTGGAAGGAATGAATGACATACCTGCAGGATTAAAGAATGCCACACTTGCATCTTCGGCATGCGCACTAGTATGTGCCATTGCCAATTGTTTCACCCCTTGCAGAGATACTCTGAAGCCTCCCGCGTAAGATAAAACACCCGCCAATAAAGCAGTTGATACTAATATTTTTTTCATAGACTATTATTATATAACCCAAATATAAAATTATTTTGAATACGTCTGTTAATATTTCTTAATATTTTAAACGTTTAGGCGAAAGAAAATTATGTTTAAAATAGTACTTTAGTAAAACATCATCTTAATGATATATATATTAGGACATTAATAATATTTTACTCAATATTCGATTTTTTTGTTTAATATTAAACAATGATGTTAATGAATATTTGAATTTTTTAGAATTACATAAAGATAAAAATATATAAATTTGCAAGATTAAATAATAGTTATATGAGTTGTGGATGTAAAACATCCGGCGATTCTGCGCATTCTTGCGGACCCAAGAAATCCGCGAATGGTTGTGAAAATGTAAATACCTGTGGTAATAGTTATAAATTAAGTGTTTTCGACTGGCTTTCCAACATCAACAATCCTGCGTCAAACAGGTGCGATTATGTAGAAGTCAGATTTAAAAATGACAGAAAATCGTTTTATAAAAATGTAAATAATTTCCCTTTACATATAGGTAGTGTAGTCACAGTAGAATCAAGCCCGGGACATGATGTCGGTGTAGTAAGCCTCACCGGAGAATTAGTAAAAATTCAGATGAAAAAGAAAAGGTTTTCTGAAGAATTGGCGCTTAAAATATACAGACAGTCTAACCAGAAAGATATTGAGGTTTGGCAGGAAGTCAGAAAAAAAGAAGAAAGTGTAAAGATAGAAGCCCGAAAGATTGCTCAAAGATTAAACCTTGAAATGAAGGTTACCGATGTTGAGTATCAGGGAGACGCCTCAAAGGTCACCTTCTATTACACGGCAGATAACCGAATAGATTTCAGGCAGTTAATCAAAGATTACGCCTCTACCTTCAGGACTAAAATCGATATGAAACAAATCGGTTTCAGACAGGAGGCAGCCAAAGTGGGTGGAATCGGATCTTGCGGAAGAGAGCTTTGCTGTTCTACATGGTTAACTGATTTCAGATCGGTAAATACCAATGTAGCGAGATATCAGCAGCTTAGTATCAATCCTCAAAAACTGGCAGGACAGTGTGGTAAGCTGAAATGCTGCCTTAACTATGAGCTTGACAGTTATCTTGATGCGCTGAGCAATTTTCCGTCTTCTTCAACCACTCTGGATACAGAGAAAGGAAGAGCTTTCTGCATTAAAATAGATGTTTTCAAAAAGAAAATGTGGTTTGCTTATGTAGATCATTCTATGGCGTGGTATGATTTCGATATCGACTTGATTAAAAAATTAATCGCCCAGAACAAAAGAGGTGAAAAAATCTTGCCTCTTGAAGATCTGAAGCAGCCTGATATCCCTTTACAAAGCATTGATCTTATCCAGGAAAACAGTGTAGACCGTTTCGAAAAGAAAAATAAAGGGTTTAACAAAAACAGGAATCAGAACAACAGGCCAAATAATAACAATAATAATCAGGGCCAAAGAAAAAACAGACCTGAAAGATCCGACAGACCTGAGCGACCAGACAGACCGGAAAAATCGGTAAGACCCGAAAGGCCTGAAAATACGGGTAGCAATTCCAACAACCAGCCAAGACAGCAAAAGCCTCAACAGCCCAAAGCTCAAATGGAAAAGATAGAGGTGGCTCCTTCTGATGCAAACAAAAATCCGCAGCAAAACCCGAATAAGAAAAAATTCAAAAAGAAATTCCCGCCCAAAAAAGATAGAAATGCATAAAATTTTAGGATTATTGAGTCTTATCCTTTTCTTTAGCTGTAATTCTTCAGGAGAAAATGTGATGATGAATTCCGTTAATAACAAATGGAATAAGAAAAGTGAACAAAAATTTAATCTTGAAATTTCAGATCCGCAGAATCCTAAAAATATTATATTTGTCGTAAGAAATAACAACGATTATCCTTACAGCAACATAAGGTTTATTGTCAATTTCACCAATCTTCAAAACAAGAAAAAAGAAACGGATACATTGAACTATGTACTTTCCAAACCTAATGGAGAATGGCTTGGAACGGGTTTTGGAGATACGAAGGAAACATTCTTTCAATATAAATTGAATTACACGTTTCCGGCTAAGGGAAAATATGAAATCGGGCTTACCCAGGCCATGAGAAATGATAACCTTCCCGGAATTGAAGATATTGGAATAAAAATAGAAACGGCTAAACCGTAACCATACATGGAAGAGAACAGACAAAACTCTGGAAGTAAGGGAAAAACATTTCCGCTTCCACCCAAAAAAAATAATAAAAATAACTCATGGAAAAAATGGGTTAAGTTTATTTGGCTTGGATTCATTGTAGTAGTTTTAGGAATTTCAGGACTTTTCTTTGCCGTATCCCAAGGCTTTCTTGGTGAAATGCCTGATGTAAAAGAGCTTGAAAATCCTGATATTTTCGTAGCCTCTGAAATTTATTCATCAGACGGCGTACTATTAGGCAAGTTTGAAAAAGAAAAAACCCAGCCTATTACCTACAAAGACCTTCCGCCTTTTCTGGTGTATGCTTTACAGGCCAAAGAAGATGAGCGTTTTAAAGAGCATTCCGGGATCGATTTACAGTCGATTGCCAGAGCCGTGGCTTATGGTGGCGGAAGAGGTGGTGGTTCTACCATTACCCAGCAGCTTGCCAAATTGCTTTTCACCGGCGGTGCTTCACAGAATAAATTTCAGAGAGCTTTCCAGAAGCTTAAAGAATGGGTCGTTGCCGTAAGCCTTGAAAAAAGATATACCAAAGAAGAGATTGTAACGCTTTATTTCAACAAGTTTGACTTTTTATACAATGCCAACGGTATTGAAATGGCTTCCAGAATATACTTTAACAAAAGTACCAATCAGCTTACGTTACCTGAAGCCGCCATGTTTGTTGCCATGCTTGAGAATCCGGTAAAAAACAACCCGATGCGTAACATGGACAGAGCCAAAGCAAGAAGAGACGTTGTTCTGGAGCAGATGCTGAAAACAGGCTATATCGATCAGGCAACTTATGACAAAGGAGTTTCAACACCTATTACTTTAGATTATCATCCGATTAAAAATATCAATGATGACTACTCTGCGTATTATAAGTTTTATCTGAAGAAAGAAATCGATAACTATCTTAAAGATTACGAAAAAGATACCGGTAAAAAATTAAACCTTTACAAAGACGGCTTAAAAATATATGTGACCCTTGATTCTAAAATGCAGAAATATGCAGAGGATGCAATCAGAGAGCACTTAACCGATCTTCAGAAAAGATTTGATGCGGAACAGAGAGGCAGAAAAAGCTGGCCTTTCTATTACCTGACCAACAAACAGGTGAACGATGTGATGCTTCAGGCAATGAAGAGAACCGGACGTTACAAACAATTGAAAGCTGCCGGAGTTTCCGAAGATTCAATTTTAATGGAGTTCAAAAAACCTATCAAAACTTCCCGTTTCACATGGAATGGTGAAGAAGAGGTTGAAATGTCTCCATGGGATTCTATCAGATGGCACAAAAAAGTGGCTCAGGCCGGTTTAATGTCTATGGTTCCTGCAACAGGCGAAATCAAAGCATGGGTAGGAGGAATCGACTGGCAACACTTCCAGTATGACCATATCAAACAAGGAAAAAGACAGGTAGGTTCCACATTCAAGCCTTTTGTGTATGCAACGGCAATTATGAAGCTGGGAATGACTCCTTGCTCTACGGTTTCCAACGGAACGTATGATCATAAAGGATGGCATGTTCCCGGAAGAGGCGGAATGCTGACCTTAAAAGATGCATTAGCCCACTCTCAGAACCCGGTAGCAGCACGTCTTATTGAAATGACCGGAGTAGATGCCGTAATTCAAACGGCAAGAGATTTAGGAGTAACAGAAGAAATTCCAAGAAACAATACCATTGCTTTAGGTTCGTCAGATATTACCATCTATGAAATGTTAGGCGCCTACAGTACTTTCGCCAACTATGGTAACTACAATAAACCGGAAATGATCTGGAGAATTGAAGACGCCAACGGTAGAGTAATTAAAGAAGTAAACGTAGAGCCTAAAGAAGTAATGAACCCTCGTTATGCTTACACCATGATCGAACTGATGAAAGGTGTAGCACAATTCGGTACCGCTTCGGGAGAACTTTCCAGAAAAGGAATTTCAAAAGCTGTGGAAATTGCCGGTAAAACCGGTACCACTCAGAACAACTCCGATGGTTGGTTTATGGGTATTACTCCAAAACTGGCAACAGGAACCTGGGTAGGATGGGAAGACAGGGCAACTCACTTCCTGGGTACGGGTGAAGGACAGGGTGCGAGAATGGCATTGCCGATCTGGGCAATCTATATGAAAAAAGTCTGGGCAGATAAGAGCTTAGGAATTACACCTGATGATAAGTTTGTAAAACCGTCAGACTGGAAAGACGGATGTTCAGATCTTAAAGGCCTAAGCGGAGGTTATGGTGATGACGGAAGCCTTCAGACCATCGACGAGATTAAAAACCCGAAACCTGTAGACCCTACCCCAAAAAGCAATACAGGAAAAAAAGAAGATAATGTAAATGACAATCTAAACACCAGCGAGGAAATAGATTTCAATAAATAAATTCTCTTTTAGAAATACATGAGACCTTTCAATCTAATTGGAAGGTCTTTTTTTATTATCGTATCTTTGAATCTATGAATATTGAAAGCATCAGACAGCCGTTTATAAAAAATTTTCCCGGAGATTTCTCTGGTAATCCCATGCAAAGAGCAACTCCGAAAGTTTTATTCTCTACGATAAATCCGGCAGGTTTTGATCATCCGAAACTGATTGCTTTTAATGAAAAACTTTCAGAAGAAATAGGATTAGGAAAATTTAATGAGCAGGATCTTGATTTTCTTGTAGGGAATAACCTCCCGGAAAATGTTCAGGCTTATGCAACAGCTTATGCAGGGCATCAGTTTGGAAACTGGGCAGGCCAGCTTGGAGACGGAAGAGCAATTCTTGCCGGTGAAATTATAAACAGTTCCGGTGAAAAAACGGAAATCCAGTGGAAAGGTGCCGGAGCTACTCCTTATTCAAGACATGCAGACGGACGGGCAGTGCTGAGGTCTTCGGTACGAGAATATCTGATGAGCGAAGCTATGTTTCATTTAAAAGTTCCGACAACGAGAGCCTTAAGCTTATGCTTTACCGGTGAGGATATCATCAGAGATATGATGTATAACGGAAATCCGGAGTACGAACCGGGAGCTGTCATTATCAGGACCGCAGAAAGCTTTCTCCGCTTTGGTCATTTTGAATTAATTTCTGCCCAAAGAGAATATAAAACACTTCAGGATCTCGTTGATTTTACCATTCAAAATTATTTTCCGGAAATTATATCAAACGGAACAGACCGTTACAAAGATTTTTTCAAAAACGTTTGTACAAGAACTGCCGATCTGATGACCGAATGGTTCCGGGTAGGGTTTGTTCATGGTGTGATGAATACCGATAACATGTCCATTCTCGGCCTTACAATTGATTATGGGCCTTATTCAATGATGGATGAATATGATCTTAATTTTACGCCCAACACCACTGATTTACCCGGCAGAAGATATGCTTTCGGAAAACAGGGGCAGATTTCACAATGGAATTTATGGCAATTGGCCAATGCTCTTCATCCATTGATAAAAGATGAAAAATTCCTGGAAGACACATTAAATTCTTTTGGAAATTATTTCTGGGAAGCTCATGATAAAATGCTTTGCAGCAAGTTCGGTTTTGATCGGTTACAGGAAACTGATGAAGAGTTTTTCAGCAACTGGCAGGCACTGATGCAGGAATTACAACTTGATCACACCTTATTCTTTAATCAACTGGAAAAATTACAGGATAACACTGACATTACCTCTCTTTTTGAAAACATCACCTATTCCGCTCTTACATCCGAAACCATTGTAAAGCTCGAAGATTTTATAAAAAAATACCGCGAAAGACTCACCGGAAACCATATTTCGCAAGAAGATTCTCTTGAATTAATGAAAAAAAACAACCCGAAATTTATTCTGAGAAATTATCTGCTTTTTGAGTGCATTGAAGAAATCAAAGAAGGCAAAACGGAAATGCTCAATAAATTAACGCATGCACTGGAAAACCCTTATGAGGAGATCTATCCTGAGTTTTCTAAAAAAAGACCTTCAGGATATGATGATATCTCCGGATGCTCAATGCTTTCCTGCAGCTCTTAGATATGGATAATTAATAATGAGTAATATGGCATTAAAGAAAATTATTACAGGCAACAGCTGATAACTATAAACTCTCAACTGTCAACTCTTAACTAACTTTCGTATTTTTGCAAAAAAATGACCTTGTCCTTAAAACTCAAATTCTTTAATTTTTTCAGATTAATATTTCCGTCATCCTATATTGAACTGGGAGTATTTTTATTTTTCATCACTGCTTACGGAATTCTGGGATCTTATATTGCCATCAATTACACCATAATTTTTGACAGCAGAATTCCCTGGGATGCTTATTTCAGCTTCGATAATAAGTCGATCGTCATGACCGGTGGAAGCTTTGAAAGGCATCCCCTCGCCTATTATTTTTTTAACTGGATTCGTGGACTTGCTTTTCTAATATCCGATGGCAAAACCGATGTTACTTTCAGGCTCACTTTGGCATGGTTTAGTAATATTGCCGTAAGCTTAAGTGTGATCCAGGTTTTCAAATATTTAAAAAATATTATCGGACTGCCCCTGATGCTTAGCCTGTTACTGGTTTTCTTTTTCGGTATTTTCTCAACATGCATTCTGCTTTCTTTTACTCCTGAAAACTTTACGTATACCCTGTTTTTACTTTGTCTGTACAATCACTACGCCGCGATAAAGTTAAAAAAAGAAGAGAAGACACCCGCTTTGGCACTTGCTTTCGCAGGCATTACAATAGGTGGTCTTACCGTTACGAATATTGTAAAAGTTTTTATTCCGCTGCTGTTTGAAAAAAATCTTTTCAGAAATTGGAAAAAATTTGGAAATGCAGTTTTAAGAGTAGTTTTTACATGTATTTGTTTTATCCTTCTGTACCTAAACAGGATCGATTTTAAGTACAAAAACATCTTTAACAAAACCAACGAACAGTATGAAAAGTTCTCCAATGTAAAATCTACTCCTACCTGGGATATGATTGTTTCTTACTTTTTCGGAGGGAATGTTTTATTCTCAAACTTCATTATCCGGGACAAACATAATATGAAAGGATTCCACTTTAAGGGTCTGATTATGGATGTGTATTCTTCATGGGTTCCATACATTTTTATCGCCGTTTTATTAGCATTGATAAGTTGGAGTTATTTCAGGAATTTTAAAAATAAACTGGTTCAGGTTGTGATGATTTCATTTGTATTTGATATCATCATCCACTGTATTATGAGGTTCGGACTGCACACGTCATATATTTACGGCGGACACTTTGTTTTTGTATATCCGTTACTTCTCGGCTGGTTATTTTATACCTACAGATCCTCGCCCAAAACACTGTCACTTTTATTCGCCACAACAGGAATTTTACTGGTCTATCTGGCTACGAATAATCTGATGAGAATGACAGAATTTTTCCAGTTTTTAAATGAAAATTATCAATAAAAAAAGCTGTAAGGAATTTCCCTCACAGCTTAAGTTTTTATATAAAACAATCCTTATTTTGCTTCTGCACAGAATATTCTGTACTGTACTGCAACTGCAGATTTAAAGTATTCTCTTACTCTTGATAAGTCTGATGCAGCACTCTGTTTTGTAAAATAACTCCCTACCAGAATTTTGTAATTAGGTCTTAAAGAAGCGTCTGTTTCAACTTTAAGATTCGGGAATCTTTTTCTGAAATAGGACTTTACTTCATTGGCTTCTTCATTACTTTTCACAGTTGTGATCTGTATTTTATATCCTAAAATTCTCGGATTTTTTCTACAAATCTCTGCATTCGTCAACTCTCTGCTCGGAACATAAATTTTTGTAGGTCTTGTATAAGTATCGTCGTCATTGTCTTTCGATGTTGTATGAGTCGCTACCCTTGCGCATTTCTCCTCAAGGCTCTCTAAAGCATCTTTCACTTTAGGATCCATAGACATAACGAGCTCTGTTCCGGACAAAGTATCCCTTTTTACAATCTGCTGTGCATCAATAGTATAAAACCCGAATAGAGATAATACCGAAAATATTTTGATTAAATTTTTCATTTAAACTTGTTTCCGCAAATTTATACAAATTAAAAAATTATACCAAACTGAGTTATTTAGAATCAATACAAATTATACGGAAATGATATTTTCCCCTTTCTTTATACCGTTAAATTCCTGTTAAAAATATTATTTTTGCGGGATTGATTGAATGTTCAATATTTTACTAACATAAGATAATTTAAATGATTAGTTGGAGAAAGCATTATAAACAAACGTTGATTGCAATAGGCTTATTGTTATCAACCAGTGCTTCAATTTACGGGCAAGACGGCGATCCTAAAAACGGCGAGAAACTTTTCAAAGCGAATTGTACTGCATGTCACGCGCTGGATAAACAAGTTATAGGACCACCTTTGAAAGGGGTTGTGGAACGAGTAAAGACAGAAGGTGGTGTAGACAAAGATTGGCTTCACAAGTGGATCAAAGACAACAAAGCTTTGAGGGCTTCAGGAGACAAATACGCCAATGAGATTTTTGAAAAATTTAATAAAACTGAGATGCTTCAGTTTCCGAATCTTACAGATAAGGACATCGATGACATCTTAGCTTTTACAACTAATCCACCGGCACCAGAGCCGGCACCGGCTGCAAATACTGCAACAGCAACAGACGCTACAGCAGCAGCTCCTGCAGACAAAACCACTACAAACATCGTCATTATTTCACTTTTAGCGATTGCTGGTTTATTAGTTTGGATCCTTTTAAAACTGAGACAATTAGTTAAACTGGGACAATCTGAAGATTTAGCAGGGCTTAACGAAACAAGAGTTCGTTCTTTCAGTGAAATCTATGAAAAATACCACTACGTAGGTAAAGGATTATTAGCAGTCCTTGCGCTTTTAGCCACTTATGGAATTTGGAACTGGATCATGTGGATCGGGGTTTACAAAGGATATAAGCCTGAACAGCCTATCTACTTCTCACACAAAATCCACGCCGGAGAACAAAAAATTGACTGTCAACTTTGTCACTCCAGTGCTAAATACGGTAAAGTATCTGAAATCCCTTCTATGAACGTTTGTATGAACTGTCACAGAACGATCTCCGAATACAATGCAGCACATTATATGGAACCAGGAAAAGACAAAGCGTTCTACGACGGGGAAATCCAGAAAATCTATGCGGCAACAGGTTGGGATCCTGCGAAACAACAGTATACAGGAAAAACTCAGCCGGTAGAATGGACGAGAATTCACAACATGCCTGATTTCGTATATTTCAACCACTCCCAGCACGTAGTAGCAGGTGAGCAGGCGATCATCAATTCTTTCAACAAGAAGAATCCAAATAACAAAATTGATGTTGTTTGTAAAGCTTGTCACGGAAAAATCGACACAATGAATGTTGTTCAGATGGCTAATGACTTCACTATGGGATGGTGTATCGAGTGTCACAGAACTACTGAAGTTGATATGAACAACGGTTATAATAAAGAATACTTCAAAAATCTACACGACAAGTTGAAAAAACAATACCCTAAAGATGGTGGTAAGATTACTGTAGATGCAATTGGAGGTCTTGAGTGTGGTAAATGTCATTATTAATAACTAAAAATTAGAAGTATAAATGGCTTCAAACAAAATACAATTTAGAAGTATTCATGAACTTAAAGACCCGGCTTTAAACAATAAGCTGGCTCAAAAAGAGTTTCAGGAAGAAATTCCGGTAGAAGATTTCCTTGGAGATGCTGAACAAAACGGATCCGGTACTTCAAGAAGAGATTTCTTAAAATTATTAGGATTCTCTACAGCAGCGGTAACGTTAGCTGCCTGCGAAGCTCCGGTAATTAAAACAATCCCTTATGTGGTAAAGCCACACGATATTATTCCGGGAGTTCCTAATTATTACGCTTCAACATATTTCGACGGTTTTGACTTTGCTAGTGTTTTAGTAAAAACCCGTGAAGGAAGACCTATTAAAATTGATCCGAACCCGGCTGCAGGCGATTTAGGTAAAACTAACGCAAGAGCTCAGGCAAGTGTACTTTCTCTTTATGATAATGATAAAGTAAAACAGCCTAAACTGGACGGTAAAGACGAAACTTTCGATAAAGTGGATGATTTCGTTCTTAAAGGTTTGGCAGAAGCTAATGCAGCAGGTAAAAAGATTGTGCTTTTATCACATTCTTTTGCTTCACCAACTTTCAAAAAGTTATTTGCTGAATTTAAAGCAAAATATCCTACAGCTGAATTAGTAACATATGATGCTTTCCCTTACTCTGCGGCTTTAGATGCAGCTCAGGAAGTATTCGGACAAAGAGCATTACCGGTTTACGATCTTAACGGAACAGAATTGGTGGTTGCTTTTCAGGCTGATTTCTTAGGAGACTACAATGCAGGAAGTTTAGAAACTTCTTATGCAGCAGCAAGAAAACCGGGAGCAAACATGTTGAGACACATCCAGGTGGAATCAAACATGTCATTAACGGGTGCTAATGCTGATGAAAGAGTTAGATTAAAACCAAGTGCTGTAAACAAAACTTTAGTTGAGGTTTATAACGCAATCGTAGGAGGCGGTACTTCAGACAAAACGGCTTCTGAACTGGCAAAAGAATTGTTGGCAAAAGGCAGCAAAGCTGTTGTTTTCGCTGACGGATCTAAAGGTGCTCAGGTTTTAGCACACTTAATCAACCAGAAATTAGCTTCAGTAGCTTTCACCGGTAAGGCTAACTTCTTAAGAGAATTTGACAAAGCAAGATACCAGGAATTCTTAGGATGGGTAAATGCGGGTCAGGTTGGAGTATTGATTACCAACAATGTAGACCCGATCTATTCTCACTATAAAGGAGCTGAGTTTGAAAAAGCTATTAAAAATGTTCCTTATGTAGTTGCAATTGCTGATAAGAAAAATGCAATGTATAAAGCAGCGAAAGCTGTAATTCCTGTAGCTAACTGGCTAGAATCATGGGGTGATATTGAGCCTCAGACAGGAGTATATTCATTAATGCAGCCTACCATCCAGAAAATCTATAAATCAAGACAGATCGAAGAATCTTTATTGGTTTGGAAGAATGGAAAAAACAACGCTGCCAATAACTACTACGATTATTTAAAAGCTAATGCTACTTCTATTCTGGGAGCAACTTCTTTTAACAAAGCATTGTACAACGGTATTAATGTTTCTCCAAACGCTGGTACATTAGCGTATGCAGGAGGAAATGCTGCACAGGCAATTGCTGAGTTAGGAAACTTCAAAGCTTCTGATTTAGAATTGGTATTGTACACTAAGACTTCAATGGGAGACGGTACCCAGGCAAACAACCCTTGGTTGCAGGAATTACCGGATCCGTTGACAAGAATGTCTTGGGATAACTACCTGACTATTTCTCCGAAAGACGCAGAAAAATTTGAGATTGAAAACGATCTTAATGCAAGAATGCAGCTAAACGGTTCTATCGTAAACCTTACGGTAAACGGAGTAACGATAAAAGATGTTCCTGTATTTATTCAACCGGGACAAGCTGAAGGATCTGTAGGTCTTGCGCTTGGTTATGGTAAAAAGGATTCCGGAACAACAGCTGATACAGGTGTAAATGCTTATCCTTTATTTGATGGTTCTAACTTAACGGTATCTAACGTTAAAATAGAAAAAACAGGTGAAGAGCATGAGTTTGCAGGTATTCAGCTTCAAAACACCCTAATGGGACGTTATGAAATCGCGAAGGAAGTTCCTTTGACAGAATTCTTAAACGTGGCATTCGATGACGAGCATAAAGGATGGAATAAGCCTTTGGAATATCATACGATCAGCGGAGCTCTTCCGGCAAGAAAGATTGACCTTTGGGATGCTTTCGATGATACGGACGGACCTCACTTCAACTTATCAATCGACCTGAACTCTTGTACTGGTTGTGGAGCATGTATCATTGCCTGCCAGGCAGAAAACAATGTTCCTGTAGTAGGTAAAGAAGAGATCAGAATGTCAAGAGATATGTATTGGTTAAGAATTGACCGTTACTATTCTTCAAGACAAAAAGTAGAAGTTTATGAAGGATTAAAAGACGGATTGGCTGTTCCTGAATTATACGGAACTGCTTTCGGTGACGGAGGTGCTCTTAACCACCCTGCCGATAATCCGGATGTAATTTTCCAGCCGGTAATGTGCCAGCACTGTAACCACGCTCCTTGTGAAACTGTATGTCCGGTAGCGGCTACTTCACACGGTAAGCAGGGTCAGAACCACATGGCTTATAACAGATGTATCGGTACAAGATATTGTGCAAACAACTGTCCTTACAAAGTAAGACGTTTCAACTGGTTTACATACAACCTGAATGACAAGTTCGATTTCAACATGAACAACGACCTTGGAAGAATGGTACTGAACCCTGACGTAGTTGTAAGAACAAGAGGGGTAATGGAGAAATGCTCAATGTGTATCCAGGAAACTCAGGCTACAATCTTAAATGCTAAGAGAGAAAACAGAAAAGTAACAGACAACGAATTCAAAAATTCTTGTGCTTGTGCTGCTGCATGTTCTACCGGAGCAATGACGTTTGGAGATATGAATGACAAAGAATCTGAAGTAAGAAAGCAATACGCTAGCAACAGAAGATATTATTTACTTGAAGAGATAGGAACAAAACCAAACGTGTTCTATCATACTAAAGTAAGAAACAGAGTAGAAAAATAACGTTTAAATAATAAATAGGTAAAAAATGTCAGGACATTACGAAGCTCCGATAAGGGAACCTCTAATTATTGGTCACAAAACTTATCACGATATCACAGAAGATATTGCACGACCTATCGAAGAAAGAGCAGGTAAATTATGGTGGATCTCATTATATGCAGCCTTAGTTCTATTCATCTATGGATTCGGATGTATCGCTTATACTATCGGAACAGGTATTGGAGCATGGGGGCTTAACAGAACTATTAACTGGGGTTGGGATATTACCAACTTCGTATGGTGGGTAGGTATCGGTCACGCCGGAACCCTAATCTCAGCGGTATTATTATTATTTAGACAACGTTGGAGAATGTCGGTAAACCGTTCAGCTGAAGCGATGACAATCTTCGCGGTTGTACAGGCGGCTATCTTCCCCGTAATCCACATGGGTAGAGTTTGGGTAGGATATTGGGTATTCCCTTTACCAAACCAGTTTGGTTCTCTTTGGGGGAACTTTAACTCTCCTCTACTTTGGGACGTATTTGCGATCTCTACGTATTTCTCAGTATCTACAGTATTCTGGTTTATGGGATTAATCCCTGACTTTGCAATGATCAGAGATAGAGCAAAAACGCCTTGGACAAGAAAAATTTATACATTCCTTGCATTCGGTTGGGGTGGTAAAGCAAAACACTGGCAGAGATTCGAAGAATTATCTTTGGTATTGGCAGGTTTGGCAACTCCACTTGTATTCTCAGTACACACTACCGTATCTTTTGACTTCGCAACTTCGGTTATTAAAGGATGGCACTCTACAATCTACCCTCCTTACTTCGTTGCCGGTGCGATCTTCTCAGGATTTGCAATGGTACAGACTTTATTGTTAATCGCAAGAAAAGTTTGTCACCTTGAAGACTATATCACCATGTATCATATCGAAATTATGAACATCGTAATTATCCTGACCGGTGGTATGGTAACTGTAGCATATGCAACTGAATATTTTATCGGATGGTATTCCGGATCAAGATTTGAAGACTTTACTTATCTTTCTCCAGGTGCTGCCGTTGGACCTTACTGGTGGGCATTCTGGTCATTGATCATCTGTAACCTTGTAGTTCCGGCTTCTTTCTGGTTCAAGAGATTGAGAACAAATATTATCTGGACGTTCATCGTTGCATTGATCATCAACATCGGTATGTGGTTTGAGCGTTTTGATATCATCGTAATCAACCTTTCCAGAGACTACTTACCAGGATCTTGGACGATGTTTAAGCCAACTATTATTGATGTGGGTGTGTATTTAGGAACAATCGGATTCTTTTCTACATTATTCTTATTGTACGCAAGAACATTCCCTGTAATTGCACAGGCTGAATTAAAATCGATTTTGAAAATCTCAGGTGAAACTTATAAAGCAAAAGAAGGAGATGAGCACCACTAAAATTGTATACGGACTTTATGCTGACGACGACGATTTAATGAACGGCGTTAAAGCATTCAACGATAAAGGAATTAAAATAAACGAGGTTTATACTCCATTCCCGGTTCACGGACTAGATAAAGCTTTAGGTTTAAAGAAAACAAGAATTTCTGATGCCGCATTTATCTATGCGCTTTACGGTGTTACTATCGGTGCTACTGTAACCTGGTATGTTATGAATCATGACTGGCCTCAGAATATCGGTGGTAAACCGGCATTCGACTGGGGACACAATATGCCTGCATTCGTAGTTCCAATGTTTGAATTGATGGTATTCTGTGCCGCTCACATGATGTCTTTAACCTTCCTGGTAAGAAATAAGATGTATCCCGGAGCACCTGCACAAAACCCTGATCCGAGAACTACTGATGACAAGTTTATGATGGAATTTGTAACTGAAGATGTAGAATCTGTAAAACAGTTGCTGATTGAAACCGGAGTTGAAGAAATAACTGTTAAAGATGCTTAAAATGAAAAAGAATGTATTAAAAATTACAGCAATTTTAGGTTTAACAACGGTTTTACTTAATTCTTGCGGACCAAAAGAAAATACACCATTGGTATATTTCCCAGATATGTACTTTCCGGTAGCTTATGATCCATTGATGAAAGCTCAGGACGCTTATTCGGATCATGAAAATGAAATTCCTGCTTTTGTTAAAAACAGCTTCGCTACAGGGCTTGCTCCGGTAGAAGGAAGCGTACCTCAGAATAAAGACGGAGTTTTTGAAGAAGGTTTACTTCCGAGAAATGTAGATGAATATAATGCAGGATATGACGCTTCTAAAAAACTGACAACATCTCCTTTAAATCCGGCAAATGCTGCCAAAGATATTGAAAGAGGGAAAATGTTGTTTGATCATACTTGTGCTGCATGTCACGGAACAGGAGGTGATGGACAGGGACCAATTGTACAAAGTGGTGCTTTCTCAGGTGTGCCTAATTATGCCGATAGAGAAATTACTGTAGGATCTGTTCATTATGTATTAACAAACGGTAGAAACGCGATGGGGTCTTATGCGGGACAATTGAACGCAGGAGACAGATGGAGAGTAGCAATGTATGTGATGAGCGCCTTCAAAAAAGGAGCCGCAGCACCGGCAGCAGCTACAGAGACAGCAAAAACTGAAACTACTACCGAAACTAAAAAATAAGAAAAGAAATGTATAGTTTTTCACCAAAATTAAAATCAACTTCTATAATACTTCTTGTTGTAGGTTTAGTTCTGTTTGGTATCGGTTTCTTCCTTAATAAAGGAATCTCTACTGAGAAAATAGAACAAATGATGGAAGCTGTTCATGCTTCAGGTCATACTGCTCCTACACACTCAAGTGAAATGGTAGGTCCTCAGGATCACGCAGCTCATTTAGAGCATGCTACGCTTCAGGTTCACAACCAGCCTTTGGCATCATTACACTTTGTAGCCGTATTTTTCTTTGGAGTTAGTTGTGCTGTACTGTTCTTCTACTGTATTCAGCACGCGGCTCACGCAGGTTGGCCGATTATCATTACAAGAGTGATGGAAGCTATTGCTTCTTATATCCCTTGGGGTGGTGCTATCCTGGTTATCCTTATGATAATTAATATCACTCACAACGGTCACTTATTCCACTGGATGGATCCCGAGTTGACAGATCCTGAATCTGCACACTTTGATGTGATCTTATTTGAAAAGAAAAGATTCTTAAATATTCCTTTCTACGCAATCAGAACTGTTATCTATGTTGCCGGTGCCTCTTTCTTCGCATGGAAGCTTAAAGCTCAGTCTAAGAAAGTAGATGAAACAAAATCAAAAGTAGATTACCAAATGCTTTACAGATGGGCTGTAGGATATATTGCATTCTTCGGATTTGCATCTGCTGCCTGGGCTTGGGACTGGTTGATGTCTATTGACCCTCACTGGTATTCTACAATGTATATCTGGTATTCAATGGTTAGCTGCCTTTCAAGTGGTATCGCTGTTATCATATTACTAAGTGTATACCTTAAGAAAAACGGATTCCTTCCTCAGTTCAATGACAATCACTTGCATGATTTGGGAGTATTCCTTTTCGCTACAAGTATGCTATGGACGTATACATGGTTTGCACAATTCATGCTTTATTGGTATGCCAACGTTCCGGAAGAGGTTAATTACTTCTTCGGAAGATTCCAGCACTATGCTCCTACCTTCTTGCCAATGTTGATTATTAACTTCTTATTGCCATTATTGGTATTGGTAAGCAGCAGCATTAAGAGAAACTACAAGGTAGTAACAACGATGGCTGTAGTGGTTATCCTGGGACACATCTTAGATTACTTCAACATGGTAATGCCTGGAACAGTAGGTCCTTACTGGAACACTCCTGAAGTATTCTTATTAATATTGGGTGCTGTTTTATTTATCGCAGGATTATTCATATTTACCGTAATGACTGCATTATCTAAACTGAAACTGATTCCTACAGGAAACCCTTTCTTACACGAATCTGAAATTTACGAGTATCCTTTCTAAGGACTTGTAACAAAATAAAAACTCTAAAAGACTGATTGATAAAACAATCAGTCTTTTTTTATGTTTTATGATGCGATAAAGTGAGGTTTCAGGCAACCAATTTAGATTTCATGCGTCTTATAATCAGATACTGACTTAAACTAACTATTGAAAAAATATTTACATGAAAAAAATTCACTTACTCAGCTTTTTGTTTATCCTGCTAATCAATTTAGTAAATGCACAAACCATCACTTTTATTTCGGAAAAAACCAATAAACCGCTACCCAAAATTTCGGTTTTCGGAAAAGATGGAAGTATTGTAGCTTACTCAGATATTGACGGGAAAATAGATAAACAACTATTAGATCCTTCACAGGAAAAATTTCAACTGGTATATGATAATTTCCAGGTTGCTACCCTATCATATGCTGATTTTGATAAAGAGGTTATAAAAATAAATGACAGGGTAAAAGAAATTGAAGCCGTTGTTATAAAAAACAATAAGCCAGCAAAATATATTTTAGTTAAAGGAAACTTCAATTCTTACGTTACTGTCAATAATAAGCTTAATTCATATGCAGATGGAATCGCAACCTATATTTTTGATAACAAAACTAAAAAACTGAAAAGCACCAGAGTCGAGCAATATAGAGTTTTCAGATTAACAGATGCTAAAAATGAAAAGAAGGAAACATCATCCTGGGATTACGGTAATTCTCTAAACCTACCCAAGCTTAAAAATGTAGGAAATCCGGAAGAATATAAAACAAAAAGTAATACGGTAAAAGAACTGAAGGGAGACCAGAAAGATCAGATCGAAATTAGCGGCGGCATATTGCGGGAAAAGGAATTTGCTTTTCTTGGATACCGTTTTTATGATATCAGATCCATTTTAAACCTGTCTTTCGAAAAAGGATCCCAAAAGACATTGAGGGATTTCTTAGAATATAACGAGCTCATTTTTGTCAAGCTAAAACATAAAAGTGAACCTAATTACAACCAGATTACAGTTTACGGCAATTTTTATCCTACCGAACTTAGTTTTGAAAATGATGATGACATCGAAAAAGTAAAATTTGATAAAGACAACAGCAACTATCAGACAAAATACTGGCAGGATCCGTCTTTCCCGAATATGCAGACAATATTCAGTTCATTTTTTAAAGATGATTTAAAAGAATTGCAAAATACAAGATAACCCAATCAAAATGAAAAAAATCTTCCAATTTCTTGGCATAGCATTAATCGGCATAGCAAACGCTCAGAGTTCAGGAAACCGTTTTTTTTATGAGCTCACCTATAAACCTCATAAAGATTCTGTAAAATTTGAAAAAGAAATGATGATTCTGGATATTGAAGACAAGAGATCTGTCTATCAATCTTATGAACTTGTAATGATAGATTCTATATCGAATAAAATGATCTTAAATGCACAAAAAACAGATGTGATGCTTGATTTCAATAAAATCCCGGTTTCAAAAATAAAATTCACCCATCGTATTTTTAAAAGCCTCCCTGTAAAAGAAATAATCTATAGCGATCAGATATTTTCTAATACATATTATTATCATGAAATCCCCGAATTAATCTGGCAAATCAATAATGAGAAAGAAAAAATAGGGACATATGATACCCAAAAAGCATTTCTAAATTACGGCGGTAGAAAATGGACAGCCTGGTTTACCACAGAAATCCCAATCCAAGACGGTCCTTATAAATTTTACGGGCTCCCTGGTTTAATTGTCAAAATTGAAGATGAAGGTAAAAATTATTCCTGGGAGCTTAAAGGCAACAGAAAAATAGATCATATGCAAGACGTACTCTATTTGGATAAATTAAATAAGCAGACAGGAATCAATAAATCAAAAGAGCTTTCAAAAGAAAAATTTACAGAGTTGTATGAAAACTATAAAAAAGATCCTTTTGCTGATATAAGACGAATGGCTTCCCAGCTTCCCGCAGATATTAAAATGCCGGATGGCTCTTCCATAACAGAATCAATGAGGGAGGCCAATAAAAAATTAAAAGAGGAGCTTAACAGAACCAACAACAGTATAGAAGTCAACTTTAAAAACAAATAGCTTTACAATTCATCATTTAAGAAAATAAAAATTTCTATTAATAAAGGTTTTACTAAATTTGTAGCAAACCAATAAAAATGAAAAAGTTTTCTTTTCTGCTATTATTCAGTTTATTCCTTTTTACAGCCTGTAAGAAGGACCATGTGGATGCAAGCACAACTCAAACTTTACAGACCAGTATCAATGATATGGCTTCCAGCCTGTCTACCATTAAACAGATAAAATTTAATGAAGCGCTTTATATTTTGAAAACATTTGGAGTTGAGGCTGAAGGTGATGAAAATGAACTGAAAGCTCTTGGCCAGCTTATCAACGGAAAAAAAGTTCCGGAGATTATGACCATGGCAGACGAGGTGGCTCAAAAAAACGGTATCGAATGGGCAAGCAATGCTCCACCTTCATTAGGAGAAATGAATATTTTCGGAGATGATAAAGCTAAGGAAAGCGACCCGAATGATATCAAAGCCAATTCATTGAGCATCATTACAAGACCTACCGGGGATAACGGTGAAGGCGCAACAGCTATTCAAATCGTACCGAGGCTTGTAGACAACACCGGGAAACCTATTTCTTTTACCGGAGCAGCTTTAGAAACCACATTAGAGGTTTTCAGTAACGGGGTAAAGCTTTCTACTGCAAAAAATCTGATGCAGGATAATAATTTCGGAGGCTTTAATTTAAAGTTTTCATCCATCCCGGCAGCAAAAGTGGTTGATAATAAAATAGATATCACCATCTCTGTTAAAACAACAGCAAAAACTTTCAAAATGACTAAAATAGGGCTTGATGTAAACCCTTCCGCATTGAAAGTTCCGGCTCCACCGAAAGTGGATTCAACGGCAGTGATCCAGGATCCGAATGCAGTAGACCCGAACAGTCCTGTGAATACGACCAATCCTACAGATCCTGCAGCGACAACAGTTCCTGCTACACCAAAGCAGCCAACCGGCGATCCGAAGAATACAGTAAACAAATTTTTAAGCAACGTAAGCTCTCAAAATCTTAAAGCTGCATTTGATTCATCAAGCAACCCAAACTGGGGAAGCTATGAGTCTTTCTCAAACCCTACTTCAGGATTTGGGTCCGTAAAAAATGTCAACGTTAAAAATATCAGTACCAATGCAAGCAACACAAATAATGCAAGTGTAAATGCAACGTACGATGTAACCGATAAGAATGGAAAAGTAACTTCCCTGAAAGTAACTTTCGGACTGAAAAATGTAAACGGAGACTGGAAAATATCCAGTTATAAAATAAACCCATAAATGGCTTCAAAAGAACTCATCAAAAATCTGGAAGAGACGATTGAGAATATTCCTGACTTTCCGATTCCCGGAATCCAGTTTAAAGATATCTCTCCTATTTTCCTGAATCCGAAATTGTATGAATCCGTTATTGAAGATCTTGTAGCTTTCAGCAAGGGAAAAGTAGATGCCGTATGCGGAATTGAAAGCAGAGGGTATTTATTTGGAATCGCCGTTGCCGTAGCTTTGGAAGTTCCGTTTATCCTGATCAGAAAAAAAGGAAAGCTCCCACCTCCTATTATTTCAGAAAAATACGATCTGGAATACGGAAGCGCGGAAATAGAAACCCGTGAAGGACAAATTCAGAAAGGACAGCGTGTTTTAATTCATGATGATCTTCTTGCAACAGGCGGAACAACGGAAGCAGCCGCTAACCTGGTTGAAAAACAGGGAGCCAAAGTAACACAATTCAGCTTCCTGATCGGACTGAAAGGGTTGGGCGGTGATGAAAAACTGAAGAAGTTTAACGCTGAAATCTATCATATTTTAGAATATTAGCATCCATATATTAACAGTTCTCCGGCATTTACTGTACTTTTATTAATAATAACCTCAAAGTATTTTGTAAATCATTCAGAAACAATTAAATTTGCAATTCAATTTTTAAGAATTTATGGCAAAACTTGCAAAGAATGCTCAACATGAGCAAGAAGGTAAAGAAACAGTGGAGTTTTTCAAAGATCTTGACAGAGAGGCTTTAAACACTGAAAGATTCCTTGAAAAATATTCAAAACCACTAGGTATTGTTTTTGGTGTGTTGGTGTTAGGCGTTCTTGGATTTTTCGCTTACAAACAATTCATTGTTGCTCCCAAAAATGTTGAAGCCGTAAAAAGCTTCCTTGCTGCACAAAAAAATCTGACTGAAGGAAAAGATAAAGAAGCTCTGGGCGGAAAATCTGCTGCAAACCCTGGTTTCTTAGGAACTTATAACGAGTTTTCTTCTACAGATATCGGTAAACTTTCTGCATACAATGCAGGTTTATTAAAATTCAAGGAAGGAAAATTCCAGGAAGCATATGATCTTTTAGATAAATTTTCGTCTGATAACAAAACATTGATGGCTATGAAATATGGTGCAATGGCGGATGCAAAATCAGGTCTTAATAAAAATGATGAAGCTTTAGCGTTATTGGATAAAGCTGCTTCTGCTTCCAGTGACCCTTATACTACTTATTATTTTACAAGAAAGGCAGGTATCGTAGCATTAGGATTAAAGAAAAATGCAGATGCTAAGAAATATTTTTCTGCAATTGACGAAAAATATCAGGACTACGATAACGGAATGTCTGATTCTTATATTGAAATGACTAAATATTACTAAAAAATGGCAACAGTTAATCTTTCCGATTACAAGCCACTTAATATAACTAATGCCGAAGATTTTTCTATCGGCATTGTTTTTTCTGAGTGGAATGATTTTGTAACTTACAATCTTCGTGATGCAGCTTTGGAAATCCTCGAAAAAGAAGGTGTAAAAGCTGAAAACATTAAACTTTTCCCTGTTCCGGGGGCATTTGAATTAAACTATGCAAGCATGCAGCTTTGTAAAGAGCGAAAATATGATGCTGTAATTGCTATAGGATGCGTAATCCGTGGAGAAACCCCACATTTCGATTATGTATGTTCAGCCGTAGCTCAGGGAATTAAAGACTGCAATATTTTAACGGATACTCCTACTATTTTCTGTGTGCTGACTGATGATACAAAAGAACAGTCGATTGCAAGAAGTGGTGGTGATCTTGGAAATAAAGGTGTAGAAGCAGCCGTTACCGCTTTAAGAATGATTGATTTCAAAAAAAATCTTTCTGAAAAAAAAGGAAATATCGGGTTTGGGCATTCTTAATTTAACATTTATTATAAAACAAAAGGAGACTATTTTCATAGTCTCTTTTTTTGTATACCTTCTAAAACCCTTTCACAGAATAGCTTTCTGAATAATAGTACTTTTTAATTTTAATTTAACCAATTATAAATAATCCAATAAATCGTCTATTTTTATTTTTTTTATCGAAAGATTTCATACAAAAACTATCTTTGCGAAAACTATATATATTTAACTAATGTTTACTCAAAAAATTAAACCATTCTTATATTTAGGATTTTTTTATCTTATCATTTCATTGATTGTAAGAGTTGTTTTTCTGTTTCACCCGATAACCACGGCCAACTTTGGGTTCTTTGAAATCATAAAGATTTTATCACTGGGAATTTTAAATGATATTTTAGTTTTCATTATAACATGTCCGTTTCTGGCCGTTTATTTTTTATTCTTATCAAATTCAAAATATAAAAGTCCTTACGGTCAGATTGTATTAGCCGCATTGGTACTTCTATTTTTATACATCCTTCTGATACCCAATAATATTTTCAAGCAATATGGTGGCTCTGTGGCAGAAATTGCGCTGGCTTTCATAGGGCTGAAAATAATCCTTTTCAGCTTAATGTTATTCCTACCCAATCAAAGGCTTAAAATTAGAAATGTCCTCTATTTCATCACATTATTTTTATACGTCGTACTCATTGTCTTTAATGCGGTAAGCGAATATTTCTTTTACAATGAATTTGGGCTGCGATATAATTTCATTGCAGTTGATTATCTTATTTATACCAATGAGGTCATAGGAAACGTGATGGAAAGCTATCCGGTAATTCCTTTATTCCTGGTTATATTTGCAGTATCATTTGCCGTTACATGGTTTATTTATAAAAAAACAAAACAGGAGCTGACAGACCTGCCTAACCTGAAGCAAAAGTTAATTTTGCTGGCAACATTCATCCTTTTAGTCGGAATTAGCCTGTCCGGATTGCATTTTACAACGCAAATCAGATCATCGAATGTTTTTACAGAAGAAATTGAAGCCAACGGATTACCGAAGTTTTACTGGGCATTTACCCACAACGAGCTGGATTATTTTCAGTTTTACCCGCAAATCGATCAGAAAACAGCCGATGACAACTTTTTGAGCCAATATTCAGAACATACCTTAACCCGAAATATCGTTTCTGATCAGCCGGAACTTAAGAAAAACGTAGTTCTTATTTCTGTAGAAAGCTTATCCGCAGATTTTCTGGAGCATTATGGAAATGACCAGAAGATTATGCCCTTTTTAGACAGTCTCGCCGACCGTTCATTGATGTTTACCAATCTTTATGCCACTGGGAACAGAACCGTACGTGGTCTTGAAGCATTAACTCTTTGTATTCCGCCTACAGCAGGAGAAAGTATTATCAAAAGAGAAAACAATAAAAATAAATTCACAACCGGAACGGTTTTCAAATCTAAAGGATATGATGTGAAATTTTTATATGGCGGTTACAGCTATTTCGACAATATGGAAGATTTCTTCTCCGGCAATGGATATGGGATTATAGACCGAAACAGTTTTAAACCTGAGGAAATTACCTTTGCCAATGTTTGGGGTGTAGCAGATGAAGATATGGCGAAAAAGGCAATTCAGGTGATGAATACGGAAGCAAAATCCGGAAAACCTTTCTTCAACCATTGGATGACTGTTTCCAACCACAGACCTTTCACCTATCCAGACGGAAGAATTGATATTCCCGGAAATGCAAAATCCAGAGAAGGAGGAGTAAAATATACCGATTATTCATTGAGAAAATTCTTTGAAATGGCAAAAAAACAAGACTGGTATAGCAATACGGTTTTCGTGATTATCGCTGATCATTGTGCTTCCAGTGCCGGCAGCACGGAACTTCCGACTGATAAATACAGGATTCCGGCAATCATTTTCTCTGAAGGTTTTATCAAGCCGCAAAAATTTAACAAGCTGATGTCTCAGATCGATGTAATGCCTACCCTGTTTGGTTTATTGAATTTTAGTTATCAGTCTAAATTTTTAGGACAGGATGTATTTAAAACAGAATTTCAGCCTAAAGCTTATGTTGCCACATATCAGGATTTAGGATTTATAAAAGATGATAATTTAACCATTCTTTCTCCAGTAAAAAAAATAAAACAGTATTCATTATCTCCGAAACCGGGCAAACTTGCTCCTGAATTCAATATCTATAATGATGAAAAGATTCTGAAAACACCTGATCAAAAGTTGATTAACGAGACCATTTCAGCCTATCAGTCTACATCGTACTGGCTTAAAACCAATCAGCTTAACCGTTAATGAATTTCTAAAGCTTATCATTAAAAAATAATCTCCTTCATATCAATAATAATTTTAAATTTACACTGATAAAAATTTATTTACTATGAAATGGACAGACGATAGAGGTGGAAATGTCGAAGACCGTCGCGGAAGCGGTGGTAATGGTGGTGCAATTGTAGGAGGAGGACTTGGAACATTAATTATTGCAGCTATAATTTTCTTTCTGGGAGGAGATCCATCCAGTGTATTAAATTCTGGAAATATGTCTCCATCACAAAATCAAACTGAACAAAGAGAATTAAATGCCAATGATAAGAAAATCGGAGAAATGGTCGATATGATGGGAAAATGGAACATTCTTACATGGGATCAGATTTTCAAAGAAAATGGTATGACTTATACTCCACCAAAAATTATACTTTTTGAAAATACTACACAATCTGGTTGTGGGACTGCTCAATCAGCAATGGGCCCATTTTATTGTCCTGCAGATCAATCTGTTTATATGGATATGAGTTTCTTTAATGAACTACAACAACAATTTGGGGCACAAGTCACAGAATTTACAATTGCTTATGTATTAGCTCATGAAGTAGGACATCATGTTCAGACTCTTTTAGGAACAACTCAAAAAGTGGATCAGTTAAGAAGAAGTGGAAGATATTCTGAAGCTGAAATGAACAGGGTTTCTGTAGCAACAGAATTACAGGCAGATTTTTATGCTGGGCTTTGGGCAAAAAAGACAGACGCAAGACAACATATTCTGGAACCCGGAGATATTGATGCCGCGATTGAAGCTGCTGAAGCCGTAGGTGATGATAACATTCAGAAAAGGTCTCAGGGATATGTAAATCAGGAAAGCTTTACCCACGGATCATCTGCCCAACGTAAAGAATGGTTTATGAAAGGATATAATACCAGTGATATCAGACAGGGCAATACTTTCGATCAGCTTTTAAAATAAATTTGCACCATACAATAAAAAACCCTGAAGATAACTTCAGGGTTTTATTTATTTCAGTTCTATCGAATTGCTGTTATTTTTGGCTTCTTCCTTCATTCTTTCTTCCATCCTCTTTCTCATGTCGGCCGGATTTTGATTTCCACCACCGCCACGGTTTCCACCACCAATACGGGTTTGGGCAAATCCCCCGCCTTGTTGGCTCATAAATGCCATCGGATCAGATTTAAATTTCTCCTGCTGTTTTACAAAATCTGTTCTTTTTACCTTAATCGTATTTCCAAACTGATTCATCGTCGGAAACTCAGCGATTTTATAATTTTTCATCAGATCAAAAGAATAATCTCCTTCGCTGTCTTCCACTTTAATAATTAAGCCCGGAAGTCCGCCAAATTTATATGGCCCGTCCTGATAAGGCAGATCTGTACTGAACCAGGCCGTCCATTTTCTTCCTCCAAAATCCGTTTCTGCTTTCTGAACTTTATATTCTCCTATTTTGGTAGTTTCTGAAAGAATTTTCCAGTTCAAAGGACGGTCTTCTTCATAAGAATAAATATCTCTTCCTATTCTGTCTTTAAAAAGTGTTTTTTGATTCGTCTTATCTTTCTCCACAGAATAATTAATATTTGATCTTAATCCTTCCATTTGTTCCCGGTTGATGCTTCCTCTTCCACCTCCGCTCTGAAAGGCTTTCTGCATAATAGAATCTCTTTTCAGCCTGTTTTCCGAATAAAACATCGATTTTTCAGGAGAGATGTCCAAATAGGCATTTTCTGTCTTAATATCATTTTTATTTGAAGCATCAGGCTTCATGGAAACCTGGTACACAAATCGATTGGTTTGTGCAAAAATATTCTGCATAAGCAGCGCTAAAGCAATGATGCCTAACTTTTTCATGTTGAGTTAATTTAATGTTTGGATTTCAAAACTTTACCAAAGTTAAACTTATCAATGATAAAAATCGATAAAATAAAAATGTCGATTTTTATTTACTGATTTTTGTTCGTATTTTTGCAGGATTAAATCATTCTAAATAAATACAATGATAAAAGTATCAGATCAAGCAAAAGAAAAAGCCATCCAGCTGATGACAGAAGATGGTTTTAAACCTTTTGAAGATTATATAAGAGTTGGGGTAAAAAGCGGCGGATGTTCCGGTTTAGAATATGTTTTGAAATTTGACAATCAAAAAACAGATACTGACCAGGTTTTTGAAGACAATAACATCAAAATTATTGTAGATAAAAAATCAATCCTCTACTTAGCAGGTACCATTCTTGAATATTCAGGAGGCTTAAACGGAAAAGGATTTGTTTTTAACAATCCTAATGCATCCAGAACATGTGGTTGTGGAGAATCATTTAGCTTGTAATTATTAAAAGATTAAAAGGATTAAATAATTTAAAGATTAGGAAATGGCTGTTGAGTTTGAAAAATTTGAAGTTTATCAATTAACAGTTAATCTCACTAAAAATATTTTTAGCCTTTTAAATAATGACAAGTTCAGAAAAGAATTTGAGTTGACAAGTCAGATTAAAAGAGCAGTTTTGTCAATTTCAAACAACATTTCAGAAGGAGCGAGTATAACAATAATGCACAGTTTATAAGATATTTAAAATATTCTAAAGGAAGCTGTGGTGAAGTAAGAAATATGTTACATCTCTGCTCAGTATTATATGATGAGGATACAAGCGATTTAATTAATGATTGTAAAGTGGTTTCAAAACAATTATCAAAATTTATTGATTATCTATCCAAAACTGATGTTAGAAAAGGAAACTAATTTTTTAATCATTTAATTTTTTAATTATTTAATTAATGTCGAAATATACAGAAGACGACCTTAGAGTTGATCTTGAAAACAAAAAATATGAATTCGGTTGGGAAACAAAGATCGATTACGAAGATTTCCCGATTGGTTTGAACGAAGATATCGTCCGTGCCATCTCTGCTAAAAAAGAAGAGCCGGAATGGATGACAGAATGGCGTTTGGAGTCTTTCAGAATCTGGCTGAAAATGGTAGAGCCTACCTGGGCAAATATCAAATATGAAAAACCGGATTTCCAGGCTATAAAATATTATGCCGCGCCAAAAGCAAAGCCTGAACTTGAAAGTCTGGATGAGGTAGATCCTGAGCTGCTGAAGACTTTTGAAAAATTAGGAATCAATATCGAAGAGCAGAAAAGACTTTCCGGAGTTGCTGTAGATATTGTGATAGACTCGGTTTCTGTGAAAACTACGTTCCAGGAAACACTGATGGAGAAAGGAATTATTTTCTGCTCCATTTCCGAAGCGATCAAAAATCATCCGGATCTTGTAAAAAAATATCTTGGAAAAGTAGTTCCGAGAGGAGATAACTTTTATTCCGCATTAAATTCCGCAGTATTTTCTGACGGAAGTTTCTGCTATATACCTAAAGGCGTAAGATGCCCGATGGAACTTTCCACTTATTTCCGTATCAACCAGGCGGGAACAGGCCAATTTGAAAGAACACTTGTTATCGCTGATGAAGGAAGTTATGTTTCTTATCTGGAAGGATGTACAGCGCCGTCAAGAGATGAAAACCAGCTTCACGCGGCCGTTGTGGAACTGATCGCTTTAGATAATGCTGAAATTAAATATTCAACCGTACAGAACTGGTACCCTGGTAATGAAGAAGGAAAAGGAGGTGTTTTCAATTTTGTAACAAAAAGAGGCCTTTGCGAAAGAAATGCAAAAATTTCCTGGACTCAGGTTGAAACAGGTTCTGCCGTAACATGGAAGTATCCGTCCTGTATCCTGAAAGGTGATAATTCTATCGGGGAGTTCTACTCTATCGCAGTAACCAATAACCACCAGTATGCAGATACCGGAACAAAAATGATCCATATCGGTAAAAACACCAGATCAACAATCATTTCAAAAGGTATTTCTGCAGGAAAATCTCAGAACTCATACAGAGGACAGGTGAAAGTAATGCCTTCCGCAAAAGGAGCGAGAAACTTTTCCCAGTGTGATTCTTTACTGATGGGTAATGAATGTGGTGCCCATACCTTCCCTTATATTGAAATTAAAGATCCGACTGCTCAGTTAGAGCATGAAGCTACCACTTCAAAAATCGGAGAAGATCAGATTTTCTACTGTAATCAGAGAGGTATTGACACCGAAAGAGCTATTGCTTTAATCGTCAATGGTTTCAGCAAAGAGGTTCTCAACAAACTTCCAATGGAGTTTGCCATTGAAGCCCAGAAATTATTGGAAATCTCATTAGAAGGTTCAGTAGGATAATTCGGGAATATAGTAATGAGATAATTTGATAATGAAAGAAAATGTCATTCTTAATAAAACTTTTGAGTTTTCATTACAGATTATCAGGTATTGTGAATTTCTTCATGAACAGAAAAAATTTGTTATTTCGAATCAGCTTTTAAAATCAGGAACATCAATCAGAGCTAATTTGAGATAAGCGCAGAATTCTGAAAGTAAAAATGATTTTATACATAAATTCAAAATTGCAGCAAAAGAAATAGAGGAAACAAACTATTGGTTACTTTTATGTAAACATTCAGAAAGTTATCCGGATTGTGATGAATTAATTGAAAAATTAAAAGAAATTGAAAACATCACAAATAAAATAATTATAACATCGAAAATAGGCGGTAATCAGTAATTATCATATTATCTCATTACCAAATTATCATATTAAAACTATGTTAGAAATAAAAAACCTACACGCCAAAATTGAAGATGGCGCAGAAATTTTAAAAGGTATCAATCTTGAAATAAAACCAGGTGAAGTTCATGCGATCATGGGACCGAACGGAGCCGGAAAATCTACTCTTTCATCTGTAATAGCAGGAAAAGAGGATTACGAAGTAACTGATGGAGAAATCCTTTTTGAAGGGGAAGATATCAGTGAAGATGCTCCTGAAGAAAGAGCACACAAAGGAATTTTCCTTTCTTTCCAGTATCCTGTGGAAATTCCGGGAGTTTCTGTAACCAACTTTATCAAGGCGGCTTTAAACGAAACGAGAAAAGCAAACGGATTGGAAGAAATGCCGGCCAAAGAAATGCTTGCCATGATTCGTGATAAGTCTGAAAAATTAGGAATCAAAAAAGATTTCCTTTCAAGATCATTAAACGAAGGATTCTCCGGAGGTGAAAAGAAGAGAAACGAAATCTTCCAGATGATGATGCTTAATCCTAAACTGGCTATTCTTGATGAAACAGATTCAGGATTAGATATCGATGCGCTGAGAATTGTTGCAGACGGCGTAAATCGCTTTAAAAATGAAGGAAATGCAGTTCTTTTGATTACTCACTATCAGAGATTGCTTAACTATATCCAGCCTGACTTCGTTCACGTTTTGGCCAATGGTAAGATTATCAAAACAGGTGATAAATCTCTTGCTCTGGAACTTGAAGAAAAAGGGTACGACTGGCTTCTTAATTAAGAAGGAGAGCTTTTTGAAGGGGTTTTATCAATCCTTTAAAAAGAAAAGCGGAAACCCCGCAATATTATTACAATTTTTAAATATATAAAAAAGGTGTGATGGCCGAAATATCAGTAATGGCTTTATACGATCAGATTATTGACAACCACGGTGAATTTTTGGAAAGTCTTCATCATCGTTTTTTGGATGGTGACAGAAAGGCTGCTCTTCAAAGATTTGAAAACATTGGTTTTCCAACAAAAAAAGACGAAGAATATAAATATACCAACCTTAAGGAAATCACGGAAAAAGGCTATAACTTTTTTCCGAAAGAAAGTCACAATATCACCAAAGAACAGCTGGATGAGCTGCACTTAGGAGAAGAAAATTTTGACTGGATTGTTTTTGTTAATGGTAAACTTCATAAAGAATTATCAAAAATCTCTATTGAAAATGTTGAGTTTCTTTCTTTCAACTATGCATTGAATGATGACAAACATAAAGAGGTTTTTGAAACTTACTTCAATACAATTGCTACCAAGGATTCAGCTTTCACGAATTTAAATCTTGCTTACTGCAAATACGGTTTTTTCCTGAAAGTTCCTAAAAATGTAGTGATTGAAAAACCGATCCACATTTTCTATCTTTCACAAAACCAGGAAGAAAACACATTCTACAACACAAGAAACCTACTGATTGTAGAAGAAGGAGCTAAAGTGGAAGTTATTGAAAGTCATCATAATTTTGATGATTCATATGTATTCACAAATTCGGTAACTGAAATTTTTACGTATCCGAATGCAAAGGCAGACTGGCACAAGCTTCAGAACGATAACGATACTTCTTACCTTATTGACAATACATTCGCAAGACAGGAAAAAGACAGCTTAACGACTGTAAACACCTTTTCTTTCGGAGGGAAACTGGTAAGAAACAATCTGGATTTCATTCATAACGGACAGAATATTAATTCATTCATGAACGGAATAACGATTATCGGAAAAGATCAGCTGGTAGACCACCATACGGCGGTTCACCATAACCAGCCCAACTGTGAAAGTTATCAAAACTATAAAGGTATTTTCAAAGATAAGGCACACGGTGTATTTAACGGAAAAGTTTTTGTAGATAAGATCGCACAAAAAACAAATGCCTATCAGCAAAATAACAATGTCTTATTAAGTGAAGGGGCAACAATTGACACCAAGCCTCAGCTAGAGATTTTCGCAGACGATGTGAAGTGTTCTCATGGCTGTACGGTAGGTCAGCTGAACGAGGATGCACTATTCTATTTAAGAGCAAGAGGAATCTCTAAAAAAGAAGCCCAGGCGCTTTTATTATATGCCTTTGCCAATGATGCAATGCAGAATATCGATATTGAGCCTCTTAAAGAGAAAATTTCACGCTTACTGGCGGAAAAATTGGAAGTACAGATAGAGTTTTAAATTATATTAATTGATATAAAAAGCACTTCGTTTTGAAGTGCTTTTTTATTGGGTAATCAGAGATGTATTATTTCTTTATCCACCACTGGCTGTCTTTTCTTTCAGAGCGCTTCCCGCCATTGTTAACGGTATATGCAAAACCGATCCCGAGAGTCTGTTTTAACTGTGTTTTCTGAATCTGGTTATGATCATACAGCATATCTAAAGTAATATTGGAAGAAATATACTTATTGATCTTCATATTCAATACTGCACCGTAAGCAAGAACCAGTCTTTCGGGATGATCCAGATAGTTTGAGAAAACAGATGCTGTATTGGTTAAATTGATATTTTCCATTAACTTAACTTTATATAAAGCATTTCCTAAAAACCCGAACTGCAATAAAGAATCATCCCCGTCTGCCTTTAAACCGTAATTTCCTGCGAGCTGAAGATCCTGATCCAGAACAAAGGTCCATCTCGCGTTGGCAGGGCGTAAAGTGACGTTTAAATTATCATTGGGCCTGTAAGTAATACCTATCCCCAGGTTTAAATACCCCGGAGCCATAAAATTAGAGATCTTTTTAGCACTTGGATTATTCCCGTCTTCATAACCTCCGGAAAACTGAGTCTGAAAACTGGCACCTGAAGAAATATACCAGCTTTTGGAAAACTGCCGCCCGTAATTGGTCGAGATATTAATGACATCCTGGGTTTTTCTGGTGCCTAAACCTTTTGTATTATTTTGACCGTAATCCAGAATAATAATATTCTCCCAGAGATCTTTGTCTTTTTCAAAGGTGATATTATAATTGATGCCCGCAAGCCATCCGACGTTATTGCCCCCACCGCCTACCCAATTGGAAAAAGCAGCCTGATTAAGCATTACCGTATTCTTTCCCATCACCGACCAATGTTTTATAGTATCCGTCACCGGGGCCAGAGTATCTTTTTTTACCTCTTGTGCACCTGCATTCAAACCGAAACAAACTACAAACACCGCTACAATTTTTCTCATAAACAAAAGATTTACCCTGCAAAAGTAAAAAATATAATTTTTTCCATCATTAGAAACAGCCTGTGCGATTATTTACTAATGACATACTTAATTCATTTAAAATCATCCCTTTTGTCTTAAAATGAGTTTCACCATATAAAATATCGCCATAATTTCCGAAATTTATAATTGGCTTTTGATTTGAGATAAATCTTCCATGTTTAAAAATGTAATTTCCAAAAAAGCGATCATTAATCCATTGCTGATGCTTTCTGCAATGTGGTTGGGATTCTTTTTACAGATGCACGGCTTTTTTGAAAGTTGCTTTGGGGCGATTATTCCTTTATTGCCGGAAGGTTTAATAGGAGTAATAACGTCGCCGCTTTTACACGGAAATTTAGATCATATCATCGGAAACTCTATCCCGATTGCAGCACTTATGTTTCTGCTCTATCAGTTTTATCCTTTGGTGGCCAACAAAGTATTCGTTATCGGATGGCTTGCTACAGGCTTATTGGTATGGATGCTTCCGCCTGTTGATATTCTTACCGGCGAATATATGTACACCTGTACGATCGGGGCCAGCGGTGTCGTATACGTTTTAGCTTTTTTCTTATTTTTCAGTGGTGTTTTTAAATGGAATATGAAGCTTCTTACCATCTCACTGCTAGTTGTATTATATTACGGAAGTTTGGTTTGGGGCATGTTTCCGGAAGAGCTTTTCTACAATCTGCAGGAACCTAGTAAGATTTCATGGCAGGCTCACCTTTCCGGGGCCGTCGTGGGCAGTATTATTGCTTTTATGTTTAAAAATGTAGGTGACAAAAAGAAAAAATACATCTGGGAATTCCCCAATTATTACAGTGAAAAGGATGACAAACTCTGGCAGGAATATAAAGAAAACCATCCCGAAGATTTCCTTGAACTGCCTTATAAAAAAAGAGACGATATCTGGGATCATCTGGACGAATTAAGAAAAAGGTAAAACTTATTTCGTTACATTTGGATAAAAACACACATGATTTCCGAAGAACATCTTTATGCAATCGCATTGCGCGAATGCAACTTAATCGGTGATATTAATTTCACCAAACTCATCAGAACTTTTGGGAGCGCAAAAAACACCTGGGAGCACGCCAAAAAAGAATACAGAAAGCAGGAAGGCTTCGGTCGGAAAACAGTTTCAGACATTGGAAATGCCACTCACCTGAATTTCGCTGAAAAAGAGCTGAAATTCTGCGAGAAAAACAACATCCGGATCAGGCTGAAACATTTTGATGAACTTCCTTTCCTCCTCAACGAATGTGAAGATGCTCCTGCCATTTTATACCAAAAAGGTGATTTTACCAATACCTTGAAACCGTTAAGTGTTGTCGGGACCCGGAATATTACCGCCTATGGCAGACAGTTTATAAAAGATTTCTTTGAAGCGCCAAAATCTTCTGGCTTTATTTCTGTAAGTGGCTTAGCCTTAGGAGCTGACAAAGAGGTTCATGAACAATCTATTCATCATAAAATTCCTACAATCGCTGTTTTAGCTCATGGCTTTCACACGCTGTATCCTTCAAAAAACAAAAAGCTTTCTGAAAAAATTCTGGAGGACTCAGGTGCTCTACTCACGGAATTCAACTCATCAAGAAAACCTGACCGGGAAAATTTCATCCAGAGAAACAGGATCATTGCCGGTTTGTCTCCTGCCACAGTTGTGGTAGAAACCGGCTTTGGCGGTGGCTCCGTAAGCACGGCATCCTACGCCAATAATTACAACAGGGATGTTTTTGCACTTCCCGGAAAAATTACAGACTCTTACAGCCAAGGGTGTAATCAGCTTATTTTTCAGAATAAAGCAAGTGCAATTTCAACGGTAAAAGATCTTATTGAGATTTTAGGATTTAATAATTCCCAACATATAATAGAGGACCTTTTTCCACATAGCAGCCATACTATACAATTATCTGAAAATCAAGAATTAATCTATCAATATATCACTAAAAATCCACAAATTTCGCTTGATGATCTGGCTCATAAAATTTCCATTCCTTCCCATAAAATTTTACCGGTAATTTTGGAATTGGAACTTTTAGGGAAAGTAAAATCGTTTTCCGGGAGACAATTTATTGCAATTTGAAATTTAACCATTTCTTAATATTACATTATTTAATAGATAACATTTAATTTTTAATAAAATTTAATCACAAATTATTAATTTAATAATATTACCGCGCATTATTATTAAATTTTCAGCAATCATTAAATAAGGTGTTGTGAATCTTGAAAAAAAAATTAAATTTGTTGGCAATAATATTCAACCTTACTATATGGAACAATATAATATTGACCAGAAAATTCAGGAGTTTATTGCAAAAATTGAAGCAAAAAACCCTAATGAGCCAGAATTTTTACAAGCTGTAAAAGAAGTTGCTGTAACTGTAATTCCGTTTATTATGACTAAAAAGGAATATACAGGAATGAAGCTGCTTGAAAGAATGGCGGAAGCTGAAAGAATCATTATTTTCAGAGTTCCATGGGTTGATGACAAAGGAGAAATTCAGGTAAACAGAGGTTTCAGAATTCAGATGAACTCTGCAATCGGACCTTATAAAGGCGGAATCCGTTTCCACCCTACTGTAAATTTATCCGTTCTTAAATTCTTAGCTTTCGAACAGGTTTTCAAAAACTCATTGACTACTCTTCCGATGGGAGGAGGAAAAGGAGGTTCGGATTTCGATCCGCAAGGAAAATCGGATATGGAAGTAATGCGTTTCTGCCAGGCTTTCATGACTGAATTATGCAAGCACATCGGCCCTGAAACAGACGTTCCTGCCGGAGATATCGGTGTAGGAGCAAGAGAGATCGGATATCTTTTCGGTCAATACAAAAAAATCAGAAATGAGTTTACCGGAGTTCTTACAGGAAAAGGCCTTGCTTACGGAGGTTCTCTTATCCGTCCTGAAGCTACGGGATATGGTGTAGTTTACTTTGCTGAGCAGATGCTTAAGACCATCGGACAGACTTTTAAAGATAAAACGGTAACGGTTTCAGGTTTCGGAAACGTAGCCTGGGGAGTTATCAAGAAAATCTCTGAGCTTGGAGGAAAAGTAGTAACGATTTCAGGTCCTGACGGATATGTCTATGATAAGGACGGAATTGACGGAGAAAAAATCGATTATTTATTGGAATTGAGATCTTCTGGAAACAACAGAGCTGAGGATTATGCTAAAAAATATCCGTCTGCTGAATTCCATGCCGGAAAACGTCCTTGGGAAGTAAAATGTGATGTTGCCATCCCATCTGCAACCCAAAACGAACTGGATTTTGAAGATGCTAAAAAATTAGTTGAAAACGGATGTCTTTGTGTAACTGAAGCGGCTAATATGCCTTCTACTTTAGATGCAATCAATTATTTCCTTGACAGCAAAGTATTGTTCTCCCCTGGAAAAGCTTCTAACGCCGGTGGTGTTGCCACTTCAGGATTGGAAATGACTCAAAACTCTATCCGTCTTAACTGGACTTCTGAAGAGGTAGATGCAAGACTGAAAGAGATTATGATCGGAATTCATAAAGCATGCAGAGATTACGGAAAAGAGGAAGATGGCTATGTAAACTATGTAAAAGGTGCTAATATCGCCGGTTTCGTGAAAGTTGCAGAAGCTATGCTGGCTCAGGGAGTAGTATAAATAAAACAGAAGGTTGGGAAATTTCCCGACCTTTTTTCTTATAACCTGTCCCGGGGAAATGGGAAAAAAGTAAAAAGTGAAAGGAGAAAGCATTGAAATATTCAATGCTTTTTTTATTTTTATATTATGAAAACGGCATTCAAAACCATTGATGAATACATTCTTTTATTTCCTGAGGAAGTTCAGGAAAAAATGGATCAGATAAGGGCTGCCATTCATTCTGAGAAAACGGATATTACAGAATATATCGGCTACCAGATGCCTGCTTTTAAATATAAGAACAAACCTCTGGTCTATTTTGCAGGCTATAAAAAGCATATCGGTTTTTATCCCGGTGCGGAAGGCATTAAAAATTTTGAGGAAGACTTTACTGCTGCCCGCTATAAATTTTCAAAAGGTGCCGTACAATTTCCCGTTACTGAAAAACTTCCTTTGGATCTCATTAAAAAGATCGTGAGATTCAGGATTCTTGAGATCGAAAAAAAAATCCTGAAATAAATTATTCCAGGATTCCTAATTTCTACTTTTTAAAAATAACTTATTTCGACTTTGCTTTTCTTTTAGCTTTCTTTTCTTCTTTTGTTGCTTCTGCAGGTTTTGCAGCCTCCACGTTTGTATCGGCGGTTGCAGTTACTCCCTCACTAGGCGTAACGGTAGTGTTTGCTGCAGCATCTACAGTCGCTGTAGCTGTTGTATTTTGCGTTGAAGCATTAGTATTGGTATTCACATCGGTCGTAGATCCCGCTGTTCCCAGTGTATTCTGTTGTTGAGTTTGAGTTGTTGTCTGGTTACTAGTATTTTCAACCGGTTTTTGAGGTTGAGTTTGAGCTGATACAGCGATTGCTCCGACTAATGAGAATGCTGCTGTTAAGAATAACTTTTTCATAATATAATATTTAAATGGTTGTTTAATATTTTTTAAACGACACATTTTCTATTAAATTATGTGTAACCTTCTTATTTAACGTACTTTATAATTCTTTAAGACGAATTGGGATTATATCTTATTTTCCTAAATTTTTCATAATTCTTTCCACAAATTCAAAAGCAGCCGGGCAGATTACCGTATTTTTCATCATCAGATTGTTGATCTGGTAAATCTTTTTCCGGTCGGTATGTGGATATTCGCGACAGGCTTTCGGCCTTACTTCATAAATGGAGCAGGTATTGTCCTGATTCAGGAAAAAGCAGGGAAGATTCTGTAAAACTTTGTCATTATCTTCATCTACTCTCAGGAATTTAGCTTCGAAATCGGCAGGCTTCATCCTGAGATGCTTTGCGATCCGTTCAATATCTTTCTCGGTATACAAAGGTCCTGTGGTTTTACAGCAATTGGCACATTGCAGGCAGTCTATCTTTTCAAAAACTTCGTCATGGGTCTCCTGAACTACATAGTCAAGATTCTTAGGCGGTTTTTTCTTTAATCCGTCTAAAAATTTTTTATGTTCCTTCTGCTTTTGTAAAGCCTGTTTTTTATATAATTCTAAATCCATTTATTTTTCTTCCTCTGCCCAAACGGGAAGATCTGCTTTTTGATATTCATTGATTTTATCAAGGTCCAGGATGGTAGAAATGTTTTCTTTATCCGGATAATACATCGGGGTAAACTTTGCCCCGTAAATGATTTCATCGGTTACGTAGGATGATCTCTGTACTACCGTATTCGAAAACACTTCATCAAATGCTCTTACCTGAACAATGATTTCGATATCCGTATTTTTAAAATCACCTTCGGAAAAACCATAGAAAGGGGAATTTTCATCTATTTTATGAACAACTGTCCAGTTCAGGGCCAGTGTATTAATCTTGCTTAACTGGGTTTCCAGTCTGTAAAAATTGCTCTTCGGAACTCCGTCTTCCATAACTTCGATTGCTGTAGAGACAATTACATCCGCATCTGTGAGGGCATTGTTTTTATAAGGAGCCAGCCTGAACATTAAAGCGGTTAAATCTTTAAAAGGAGCAACCACCGCAATATCTGAAAACCTTAAGTAAGCTCTAGGTCTTGAAAATCTCCCATAAAACAGACCCGTTGCAATCGCAAAGGTAAGCAATCCCAGAAAAGCTTCAAAAGTCGCGACCAGACTTGCCGTAAAACCTACCGGCGCAATTCTTCCGTATCCTACTGTGGTAAAGGTTTGGGAACTAAAGAAAAACACATCGATAAACTCATTGGAGGGTGTACTTTTATCAATTCCCGTGAGGTGCTCTACTCCTATCAGAAAATAAATCATGGCAAAAAGAAGGTTGACTGCGATATAAGCGATCACCAAATAAGAAAGAAAACGGAAGGTTGACAAATTAAGCATGGTGTGATACCAGCTCAGCCTGTTGAAGACATTCACTCCTCTTCTCTGAACATTCGGCAGACCGTCTTTGTTGATAAACCTTCCGGAAGCATTACTCCCGAAACCACTGTTTTCAGTATTTTTCTGCCTAATTTTTTGTCTGAATCCTCTTGCCATCTTTTTAATCATTATGGTTTTAAAGCTAATTGCAGATTATCAAATCTTAATTTTAATAAACCTGTGCCTTAGCGACTAACCCTATTTTCAAAGTTATATTACTATGCAAAGATAAAATATTGTTTTCATGAATTTTATCAAGCCTGCATTTGAATTTTTAAATTGATTTTACACTAAATTTGAGGTATGAAAAAACTTGAAACAAGAGAAGACATTGAACATCTTGTCAATTCGTTTTATGCAAAAGTAGTTAAGGATGAGACTATTGCCTTTTTCTTTACCGATATCGCCAAAGTAGATTGGGATAAGCATCTTCCGAAGATGTATTCTTTCTGGGAAACCATTCTTTTCGGGCAGATGTCTTATAAAGGTAATCCAATGGCGGTTCATTTTCCGATCAATCAGATGGAAGCTATGGAGAAAAAGCATTTCGACAAATGGCTCGAGCTGTGGAAAAATACGATTGAAGAAAATTTCACCGGTGAAAATGCAGATATGGCTATTTATAAATCCGAAAATATCGCCAGGCTAATGGCTTATAAAATGGAAATGACAAGGAAGCTGAATTAAGGAACGATCACTGTAAAAATATAGGCTGCCAGGTTGACCAGTAAAACGGTTCCGTAGAGAACATTTGTTTTTCCTCTGCTTAAAGACAGCATGACAATAAACACAGATAAAGAGAGCAGAATAATATCTTTTTTATCTAATCCTAAAACCAAAGGGATATCGTACATAATACAGACTACCGATACTGCTGGAATGGTAAGCCCTATACTCGCCAAAGCAGAACCTAAGGCCAGGTTTAAGCTGGATTGTATCTGATTGCTTCTTGCCGCCCTGATCGCTGCAACACCTTCAGGAAGTAAAACAACCGCCGCAATGATCACCCCTACCAGAGATTTCGGAGCACCAAACCCCTGAACCATATTCTCAATTGATGTGGAAAGCCCTTTAGCCATAAGCACTACAATAGCAAGACATACTACAAGAAAAACAAAGCTTATTGAAGTTTTAACCATGGAAGGAATATAAAGCTCTTCCGGATGTTCATCGGGGATAATAAAATAACTTCTATGCCTTACTGTCTGAACCATTAAAAATACACCATAGATTACCAGACAGGCAATAGAAACAAAAGTCAGCTGAGCTTCATTATAGAAAGGGCCGTTGACGCTGGACGTAAAATTGGGAAGTACAAGCGTAAGAACCAATATGGAAACAATACTTACAAGATAAGTGGTTGCCGAGGTTCTTGCAAAAAACTGCTCATAATACTTCACACCACCTACTAAAATACAGATTCCTAAAATACCGTTAAGAATAAGCATTACCGCGGCAAAAACCGTATCTCTGGCCAGTGTGATCGCCTGATCTCCACCGGCGATCATCAGTGAGATGATCAAAGCGACTTCAATAATGGTGATACAAAGCGCCAGAATAATCGTTCCGAAGGGTTCTCCTACCTTATGGGCAACCACTTCGGCATGATGAACTGCCGACAACACGCTCCCGGTCAGTAAAAGACCTGCAATAACATCATAAATAACGCCATTTCCTGTTAAGCCTGAAAAGTAATATCCCACTGCCAGAACAGGAAAAATATAAGTATAATGTAAAAGCTCTTTTAATTTCATACGTGTCTACAAAATACAAAAAATCAATGAAATTTGAAATATCAAAAGAAAATATTAATCATATTTTAATGAGGCCAGAAATAATAATCCTGAAAATCTGTGAAAATATGAAACAGTAATCCGATACCGATGATCCTGATATTGCCTTTGAAAAAGAGCATCAAAAAATACACCGCAATGGCATAATAAGAGTGCAAAAAATGAAATCCCACACTGTTTCTTGAAGGATCGAAAACAGGATTTGCAAACAGATGATCAAGATCGACGAGCATTGTAGCCAACAGGATAAGATAAACCTTCTTCCAGTTTTCACGATAAAAAACCAATGCGATAAACACCGGGAAAACCAGATGTAAAAAGTAATGAATAAAGGGTTTTATCAATATCGTTTCTGAGAGCATGATCAATGATTAAATTTTGGACCTGAACGGCTATTTTACCATCTTAAAATTAAGGGCAATTCTCCTTTCCCGGCTTTTAGCTTTACATAATAATCCTGTGCTTTATTTCCGTAAAAAATATAATCTATATCTGAAATGATCTTTTTTTCAGCAACACTTAAAGTACTGACAGAAGAAAGCAGCAAATTGTTATTTTTAATGAAAATAAAGTTTTCTTTTAGCTTTTGGCGTGCGGGTATCGTTTTTCTGATTGATTTTACTTCAAATCCTTCATTTTTCCTTGCAATATGATTAGGCTGAAACGGAATAATAGTGAATTGATTCTGAGGATTAATCCATTTTTTATTTTGGAAGTATTCCCATGTTTTTTCAGAAGCCTTACATTGAAGTTCAATCACGTAATTGGGCTGAATAATCTTTTGATACGTCTTTTTTTCCACTTCATTAAAATTATCATCATATCCATAGCTGATGATGGTGTCATTCACCTGTTCCAGCTCAGCTGATGCTTTAATATAGTTGATCTCTGAGGAATCTCTGAAGCTTTTATTAAAGAAACCAGTTAATGTTTTTACATTGGCTGCATCCAGCTCCACCTCTAAAAAGCGGGTCTTCTGCTCTGCCGCAGTAAGGATTGAATTAAAGATCTTTGTTTTTGAGGTATTTTTTATTTCAATATCATCAGCATTCAGTTCAATAGAAAAATTCCGAATATTTTTTCCTGAAATAAATGAAATACTTCCTACGGTATCATCAATAAACTGATCTGCATTCAAATTCTTTTTCCCCGAGGACCGGAAAAGCTGCTGATTTATATTGTCAAAAGCCAGATCTGAAGTTCCCAAAATACAGTTTTCACCATTTATTCTAAGAAAAAGCCGGTCTTTCTGAAAGATATTTTTCCCTTTGTTTATAAATTTCCGTGTCTTTAAAAACGCTAAAAACTTCTCATGATCTTTAACTTCAATAACACTATACCAATCTGAATATCCGCTATTTTTAAGGTGAAAAACCTGCAAAAAATCAGGGATTTTCAAGCCTGAATCTCTTAAAGAATTTTTATCGTCTTTTTTCTTTTTCTCTTCAAACCACAGAGAAGGATGGGCAGCCAGGCTGTATATGTATTGACCGCCTATTTTTTTCACATCCAGCAAAACCACCACATCTGCATTTTCAGGGATAAATTTTAACGTCTTATCTTTATGGAAAAACACAAAGTAAAAGACAAGTGCAAACAGGAAAATAAATAATACAATAAGCTTATTCCTTTTCATTTATAATATTTGTGGCTTTTTTTCTGCTTCCTGGATTTTATAAATCTCGTCAAACAAATCGAAGAAATACATCAGACTATTTTCAGAAGAATCTTTGATGATATAATCTATTTCCGTCTGTACACTTTCTCCTTTTACTTCTGTTTTATAATACAGTTCACCGATATTTTTTCTCAGCACATCCAGTGTTTTTCTTTCGGAAGTACTTTTAAATTCTTTTTCCAGACCTATTAAAAGTTTCTGTATATCCAATCTTCCGGATAAAGAATATTTAGATGAATCTTTTGCCCATTTTTTAGAAATTTCAGACTGGTTTTTTAGGGTGAGATTATCTGTAGAAGTGGTAAGATATACAATTCCGTCTTTTACCGTAAAGTAGAGCTGATCAAGGTAGCCATTGTTTTTCCCTTCTTCTTTAAATGCATAAAAATCGCCTTTTTTAGAGAAATTTTTAGCTAATTCTTTATTTGTAGTTAAAAGGTTAAAAACACGGGTCCAATATTTTTCATTCTCTGTAGCGAAAGCAAAAATGAAATTCGGAACCATAACTTCTTTCATTTTTTTCACTTCTTTTTCGTTATAATCATCATCGTAATCATAATCTGTGTATTCTACCGTTTTGGGTTTCAGTTCATTTAAAACAAAAATTCCGTTTCCGGGTGCAATTTTGGCAATAGCTTCTTCATCCAGGACAATTTTCATGGTTTCCATCATCAGCTTCATTTCTTTCTGATAATCGCCTTCTCCCGTATCTTTAAGCAGGCTGTACATCATGTCAAAATATTTAACCCCGTTTACGTTGATCACATAATATCCGATGCTTTTATCATTGATAAGTGCTGTCAGCTTTTTGTTTTTCTTTCCTTTATAAACTGATGAAATACTTTTCTGGGTTTCGGCGTCTTTGTGCTGATAATTGTTGACCAGTTTTACTTTGTCTTTGTCAAAATATAAATTGTATGAAGAATTTGAATTGTATACTTTTTCAAAAAACCGGCTGAAACTGTAGCGCTTCATCATTTTCCCGTAAAGTCCTTCGTTAACGATTCTTCCATAATCCGTATAAACAAAGACATCTGAATCCGGATCCCGGAAAGAGGTCATATGCTTAGGAACATCAATTTCCAGATTGGAACTGAAATATTTATCGAATGAATCTTCTGCAAACTTTTTCACGATTTTGAATTTCTCAATGCGCAGGGAATCCATTTCTTTCCGGAATGCGATGTCTTCTTCGGTTTCTACTACTTCGGGATCTTCCATTTCGGGAGCAGGTGAAACCTCATCATGGTTTTCTGAATATTCCGTATCTGTGGTATCCTTTTTTTCTTCCGGATACTGATGGTGTTTTTCCAGATATTTTATATCCTTCTGAATTCTGGCAATCTCAGCATTATTATCTTTGATGTTGTCTTTTAAATATTTGATATCATCTTTCAGATATTGTATTTCCTCCTTATAATCAAAAGGTTTTTCCGGTTCTTCGGCATAAGCGCTGTCAATGGCAACAACAGCACTGTCTGCTACAACCGCAACACTGTCTGCCACAGCTTCATCCGACCAGATGTCTTTCTGGAGCTTATTATAGTTTATCATGCTGAGAACAGCACGATCACCGCTCCAGGCAACGAAAATATCATCGTCTATATCAACATAGGAATAATTGTTTCTCTTGGAGATTTCCAGTCCTTTTTTCTTGGCAGAATTAATGAATTCCCGGAATTTATCTTTGTTATCTAAAATGAAATGGGTGGTATAGGTCTGCACGGAGTCATTAAAAGAGGCATAATGATATTGTGTGGCATCATATTTAATCCCCGTTTTGGAATAATCATTCCATGAAGGTTTTTCCTTACTTTTTTTATCTTTTTTGGTTATTTCCTGTAAAAAGGGATTTAATTTCTCCCAATTCATTTTTTTATTAAGCTGCTTCCCGTTGATCTCCATATAGAATGCAGCATCATTAGGAATTCTCATGCTTTGCTGTGTAAAACCAAAGGCAAAACCAAAGAGCAGGAATGTAAGTATTTGTGTTTTTAACAGAATAGATTTCATGGCTTAGGATTAAATTATTGGAATAGGATATTATTTTGTAACTGTTTTTTCTGAAGGATTAAATCTAAAACATTGGCTTCCATCTTCACCGCTTTTTTATTGGGAGAAAGCAGATAGGCAGCATTCGTCTGAGATTTTATCGTATTTTCAAACTGCAGCACGGAAGTGTATCTGGCATTATTAAAGATTTCTTTATCTGCCGTACTCATCTTGTCGTATTCATTTTTGAAAGTGTTTATTTTGTTTCTGGTAAATGATTTATTTCCTGCATTTTGACTGTAGATCTGCGTAGGAATCATTTTCCCGAGAATATTTTTATTTTTTAGCTGTTCCAGCCCGGCGTTGATATTTTCAATTTTTTTGAAATTACAGCTTAGTTTGATAATATAATTATCAAAATCCATCGTTGTTTTCACATTGCTGATTCCCGGTGTTGCCCTGAATATTTTTGCCGCTTCATTGATTTTATTTTCAATTTCAGATTTTTTCGGAACTTTTTTACCATTAACTGTTTCCATTTTAGAGATTGAAGCCAGTCTTGTTTTACTCTTGCTTGCATTCAGAATAACGGTATACTCTCCGGTTCCATCTGTTTTTACATTGACCTTGTCTAAAATATCAAAGCAGCTTGTCAGCAATAACAGGGGAAATAACAGCATAAACCGTTTGAGAAAAATTTTCATGATTGAATTTTAAAAGACAAAACTACTTAATCTATTTTTAAAATGCTTTGTACTGGTTGTTATTTTGAATCCTGTGCTAATTAATTCTGCCTTTAAGATAATCCTGCCGTACTTCTTCATCAAGTTTTTCGATGGCATATCTAAGGCATGTCCTGGGCATTTCTTTGTAGTACTTGTTTAAATAGTTGATCAGTTCCACTTCATTTTTCTGTCCCATTTCTCTCAGCAGCCATCCGTTTGCTTTATGCATCAGGTCGTGGGAATGTTTTAAATTATTGGTAACAAATTCTTTCGTCAGTTCAAATGAACCTTTTTTCACATAATGCATGGTTCCGACCACGGCAATCCTTTTGTGCCACATCTCGCCGGAAGCAGAAAGCCTTCTCAGCAATTCCTCTTTCTGATTTTCAAATGCATATCTGCCCAGGATTTTATAGCAGCTCGAATCTACCAGATCCCAGTTATTGACGTATTGCAGATGTTCAAGATAAAAATTGACAATTTCATCTTTTACCTTCCGGTCTTTTGTTTTTTCAAATTTATAAATCAGCATGAATAAAGCTGTGAGCCTGTGTTCATGGTATTTTGAAGAAAGCAGCTTACTCAGATCATTCAAAGAGATTTTTGAATAATATTCTTTGGCTACCACTCTTTGATCCGGAACTTTTACGCCTAAAAACAGGTCGCCTTCACCATATTCTCCCATTCCTGTTTTGAAGAATCTGGGAAAAAATTCCGCTTTCTCAGGAATGGATAAAACAGCTAGCGCTTCTTCTATTTCTTTGATCAGGATACTCATTGTGTTTTAATGGTTTAATGATTTTCATCTAAAGCAGTACTTTCCTGCTCCTGTTCTTCTTTTGCAATCTTATTAGGATTAGCCACTTTTGCAATGGTAAGCCCCTGAACAATAATAGAAAATACAACAACACAGTAAGTAATGCTTAAAATAATTTCACTGTATTCACTTTTAGGAACAGACATCGCCAAAGCAATGGAAACACCTCCGCGGATTCCGCCCCAAACCAGCACTTTTACCGTCTGTGGGCTAAACCTTGTTCTGAATGACATAAACCTGGTGGGAATCCAGATGGAAGCTATCCTTGCCAGTAAAACAACAACAATCGCGATAAGCCCCGGAACAATAAAATGTTTCAGATCTTTGATCATTAAGAGCTCGAAACCGATGAACAGGAAAAGAACGGCATTCAGGATTTCATCTATTAATTCCCAGAATTTAATCAGATAATCCTGGGTTATTGATTTCATTTTAAATTTCACATTGAAATTACCCATAAACAACCCTGCAGCTACCATCGTCAGCGGTCCGGAAATATGCATTTGTCTTGCGATAAGATAGCCTCCCATTACTACAGACAGCGTTACCAGAACAGAAATAATATAGTCATCCACTTCACGCATCAGCCTTGAGGTGATCCAACCCAGTAAAACACCCAATAGAAGTCCGCCACCGGCTTCTTTAATTAATAATATGCCTATGCTTTCAACACCCAGATCCACTTCTTTCCCGACGGCCAGCTGTAAAACAACGGTGAAAACCACAACCGCCATACCATCGTTAAAAAGAGACTCTCCGGCCACTTTTGTTTCCAGTGATTTTGAAACTTTCGCCTGCTTTAAGATACTTAAAACCGCCACCGGATCGGTAGGAGAAATCAATGCTCCAAAAACCAGACAGTAAATAAACGGAAGCTTAAGTCCTACAAAAGGCAATAAATAATACATTCCGAAACCTACCACAAAAGTGGAAATCACAACGCCTGCCGTAGAAAAAATTACCACCGGCCGGAACTGTTCTTTTAAATCATTGATATTGATATGGATTCCTCCTGCAAACAGAAGGAAATTAAGCATCGCTCCCATCAGAACTTCTGTAAAGTCGATACCGTTCATCAGGTTACTAAGATGGCCGAAAGTTCTTGGCAGAAAGTTTTCTCCGAATAAAACAAGAATAATGGAAACCACAATGGCAATCACCATAATCCCGATCGTACTCGGAAGTTTTAAAAATCTGTAGTTAATGTATGAGAATATAGATGCTAAAACGATTAAGGCTGAAAATGAATAGTATAATTCCACTAAGTTGTTTTTAAATTAAAGATCTAAATAAAGTATTTTGATAAATATTTTGCTATCCTCTTTTTCCCATATATCGATTACACCGTCTTTCAGTGTCTTTGAACTTCTGGTATAATCCTGTCCTACATTCAGGAGATTAAGAAAAATGTATTCGTCTCCTACCGAGTTGACAATGTATGCTGTTTTTTCGGTTTTCCCGTCCCCGGAATTTTTTATAGCGTCTGTTAAAAGTCTAAGCTGTGCAAGATGATGGGTAAAATTGCTTATGTCTTTCTTAGAATCATAAGCCCGCAATAAAATCAGTATCACATCCAGATTGGTAGGATCTTTATCGTATAAAACCTTTCCCAATCTGATGCATTCATCAAAATTATTATTCTTAAATGCTTCTGCAAGACCTTTGAAATCATCATCTGATGTTGAAACTTTATTCTTTTGGAAGTTTCTGCCATAGTAAAGGTATTGCCCTTCTATGCTGTCCAATGATTTGGGAATACCTTTATATTTGAAAATCAGCCTCTCATGAGGATAAGGAGATTTTGGGTCTTTAATACTTTTTTCTATACTTTTAAAATCGATTTTTGACTTCTGGCTGAAACCAAAAACCGAAACAAAAAGAAGTAAAAGGAAAAAGGGGTATTTCATTAATTGTTATTTTCTTCTTCGTCATTGTCAAAATACTCGAAAAGAAAATCATTGTAAGGGAATCTTGAAATATGAATTTTCATCACCTCATCATAGATCATTTTCTTCATCTCCGGAAAGTTTTCTTTCGTTAAGGCCGAAATAAATACCGTCGGATATTTAGATTTGGCCATCCAGGTTTTCTTCCATTCCTCCAGGGAAATGTTTTTTCTTGTGGTAGGGGTCAGATCATCATCATCCTTTTTTTCATAGCTGAAATCATCGATTTTATTGAAAACCATGATCATGGGCTTCTGATGTGCATTGATCTCCATCAAGGTATGATTTACAGATTCTATATGATCTTCAAAACTTTCATGGGAAATATCCACAACGTGAATCAGCAGGTCTGCCTCTCTTACCTCATCCAGGGTTGATTTAAAAGATTCCACCAGTTGAGTGGGTAATTTTCTGATAAATCCTACGGTATCTGTCAGCAGAAACGGAAGGTTTCCGATCACAACCTTTCTTACCGTGGTATCCAATGTTGCAAACAGCTTATTTTCAGCAAAAACTTCAGATTTTGACAAAGCATTCATCAAGGTAGATTTTCCGACGTTGGTATACCCTACCAAAGCAGCACGAACAACTTTTCCGCGGTTATTACGCTGCGTTGCCATCTGCTTGTCAATGGTTTTCAGCTTATCTTTTAACAAGGATATTCTGTCCCGAATGATA
>NZ_JBGFFD010000001.1:0-379123 GCF_041224435.1 Chryseobacterium tongliaonense | reverse complement strand
CATCCCGATTCCCCCTTTCTGACGTTCCAGGTGGGTCCACATTCTTGTCAGTCGTGGCAGAAGATATTGATACTGGGCGAGTTCTACCTGAGTTCTTGCATAGGAAGTCTGCGCTCTTTGGGCAAAAATATCAAGGATAAGGTTGGTTCTGTCAAGGATCTTAACTTCAATTTCTCTTTCCAGATTTTTCAGTTGGGAAGGAGATAATTCATCATCAAAAATGACAGTTCCTATTTCGTGTTCTTTTACGTATTCTTTTATTTCCTGGGCTTTTCCACTTCCGATAAAGGTTTTGGAATCAGGCTGAGTTAATTTTTGAGTGAAGCGCTTTTGTACGGTTGCTCCTGCTGTGAAAGCCAAAAACTCCAATTCATCCATATATTCCGTCAGCTTTTCTTCATCCTGGTTTTGTGTAATAACGCCTACCAAAACAGCATTCTCGTAATTATGTTCTTTCTTTTCTAGCATTAATTTCTTTACTATTATATGAGATTTACAAGTTAACATTTTTAAACAGAAAATGCAAGAATATCTTGATATAAGCAATGATTTAACACTAACTTAAATTTATAATATTGTTGATTTGTATATTTTTAATAACTTTAGGAAAGAAATTTTTATGTTTTGTTCTTTAAAATTTAAAAATTAATAAAAATAATCCGGAAGCTCATGATTACTAATATTAGATGTATGATTATTGATGATGATGAACTGGACAGGCTGGTTCTTCACCACCATCTCAAACAATATGAGAATATAGATATTGTTGCTTCTTTCGATTCAGCGGAAAAAGCCGTTCCTTATCTTGAACTTCCCATTGATCTTTTATTTATTGAAATCAGCCTCCCCGGAATGAGCGGAATTGAATTCAGGAAATTAGCCCATAAAATCCCGGTCTGTATTTTTATAAGCTCACATTCGGAGCTCGCCATTGAAGCCTTTGAACTCGACTCTCTTGATTTTATCCCAAAACCTTTAAAAACAGAACGTTTTCATCACTCGATGCGGAAACTTTTCGATTTTTTTGAGATGAAAGAAAAATGTGAATGCTTTGATACTCTTTTGGGAGAAAACAGCATTAAGATAAAAGAAGGAAGTACAATTTCTCAGGTTAAAATCACCGATATCCTGTATCTGGAAGCGTTAAAAGATTATACAAGAATTATAACCCCCGAGAAAAAGCATTGTATTTTAGATTCCCTGGGCAATCTTCTGCATAAAAGCTTTTTCGATTCTTTCATCAGAATACACAGAAGCTATGCTGTTCCCAGACATCTCATCCGCAGCAAAAGCACTCATGAAGTAGAACTGATCCACCAGATCAAACTTCCGATCGGAAGAACCTACAAAGACAATCTTTCATTTTTTGACCAAAAAAAATAAAGTCACTACTTGTTGATTTTCAATAAATTCCACAAAATAACTCCACATTTGTCATTCGTCGATTTTTTGTGTCGTTTATCTATTTTTCAAATATCCGCCCTTTATATGTGGTAATTTAGTCTTCCTAAAATCAATGAGGTTTTAGACACACCGATTAATAACCACAAAACTATTTTACATGAAAAGAACATCTATTCACTGCTTCTTTTTCATTCTGTTTATCACGATCGGGCAACTGAAAGCACAATCAGCTGTCCTGGCAACGGGAACAAATGCTAGCGGAGGCAACGGCTCAGTTTCTTACAGTGTAGGCCAGAGCGCTTATCTCTACAAGGGCACCAACTCTCAGGTAATGGAAGGAGTACAGCAGGCCTATGAGATCTCCACTCTGTCTACCGATGAAACTACAGTTACAGAAGACGGTATTTTTCTTTACCCCAACCCTTTTAAAGATTATTTGTATTTAGATTTCACTGTAAATAATTACAAAAATTCAGAATACCAATTATTTGACGCACAGGGCAAACTGATTAAAAAAGACAAGATTACCCAATCAAAGTCCGAATTTAATTTTTCATCTCTTCCCTCTGCAATGTATATCATCAGAATCAACCAGGAAGGTAAAAACATCAAAACATTTAAAATCATTAAAAAATAACCACCATGAAAAAAATATTATTATCGATGGGGATTATGCTTGGGCTCTTTATGGCCTCTGCACAAGTACCTGAAAAAATGAGCTATCAGGCTGTTGTCCGCAATATCTCGGGGCAATTATTACTTAACCAGAGCATCGGCATGAAGGTAAGCATATTGCAGGGCTCCGCTGTAGGACCTGTAGTATATTCTGAAAGATTAACCGGGAACACCAATGCCAACGGGCTTATCAGCCTTGAAATAGGTACAGGAACCGTACTTACAGGAACATTCAATACCATCAACTGGTCTTCCGGAAGTTATTACTTAAAAACAGAAACTGACCCAACCGGTGGGACAACTTATACTATAACGGGAACAAGCCAACTGTTAAGCGTGCCTTATGCCATGTATGCCAAAACAGCAGGCGGCGGCGGAGGAAGCTTTGCAATTCCCTATACCAATACCGTAAATAATGCAGGAACTTTATTCACATTAACCAATGATGGTGACGGAACTTCCGTAGAAGGAGTAAATAATACCACCACATCCAACATTGCATCCGTAAGAGGTATTGTAAGTAATGCGTCGCCGGGCGGATTTTCAGCCGGGGTTCGTGGTATCAATAACGGTACCGGCGGTTTGGGAGTTGGGGTCTGGGGAAGCCAGGCAGGAAGCGGATGGGGAGTTTACGGAGTCACACCAAACGGACTTGGAGTTTATGGAAACTCAAGTGCCAATGGATACGGAGTTTATGCGAACAGCAATACAGGAACAGGTTTGAATGCAACCAGTAATAATGGTATCCCGGCAACAATTGCCATTTTTAACAACGCCAATAACAATAATGCCCTTAATGTAAACTCTGTAGGAAACGGCACGGTTGTGAATGTTTCCACTTCCGGAAACGGTGCCGGTGTTCGCAGCTCTACAGGAGCCGGATTTGCATTGCAGGGAATTACCTCTACTCAGACCTCTGCCGGACTTGTAGGTGACAATACCGGAGGCGGAGAAGCTGTGGTAGGAAGAAATACGAGTGATATTGCAGGCGCTGTAGTGGGAAGAAATGATGGCGGTGGATATGGGGTAAGAGGTTTCGTTGCTACCGATGTAACAGGAACGGCAATTGGTGTTCTGGGTCAGATCGGGCTTAATAACAGTAAAGGACGTGCCGGCCGTTTTGAAAATTTCAATGCCACTAATGATAAAAATACATTTGAAGTAGAAACCAATGGAAACGGAAATATCCCTGATAATACACAAGGAAATGCATCATCATTCCTGGTAAACAATACAAACAGTGTAGCCGCTGCCGTAAGAGGTGAGGTTAAAACCATATTCGGAAACTTCGGAGCTGCCGGGATTTTCGGAATTTCTTCAGGAACAGGTGGTTTTGCAGGATTATTCCACGCTTCCAATGTATCCGGGAACGGACCTGCACTGGTTGCCATAACCGATGGAAACGGGAACGCTATTACCGCCAATGCAAGTAAAGACGGAAATGCCGTAGAAGCCAATATTGATGGTGCCGGAAATGCCTTGTACGCATGGGTTCCATCTTTTGCAACAGGACGTGCGGGAAGGTTCAATATCTTCAATGAATCAAATACAAGCGATGTAATAACGGTAACTACCATAGGAAACGGTATTGCAGGAAACTTTAAAGTAGATAAAGTAACGGGAACTTCTGCTGCGGTAAGAGGTGAAGTCAATTCACAATTTGCCAATTTCGGAACTGCAGGGATTTATGGAATTTCTTCAGGAACAGGAGGCTATGCCGGATTATTCCACTCATCAAATCCTTCCGGAAACGGACCGGCCCTGATCGCAATAGCTGATGGAAACGGAAACGGGATCACTGCAAATGCCTCTAACGGAGGTGACGGAGTAGAAGCTACAGCTGACGGAACCGGAAATGCCATCTTTGGCTGGGTTCCTAATTTCGGAAACGGACGCGCAGCAAGATTTGTCAATTTTAATACGGCAAATACAAATCCCGTTCTCACAGTCGAAGGCCACAGCAATGGTTCACTCGCATTATTTAAATCCGGAAACCCCGGAAGCGTAAATGTTGCCCGTATCAATTCTGCCGGAAGAGGTTTCTTTAATGGAGGAACTCAGGCCAGTGGTGCCGACGTAGCAGAGGCATTTGATGTAGAGGGGAATATTTCACATTATGAAACCGGAGATATTTTGGTGATTTCCACCAGTTCAGACAGAACAGTAGAAAAATCATCCAAGCCTTATTCAACTCTCGTGGCAGGTGTTTACGCTACAAAGCCTGGTGTATTACTTACCGAAGAACATATAGATACTGATATTTCAGACAAAGTTCCGATGGGAGTAATCGGGGTTGTTCCTACCAAGGTATGTCTGGAAGGCGGCAAGGTAAAAAGAGGTGACCTTTTAGTGACTTCATCAAAACCCGGCGTAGCCATGAAAGCCAATCTTAAAAAGGTAAAAGTAGGACAGGTCATTGGAAAAGCCCTTCAGGACTACAATCAGAATGAAACCGGAAAAATCAAAGTATTAGTAAGCATTAAATAAACGATCATGAAAACATTATATATCACGGCATTATTAACATTAAGCATAAGCATTTATGCACAGGAAAATAAAAAGGTTTCACTGACCCAGGAAGAAATGGCACTGGATATAAAACAATCCAAAGATTTTGAAGCTAAAATGCTGAAAGAAGCCAAAGAAAGGGCAGAGAAGAAAACTGCTCCAACCCCATTGGTTTCCGACCAGGGACTTGAAGTAAAAAAACAGGAATCAAAAACCGCCGTTGCTTCCAACAACTCAGGAAAACTGCTTCCCAATACTGCAAGCCTTGAAGAAATTCTGGCAACAATACCCAACAGGCAATCAAAAAAGGCAAATAATTCTAGGAACACAAATAATAATGTAGTAGGGCTCCCCAATACCGCCACCTTGGAAGAAATAAAAAAAACAATTCCAAAAACTAATAACCGGTAACTAACTAAATTTTTCAACTAAAAGAAAGTCCGCAGTTTTGCGGACTTTTTATATATTTTTCGGAATAATTGTTCAGAATCAATCCCAATCTGAAGCGACAAACTTCATCGAATTGCCATTATCATCAGACAGGGTCAGAAAATGCCCTTCCACGGAATATTTCGTCATCGTTTCAAAGCTTTTTGCAAACGAGGTTTCCAGTTCCATATTTTCACATGCCATGAGCGTGCTTCCTACTCCGGATATTTTTACTTTTCCATTGTTTTTAAATTCTGAAGTGAAAAACATTTTATTGCAACCCATAAAGGCTCCGCCCTGTATTTTCCCATCTTCCATTTTAGCCGTTAAGTTGATTCCTGCTTTATTTTTAATCAACTGGTCTTTAGAAAAACTTCCGAAAGACACCAGCATCCATTCTCTCTGGATGTGCTCATTTTTAATCTGTGCTGATGAGCAATTTAAAAAGATTCCTAAAAACAAAATTGCCAAAAGCGGTATAAATACTTTTTTCATAAGACCGTTCATTCCATTTTCATACCAATCGCGGGCAGAATATCGTAAAAATTAGTAAATTAGCGTCACAAAAATTAATTTATAAAATGAAAAGACTATTTCTACTATTCACTTTTTTATTGGGCTTTGCTCAAATGAGGGCGGATGAGGGGATGTGGCTGCTAATGCTCATCAAAAGATTAAATGGTGTTGACATGCAAAAAGAAGGTTTGCATCTGACTCCTGAAGAAATTTATTCGGTAAACAATTCAAGCTTAAAAGATGCTATCGTAAGCTTCGGAGGATTCTGTACAGGGGAAATTGTTTCTGATAAAGGACTTATTTTTACCAACCACCACTGTGGTTATGGTGCTGTAGCTGCAGCTTCCACTCCGGAAAAAGATTATCTGAAAAACGGATTCTGGGCAATGAAGCAAAAAGACGAGTTCAACGCAAAAGATCTTTATGTGAGATTTTTGGTAAGAATGAATGATGCTACACAAAGAATCAATTCCAAGCTTAATAATACGATGACCGGCGAACAGAGAAAAGCGGTAATCGATGCGGAAACAAAAGCAATTCAGGCAGAAAATTCTGAGAACGGAAAATATACGGTAGTAGTAAGAGATTTCTTTAACGGAAATGAATTCTACTATTTTGTTTATCAGGACTATAAAGATATCAGATTGGTAGGTGCTCCACCTTCATCTTTAGGTAAATTCGGCGGGGATACAGATAACTGGGAATGGCCGAGACATACGGCAGACTTTACGGTTTTCAGAGTGTATTCTGACGCAGCAGGAAACCCTGCAGAATATTCTCCAAGCAATGTTCCTTTAAAACCTAAACATTTTTTACCGGTTTCCCTTAAAGGAGTTAAACCTGGAGATTTCTCAATGATCTTAGGATATCCGGGAAGAACAAACCGTTATTTAACGTCTTACGGTATCGAGCAGATGGTGAATAAAGATTATCCGGCTTGGGTGGAAGCGTCTAAACTGGCTATGGATGTGATGAAGAAGTACATGGATAAAGATAAAGCGACTCAGCTTAATTATGCTTCTCAATATGCTTCTGTAGCTAACTACTGGAAAAACAGACAGGGAACCATTGATGCCGTGATCAAAAACGGAACCATCACTGACAAACAAAATATTGAATCGACTTACAGACAATGGTCCGTACAACCGGGAAATACGGAATACGACGGAGTATTGGAAGACATCCAAACTTATTACAAGCAGGTTTCTGAGAGAAATGTTGAGAGAAATTATATGTCACAGCTTTCACGAAACTCAAAATACATCAGCCTTGCTTACCAGTTGGGCTCTGTATTTAAAACTTATGCTGCACAGGATATGCAGGGAAGACTGGCGATGAAACCAAAAGTAGAAGCGGCCATTAAATCTGCTTATGAAAACTTTAATCCGTCTTTAGAGGGTGAAATGATCAACTCAATGGTAAACCTTTACCAAACAAGGGTAACCAATAAAGAAGTGGCTTCAGCTACTATTTTAGGATTGGATGCTAAAAATTTATCAAACGTAGCTTATTCTTCTATTTTTGCTAATAAAACTTCTGCAACAAACTTCCTTCTGAATCCGGATGCATTAAAACTTGATGCAGATCCGCTTTGGAAAATTGCCAACGGCCTTGCTGCAGATCAGAAAATGTCTGCTGAGAAATTCTCTAAAATTGATGATTTCTTTGCTAAAAACAACCGTTTATTCTTAGCAGGATTAATGAAATCCATGCCTGAGAAAAAATTCTATCCGGATGCTAACTCTACAATGAGATTAACATACGGAACGGTAGATAAATTACCTATCAGAACCGACAGAAACTATTTCGGGGTTACTGATAACTATTATACGGATATGACCGGTCTAGTAGGTAAATATAAAAAAGGGGATGAAGAGTTTGACCTTCCTCAGAGAGTGATCGATCTTTACAACATGAAAGATTTCGGACAGTATGCTGATGCTAAAGGATACATGCCTGTCAACTTCCTTTCCAACAATGATATCACAGGAGGTAACTCCGGTTCTCCTGTAATTGATGGTGACGGAAACCTTATCGGTATTGCATTTGACGGAAACAGCGAAGCATTAAGCGGTGATATTGTTTTTGAGCAGGAATGGCAGAAAACAATCAACGTTGACGTTCGTTTCGTTCTTTGGACCATCGACAAATATGCAGGAGCAAGAAGACTGATTGATGAATTAAACCTGATCAGAGATGAAAACACTCCGGCTGATACAAAAACGAAAGCTGCAAAGCCTGAGCATGTAAAAGCTAAAAAGAAATAATATCCTCATTGAATATATTTTCAAAACCGTGAAATTTGTTTTCACGGTTTTTTTATTTTTGATTAACTTAATATTGTTCTCTATGGATTCAAAACCTATTCAATTTTCAGCCCCAATTAAACAAAACGGAGAAATGGATGCTGCTTTTGTAGATTTCCCTTTTTCTACAGAAGAATTATTCGGTAAAAAAGGACAGGTAAAAATCAAAGCCCTCTTTGACGGAAAAACAGAATATCGCGGAAGCCTGGTTAAGATGAAATCTGACTGTCATATTCTGGGATTAACCAAAGAAATCAGGAAGGTACTGGGAAAAACCTTTGGAGATAAGGTTTCCGTTTCTCTTATTGAAGATAAAGAGGAAAGAACTGTTGAAATTGCAGATGATATCACTTTGGTTTTTAACGAAAACCCTGATGCAAAGAAGCTGTTTGATCAAATGAGCTATACCCACAGAAAAGAGTATATCCGCTGGATCGAGGAAGCTAAGAAACCGGAAACGAGAGAAAGCAGAAAAATCAAAATGATTGAAATGATCCTGAACGGAAAAAAGGGAGTTTAGAAACTCCAGACTCCCTTCAGTTATTATACTTTTAATTCCGCCTTAAGGTGCTGTGCCACACCACCATTGGTAACAGTAATGGATCCGTTATTATGGACAACGGTAACTCCTAAATCGTTTACCATTGATTTAAAGTATCCTGTTTTAGCATTGCTACTGATATTTCTTTGCCATAAGAACATCGCAAATGCCCCTGCGTCATTCTGAATCATTAAAGTTCCTAAAGTACTTCCGAATCCGAAAGGTTCGACATCAACCACGAGGCTTTCATTTGCTGCAAAGCTTTTATTTAGCAAGTCTACAGATCCTGTCAAGATTCTTTCGTATTTATAATTTCCGATGTTTTTTGTCAAGACATTATTTACCGTACTGTCTGCAGCACCGGTTTTCCTCCAGGAATATTCCAGTCCTGTAAATTCATCTGTCAATAAAATAATTTCGTCTGTTGTACTCATTGTTAATATTTTTGATTTTAGCTATATAGCAAATATCATTTTGAAAGGCGACAAAACCCGACGTATTATTTTTATAATCTTATTTTTTCAATTAAAAAAACCGGATAACAAAATGCTTTCCGGTTTTATTTACCCGGTTTTTATAATCCGGAATTCCGAAATATTTCAATAGAAATTCAGTAAAGTTTTATCAAAATTTTCTGAAAATCATAAATTTCAAACTATACATTCCAGAATTCCCTGTCTAAACTTCTGTATTGTATCGCTTCAGAAATGTGATGGGATAAGATGTTTTCAGATTCTTCCAGATCAGCAATTGTTCTTGCTACTTTTAAAATCCGGTCATAGGCTCTGGCAGAAAGGTTTAATTTCTCCATTGCCAGTTTGATAAGATTGAATGATGCTTCATCCAGTTCACAAAACGCTTCTATTTCCTTTGGCCCGATCTGAGCGTTATAGCTAATTTTCAACTCCTTATAACGCTCCTGTTGTATCTCGCGGGATCTTAATACACGCTTTCTGATTTCTTCACTTTTCTCGCCTTTTCTTTTTTCAGTCAGCTGTTCAAATTCCACTTTCTGAACTTCAATATGAATATCAATTCTGTCTAAAAGCGGACCTGAAAGCTTATTCATATACCGCTGCATTTCAAAGGTTGATGAGGTATTATTCGGATCATCGGGAAAGTATCCACTGGGGCTTGGATTCATTGAAGCGATCAGCATGAAACTTGCAGGATAATTGATCGTAAATTTCGCTCTAGAAATCGTTACCTCCCTGTCTTCCAGTGGTTGCCTCATCACCTCCAGAACCGTTCTTTTAAATTCAGGCATTTCATCGAGAAACAAAACGCCATTATGGGCCAAAGAAATTTCGCCCGGCTGGGGATAGCTTCCGCCTCCTACTAAAGCAACATCTGTAATTTTCCTAAATGAGGGGGCAAAAAAACCTTAACCAATTGTAGGTTAAGGTCTCTTTTAATAATATTTCTTTTTTAACAATAAGCTTATCCGTACAAGTAGTATTAAAACGGGTACTTCTACCAATGGTCCGATTACACCCACGAATGCCTGTGGAGAGTGAATTCCAAATACCGATATAGCAACTGCAATTGCTAACTCAAAGTTATTTCCTGTTGCTGTAAAAGCTATCGAGGCATTTTTATCATAAGGAACATCAAATGATTTATTGATAAAGAAGCTTACAAAAAACATCAGTATAAAGTAGACTATTAATGGTATAGCCACTTTCAAGACATCTAACGGTAGTTCGAGTATTTTATCTCCTTTAAGGCTAAACATCAAAACAATAGTGAATAAAAGAGCATACAAGGTCAATGGAGATATTTTAGGGATAAACTTTCTGTTATACCATTCTAAGCCTTTTGACTTGATTAAAATATAACGAGTTGAAAAACCAGCAACAAAGGGGATTCCTAAGTATATCAAAACACTTTCAGTTACATCACTCATTGAAACGGTTACATTAAAATTAGCCATTCCCAGCTTTTCAGGTAAGACATTGATAAAAAGCCAAACCATAAAGCTGTAACTTAGTACTTGGAAGATACTATTTAGAGCTACTAACAATGCTCCATACTCACGATTACCTTTTGCTAAATCATTCCATACAAGCACCATTGCAATACATCTTGCTAAACCAATAAGGATTAAACCAATCATGTAATCAGGTTCGTTTCTCAGGAAAATGATTGCTAACAGGAACATTAAAATTGGACCGATAACCCAATTAAGTAACAAAGAGATTCCAATAGCTTTTTTATCTTGGAAAATCTTTGGCAGTAATGAATAATCAACTTTTGCCAACGGTGGATACATCATGATTATTAGACCAACTGCCAATGGAATATTTGTTGTTCCTACAGATAAAGAATTGGTTACTTCAGATATATTAGGAAACAAATATCCCAAACCTATTCCTAAAAACATAGCTAAAAATATCCATAAAGTAAGGAATCTATCAAGAAATTTTAATTTTGGTTGCATTTTATTTATTTTTTAATCTATTCCTACTACCTTGCTTCTTCTTTCCATAAGCAAGTTATCTTTCCAGACTCCATTAAGCTTACCTATCTTTTCACGATAACCTATGATTCTGAATCCAAACATTTTATGTAGTGCTATTGTTGCCTCGTTTTCGGTAAACATTCCAGATTGCAAAGTCCAAATGCCATTAGCTTCACTTTCTTTAATAGCTTTCTCCATTAAAATTTTACCTATTCCTTTTCCTCTTTGATTTTCAGAAACATATATGCTAACTTCTGCAACACCCTCGTATACACAACGATTACTAACTTTTGACAAAGCAATCCATCCTAAAATATTATTATTATCAACTACTACAAATCTGCTGTGTATTAATTTATTTTCATTCCAAACCTCCCACGATGGGACTGAGGTCTCAAACGTTGCAATACCAGTATCAATGCCCTGTTTGTATATATCAGATATTTGAGGATAATGTTCTTTTTCAATTGCTAATGCCTCCATTTTATTTTTTTATTTGTGAAAACACATAAAACATTTCAGCACCAATTTGTAAGCTTCTATCATTATAAACTTTTGTTTGTTCGGGTGTGTTATCCGAAATCTTTGGGTCTTCAAAAGTGATAGGAATACGTTTGTCAGCTCCAGCAATGAATGGGCAACCACCATCAGCCTGAGAACAAGTCATGATTGCAGCAAAACCAGAAGTAGGATTAAAAGAACTGTCATATCTCTTAGAAAACCCTATGATTGGGTGATTGTTGTCATTATACTTAATAGCATAAACGGGATTTTCAGTATTGGAAATTTCCAGAATTGAAAGACCTTGTTCTTTCAGAGTCTCTATAACTTTAGGAAACAATGCTGTTTCTTCCGTTCCTCCTGAATAACATGTTACATTCGGTATATTATAGTAAGTACTTGCAATTTGTGCCCAAACTTGTGATAAATGGCTCCTTCTTGAATTATGAGTACAGATAAAGTTAATGTTTGTATCTTTTTTTTCTTCCAAACATTTTTGAATAAAGTCTACCAATGGTGCTAATGTAGCTTTTCTGTCTTCATTGATTTCTTGATTCTTTAGTAATTCTATTGTTTCTAATAATTTAGGATACATAGTCTATTTTTTATTGATTAAATTTTAACAACATCCAGAATTTGGTGTACAGCAAGAATCTTGTTTAGATGACAGTTCAGATAAACTTATCTTTTGTTTTTCAGAAGGAATACCACAAGCATCCTGAGCTAAACAAGCTGTTGTTTTATTTTTAAGCACAAAGTTTTTACCATTGAATTCTAAATCGAATTTACCAATAGTTGTATTTTGATATTCAACCTCTATTTCATCATCTTCAATTCCTAATTTCTCTTCTGATAGTCTAATGATATTTAGAAGCTTTGTAGGTTTTAAACGATGCTCAAAATCATCAGCATTCCATAATTGAAAGTTTACAACCTTTTCATTTCGGATAGTTCCTCCACAATCAATAAAATGTTTGGTTACAGTCCCAACTTCTGTTACATGGAAATGCTCAGGAACAAAAGTTCCGTTTTCTAATTGAAATTCAACATTCTCTAATGTTGGTAGAATTTCTTTGATTTCAGATAATTTCATTATTTTTTTATTTATTGGTTAAATGCTATATTACGATAAAAGAATGTAAAAAAAATGCTTTAACAGCACTTCTGATTTGTAACAGTCAATATAATTTTTGAAAAGTATTCTTTCAGTATTCCAAAAGTACTTTCATCTATACAGTAGCAAATTGCAGTTCCTTCAATGTTTCCTTTGATAAGACCAGCATTTTTTAACTCTTTAAGATGTTGAGAAACTGTTGCTTGTGCTAATGGTAACTCATTAACTATGTCTCCACATATACAAGTATTTACTTTTAATAAATATTCGATAATGGCAACTCTTGCTGGATGCCCCAATGCTTTAGCAATAGTTGCTATTCTATTTTGTTCATCTGTAAAGTGGTCTGTTTTAGTTGCTCCCATGTTGTTTTATATATTGCAATATTACGATAAATATAATTAATAAAAAATTCTTAATCAAAAATTATATTATTTCTTCAATTCTCACATCACTGTAAATTCTGAGATTGTGTGATGCGGGGACCTGAAAGGACGGATAGTCATTAAAGAAGTCTCCGTTCCCATTTTACCGGCAACTGAATGAATTTTTGTGGTTTCCAAAGCTTCTTTCAACGTTAATGGCGGCAAAATACTGGGAACTCTTTTGGCAAGCATTGTTTTCCCGCTTCCGGGTGGGCCGATCAAAATAATATTATGCCCTCCGGCAGCGGCAACTTCCATGGCTCTTTTAGCAGCTTCCTGCCCTTTAACTTCAGAGAAATCAAACGGAAACTGATTGATTCTTTCCTGAAATTCTTTCCGGGTATCCAATATTACTCTCTCAATAGGTTTACCTTCATTAAAAAAATCAATGACTTCTTTGATATTTTCAACACCATATACTTCAAGATCATTGACTATTGCTGCTTCACGGGTATTCTGTTTTGGCAAGATAATTCCTTTGAAACCTTCTGCTCTCGCCTGAATAGCAATCGGTAAAACACCTTTTATCGGCTGCAGACTTCCATCAAGGGAAAGCTCACCCATAATGACATAATCCTGAATATTTTCAGCGATAATCTGATCTGAAGCCACCAGGATTCCTAAAGCAATACTCAGGTCATAGGAAGAACCTTCTTTTCTGAGATCTGCCGGAGCCATATTGATGGTAATTTTTTTTCCGGGAATTTTGTAGCCTACATTTTTTAAAGCTGCTGAGATCCTGTAACTGCTTTCTTTAATTGCATTATCAGGAAGACCTACGAGGTGATATCCTACTCCGCCAGTATCTATATTGACTTCAATAGTAATAGTCTGCGCTGCAACCCCATGAATTGCGCTGCCATAAATTTTGATCAGCATATGTGTGTTTTGGGGTAAAAATAAATTATTTTTTTTATTAATAAAATACCAATCGTTTTTTGTTACGTCAAGTTCTGGCGCATTGACAGTTTAAATTTGCTGTATAAATAATGTTTAACCCAAATCTTTAAAAAATGGAAAAAATTCAAATTATTGACCCAAACACATTAGAGGTAGCAAATTACATAAAAACCAATGTGTGGCATGACGGAACTCCTATGACACTTGAAAAATGTGATGATGTGCTGTATAAAGAAATTGAATGTGGCGTTTTTTATCAAAGAGAGATTGCCGGCACAGTAAGAATGGCTTGGTATAAACATCTTATGACCACTATAGATGTAAGTGAAGTTATTAATTCAGCAATTGATTGCGCTTCTCCGAATTCTGTCATTGATGGAGAAGGTGGATTTTACGATGTACATTCAATCTGGCTGAAATCTGATATTACATTTAAAAATTTTAATTTAAAATCTATTGGTACATCTGAATCAGATGTCAGTGTTTTATGCATTGGTAATGATTTTTATTATCAAAATAATCCAAACCCTTTTTTATCAGACAGATATGCTGAAAGAGCATATAAGCGAAGTACAACTGTTGGAGAATCAAATATCAAAATCGAAAATGTAACGATTGATGGGAACAGAAAAGATCATACCGGCTTAGGCCCTGACAAAAGAGATGGAGGAAAACAAGGGATTTGTATTAAAGGAAAAGTTTCTGAAATCAAAATCAAAAATTGCAAAGTAACATATTGTGCCACCGATGGTTTACAAATTTACAGTAGTTTATTACGTGTTGAAGACGATATGGTTTTTGCCGCGACAGATATTGAAATTGATGGATTAATTTGTGATTTCAATAGAAGACACGGTGCCAGTGGTGACAGTATTGAAAGGCTTATTGTAAGAAATTCAAGGTTTAATTCTAATGGACAGACAATAGATAACTCAACTGAAGGAAATCAAGGCGCTTTATTCAATGGTGTTCTCTATGGGAATGGCTGGGATATGGAAGGCTATGGAGTTGGATCAAATATTCATGATATCCAGTTTATCAATTGTCGATTCGTTAAAAACATCAAATATGGTTTATTGATATATGATGCAGCAACAGGTACAGAAGCAAACTTCAAAAAAAGAAGTAAGATTTTTATCAAAAACTGTGAATTCGATTCTGGTATTGAAAATCCGGAATTTACTGCTCTTGCCATTACCGGAAATCAGATCAATTTATCTCATGGTGTTTATCTGTATGATGATATTGTTGTTGATAATTGTAATATTCTTGGAAGGTTGCTACTAAAATCTATTAAAAATATCATTATCAGAAATTGTCACCAAATATATGATGAGCTAGACCCTATTATAGTTCGTGGAGTGCTGCAAAATGTTGAATCTGCAATCATTAGAAATACACAAACCCAACGATATTTGTGGGAGGGCATCGATTTTAAAATATTAAGTGATGATATTTTGACCAGCAGTATGGAGGTAGATTTCGGACAAATTAATGCAGGTGCTTTACAGACAATTGATGTGACATTTCCTGAAGCAGAGTTTGGTGATATAGTTACCACAACACTTACTACACTTAATGAAGCACGCTTCAAAGAGTTTACATTAACCGGTTTAATCCCTTATCCGGCAAATAAAGTTTTAGTAACCATTAAAAATAATTCAAATCATACCGAAATTGTTTCACCAGGAAAATTAAAAATATTTGTAGAGAAAAAACTCATCGAAAAATAATTAAATGGAGGCATAAGCCTCCATTTTTCTATAATCTATACTACATTTCCTGAACTATCCTTCCAGTTTATGCCGTCCCAAAATATTTTTTTATTAAAATCAATGTCATAATATCCATCATAATCGCGGACTTTATTGGTCGGTCTGGCCAAAGTAGTCCCAAATTTCGTAGACGAAACTAAAATTTTAGTTTTGAAAACTTCAGGAGAATTATCTCTTACATTTTTCTCTAAAATATCTGTTATATTAGTTACGCTATTTATAATGCCATACGTATCCGGGTTGGGAACGTCAAATTTATTTTCTATGAAAGTAAAACTCTTTAATGAACCTGCCATACTGTTAAACATTCCTCTATTTTTGGTTACATCAGAATGCTCAATATTTTCTCTTATATCTAAAACACTATTGTTTAAACTTGCCAGTGAAGCGAAAATATCGCAACTAAACGATTCATTTCTGTACATTTTCAACTCATTAACATTGGATATTAAATAGCTGACCTTGTGAGATGATTTAATACTATTTTCTATCAATTGTACTTTAGCCATACTTTGTGTTCCGCCAAGCCAGAATACTCTTCCCTCAGCACTGATTTTATTATTATTTGATGTTAATAAATCGAAAGACTGATTAACCATATTAACGTAAGCAAATGAAGAGAAAGCGTTTGTATTTGATTCGCTTCTACCATTCAAAGGTAAGGCATTAAAAATATTATCATTAATGCTTATAATTCCATATTTCTTACCGTCAGCCTGAGTTAACCTAAGGAAAAAATCGGCCAAAACCAGGTTATCAGATATTTCAGCATAATCCAGGTCTCCCACTGATTGAAAAAAGCCTTGATATTCAGAGCTTGTTTTCACTATGTTGGAATAAACATCCAGTTTTTCGCAGGCATCCACTCTGATTACTCCTGTTGACTGAGTAATAGCTCTGTCTATATTTTCAAAATAATTTCCAAATACACCAATGTATAACTTTTTTAGCTTCAAGACCAGAGGTAGTAATAGGAACAGAATAAAAAACAGTATTTTTTCCTAATTTTAAATCAATATCTGCTCCATTGATATTAAGTGTAGAATTTATTAAGTACTTTTTATTCTCTTTACTTATCAATTTTTTATTCATCTTAATTGCATTGAGAATAGATTGAGAATTGTTTGGGTTTGTTTCAGAAACTCCAAAGTCCTCAATAAAAACCTCATTGCTGAAAATAGCAATCCAGGCACCGTTAAGAGGCGGATTTGAAGGCACGATAACGCTTCCGCCGTCATCTACAAAATTTCCTTCTTTAAAATAATAAATTATTGCCGGTTTATCTCCTTTTTCATAATACCCCAAAAGAGTAATTACATCTCCTGCTGCAACCGCCAGAGATCTTAATTCTGAAATTGTATCGGTCGTATTCATATAAATTTTATTGATTAAGTTATTTTTTTAAGTTCTTGCAAGAATCTTTAACAAATATAAATTCGGAAGACGACAGAATCTGTCGTATTATCCAGAATATCTCTGACCAATATTAACTCTAATCAAAAAAATCGGTACAGGCCACATCCTGTACCGATCAGACAATTATTAAAAACTAACAATAATTAGGAAGTCTTGATTCCTATTTTTTTATGAATTTATTTCTATATACTTTTCCTTCTGCGCTTTTGGATGCGATAATATACGTTCCAGGCGTCAGTGCGCTTACATCGATTGGCTGGTTATACTGATGATTGGTTTTCTGGATCACCAGTCTTCCTGAAGCATCTACAACAGAAATTTCCTTATACGTTTTATCGGATGCTTTTCCAATGTAAATCAATTGTGTCGCCGGATTTGGATACAAGGTAAGATCATTGGATTTGGGTTTGGTTTCGTCTGTTCCCAATCCACAAAAGCTCCAGCTGCCAAAATTCAGTTGCTGGAATCCTCCAAGTCCTAAAAACTCACATTGATCCGGGCAATATTCCGTACAGGCATAAAACCCGTAAAATCCACTTTCCGTTGCAGTATAGGAATCTCCGGTAGCTCCACTTATAATACAAGGATCTCCGGGAACCGGCGGGATGTTGCTTGGTGTACATTTATACCAGGTATGATTTCCATATACAACCGGATATATGTTTTCAAATTTCACGGAAGCTCCTTCACAGATATTATATTCTCCTGCGCCCACCTGCTCATAGGTTCCGGGTGTAAAGGTGGTCATCATCGCCGGAAGGCCATAGGCATACCCGTCTGACATAATTTCTGCACTTTGTGCCGTACAATCAGCCTGTGTAACCTCTACTTTAAAATAGTAAAGCATATCATTGGTCCCGTCAATCGTCAATGTTTGAGAAGTAGCTCCCGGGATTGCAACCCAGGGGTTTGTATTGGGAGTCTGCCAGTCCCATTCCTGCTTATACCACTGATAACTGTCGTACGTTTGAGTGGAAAGCACTTCGGTTTCAGTATTACAGAATACTACTTTATCCGGAAACATGGCTCCCAGCCTTGGGCTGGTAATAGTAGGGGTAAATGAGCACTGCGCACTTATATTTAAAGCCGTAAAAGCTAAAAACATTAATAGAATCAATTTTGTCTTCATAGAATATATTTAAAGGTTACTTTTTAAGATCGTCAAGCCAACCCTATTGAAAACAGGGTATTATAATATGTTTGTCAACAATTAAAAATTCAATTAATCAATCGATACTCTGATTCCGAACTTCACATTGAAATTCAATGGTTTGTCTTTATAAATTGTGTTTAGAGAACTGTTATCTTTGAAATGATAACCAATTCCCGGTTCTACATAAACCCCTATTTTATCTACAAGCTTCAATTGCGCTCCCAGACCGCCGTTTAAAGAAACCTGCACGGGTTTTACTTCAAGCTTTTCTTTGACTTCATCCGTAACCTCATCATTCACTATATATTTTGTTTTCAGGCTTCCGGCAACTGCCTTTTCGACCAATGCCCCACCGGTAATATAACCTGTGAACCTGCCTTTCTGAATGACATTATAATTAATCTGAACGGGAACCCCTATGTAATGAAGCGTCTGCTCCCCTTTAATAAAATTAGAATTGCTGCCGGATCGAAGTTCTGATGATAATTTGGTATAATTCACTCCGGTTCCTATTCCCCATCTTTTCCCCAGATTATAATACAAAGAGATGCCTAAATTAAGTGGTATTTTATGTCTTACGGTAGCTTCCACCTCTTTGTTCTGATTGGCCAGTAATATTTCCGTAAGCGGATTTTCCTCATAGCTGGCTGTTCCCCATACATCATTAACGCTCAATGGGTTTCCGTCCATTGTTGCATATCCCGGAAACTGCTGTGCCGAATTGGGAGAAGCTTTTCCGGTAAGCAAGCTTAACATCCATGATTTATTTGAAGCTTTTTTTGTGGTTTTCATTTTATTTTCGGCATACAGAGGGATAAGATCTTTTTCTTCCTGCTTTAAAGATTCATTATTCTCATTGGACTGAGCAATATCTTCTTTTTTATTCTGTACAATTTTTTCATCCTGCTCAGGAAGATTGAAAGTATTGTAATTCTTCTGCTCTTTTGCCTGTTGTGATTTAGCTTTTAATAAAGCATTTTCTTTACTGAAGCTGTTGGTGAAAATATTTCCAAATAATTCTGTCTCTTTGTTGGATACGATCTCTTTTGAATAAGAGCTTCCTGAAGAAATTATATCAATATTTTCTCCTTTTGTATTCTCCTGCAAAACAGTATTATAAACAGAGTTTTCTGCTTTTTTTACCATCTCCTTTTTCGTGTTATATGCTGTTTCTTTTGACGGTTTAACCTTTTTATTACTTAAGCTAAACCACTGTCTTCCAACCATAAACAGCAATACAATCGCAGCAGCAATACCACCAATACGATATAATGTGGTCGTAAAAACCGGTCTGGAAATCTTTTTATCTTTTGAGACAGATTCTTCAGGAACCAGGCCAATAACCGTTTTCTTATCCTCATCATTGAATAATTCTTCTCTGATGTCATCCCACAATCCATCCGGAACATCCCCGGTGTGGTCTTCCATTTTCCTGCGCAGATCGTTTAACCATCGATTACTCATATTGCGCTTTTTTTACCATTTTATATTCTTTAATTTTCTGGGCAAGCATTCCTTTGGCTCTGTGAAATTGTGAAGCGGAGGAGTTTTCTGCAATTCCCAGCAGCGACGCAATTTCCTTATGACTTTTATTTTCAAAGACATACAGGTTAAAAACAGTCCGGTATCCTTCAGGAAGGGTACGGATCATTTCCATAATCTCTGCCTGTGGTATCTCATCCAGATTGGGCTCTTCCTCATCGGGAATATCCGGGATTTCAAACTCATCCGTTGATATTTTAAACCCCGAATGCTCTCTGATATGTTTTAACGACTCATTGACCACAATTCGGGTTATCCATGCTTTCAGGGAGCCATTTCCTCTGTATTCAAACGAGTCTATTGAACGGAACATCTTGATAAAACTATTCTGAAGCACATCATGCACATCGTCTTTCCCGATGATATAGCGTGAACATACATAGGTAAGACTCCCGGAATAAGTTCCGAAAAACTCTTTCCAAGCCTCTTCTTCTTTTAACAGAAGACGGTCTACCAATATCTGCTCCTTGCTTTTCTCCATTTAATCTTTACAATGATTTTCCATTGAAATACTGACTGATTAATCTTAATGCAAAAATAGGCTGCATCCTTAAAGGATACAACCTATTCTTCTGATCCCAATTTTAATATTTTACACAATACGGAAAATCATATTTAATCATTTCATAAGGGGTTAATAATACCCCATCAACCGTTATTTTCTCTGCTTCCAGACCAAATTGCATTGCTCTGTTCTGGCCAACATAGAATCCTTTCTCTTTAGCAATGAACGTTACAACTGTTTTTTTAATTGCTCCGTCCACCGGGATCTGGATTTCTAATGTCTTAGGTGCAAAAATCAACTCTACCACGTTATGATTTGCATTGATTGATGAGGTATAATTAAGATTATATTTCACTTTTCCGATTGCAGCCAATGCGCTTTCTGTTTTTGCGGGATCTTTTACTACTGATTTAACAATTTCTTTCACCGGAAAATCTAAAAACGTAATCGTATCTTTTTTTGCTCTAAAATCTGCAACTTTTTCAATTTTATTATTTCCCTGGGATACAATAAGCTTTGCCTTATAATTTCCGTTGACATCTTCCAGTTTTACAGGAACGATTTCCGGACCATCATCAATACATGATATCAAGGAAAGGCTTACTACTGCAACCAGGACAGCCATAAAAGTTTTAAGTACCGTAAATTTCTTCATTACTTTAATTTTTTTCTTTAAACATTCTTTTACTTTGAGTACTCATTTATATAAATCAGCTTTTTAAATAATCTTGCATATTATTTTCAAATAAAAATACAACACATTGATTTACAGAACTAAAATTTACTATCCTCTTGCTTTTATAATTGATTTTTTCAACATTAAACATATGAAAAGAAAAAAACAGCTCCTGATGAGAGCTGTTTTTAATGATCTATTTTAAGTTTAATCTTTAGGTTAGCGATTTGATGATCGTAATGAGGCTCATGATAATGACTACTATCCCAACAACAACAAACATTTTTTGAGTAGGCAGCCTGGAAGTGAGCATTGCAGAAAACGGGGCAGTAAAGACACCTCCTAAAAGAAGTCCCAAAACAATATTCCAGTGATGAATCCCAATGGTAAAGATAAAGGTGATGGCACTTGTTACTGTCAGTAAAAATTTTGTTACGGTAGAGCTTCCGACAACATAGCGCGGGGTTCTTCCTTCTTTGATCAAAGTTCCGGTCACCAACGGGCCCCATCCACCTCCTGCGAAAGAATCAATAAAACCACCAACGAGCCCTAGTACTTTAAGGTTTGTTTTTTTCTTGGCCCTGATTTGCTCTGCATTTTTTTTCTTAAAAGCATTTTTGAGAATATTAATCCCCAAATACAATGTATAGCAGGAAATTATCGGTTTAATAATATGGGCATAATATTCGCTGTAATGCGATAAGGTCAATGCTCCGATAACAGATCCTACAATTGCCAGGGGAAACAATACCCAAACCATTTTTTTATTGACGTTTCCTAATTTGTAATGACTGACACTTCCTGCTGCCGTAGTGAATGATTCTGCAGAATGGATACTCGCACTTATGACCGGTGGGGGAACATTCAATAGTAACAATATGGTGGTACATATCACTCCGTATCCCATTCCCATTGATCCGGCAACAATCTCTGCCATAAAACCGGCAAACAGCATCCAGTAAAAAATATGCCCGTCCTTATTAAGGAAGAATGCAATATCGGCTGAAAGGTTAAACCTGTAAATGGTAAAACCCAACACTCCAAAAAGGATTAAAACTCCGATAACTCCGAGATAAATATTGGCTCTCCGCTGTACAATTTTGGTAATATTGATCAGATTTTCAATTTCCAGATCAGATTTTTCAGGATTCTTTTTTTCTTCAGACAAATATTCAGTGGTGAGCCTGTTTAATTCTCTTACCTTATAATCAAAATCCCCTTTTAATCCATTCCGGATACTTTGCATATTTTCCAATACATTTTCTGTTTCGTCGGGAATAGCCTCTGTGAATATTTCACGCAATCTTTTTGCTATAGTCGGTGATTTTCCATTGGTTGAAATTGCAATTTTCAGGCTTCCTTTTTGCACAATGGAGCCTAAATAGAAATCACATAAATCCGGTTTGTCTGCAATGTTTACCAAAACATTATTCTGATGGGCATTATTCCGGATCTCTTCAGCAAGCACAATATCGTTTACCGCAATGATTGCAAGGTCTGCATCACTGAAGTCATTATTATGATAGGCTCTCTCATATAATTTCAGGTTAGGAAATGTTTCCTGTAAGATTTTAACTTCCGGGATTATTTCTTTTGCAACGAGCTTCACAGGTGTTCCGGGTGAATTGGTGAGAACGGATTCCAGTTTTTCCAAGGCAATTTTTCCGCCTCCGATCACCAGCAATGACAATGTTTCGAGCTTCAGAAATACGGGATATAATGCATTTTTCATCTCATTACAATTTTAAATCATAAGTAAAAGCCATATAATACAATCCTCCGATCTCAGGTCCGGCTGCATACTGAAAATACCGGCGGTTTAACAAATTCGTCGCTCCAAGCTTGATATTCAGATTAATTTCAGGAATTCTCCAGGTGGCCTGCGCATCAATGGTATAATAGGCCGGAATTTCGCCAGACGCCAAAGGACTTTCCCATAAAAATCTGTTCTGCCATCTTGCCACAAGAGTAAACCCGATATTCTTAACAATTTCCCGGTTTCCCAAACTTATATTTACCGCCCATTTTGGGGTATTGAAAGACGTTATAAAAAGATCGGAATTTTGGGATGAGATCAGGTCGTTGTACGATACGTTTGCATTGATATTATAATTTTTGACAAGATTATAGCGCAGCCCTAAAGAAGTGCCATAACTTTTATAGGTATTGTTACTGTTTGTATATACCCTGTAGCGGTCTTGTTTACTGCGGTCAATCATATCAAGAACAGCGTTATCACTGCCTACTTTCCCATTTTTGGGAACAGCTACTTCAACCTGGCCAAGGAAGCCTTCGTAGATATTATAATAAAAATCCCAGTCAATGACCAGTTTGTTGTTAAATAAAACCGATTTATAGCCTACTTCAAAAGAGTTTATCTTTTCCGGCTGCAGCTTTTGCAGGTTTGCAACCACCAAACGATTTCTATTATCCAAAGCTGCCTGGCTCTGGCTCTTCCCGCCGTCAACATCTGCGTTCACAGCAGAAATAAACCGGTCAATTGACGCAAGGGTGTAAGAGTTTTCAAGATACCCTAATCCTTCATTCACTTTTGTCAGTCCGCCCACCCTTCTTACATTACCGTTATTTACAAAAGAAAGAGCTTCAAATAACGAAGGAAAACGGAATCCGTTTTGAAAAGAGGCTCTGAAATTATGCTGATTAACCGGAGAATATACAACACTTACCCTTGGGTTAAATTTTGCATCAAATTCAGGGTTTCTATCAACTCTCAATGCTACATTAAGTTTTAATTTTTCATCGAAAAAAAGTTTGGTAAGCTGTGCAAAAACACCATATTTCTGATAAGTGACATCCTTCCCAAAGGTTCCGTCAGGTAATGGAATATTTCTTTCGTTGATCGGTCTTCCAAAATCAACGAAGTTATTCCCATCCGGTGTTATGCTGTAAAAACGATAATCAATCCCGGCAAGAAGATTAACTATTTTCACGAATCTGCTTAAATCATAGGTGATCTCCCCTTGGTAAAAACGGGATTTCTGTTCCAGCTTAGCGCCCCCTGTCGCGGGAGCACCGGCAACTCCGCCGTTGGCTGAATCCCAGTTATTAATTCCGATAATGGTATTCTTGAGCTGCTCAAAGGCTGTCGTTCCGGGAACCGCTCTGTTTTTATCTGCTTCCTGTCGTGCAAAAATAAAAGCATCATTCAGATTTACTCCTGCATTCAGGTTATTCTGTAATGCCGTCTGAAATATGTTTTTCCAATTTGTATTGGAAAGATTGGTGAGATCGAGATTATCTGTCAAAGGTTTAAGGTTGTAGGAATCTCCGGTATTTTCTATCGATACATAGGCTCTGAAGGTCAATTCCTTTCCGGTCAGCTCTACTTTATGATTCTGAACTGTTGCATTGTGCAGGCGGATTTTATTTCCTCTCTGAAAAGTTCCGTCAAGTAATCCGTAACGATACACATAGGAAGCCCGCCACTGATCTCCGAAACGGTAATACAACCCGGCGTCAAATTTTACATTTTTCACTTCGGGGCTTACCAGGTCTTTTTCCAGATAGCCTGTTCTCGAAACATTGAAAGTCGTTGGTTTCCCGTTATAATCTACTTTTACCGCTACCCTGTTGTTTCTTTCATCCCCGTATTTGTTCCAGAGATCTTCTGCCGGGTTATTCACAAAAGAAAACTTGGGATTTCCGGTAATCAGGGAATTGGGATTCTGATCTGTATGGTTGTCTGAGATCCAGTCGATCCCGCTAAAATAAGAAGCATTGACTTTTATTGCCAGATTTTTATTGAATGCTTTTGCAAACCTTATGGCACTTTCGCCTAACGGAGCTATTTTGTGGTTCACATTGTCTACATGATTAACTCCACCCCGGAAATAGAAGCTTAATCCTTCAGTGGTAAAAGGATCTTTGGTCTGAAGGCTTGCAAGCCCGTTAATGGCATTCATCCCGTAAAGTGCAGATGCAGCACCCGGTGTAACTTCCATAGACTGAATGTCGAGTTCTGTAGGACCACTGGCATTTCCCAACGGAACTCCCAGTGTTGCCGACTGTACATCAACACCATCTACCAACTGCATAAAACGGAAGTTATTGGGTGAATTAAACCCTCTTGAATTGGGAACTTTCAGGGTAAGGCTTGACGTAAGAAGCTGAAGGCCTTTTACATTTTCCAGGGTTTCATAGAATGAAGCTGCCGGGCTTTCCCTGATTGCTTTAATATCAATTTTCTCAATGGCAATGGGAGATCTTAATACTTTTTCGGGAACGCGGGATGCTGAGATCACCACTTCATTAATGATTGTATTCTGAGGATTCAGCTCAATCGCTATTTTATTGGAAAGGGAAAGTATCTCAACCGTGCGGCTGGTAAAATCTTTTTTCGTGATCACAATCCTGAAGGGTATTTTAACTCTTGTTCTGAGGCTAAAATTGCCCTGCTGATCCGTTAATGCTTTATCCTGGGTATTTTCAACCTGAACCTGTACTCCGGCAAGCCCTTTTTGGGTATCTGTATGGTTGATAATACCGCTTAATTCTATAAGCTGCTGCTGTGCCTGTGTGAGGTTAAAGAATAAAATTGTAAATAATAGAATGCCTGTTTTTTGCAGAAAATATCCCTGCCTGTTTTTTTTCATTGTTTATTTTTTTAGGTTAATGAGAATGTTAAGTGAGGTCTGATGGTCAACAACACATACACATTCGCATCCCTGACAGGCGCTGATAATTTTTTTTATATTTTTTCCGTCGGTAAAGAATATTGATCATATATTTTATTTTAAAGTTTGCAGGTAGCGGTATGAAAAGTCCCCGAATGTTTCTTCTTCGTTTTTCTCTTTCACATAGATCCCGAAAAGTTCATCCAAAGTGTTGAGAATCTCTTCTTCGCCTATATTTTCTTTAAATTTTGTATTCAAACGCATTCCTAATCTGTCGCCGCCTATATGAAGATTGTACTTACCATAAGCTGTCCCTACAAATCCTATTTCAGCGTTGGGTGATCTTCCGCAACCGTTTGGGCACCCGGTCATCCGGATCGTAATATCTTCTTCTAAAAGACCGTATTTTTCGAGTACCGGTTCTATTTTTGTCACTAAAGAAGGCAAATAACGCTGTGCTTCTGCCAAAGCCAGAGAACAGGTGTTCAAAGCGACGCAGGCTACAGAGTTTTTACGCAGGGCACTTGCTTCTTCCGTATAATTGAAAATTCCGTATTCTTTCAGGAGGTTTTCGATTTCCTGCTTATCTGCTTCTTCAATATCGGAAAGGATGAGGTTCTGGTTGCAGGTAAAACGGAAGTCGGCTTTTCCGGTTTCAGCTACTTTCAACAGCCCTGATTTCAAAGGATATTCTTGTGTATCCAGAACTCTTCCGTGCTCAACAAACAGGGTATAAAACCATTTTCCTTCGTGGTTTTTTATCCATCCGTAACGGTCTTTTCTCTGCTCAAACTTAAATTCCCGGGAAGGTTCAAAAGCAAAGCCTGTTCTTTTCTCAACCTCAACTTTATACTGATCTATTCCTAGCTTGTCTATTGTATATTTTAATCTTGATAACTTTCTGTCGCTTCTGTTTCCAAAGTCCCGCTGTACGGTGATGATTTCATAAACAGCCTTCAGGGCTTTTTCTTCAGTGTCTACAAAACCCAATACCGAAGCAAGACGTGCGTAGGTCGCTTCATTTCCATGCGTTGCTCCAAGCCCGCCTCCGGCAGCAATATTATAGCCAATGATCTGATCATTTTCAATAATTGCGATGAGTGCAATGTCATTAATAAAAGCATCTACATCATTATTGGGCGGAATGGCAATTCCTATTTTAAGCTTTCTTGGCAGGTATCTGTTCTGGTACAGAGGATCTTCTTCCGCTTTTCTGTCGATTAACAATTCATTATCAATCCAGATATCATAATAAGCTTTGGTTTTAGGCAGACACATTTCACTGATTTTTCCTGCCAGCTCATAAACCTCCTGGTGAACCGGAGATTCGGAAGGGTTTGATGTACAGGTAACGTTTCTGTTGACATCTCCACACGCAGCAATAGAATCGAGATGCTGAAGATTAAATTCCTGAATGGTTGGCCTCAAATGAGATTTTAAAATCCCATGCAGCTGTACGGTTTGTCTTGTGGTAATTTTTATGGTTCCGGTCGAATGTTTTCCGGCGATTTCATGAAGACCCACCCATTGTTCCGGAGTGATGAAACCTCCCGGCAAACGTAAGCGGATCATAAATGAATAAAGCCATTCCAGTTTTTTTGCAACGCGCTCTTCCCGTCTGTCTCTGTCATCCTGTTGATACATTCCATGAAACTTCACAAGGGTTTGGTCATCTTCTCTTATGGCTCCGGTAAAATCATCTGAAAGGCTTTCATTCAGAGTTCCTCTGAGCCCGTTGCTTCCGGTTTTAATCCTTTCTACCGGCGAAAGGTTATCTTTATTATCCATTTTGTTTTTTTCTTTTTTATTATTTGTGATTCATTCTAATAAACATCTTTGGCATACCTTCCGTTAAGCTCCATTTCTTCAAGGTAAAGGCCTGCTTCTTCTTTTGTACGCTTTCCATGATCCTGAATGATATTCAAAAGCGTTTCTTCCACATCTTTACTCATGGGTTCTTTTGCACCGCAGACATAGAGAGACGCACCTGCTTCAAGCCAGTTAAAAATCTCATTTGCTTTCTTTTTCAGCTTATCCTGAACGTATATTTTTTCAGCCGTATCTCTTGAGAATGCCATATCTAAATGGGTCAGCGTTCCGGTTTTCATAAAATCCAGAAGTTCCGACTGGTAGAGAAAATCTGAGATAAAATTCCGGTCACCGAAAAAGAGCCAGTTTCTTCCTTCGCTTCCTGTAGCATCCCGCTCCCAGAGAAATGACCTGAAGGGAGCGATCCCTGTTCCCGGACCAATCATGATAATGTCTTTATCTGGTTTGGGCAGTTTAAAATGTTTGGCTTCCTGAATATAAAACTCAATGCTTTCTCCTTCGTTAAATTCGCTAAGAAAACCGCTGCACAGGCCGCTTTGTTTTTTATCATCAATGAAAAACTGTGATTTGGCAACTGTGATATGAATTTCTGTGTCTCCATGGGCTTCCAGAGATGAAGAAACAGAGTATAGACGAGGCGCCTGGCCTGTTAAAACGGAAATAACCGCCTCAAATTCACCGGCATTTCTGACCGGATAAATCCGAAGCAGATCCAGAAGGCTTAAACGAACTTCGGGAATGCTATGTCCGGTTATTTGTGCATATTGGGCGACCGTTGTTTTAAGCAGGAAACTGATATTCAAATGTTTCACCAGCAATTCATCTATGCTTGCCGTAATTTTTGACGTTTCGATCTGTTTTTTGGGATCAACTCCTGTCAGTTCAATAATTTCATTGACTACAGCCCTTGCATTAACGGGAATTACCCCTAACGCATCACCCGGCTTATAAATAATCGGTTCTTCCGACTCTATTTCAATATGATAGGTTTCTTTTTCAGAAGTGATATCATTAAGGTTAATAATCGTCGAAACGGTTCCGGAATATTTTTTTCTTGAAGTTGAAGTTTTTGTTGTTAAAGCATTTGACTTAGCTGTTCCTGAGGTTTTATTCATTACTTCAAACAAATGCTCTACCCAACTGTGAGCATCCTGCTCATAATCAATATCACATTTCTTTAAAGGAATGATTCGCTGAGCTCCCAGGATTTCAAACCGGAAATCAACATCTTCTCCTGTTTTGCAAAATAGCGGATAGCTTGTATCTCCCAAGGCTAAAACACCAAATTTCAGATGATTAAGGTTTATTTCGTTCTCATGAATATGATCATAGAATTTTTTGGCCAGTATTGGTGGTTCCCCTTCTCCCTGAGTACTTATTATCATAAAGAAAAACTCTTCTTTACTCAGATCTTTAGGCTTGTACTGTGAAAGGTCTGCTAATTTCACCTGAATCCCTTTTTTCTTGATAATTCCGGCTAGCTCTGTTGCCAGTTTTTTGCTGTTTCCGGTTTCCGTTCCGTAGGCAAGTGTTATTTTCTTTACCTGATTTTCAATTATCTGGTTCTGCTCAGACACAGGAGGCTGAATAGTCAAAGCGGATCCGGCCAGCCCGGCCAGATAGCCACTCGCCCAGATGGTTTCATCTCTTGAGAAATCTCCGGAGAGTTGTTTAAGGATATTAAATTTAGTTTCAGACAGCATATTCGAAAAGGTTTTGTGTGTTTGATATGATACTTCCGTTGACTATGGACTTAAAATAAAGACCTTCCTGCTCTGCATTATCAAGCCAGGAGAATTCCTCGTGCAGGTTCACGACTTTTCCTACCACCACCAAAGAGGGAGAAGCAAAGGTTTTGTTTTCAAATTTTCTTTCAAAATCATCAAAGGATGAGGTATACACTTTTTGGTAAGGTGTGGTAGCCTGTTCGATGACCGCAATCTTTTTTTCCGCTGAAACATTCAGTTTTATAAACTTCTCGACAAGACCGGAAAGATTTCCCTTAGACATATAAAATACAAGGGTATCATTGGTTGAAGCAAGTTCTTTCCAATAATCGTCTGTAAGAATTTCTGATTTATAATAGGTCAGAAAACGGACTGATGTAGCATATCCTCTGGCTGTTAACGGCATTCCTGCATAAGCGGCAGCGCCTAAAGCAGCTGTAATTCCGGGGATGATTTCAAAGGGGATTTTTTTATTTTTTAAGGCTTCCAATTCATCCAGAATATTGGAAAATATGGAAACATCGCCGCCTTTTAACCTCACGACCACCTTATTCTGAAGGGCATAATCAACCATTAAAGTATTGATCAGAGACTGAGGGGTTGAAGCATTTTTACTGCATTCTTTACCTACATACAAAACTTCAGTATTTTCGCTAACATATTCTTCTAAAATTTCGGGGCTTACAAGGCGGTCGCACAGGATTACATCTGCTTCAGCAATTGCTTTCACTGCTTTTACCGTGATGAGATCAGGGTCGCCGGGTCCTGCACCGATAAGGTAAACCTTTGGTGTTTTATTATTTGTTTTCATTTAAAATCTGCGTTAGTTGTTAAACTTTAGAACAGTCCTTCAATGGATAGGTACCTTTCGCCCGTATCATAGTTGACGGTTAATATTTTCGATCCGGCTTTTATTTCAGGTAATTTTTTGGCTACTGCAGCTAAAGCGGCTCCTGATGAAATTCCTACAAAAAGGCCTTCTTTTTTAGCGGCATCAACAGCAAAACTAAAAGCTTCTTCTTTACCTATTTTAATGACCTCGTCCAGAATATCCGTATCCAATATGGAAGGGATAAATCCTGCTCCCAATCCCTGTAACGGATGTGGTCCGGGCTCTCCGCCGCTCAACACCGGAGACAGATCCGGCTCGACAGCAATCACTTTAATATCCGGAAAATGCTGTTTTAATACTTTTGCAATTCCTGTGATGTGGCCTCCGGTTCCCACTCCTGTAATGAAATAGTCTAAACCATCCGGAAAATCTTTCAGAATTTCCTGTGCCGTTGTGTCGGTATGGATTTTTACATTGGCAGGGTTATCAAATTGTTTCGGTATCCATGAATTGGGAGTTTCTGTCGCCAGCTCATTGGCTTTTTCAATGGCACCTTTCATTCCTTTCTCTCTTGGAGTCAGTACGAATTCCGCACCGTAGGTTTCCATAATTTTACGTCGTTCCACACTCATGCTTTCGGGCATCACAGAATAAGCTTATAACCTTTTACTGCAGCCACCAAAGCAAGTCCTATCCCGGTATTTCCGCTTGTAGGTTCTATAATGATGCTGTCTTTATTCAGCAATCCTTTTGCTTCCGCATCTTCAATCATTGCTAATGCAATCCTGTCTTTGATGCTTCCGCCCGGGTTACTTTTTTCTAATTTGATCCAGATCTCATGGCCCGGACTGAAAAGCTTATTAATTTTTACTACCGGAGTATTTCCGATGGCTTCTAGTGTGTTTTGGAATTTCATACCGATTAAATTTTTATTTTTTATATCACAAAGGTTAAGGATTCAGGTAATGAATTGTTATCTTTAGAATTGTTATCCTTAATTTTAATTTCACTTTTATTGTAAACCAGGGAATTGGAAGGAACATTTTGTGTAATCCACACATTTCCGCCAATGATGCTTCCTTTTCCTATTGTTGTTTCTCCCCCTAATATGGTTGCTCCTGAATAAATAATGACATGGTCTTCAATATTCGGATGCCTTTTCTGGTTGGCTTTCTTTTTGGAGACATTCAATGCGCCGAGGGTTACTCCCTGATAAATTTTCACATGATCCCCGATTACTGCGGTCTCCCCGATCACAATCCCCGTTCCGTGGTCAATGAAAAAGGATTCTCCGATCAATGCTCCCGGATGAATATCTATTCCTGTTTTGCTGTGTGCATATTCTGAGATTACACGGGGTAATATTTTTATTCCCTGATTCGACAGCTGATGGGATATTCTGTATACATAAGTTGCAAAATAACCCGGATAAGCCAGAAGTATTTCTTCGAGAGAGCCGGTTGCCGGATCAAATTCCAGCACCGCTTCCGCATCTACGATCAGTTTATTATATATTACGGGTAAAGCATCAAAGAAGTCAGCAACCTGTTTTTCTGCAAGACGCTCTTCTTTTATAATACTGATAATCAAATCAAAAAGAATTGCCTGTACTTTTTCAAAATCCTTTTTCAAATCACCTTCAGTATTAATATTCTGAGGCAAAAAAAGCACTTCATATAACCGGATAACAAAAGTTTCCGCTTTACTTTTATCAAAGGAGTTATAAGAACTGTTTTGCTTGTTCTTAAGAATCTGATCAATAAAATCTTCTGACATTTTCATTTCTACTGAATTATACATGCTGCCACTGTTGAGTTGGAAGTTTCATCCACCAGAATTGCCGATCCCGTTATTTTATTGTTTATAAAACTATCGTAAACCAGAGGCTGTGCGGTTTTCAAAGTAACTTTTACAATTTCATTAAGCTTTATTTCCTCTTCTGCTTTTTCGTGCACCAGGGTGTTTACATTTATTTTATAATCAATTTCTTTTACTACGGCTTTTAATACATGACTATGATGCTGCAGCAAATATTTATTGCCGGGCTGTAATGCTTTCTGATCAAGCCAGCACAGCAAAACCTCTAAGTCTTTTTCAACTTCAGGAAGCTTCTCATCAGTGGCAAAAAAATCACCTCTGCTGATATCTAAATTATCCGCGATATGAATCACCGCCGGCTGCCCTTCAAAAGCTTCATCTTTTTCAACTCCGTTAACTTCAATTTTAGTGATCTCACTCGTTGTACTCGCCGGAAGGATGTGAACAGAATTTCCTTTCTTAAAACTTCCGCTTAATATCTGTCCTGCATATCCTCTGTAATCATGCAGCTCATCAGTTTGAGGACGAATAACATACTGAACCTGGAAACGACTTCCGCCATTAAATTCTTCATTCAGGGTAACTTCTTCCAGATATTCAAGAAGTGAACCGCCATCGTACCAATCTGTTTTAGGCGATACTGATACAATATTGTCTCCCTTCAATGCAGAAATAGGAAAATACCTTACTTCATTTAAGCTCAGGTTATCAGCAATTTTTGAATATTCGTCTTTGATATTTTCATATACTTCTTCAGAATAATCCACCATATCCATTTTATTAATGGCTACTACTACTTTTTTCAGCTTCAGTAATGATGCAATGATAGAATGCCTTCTGGTCTGCTCAATGACTCCTTTTCGTGCATCAATAAGTATAACCATCAGATCTGAATTGGAGGCACCGGTAATCATATTACGGGTATATTGAACGTGCCCCGGAGCATCTGCAATAATAAATTTTCTCTTCGGAGTTGAAAAATACCTGTAGGCAACATCTATCGTTATCCCCTGCTCTCTTTCTGCACGCAAGCCGTCTGTTAAAAGAGCCAGATCCACACCGTCTTCATTCTTATTTTTGGAGTGTTTCTCCAGCACTTCCAGCTGATCCTGTAAAATGCTTTTGCTATCGTAAAGCAGTCTTCCGATCAGGGTACTTTTTCCGTCATCAACACTTCCTGCTGTTATAAATCTTAAAATATCCATCTTTTGAGTTATATATTTATGGGTAATAAGGCCATTAATTAAAAGTAGCCGCCTTTTTTACGGTCTTCCATTGCTGCTTCTGTTACTTTATCATCAATCCTGGTTTCACCGCGTTCTGAAATTCTTGTGGCCAAGATTTCTTCAATGACATCATCTATGGTATCTGCCACTGATTCCACCGCCGCCGTACACGTCATATCTCCAACTGTTCTGTAGCGAATTCTCTTTATCGCCAAAACATCATTTGTTTCCAGAGAAGCATAAGGTGAATTGGCAATCCACTGCCCGTTGAAGTCTACCACTTCTCTTTCATGGGAGAAGTAAATAAAGGGAAGTTCTATTTTTTCCCGGCGGATATAATTCCAGACATCAAGCTCCGTCCAGTTGCTTATCGGGAAAACCCTCACATTTTCCCCCTTTTGGATTTTTCCGTTGAAAATGTTCCATAATTCAGGGCGTTGAAGTTTGGGATCCCATTGTCCGAATTCATCACGAACAGAAAAGATTCTTTCTTTGGCACGGGCTTTTTCTTCGTCTCGGCGTGCGCCTCCAATGCAGGAATCAAATTCAAATTCTTCTATTGTATCAAGTAATGTAAAGGTCTGCAGCCAGTTTCTGCTTGGAAATTTACCTTTAGGTTCCGCCAGTTTTTTACGCTTAATCGTATCTTCTACTTTTCGTACAACGAGTTTAACATCCAGCTGATTCGTCAGTTGGTCACGGAAATCCAGAACTTCCGGAAAATTGTGCCCCGTATCCACGTGAACAAAAGTAAAAGGAATCTTTCCGGGACGAAATGCCTTTGACGCTAAATGGGCCAGTACAATGCTGTCTTTTCCACCGCTGAATAGTAAAGCAGGCCGTTCAAACTGTCCTGCGACTTCTCGTAAAATGTAGATCGATTCTGCTTCCAGCTGATCTAAGTAATCTAAATGATATGTTGACATCTTTTTGTTTTTTATTTATGAATATGTAAGCCGCATTCTTTTTTATCAGCATCTTCCCACCACCAGCGACCTGCCCTGAAATCTTCCCCTTCTTTAATGGCCCTGGTACAGGGTTCGCACCCGATGCTTACAAAGCCTTTCTTGTGCAGATAATTATAGGGTAAATGATGATCCCTGACATACTCTGTAACCTGCTCAGTCGTCCAGTTCAGCAGAGGATGAAATTTTATAATCTGATTATCTTCATCCCATTCCAATTGGGACATATTCTTTCTGTTTAATGAATGTTCCGCCCTTAATCCTGTAATCCATATTTTATAACCCTGCAGCGCTTTTTTCAAAGGTTCCACTTTGCGGATATTACAACATGCTTTTCTTTGCTCTACCGACTGATAAAATGAATCCGGCCCGTTTTCTGAAACAAATTCTTTTAAGGCTTCCGTATCGGGATAATAGGCTTTGATTTTTTTTTTGAAAAAAGCTCTTGTTGCACTCCAGGTTTCATAAGTTTGCTCAAAAAGCCTCCCCGTGTCTAATGTAAATACATCAACATTCAGGTCTTTTATCAGATGGGTTACTACCTGATCTTCATAACTGAAACTGGTTGAGAAGATCACCTGCTCAGGAAATCTATCCGTGAGAATTTTTAAAAAACTCCCGTCAGAAGAACTTTCAGAAGCTTCTTTCCATAATTTTTCGAACTCTTTTTTCAGACTCATTTTCAACTCGTTTGAATTAACTGTCTGCAAATATAAATTAAAATTCTATTAATCCTACCAAATTAGTAGAGTTTAGGGTAAAAAAAATTTTATCTTCTATTTCAAAAATGAGGTTAACGTGGCATCTATCATGCTTTGCCTTGTTTTTTCTCTGACATTAATTAATTCATTTCTCAGATAGCAGGTCGCTTCATCCAGACAGTCGTCACAGGGTTCATAGAAATTTAAGGAAACACAGGGGGTTAAAGCAATGGGGCCTTCAAAAATGCGGTAAATGTCTGCCAATGAAATATTGTCCGGAGATTGCAACAAATAATAGCCGCCAGCCATCCCCTGTTTGCTGTTAACAAGTTTTGCCCGTTTTAATTCCAGGAGAATCTGTTCTAAAAATTTTTTGGGAATATTTTCGTCCTGTGCAATTACAGAGGTAGACAAAAAGCCCTGATTATAGCTTCTTGCCAGTCTAACCATTGCTTTTAAAGCATATTTGCACCTTTTCGACATCATAACTGATGCAAGTTATAACAATTTATTTGATTTACGAAATCTCAAAAATTAGGGTTGCTTTTGATTGATAAAACAAAAAAAATTAAATCAATATACTTCTTTAATATAAAAATGAGAGCAGTCTTCCTCTGCTCTCATTTGTTTAAAAGAACTATCCCAAGAAATAAAATAATCTAAAATCATCTTGGGACAAACATACAATGAAACTATAATTTTACTAATTTCCATTTCTGAGCATTACTCCCATTGGCAGTCCATATCTGGATTTTAGTTCCGTCGGTCGTTGCAGATTGATTAACATCCAGACAGGAATTAGGAGCACATGCCGGGGACAATGTAAAATATCCATTTCCCACCGATGTTATTTTCCATTGCTGATTGGAAGTTCCTCCATATGACCAGATCACCTGCTGAGTTCCGTCGGCTGTACCTGAGCCGCTGTCATCTAAAGCCTTAGTGGAAGCATTGGCAGGCTGTAGTTTATAATACCCGTTATTGAGGCTGGTAATGACCCATTTCTGGGCATTTGAATTATTGGAACCCCATAATTGCACTTTTGTTCCGTTCGTAGTTCCTGAGGATGCTACATCCAATACACTCGAATTGTTAACAGCTGAAATCAGAGTATAGGTTGCTCCGGACACAATATCTGTAGAAGGTGGCGTCGTAGTTCCGTTATCATAAGTTGTAGTGTAGCCATAAAGGGCATTGGTAGCATTGGAGATATAGGATGCAATATTGGCGGAAGTCAGATTATAACACAGATAAACGCCGTAACCATCTGTTTTTGTTTTGGTCGCAAAATTGGTAGCTGTTGAAGAGCTTGTAGCCGTCACATCCACTGCAGCGGCTCCTAACTGGCTTTTTACCAATCCGGGGATATTCGGTGCAGAATAAGTACTATAATAAGGATTCCAGGCAAAATCAACTTTAGACCCCACCGTGACCCCATTGTAAGATAAGTTACTGGCAGAAGGGCCGATATTGTAAAAGCTTATTATTTTATCCGGCAATAAATCTCTGAGAGCAGTAACCAGATAAACGAATGAAGATGCATTGGGCTGTGATGTAGAGTTATTCCCGTATTCTGCATATTCGTCGTCAAAATCGATTCCATCCAGGCCATAAGTGTTGACGGCATTGGCCAACTCCTGTGCAAATGCCTGTGCGGCAGCCTGAGAAGGGAAATTGGCAAAACCTGCTCCCTGATGGTTTCCTAATACGGACAACATTACTTTTATCCCTTTATCCTGCAATGGCTTTATATAGGTTGCAGAGTTTGTAAGAACATTCGTTACCTGATCATTAAAATGCAGATAGGCTTTCTGAGTCGTTGTATTGTAGTTAATGTTAGCGGCAAAAATAATGGCAACATCAAATAACTGCTGGCCGTTGGACAATTTATATTTCCCAACTTCACGGATGTCATTGTTGTTAACTTCAACATACATCACAGAAATCGGGCTCTTTTGCAAGGTTACAATACGCGAATTTGTATTTGCTTTTAATGGTGTCGCAGCCGGACCACTATTTTCAGCTTCTGTAAGAGAATCGCTATTACAGCCTGATAAAAAAAACAGACCCATTACTAAAATTAAGATTCTGTTCAGTTTTAAAATCGAAGATAGGTTTTTCATAGATTTACGTGTTTTGCATTTATTTTATTTTTTTATTTTTGATGAAATTTGACAGACAATCTTTAAAATTTAACAGTTCCGCAGGCAATCCCTTATCATTAAATTAAAAAACAAGCATAATCCCTGTTTTTATAAAAATTACCGAAAATGATGTAAATGTTAAATTTTTATTAAGTTTTTCTAAATGTATTTCTTTATGAACATCTAAAAAAAAATATTAAACCAACAGCATTAGAATTTAAACAAAAAACAAAATCTGATCTACCAACAACATTTTTAACACTCTTAATTATCCCTTTTTGATCTATGAAAACAATTAATTTCTATCAATTTTTCACAAAAAAACAACCTGTACGGGTTCAAATGCAAAGCCTCATGAAAACATGGCCATAGATAGCCAGATGCTTAAGTCTGATTTCCGGTTAAAATATCATGTTTTATTCTGGATGACTTATTTCCTTCTCAATTTTTTGAGATGGGGAGCTTATTATGATGATTATATATATTCTTTTAAATCAAATCTTGTAGAATTTGCCCTTCACATAGCATTTATTTATTTTAATATCTTTATTTTGATCCCCCGGTTTATTTTAAAATCGAGGTATAAAAGCTATATTTTCATTATCCTATTTTGTCTTGGGCTGATCTATGTGCTTAAAACTTTTTTAATCCTATTCCTGATATCTGAGGACATCTGGCCGGAAGCCAACTTTCGGTATAAGCCTTTCGGTATTAATCATATCATTTCCGAATGTGTGGGGGAACTATATGTACTTACGTTGGCATCTTCCGTTTATCTTACCATGAACTGGTTAAGGGAAAGAGAAAGAAACAGGAAACTGCGGGAAGAACAGATTAAAATAAAGCTGAAAAATTTTGAAAACCAGATACAGCCGCATTTCTTTTTCAATACACTGAACAATTTGTATTCATTATCTATTTCAAACTCGGATCTGGTTTCCAGTGTGATCATTAAGCTGTCAAAGCTGATGAAATTTGTGCTGTATGATGTGAAAGACAATAACTTCGTGCCTTTAGTCCGTGAGCTTGAATATATCCAGAATTATATTGATATTGAAAGGCTCAGATTTAAAAATATTGAGGTAATAACGAGCATCAATTCCAACATTGAGCACATCATCGTTCCGCCTATGATTTTCATTACTTTTATAGAGAACGCCTTTAAACACGGTGGTTATAAAGGAGTTATCAAAATAAAGATCAACTGCAATACAGAAAATGATCAATATTTCGTTTTTGAAGTAATCAATAATTATGTGAATTCAAAAGAAGCTTTCCTGAAAGGCGGAATTGGAATCGAGAATGTGATCAACCGGTTAAAGCTGCTGTATCAAAATGAATTTGAACTCTCCCAGGCCAGCAAGCTGAATTATTATATTGTAAAATTAAAAATCCCTGTCAATTATGAAAACTAAATGTGTAATTGTGGATGACGAGCCTTTGGCAACTGATGTTCTGGTCAATTATTTAAAAAATTATCCGAATTATGAAGTTGTGGGTGTTTTTTTCGACTCTGTTCAGGCATTGGAATTTTTAAAGAAAAATCCCATAGATGTCCTTTTTGTAGATATTAATATGCCTCAGATGTCCGGTTTTGAATTAATCCGGCTTTATGAAAACAGCAGTAACACCAAGATTATTGTCACCACCGCATACAGGGAATTTGCTGCCGAAAGCTATGATTTAAATGTACTGGATTATCTGGTAAAGCCAATTCCTTTGTTCCGGTTTATTAAATCTGTTTCAAAGATTGAAAACGAACTGAAAAGAAAAGTGACAGATGCCAAGAGTGGCCATATTATTATAAAGGTGGAAAAAAAGATGGTCAAGCTTTGTTTTGACGAAATCCTTTTTGTAGAAGGCATGAAAGAATATATAAAAGTAATTTCCCAGGACAAAATATACATTACGTACAGAACCCTTTCCTCTATTTCAGAAGAACTTCCTGAACAATTGTTCTCCAGGGTTCACAAATCTTTTACGGTTTCTCTGGATAAAATCAATTCCATTGAAGGAAATACGCTGCATATCGCAGGTTACAGGATTCCCATAGGACGGAAATTTAATAAGGAAGTAAAAACGAAAATTTTAAAATAAAGGCATAAAAAAACAGGATAAATTTACCCTGTTTCTTTTTTAATACGATAATCCTACTTAATGTTTTACTATAAACTGTAAAGATTTGCTTTCAGATCCCGTATTGATGTTCAGTATATAGATTCCGTTTATAAGGTCAGATGTTGAAAATTTAATTTTATTCGCTCCTTTTAATCTGGAACCAGCCGGTATTGATTTTATTTGTTTTCCATAATAATCAACAACTTTAACGGCAATTTTTGCATCTTCTTTCAGTGTAAAATCCACCGTTGCCAAATCAGATACAGGATTAGGAGAAAACCTGATGCTTCCGTCAAATACAGATGCATTATCAGCTTTTTTATTTTCTTCTGAGCATTCTCCATCACAGAATATCTCCCCGTCTTTGTTTTCCCCGTTTATAGACACAAGGAAATGACATACACTTCCATATTGCTCATCGGGCTTATCTGTCGGGTATTGTGAAACCGCAAAATTATAATTTTCAAGAGTAGGTACATTGGTGTTTTCCAGCTTGAAATTAAAGACAACCGGCAGATATTCTTTCGGATCTAGACGGACATCTTTAAGTATCGCTTTCTGAGAATCTGTAATAAGAATTTCATGGGTATTATAATCTAAGACTTCAATGCCTTCTGATTTCAATCCGGTTGCTTTCCATCTGTCCCAAATCCTGTTATCCAATTTTACGGTTATTCTTCCAACCGTTTCAAAAAGAATTGCAGAACCATATACCCGTTCAAAGCGAATATCAAAATTTCTGACACTGTCAAAGTAATTTCCTATAAAAAATCCTCCGGCACCTAATGTGAATACACCATTTAATTGTACTAAAGTTGCATTTCTGGTAACAATATTATTGTTGTTTATGATGTTTGGCCCCGTCGGAGCATAAGGTCCCGGATTTTCATTATACATCGGCTGATTGGGATCAGTAATCCTTCCCAGAAAACAGATATGGCTGTAATTATTAAAAATATTCAATCCCCAGGCATTTGGATCTACCGGTTGCCATTTAGCATCAATAATATATTCTTCTCCCGGAGCTAAAGCCGGAATTGCAAAGCCTTGTCCCGGTACATACTGATTGGATGGATTAAACCCAAGATATGGAGTTTTCAATTCGTTTCCGGAAGCCTGCGTTGATCCGTTAATCGGGATTCCGTTATTCGTCCATGATTCCGGCCATGCCTGTCCTGTAGAGGCAATAGACCAGTACAATTTTGCATAGCTGGGTGCAGAAGCTGCACAACCGATATTATGTACTCTGAATCTCATTACATTATAACCCGGGCCTCCATATCCCGGATTTTCGGGTGTGATATTTAAACCATTGTCATTTGTAGCTCTGTTCCAGATGTCATTGCTTAAATATACAGGTCCAAGTGAAGCTGAAGGGTTCGGCTCTATGCCTATATCCAGATTGCTGTCAAAGGCAGCCAGATCAGAAGAAAGATTAGTCGTCATTCCTGCATAATAATTTTCATCATCTACCTGGTCAGGAAGAAAAGATCCTTCGTAAGTATTTGTATTCAATAATAAATTATTCAGGTCAATAGTCATGACTTTAAATGTCATCCCTGGATTGGGACCACTGTAAACATACTCGGTTTTAACTACAAAATAATTTCCAAATACATCTTTTTCTATCGTGTGATAATTATCTATCTGTCCAGTAATTCCTTCTCTTAAGGAATTGGTAATTGGAGCTATCGTTCCGTTGCTGAGATCGAGTGTTCGCAAACCATAATCTACCATTCCCGGAGAACCCTGAAAATTGCTTATTGAAAAAACTATATTTTGTCCGTTATTGTAAAACTCCAATCCTCCCACCATACCTCCCTGTGGTAAAGGATAGTTGGTAATGCTACAGTCAAGAGGTGCAGACGATCCAATTACAGCAGTATACAGCCTTGCCGGGTTGTATGAATTGATATTATTGGGTGGATCAGTAGAATCTCCCCAGGCCAATATTTTCAAACCGTTAGCAGATTCATATAATTCCAATTCTCTTACAGCGCTTCCAAAATAAGTAGGAAGATAATTACTAGAGACCGAAAAACTCTGAAAACTATTTGTCGGGCTTACTCCATTAATGGTAAATCTTCGAATAGTGGATACCGTAGAACTGTTATTTAAATAATTAAGCCCAACGGTGTATAAATATCTTTCATTATTTCCATTGAGTTTTGAAACAGCAATTCCCGGCAACTGAACCGGGTTCATAGGATTTGTAGGTCCCGGATATCCTAAATCAGCTATTATTCCATCATCAACAACAGATCCGATAAGGTTGGGAGATCCGTTGACCATTTTTATTACAGCATGATAAAGCTTATAAAGATACCGGTCGTCACTGTGAACATTCGGATTCGGATTATTGCCATATTCAATAAACTGCTTCACTCCTATTACATACCACTGGTCACATTTTCCCGGAACCCTGATTACCGATGTTTCTCCTTCTGATATATTAACGGCTCCCGCATTAGAAGTATTAATATTTCCTCCGATTACCGTAAATAATATATTTCCCAGCTCATCATAAGCTCCCGTTCCTGAATTAACTGATGACGGAGTAAACTGAGGCGAAGAACCCGTAAAATCTAAATAGCCTCCACCTCCTGTCAGCCATTTCGGCATTTGCCCATTCATCAATACAATACCTATACAGGTAAATAAGAATAGAATTCTTGTTTTCATAAAATTAGTTTTCCTTAAAACTAATTCCTATTGTTAAAAACAGCAATAAGAAATCATTAAGTGTATGATTATTTCAATCAAATGTAACGAATGTACAGATAACTATATTTCAATCAGATACAATTTAACTGCACAGAAAATTAATTCCGGATGTTCTTTTCTTTTTTAAAACCGTTCAAATAGCGCCAATCAGATTTTTCAGAAAATATTTTTAATACATTTGTTAAAACATATTTTTGAATGAATTTCGAACAAGTCAATTTACACCTGAATGCCTATAAAGAGCATGATCAGATCCTGGATGCGGCAAAATATTTAATTTCCTCTTTCGGGTTGGAACACAGTAATTTTGCAGGATTTGGCTTCAGGGAAGAACTCTCTCCCAACTCCATGCTTCTGACTGCCGAAGGTGCATTGGGACAGGCTCAAAGAGTAATGATCCCTAAAAACCTATTTGATTTTGATCTGAACCTGGTTCTCAATATGCTGGCTCATGAAATGCTTCATGTAAGACAAAAAGCTCCCGGAAATATCATTGAAGATAAAAATGAAAGAGAGTTTCAGGCGTATTACGAAATGCTTTTTCACAAGGTTTTCCCACAGGTTCCCGAGGTTTCGGATTTCCATAAAAAGTTTTTCGGAAATAAGGCACTGGAATACTACAGAAGAATGGGGGAAGGCTCAGAGTTGCAACAAAAATATGCTGAGCGAAAAACAGAAGTTGAACAATTAATTCAAGAATTATCATGACCATAAAACCGGAAATATCCTGGGAAGATTTTGAAAAAATAGATATGCGGTGCGGAACCATTATTTCTGTAAATGATTTTGAAAAAGCCCGAAACCCTTCCTATCAGTTAGAAATTGATTTCGGAGACCTTGGAATAAAGAAATCTTCCGCACAAATCACTTCACTTTATCAAAAAGAAGAACTGATTGGAAAACAGGTTCTTGCAGTAGTCAACTTCCCTAAAAAACAGATCGCCAATTTTTTCAGTGAATGCCTGGTGTTGGGAGTTTATGGAGAAGATAAAAAGGACGTTACTCTTCTGACCCCGTCATTACCTTCAAAAAACGGCATGCAGGTCGGCTAAACATTAAACACATATGATACAGAACATTCCATTAGAGAGAATTTTATTCCTTGATATAGAAACAGTCCCGAATGCCGGATCATGGGAAGATCTATCAGAAACCGATCAGAAACTTTGGGATAAAAAAACAAGATTTCAGAGAAAAGAAGAAATTTCCGCAGAAGAATTTTATCCGGAAAGGGCCGGAATTATGGCTGAATTTGGTAAGATAATTTGCATCACAATCGGAATGCTTGAAAAGAATGAAACTTTAAAAATTAAAAGCTTCGCCGGCCATGATGAGAAAAAGCTTCTTCAGGAATTCGGGGAAATCTTCAACAGCCCAAGACTCCGGGATGTGATTCTTTGTGCCCACAACGGGAAAGAATTTGATTTTCCATGGATTTCAAGACGGTTTCTGATCAACGGTATGTTTCCACCAGTCCCATTCCAGATGTTTGGGAAAAAGCCTTGGGAAATTCCACATATCGATACGATGGAGCTTTGGAAATTCGGAGATTACAAAAGCTTCATTTCATTGGAGTTACTGGCTCATGTTTTCGGAATTCCCACTCCTAAGGATGATATCGACGGCTCAATGGTTTCATCAATCTACTACATAGAAAAAGACTTGCAAAGAATAGTTGACTATTGTGAAAAAGATGTCTTAACTTTGGCAAATGTTTTCCGGCGTATGCGTCAGGAAGATTTGTTGAAAAGGAATATCAATCTAGATTAAAAAATGAAATTTACAGACGATCAAATTGCTGATATCGGAGAAGAAATCATAAACCAGCTTAAAACCGTTTACGACCCTGAAATCCCGGTGGATATTTATGAGTTAGGTCTTGTTTATGATGTGCAGATTTCCGAGGACGGTGATGTAAAAATTATCATGACTCTTACTACACCTAACTGCCCTGTTGCTGAAACCCTGCCACAGGAGGTTAAAGACAAGGTTGCGGAAGTAGAGCATGTAAATAGCGTAGATTTAGAGCTTACTTTTGAACCAAGCTGGAACAAGGATATGATGAGTGAGGAAGCGAAGTTTGAACTGGGAATGCTTTAATGCAAATAAATAAAGAGGCCATTTGAATGACCTCTTTTTTATTTTTTAATTTAATGATCTGAGACAGATATTTCTAAACTTCTTTTGCAATTTCCTTCCCTTCTCTTCTGCTCCATTCGCTCCACGACCCTACATACAGGTTAGGGATCTTAAAACCAGCATGTTCCAGAGCCAGAATCGTATGACACGCCGTTACTCCCGAACCACAGTGAATGATTAAATTTTCAGGATTATTTTTCAATAATTCAAGATACTTTTCTTTTAAAATTTCAGGCTTTAAGAAGTTTCCGTTTTCATCAAGATTTTCAGAAAAGGGAATATTGACCGCCCCCGGAATATGTCCCGCAACCAAATCTATAGGCTCAGATTCTCCTTTATAGCGATAAGCATCTCTTACATCAATTACAGTTGAAGAATTGTTTTTCAATTCATTTTCAACCTCTTCCAACGTTGAAACAGGAAGAAGCCAGTTCTCTCTTTTTATCAATCCGGTTTTATTAAAATGTTCATCGCCGGATGAAAATTCTAATCCGTTTTTTTCTGCAGCCTGAATACCACCATCTAAAACCTGAACATGTTTAAATCCGAAAGACTTTAGCATCCACCAGGCTCTTGCAGCTGCATTCGCACCATTTTTATCATCATACACAACAATGCGGGAATCTTCTGAAATTCCAAGATCTGAAAGGGTTTTACTGAATTTTTCAACACCCGGCAACGGATGTCTTCCTCCAAAAGCGGCATTGTCACCGATTTCGGCAAGATCTTTATCCAGATCAATAAACCGGGCTCCTTTGATATGCCTTTGAAGATAGTTCTCACGCATATCTTTTCCTGCTCTTGCATCGAGGAGGATGAGGTTTTTGTTTTGGAAATTTTCTTTTAATTCGGAAGGTGACAGGATTGGAGACATTGTATTGATTTTGGAATTAATTTTAAGATAAGTTTCGGCTGAAGCCCATTGAGGGTTTCAATACAGGAGAGCGGGTTAAAACCCGCTCCTATTGATTTTTTATGGTTAATTCATTTTAAAAATGAAAGATATCCTTTGCTTTATTATATGAGCTTTCGAAATTAAGAAGGTTTAGATTATGTTCTACCTTTTCTACACTCATAAAATTGATTACCTGTTCTGTAGGCATATTTCCCACAAGATCATCTTTTGCCATCGGGCAACCTCCGATTCCTTTAATGGCACTGTCAAATCTTCGGCAGCCTTTATCATAAGCTGCTTTTAATTTTGAGTACGAATCTTCATAACGGTTATGAAAGTGGCCCCCGAAATTGATTTCCGGATATTTTGAAGGGATCTTCTCAAATAAAAGAGAGATCGTTTCCGGCGTTGCAACTCCCGTGGTATCAGAAAGTAAGATGTTTTTAATTCCTATTTCAGAAAACCTTTGTGCCCAGAAATCCACATCTTCCCATTTCCACATTTCACCATAAGGATTTCCGAATGCCATTGAAAAATAGATGTTCAGCTCACGGTTTTCACTTTTTACCAGCTCAAGCATTTTAATAATTTCATTAAAAGCTTCCTCCTGATTCTTGTTGGTATTCCTGTGCTGGAAAGTTTCCGAAATCGAAAACGGAAATCCCAGAATATCAACAGACTGATGTTTTAAGGCTTTCTCTGCACCCCTGTAATTTCCGATAATGGCAGAAACTTTGGTGTTGGAGCGTGATTTATCAATATTTTCAGCAACCTCATCGGAATCAGCCATCTGAGGAATTGCTTTCGGAGAAACAAAGCTCAGACTATCCAATACATCAAACCCAACTTCCATTAAAGAGTTGATGTAATCTATTTTTTTATCGGTAGGGATAAATTCTCCCCAACCTTGCATTGCATCTCTAGGACATTCAGTAAGAAACATTTTTACTTTTGATTTTCTCAAATATAATAAAAACTAAACAAGTTTATATATGATCTGCACAAAGCTAACATATTTTTGATTTTCAAGAATTTATATGTGATTTAAAATTTCAATAACTGATATTCAACTGCAAATAATACATTCTGAGCACCAAATTTATTAACTTTGTTAAAATTTATGATATCTGATGAGTACAATAGAATTCAACCCATTATGGAAAGAAAAACTACTAAACCGTTTTCTTAATTATGTAAAAATATATTCGACAAGTGACGCAGAAAGCGAAGCAACCCCATCTACACCTCAACAATGGGACATCGCTAAATATATTGTTGAAGAACTGAAAACGATCGGTTTGGAAAATGTTTCGATTGATGATAACGGTTATATTATGGGCTATGTTCCTTCTAATATTGAAAATGATGAAAGACCAACGATTGGGTTTATTTCACATTACGATACATCACCGGATTTCAGTGGAGAAAATGTAAAGCCTCAGGTTTGGGAAAACTATGCCGGAGATGATCTAATTTTAAATCAGACTACAGGATTCACATTATCGCCTTCAAAATTTGAAAGTTTAAAAAAATATATCGGTCAGACTTTGATTACTACCGACGGAAATACTCTTCTGGGAGCAGATGATAAAGCGGGTTGTGCAGAAATTGTAACGGCTGCGGAATATCTGATTGCTCATCCTGAGATCAAACACGGAAGAATTGCAATAGGATTTACTCCTGATGAAGAAATCGGAAGAGGAGCCCATAAATTTGATGTTGCTAAATTCGGGGCAGAATGGGCCTACACCATGGATGGCGGAGAAGTAGGTGAACTGGAATATGAAAACTTCAATGCGGCCGGAGCTATAGTAAAAATCCACGGATTAAGCGTGCATCCGGGTTATGCTTACGGAAAAATGGTAAATGCAGCATTATTGGCTTCTGAATTTGCTCAAATGCTTCCGGCTAACGAAACACCGGCTACCACTAAAGGCTTTGACGGGTTTTATCATTTAATGGATATTACAGCTGATATTTCTGAGGCAAAACTTCAATACATCATCCGTGACCATGATGAAGAAAAATTCGAAGCCAGAAAGAAGTTTATGGAAGAAAAGGTGACTGAATTCAATCAAAAGCATGGCGCAGGCACTGCAGAAGTTGAAATAAAGGAGCAATACCGTAATATGAAGCAGCAGTTTGAAGGTAAAATGCATATCATCGACCTTGCGGCAAAAGCAATGCAGGAAGCGAATATTGAACCTAAAATCAAAGCGATCAGAGGGGGAACAGACGGAGCCCAGTTGTCTTATATGGGACTTCCATGTCCGAATATTTTCGCCGGCGGGATCAATTTCCACGGACCTTACGAATATGTTGCCCTTGAAAGCATGGAAAAAGCGACGGAGGTGATTATTAATATTGTGAAAGCCTAATCAAATTATAATCCACATTATATTAAAACCACGGCAGATGCCGTGGTTTTTAACAATATTGAAAATTAAGTATAATTTATCCTTCCTGGTTCCCTAAAAAAGCGTCCCATCCCTGTGCGGTGAGAGAAACCAATTGATTGGAGCCTCTTGCTACCATAAAGTTTCCGTCTTCTTTGTCTACTGCATGCCCGATAATGGTAAAATCAGGGTGATTTTTAATTTTGTCAAAATCACCGGACGAGATCGTGAACAACAATTCATAATCTTCTCCACCGCTTAAGGCGGTCATTACAGGATTCAGGTTCATTTCATCCGCCGTGGAAATTGTAAGGCTGTCCATCGGGATTTTCTCTTCATACAATCTGAAACCAACTTTTGACTGATCTGAAAGGTGAAGAATTTCGGAAGCCAATCCGTCAGAGATATCAATCATAGAAGTCGGTTTGATATCCAATTCTGCCAAGATCGCTTTAACATCTGTTCTTGCTTCAGGTTTCAATTGTCTTTCAAGGATATAATCGAAGCCTTCCATTTCAGGCTGCATATTCGGATCGGCAAGGAAAACAGCATGCTCTCTTTCCAGAATCTGAAGACCCATATAAGCTCCGCCAAGATCTCCGCTCACGACAAGCAGATCATTCGGTTTTGCACCGCTTCTTTTTACGATATTTTCTTCCGCCTCAATTCCTACCGCGGTAATGCTCATCACCAGTCCTGCATTGGAACTCGTGGTATCTCCGCCAATCAGATCCACTTTATAACGGCCACAAGCCGCCTGAATTCCCGAATACAGTTCTTCCAGAGCCTCTACCGGAAAACGGTTTGAAACCGCCAGAGAAACCAAAATCTGGGTAGGAGTTGCATTCATTGCTGCAATATCACTGAGATTGACGACCACTGCTTTGTAGCCTAAATGTTTTAACGGAACGTATCCTAAATTAAAATGAACTCCTTCTGCCAGAACATCGGTTGTAAGAACTACTTTTTTATTCCCGGGGTTGATCACCGCTGCATCATCTCCCACACCAAGCTCCGAAGATTCATTCGACAAGGGAAAATGCTCCGTTAAATGCTTAATCAGTCCAAATTCCCCTAATTTGGATATGGGTGTTAATTCCTGTGATTTATCTTCAAACATAAATTTTATTTTTTGTACAATGTCCAATGTAAAATGCATTCATGACTGACACACTCTAAATAATGAACTTTTAAACTATTTAAATTCTTCCGGATCAATATTTTGCGGATGGAAAGGGAACTTCTTAAAATGTTCTCTCGTTAAGACCTCCGTATCTGCCGTTTTGTATTTATTCATCGCTTCTACTACATCATCAGGCGGAGTTGTCATTTTTCGCAGCATCATATCAATCCAAACCCCTGTTGCTTCGGAAGTCGCACAGTGTACCCCATCCGGCGTATAAAATTTGTGTAAGAAACGGTAAATAGAAGAGTCTTCTGAACATCCGTCTATTTCCACACTTACAATCACTGTCTGGTCCGCATAAATTTCTTTGAAAAAAGAATATCGCTCATGCAGGATTACGGGCCCGATTCCCCATCGGCTCAGCTGGGTTACCCCCATTTTTTCTTTTGTCATAAAAGCCATTCTGGCCTGTGCACAGTATTGTACATAGGATGAATTGGCTAAATGTTTGTTGGCATCAAGATCGCTCCAACGCACTTCGAATGTATGGTAGAATATCATTTAAAAATCGTTTTTAGGATAATAAAATTATATTCTTCAAAAATACTCAAATAAGATGGTTTATAAAAATTGTACTTTTGGAAAAATAATCTTCAGCATAGGATTAAAAAATGAAACAAATTATCATAATCGGGGGTGGTGCAGCCGGATTTTTCTGTGCATCAAACCTTGACGAAACTCAATATAAAATTACCATCCTTGAGCAAAATTCGGATGTGCTTCAGAAAGTGAAAGTCTCCGGAGGCGGGCGCTGCAATGTCACTCATGCCTGTTTTGACCCAAGAGAACTGGTGCAGTTTTATCCCCGTGGAAATAAAGAATTACTAAGTGTTTTCACCAAATTCCAACCCGGAGACACCATGGACTGGTTTGACCAACGAAAAGTCTCGCTGAAAATAGAGGATGATAACAGAATCTTCCCTGAAAGCAATTCTTCTCAAACGATTATCAAGACATTCCTTAACGAGATTCAGCAGAAGAATATTGAGGTCAAGACAAAATGCTCTGTAAAAGAAATTGAGAAAACAGGTGAGAAATATGTAGTCAGAACCAGTTTAGGCGATTTTGAAGCTGATTTTGTGATTTATACAACCGGAAGTTCTCCGAAATCACTGAAGATTATTGAAAATTTAGGACATACCATTGTTGATCTGGTTCCATCGCTTTTCACGTTTAATATCAAAGATGAATTATTGAAAGACCTGGCAGGAACGAGTTTTGAAAATGCAGAGATTTCCATTCCTTCATTAAAGACTGAAGAAAGCGGGCCATTGCTGATTACGCATTGGGGCCTTTCCGGGCCTGCAGTTCTGAAAATATCGGCGTGGGAAGCCATAAGCCTGGCAAAGCTGAAATATAATGTTGAAATTGAAGTAAATTTTATTTCAAAACCCATTCAGGATGCGGAAGAATCTTTTCAAAATTTTAAACAGACTAATCCGAAAAAAACGATCGGACAATCTAAAATCTTTGATATCACCAATCGTTTCTGGCAGAAGATCTTAGAGGTTTCAAAGGTTGATCTCAATAAACAGGTTGCGAATATTTCTGGAAAAGAAATGCAGAATATTCTTGAAAACTTATGCAAAAAGAAGCTTCGGGTAAATGGAAAATCGACGTTTAAAGATGAGTTTGTAACCGCCGGAGGGGTAGATTTAAAAGAAATCAATTTTAAAAATATGTCTTCTAAAATTTTGCCTAACTTTTATGTTGCCGGAGAGGTTTTGAATATTGATGCGGTAACCGGTGGCTTTAACTTCCAGGCTTGCTGGAGTGAGGCATGGCTGATTGCACAGGATCTGAATTTGAAATAACTTAAGTATCCTTTTGCTGGTTTAGATTCTTCCTTCGTCAGAATGACAATTTAAGCGTTAAACTATGAATATCTGAAAAAAGAGAACAAAGTTTTTTTAACTTTATTTTTCTTAATAAAAAGCAGAAATAATGCTCTTAGTCAGAAAAAATTATTCAACCCTCCTTAAAATCCTTTTAATTACAGGGTTTGGGTATTTCTTTTGGCTGATGCTGCAGATAACTTTAGAATATGTTCCGTTAAAAACCGATGTAAGCTTTTTAATGATCAAGCAAACGGAGGTAGAGCACCGGACGGAATATCTTTATTTCTTCTACACCCATGTGTATACAAGTATTTTTGTTTTGCTTTCCGGCTTTCTGGCTATTCTAAGGAAAGATTTCGGTATTAAAAATTTTCACAGAACCTCTGGAAAGGTTTATATTTTTCTATTGCTGATCTTTTCGGCTCCATCGGGAATTTATATGGGAATTTTTGCCAATGGCGGGATCTTTTCAAAAATTTCTTTTGTTATTTTAGGCTGTTTGTGGTGGTTGACGACTTTTAAAGCATATCAACTTGCCCTGCAGAAAAATTTTAAACAGCATAAGCAATGGATGTGGCGCAGCTTTGCTTTAACATTATCTGCTGTAACCCTGAGAATGTGGAAGGTTATTATTATATATTTATTCCACCCCAATCCGATGGATGTCTACCAAATCATTGCATGGCTGGGATGGATTCCGAATATTTTATTAATTGAATATTTAATCACCAAAAAACATATATGAAAATTTTAAATTACACTCTTATTTCTTTATTAACAGTTTCTCTGATAAGCTGTAAAAAAGACGGAAAAATTACAGATTCAACCAAGGATTCCCTGACTGTAAAAAAAGATTCTACCGTGGCTCCTGAAATCTATAAAGAATATTACGGGATTTATACCGGAGATTTTGCAGGAATGGAAAAGATGACAGATGATGAAGACGGCTCTGAGTATGATTCTAATGTTCTGAAAAGGATTTCTTTAAAAATTAACAGGATTACAAAAGACAGTGTTTACGGACAAAGCATTGTGAATGGAAACCAGCGCCCTTTCCGTGGTGTCTTTAATGAAAGTTCAAAATCTTTCGTTCTGGATGAGCCCGGAAATGATAAAACCGACGGCAGGTTTGAAGTGAAGCTCAACAATGACAGCCTGAGTGGTAAATGGACGGCTTTTAATACATCTGCCGTAAAAGCACCCAGCAAAACAGTAAAATTATCTAAAAAGGAATTTGTTTATAACCCTAATTTCATGCTGGATCAGAATTCGGATCTGGTAGACTGGAGCAATCCTAAAGATTTTGTCGAAAAATATACGGATGAAGAAACGGGAAAAACAGAAAGTTATACGACTTCCAAAAACAGGGTTGCTTCGGAAGCTATTTTCAAATTGAATGCATCGAAACAGAAACTTACGGAAAAAGATCTTAAGAATTTAAGAAAACTCGATATGGAGATCATTAAGAATTCAGTTTTTGCAAGACACGGCTATTCTTTCAAAAAGGAGACTTACAGAAACTTTTTTGAACAAACAGACTGGTACATTCCGGTTTCGAATAATGTAGATCAGGATCTTTCCCCAATGGAAAAAGAGAATGTGGCTTTACTGAACCGCTTTATTAAATACGCTGAGGATAAGTATGACAGTTTTGGAAGATAAACTCCTGATAATGAAGAAACGTTTTTTCTTAATTCTGTTTCTGTTTTGCACCATTACTATTTCAGCTCAGAAGGACTCAACTGTTGTTCCGGGCTCGAAACCGTTGCCGGATGTAGTGTCTTCTCCTTCAAAAGTTGCAGAGTTTCCCGGTGGACATCGGGCGTTTGTAAGAGAAATTTTAGCGAATTTCCGGACAGCACCAGTGGTAAAAGCTGATATTGTGAAAGCAAAAGCCGTTGCTACTTTTGTTATTGATACAGAAGGAAATATGACAGATATCAAAATAGAATCCTATCAGCATCAGATGGTGAGAGATGAATTTCTGAAAGCATTGAAAATGATCAAAACCCAATGGATTCCTGCTGAAGAAAACGGTAAAAAAGTGAGAAGCATCATGCGGCAGCCTCTGATCTTTAATCTGCAGTAATTTCTTTTTTTGAATCGTTAAGTTTCACCCAAAGATAAAGCAGTAAACATCCTGTCACGTAACACAGGATATCAATCCAGGAAAAAGAATTTCCAATCATAATATACATCAGGCTTCCTTTCCGAAAGCCTAATTTTTCCGCAACATTAAAGTACTGGCACAATTCTATCAGGCAGGAAAAAATAAGGATGCCAAAAATAAGTTTTTGATTATTAACAATTAAAAAGCTTTTAACGAAAGTATAAAGAAGCATAACGACGATCACATCGCCAAGATAAGCTCTTACAAAGAATATGTCTTTCAGTTTTGTCGCTATTAAGACTTCAATAAAGAAGATGATAACAGTTAGCAAAAAGTAAGTGATATTAAATTTTAATTTCATGTTTTATGTTTTTGACTAAGCACAGCTTTATATGATTGTCCACAGATACAGATTTACATTTAAGCCATCTTTTTCCTTCTGGGGATAAAAAAATCGGTATTCAAAAGAACACCGATTAATTATTTACAAAGATATTATTTCTTTACTTTGACCGTACATCCGATGGCTACTGTTTTTGTCATTTTTACAGGTTCTCCTTTTATTAATGCATTTACGGCGTCCTGTGCATAATATTCTGAAACATCGTTCGGATTTTCATAATTGTTATCGATAGCCCCAATATATTTCACAATGTTTTTACCGTTTTCTTTCTGTAAAATAAATACATGCGGCGTTTTTGTCGCTCCATACTGAGGATAGATTTTCTGGCCCTCATCTACCAGATACGGAAAGGTAAAACCTTTCTGTTTGGCTCTGTCGATCATTTGTTTGTATCCGTCTTCCGGCTGTGCAGTAGGATCATTCGGGTTGATGGCAATGACAGGATATCCCTGATCTTTATATTTTTTATCCAGCTCAATAATTCTGTCTTCATATTTTTTAGCATAAGGACAATGGTTGCAGGTGAAGATCACAATAAATCCTTTAGCACTTTTAAAATCGCTTAATGAAACCATTTTCCCATCGACATTCTTTAATTTAAAATCTGTGGCTTCATCTCCTACCTCATAACCTTTGGAAGAGGAAATGTTTTGTTTCTGTCCGTCTTTATCATGATTTACCGTGGTGAAGCTTACTGCACCCAATCCAACGATAAAAGCTATTATTAAAATTTTAAAGTTTTTCATATTATTTTTTGATTATTACAGGTTTTTACTGATTGTATTTTCCAGTTCTTCTTTGCTCATTTCACCATCATTAAAATGCACTTTTGTTCCGTTTTTATAGAAGATCGTTACCGGAATATTCCCGTCCCAGTTTTTTTCAAACCTTGGGATCCAGGTGTTCATCCTTTTAATGTCATCCAATAAAATAATCTCGGCAGTAAGGTTTTTATTTTTGATAAATTTAAGCACTCTTTCTTTATCAACCATCCTGTCGAGTGAAACCAGAATCATTTTAAATTTTGGATTTCCTGCATATTGATTATTCACTTCCATAAAATGAGGAAGCTCTTTTACACACGGGGCACAGGTGGTTGCCCAGAAATTTACCACAAGAAGCTTATCATTTTCCTGCTGAATGCGTTTTTCCAGCGCTTCATATTTTATCGGAGAAATTGTTGTCTGTCCTTTGAAAGCCGTAAACCCGATTATCAGGAATAAAATATTAATTAAATTCTTCATACCTAAAATTAAGAAATGCTTTTCTTTCCTATGAATATCAATATGTTAAACTTTGTTAAGGATTTTAAATTTCAATCTGTTTTTTTCACATTCATTTGAAATAAAATGTAAATTCGCTTACAACTAAATCAAATTATCATGAAAAAATCAAACGTTCAAAAAAGAAAGCTTACAAAAAAAGAACTGAAAGAAATCAGTGGCGGATTCAGACCTATTTGCCCTAGAGTAATAAGCTGTATTGACAGGAATACCGGCCAGGAATTGAGTGGTGTTCCTGGTGTTCAGGATGAATACTGCTGTTAGTAAAAGGATCGGGCTCAGCTAAAGCTGAACCCGATCCTTTTACTTTTTATTCAAAATCTAGCCTCCAATCATTTTCTTGATCGAATTCAACTTCATTAAAGCTTCAATAGGTGTCAAAGTATTGATATCAATTTTCGTCAGTTCTTCGCGGATATTTTCCAACACAGGATCATCCAGCTGGAAAAAAGAGAGCTGCATATTTTCATCGGTAACTCTTTTGATGTTGTCCGAAGAATTGCTCTGTGTACGGCTTGCTTCAAGCGTTTTAAGGATTTCGTTGGCTCTGTTGACCACTTTTGCCGGCATTCCGGCCAGTTTTGCAACGTGAATCCCGAAGCTGTGTTCGCTTCCTCCCGGGATCAACTTTCTCAGGAAAATGATATTTCCTTTATTTTCCTGAATGGAAACGTGGAAGTTTTTCACCCTTTCAAAATTCACGGTCATTTCATTCAGCTCGTGATAATGGGTGGCAAATAACGTCTTTGCCTGCGTCTGATGCTGGTGAAGATATTCTGCAATGGCCCATGCAATGGAAACCCCGTCATAGGTGGAAGTTCCACGACCGATTTCATCCAGTAAGATCAGGCTTCGTTCTGAAATATTATTCAGAATATTGGCGGCTTCATTCATTTCAACCATGAATGTTGATTCTCCTGCGGAAATATTATCCGTAGCTCCCACCCTTGTAAAAATCTTATCCAGAATCCCGATCTCAGCATGTTTTGCAGGAACAAAACTTCCGATCTGAGCCAGAAGACAGACAATAGCCGTCTGACGGAGAATGGCAGATTTACCGGCCATGTTCGGTCCGGTTACCATAATAATCTGTTGGGAATCTTTATCTAAGAAAATGTCGTTCGGAATATATTTTTCTCCCAGCGGAAGGGCATTTTCAATAATCGGGTGTCTTGCTTCTTTTAAATCAATAGAAAAACTTTCGTTTAAAACAGGTTTTGTATAGCTTTCGGAAACAGCTAATTCAGACAATCCCACCGCAACATCCAGCTGGGCAATAATATTTGAATTTTCCTGAATCTGGTCTATATAAACCATTGTTTCTGAACATACGTTTCTGTAAAGTTCACTTTCTAAAACCCCGATTTTCTCTTCGGCTCCCAGAATCTGATTTTCATATTCTTTTAACTCTTCGGTAATATAACGTTCTGCATTTACAAGCGTCTGCTTTCTCAACCAGTCGCCCGGAACTTTATCTTTATGGGTATTCCGGACTTCAATAAAGTATCCGAATACATTGTTAAAATCAATTTTAAGGCTTGAAATTCCTGTTCTTTCAATCTCTCTCTGGCACATTTCATCTAAGAAACCACGACCTTTGCTTTGAAGCCCTCTTAACCTGTCCAGCTCTTCTGAAATTCCTTCTTTAATGACATTTCCTTTTGCAATATTTACCGGAAGCTCTTCATTAAGATGGTTTTGCAGGCATTTGATCAGCTCCTCCAGGTCATACAGCGGCTCAATCCATGCCAGAACATCAGCAAACGGATGTAATAAAGCTTTAATTTTATAAATATTAATCAGACTCTGACGAAGGTATCCCAGTTCTTTCGGTGATATTTTTTCGGCGGCCAGTTTTCCCATTAACCGATCCAGATCGGAAATGGATTTTAAAAGTTGGGAAATTTCATATTTCAGGCTGTCATTTTCGTTCAGAAAATCAATCAAAGACAGTCTTCTTCCGATTTCATCCACTGATTTTAACGGCAGAATGATTCTTCGTCTCAGCAGTCTTCCGCCCATTGGGGTGGATGTTCTGTCAATAATATCCAGTAAAGATTTTCCCTGTGGGTTGCTTGGATAGACAATTTCAAGATTTCGTAATGTAAAATTATCCATCATCAGGAAATCTTCCTGCGGAATCACCTTGATCTTAGTAATATGGGCAAGGAGATTGTGATGGGTATCTTCCACCAGGTAAGCAAAAATAGCTCCTGCAGCCGTAATGGCCAACTGATGGTTTTCAATCCCGAATCCTTTTAAAGAATTGGTTTTAAACTGATTGGTCAGTTTTTCATAAGCAAAATTGTACTGATAGGCCCAGTCTTCTAATTTGAAGGCGTTTTTATTTTTAAGCTGTTCAGGAATCTGAACACTTCTCTGATAAATAATTTCACTCGGATCAAAGGTATTGACAATATGTAAAAGCTTGTCTAAATTCCCTTCACTTACTAAAAATTCGCCTGTAGAAATATCCACCAATGCGATTCCGTATTTTTCTTTTTCCTTATGGAGGGAAAGCAGGAAGTTATTTTTTTTGGAATTTAAAACCTGATCATTGAATGTAACACCGGGAGTAACCAATTCGGTCACCCCTCTTTTTACAATACCCTTTACCATTTTAGGATCTTCCAGCTGATCACAGATGGCTACACGAAGTCCGGCTCTCACCAATTTCGGGAGATAAGAATCTACGGAATGATGCGGGAATCCGGCTAATTCTATATGACCGTCTCCATTGGCTCTTTTGGTTAAAACAATTCCCAATACCTGGGAAGCCCTGATCGCATCCTGTCCGAAAGTTTCATAAAAATCTCCTACTCTGAATAATAAAAGGGCATCAGGGTATTTTGCCTTGATGGTATTATATTGAGTCATTAATGGAGTTTCCTTCTTCGTCTTTGCCATAATAAAAAATGAACGCCAAATTTAAAAAAATAAATTCAGGGTTAAGAATTTGTTTCACAATTAATCTTTTCAAAAAAAAGCATTGACTCTTTGTGAGTTTTATCGTATTTTAGTTAAAAATGAACCATGCTTTTCCCCGTCTTAGAAACTGAAAGACTTTCCTTACGCCAGCTTACCCAAAACGATGCTGAAGATCTGTTTGAATATTTTTCACTTGATGAAGTGATGGAATATTATGACCTTGAAACATTTACCCGATTACAAGATGCTGAAAACCTGATCAATCATTTCAATACGCAATTTGAAAACAAAAAAGGATTTCGATGGGCTATTGAGCTGAAATCTGAAAAGAAAGTAATCGGCACCTGTGGCTATCACAACTGGTTTCACGAGCATTTTAAAGCTGAATTAGGATATGAGCTCCATCCTGAATTCTGGAGGCAGTCTTATATGAAAGAAGCTATGCTTCCAATTTTAACATTCGGTTTTGAAACGATGCATCTTCACCGCATAGAAGCTTTTATTGATCCCGCTAATATCTCCTCTGAAAAGCTCCTGCTATCATCAGGGTTTCAGGAAGAAGGCATGATGCGCGATTTTTTCTTTGAAAAGGGAAGATTCGTTGATGCAAAAATTTTTGGCCTTATCAGCGAATAAATCTTTAATTATTTATTTTCAAATGCTTTTCCAGAGCTTGTGTACTTTTTTTATACGCCCACTTCTGCTTATAATCCACCCATTTTGCTTTAAACACTTTGCGCAGGATTTTGTCTGTATATCTCATAATGAAAACATGATACAGCATATTCGCAAAAACATTCGGTTTATTCGGTAGCGCACGAAGTGACATTGAAAATCCGGGCTCAAGATACCGGTTGAAATGCCAGAATGCTCCGGGAATGAAGAGGGCGTCACCATGCTCCATGAAAATCTCATAGCCTTTTGCATATTGTAAAGCCGGAAATTTTTCATAATCCGGGTTTTCATAATCTACATCATAAATGGTATGAACGGATAACGGAACTTTATATAAAAATTCAGACTGCTTCTGGTCAAACAATAATATTCTCTTTTTCCCTTCAAAATGGATATGAAGAAAATCTCCCAGATCCACATCATAATGCATGAGTACGTGCGCTTCGCTTCCCCCGAAAAATAAAGTGGGCAGCCTTTTGAAAAATTTAATCCCCAGATCCGGGTATGTGAAGTTCTTCAGTAGTTCCGGAAGCCGGTCGGTAATGATATAAAAGAAAATACGCAGGTCTGAAGGCTTGCTTTTTATGGTATCAATATAATCCTTCATTTTCATATGGGTTACCGGTGCATCTGAACTTTTAGCGGCATTAGCGGGTTTGTTATCATATAAGGGCACCTCCTGCTCGCCTGCTTTTTCACGGATATAATTAAGATTCCATTGATCAAAAGCTTCCCAGCGGCTGGCGAAATTTTTGATCAGCAGCGGTTTCTTTTTTCTGAAATAATTTTTCTGAAAATCTTCTTTACTGATATCATTTACAACATCTACGTTTTGGAGGATCATTTTGTTTTTGATTTAATGCGAAATAAAAATAGTGCTTTTTTGAGTTTTATAAAAATTTTGAGGCCATTTTTGGATATTCGGCATTAACCACAGATACTACAAGCCTGCACAGATGCTTGAGTTTTTTTTAATTGCTCTATCTGTGAGAGTTTAAAAACAGACCGTTTCAATTATTATATCGATTAAAATTTAGTTTGGGAAAGTAACATAAAAACAAAAATTTTATCTTTGTAAGACTAACCCAACTTATGAGAGTCTACAATACCAAACACTTCCTGAAAATCCTTTTCAGCCTGCATAAAAGCGACACTTTAAAAATACTTTTCCCAAGTATGATTCTTATAGGCTTATATTCCTGGGGCATTCAATATCTGGAGGTAGAATATCTTCATCTTACTACAAAATCGGGGATAAGCAATGTAGGGATGATTCATTCTTTATTAGGCTTTGTGCTTTCATTATTGCTGGTTTTCCGGACGAATACGGCTTATGACAGATGGTGGGAAGGCAGAAAGCTATGGGGAAAACTGGTCAATGACACCCGGAATTTTGCTATAAAAATCAATACCATTCTTGACGGTGATCAGCAAAATGCAGAGCAGATAGCAAGGTATTTAAAGTTTTACCCGCACTTTTTGGCGAAACATCTTTCTAAAGAGTCTACAAGGCTGGCTTTGGATGAGGATTATTCGGAAATAGAAAACTCTTTGAAGCATCACGGACCAAGCGAAATTATCATTCTTTTAACTTATAAGCTTAACCAATTGAAAAAGGAAGGAAAAATTTCTGATGTTGAAATGCTATATTTAGATACTCAGCTTTCGGGTTTTCTGGACGTCTGCGGTGGATGCGAGAGAATCAAAAACACACCGATTCCTTATTCCTATTCATCATTTATCAAGAAATTTATTATCCTGTATGTTTTCGCTTTGCCTATTGCTTATGTCATCAACATCGGGCTTTTTATGGTTCCTTTAACTGTTTTCGTTTACTATGTTTTGATGAGCCTGGAACTTATTGCAGAGGAAATTGAAGATCCTTTCAATAATGATGAAAATGATATTCCCATGGAAGCTCTTGCGCAGAATATTGAAAAAAGCGTTCATCAGATCATGGGAATCAAAAAATAAAAAATCAACCTTTTACAGATTGATTTCTTTTAATTCGCCGTCCTGTTTTATTTCTACAAACTTACTTTCCCTGTTGGCAGCTGAATAACCGTAGAAAAATGTCTGGTATATCGGTGTGGAATATAAATAACCTCCATAAGCATTATATGCATCCGACTGCCCGGTCTGTTGCTGATAACTTGCAGTTGCCGTAAAGTTTACAATTGTTTCAAGATAATATTTTCCGGGCTTTAATTTTTCAAACTTAAATCTTCCGTGATCATCCGTTAAAGCTTCAATTCTGTATTTAAAGGCTTCTTCAGACATATACACCGTCGTTTTTTTATTTTCATACTTCCTTCTCATGTTGTAAAACTCTTCAAAATAAGGAGTTACCGGAAACAACATGACTACCGTTCCTTTTGGAGCGTAGTGCTTTCCTCCAATCAACGGTTTAATTCCCCAGTTATTTTTTTGTTTTGTGGATGCAACCCCTTCAATGGTGGAATTTCCGAAACCAATCATCTGCTGGGCCAGCTTTTTATCAAAGAAAGCCTGTGGATAATATGTATTCTGAGCTTTTGAAAAGACAAAAGCCGACATGACCGTCATAAAAATGAATAATTTTTTCATAGCATATATTTTAGCCCAAATATAACTATTTTACTATTTTTGAAATAAAAATATCTATGAAATACATTTTTCTGCTGTTGCTTTCCGCATCGTCGTTAGCCATAGCACAAAAGCCGTGTGGCTTTAAAGACGGTCTGCAGGAAGGAAACTGTAAGCAGTTTTATGAAAACGGCCAGGTAAAAGAAGTTGCTGACTGGAAAAAAGGAAAACTGGACGGAGATGCCATTTTTTATTATGAAAACGGAAAAATACAGGCTAAAGGGGAATATAAAAAAGACTATAAGGTAAAAGAATGGTCTTATTATGATAAAAACGGGGTGCTGACTTCCAAAGAAGTTTTCAGAAACGGTGAAAAAAATGTGTATGATAACAGCTCCACGGCAACGTTCTTTTCTCCGGCAGGAGTCATCATTGAAATATCCAATTATAAAATGGGAAAACTTAATGGTGAAAGCAGGCTTTTTTATGAAAACGGAAAGTCAGTAAAACAAGTCGGGAATTACGAAAACGGTATTGCTACCGGAAAATGGAAGGCACTTTACCCGTCAGGAAAAATTCAGCGGGAAACGGAATTCGTTAATGATAAATGGAACGGAAACAGGATTCATTACCGTGAAGACGGAAGTGTAGAAAAAACTGAGGTTTACAGAGACGGAAAATTAATTTCAACAAAATAAGACATTGGTACACAAATTAAAACTGGAAGAACTTAACAGAATTGATGTAGAAACATTCAAAAAAGTTGAGAAAATTCCATTGATTATCATTTTAGATAATATCAGGAGCATGCATAATGTAGGGGCAACGTTCAGGACGGCAGATGCTTTTCTGATTGAAAAAATAATTCTTTGCGGAATTACGCCGCAGCCGCCACACCGTGAAATTCATAAGGCAGCACTGGGTGCTACGGAAAGCGTTGACTGGACTCATGAAAAAGACATCAACACCACCATTAGTGATCTTAAAAGTCAGGGATTTGAAATCGTAGGAATTGAACAGACTTCCAACAGTACGATGATTACTGATTTCAGCATCGACAAATCAAAAAAATACGCTTTAATACTGGGAAACGAAGTGGAAGGAATCAGCGACGAGGCCCTGGAAAACATTGATGTATTCCTGGAAATTCCTCAACTGGGAACCAAGCATTCTTTAAACGTAAGTGTGTGTGGTGGAATCGTGATGTGGGAGTTTGCAAAAGCCCTAAAATAAAAAAACTGCATGTGTCTAAAAGACAGTGCAGTTTGAAATAAATCTAATAAAAAGTAAAAATGAAAGGCGACAAAGATACTTTTTTTTTCTTCACAAACAAATTTTAAAATCAGTTTTTTCATTTTCGCTAAAAAAAATTTCGGTTTTCAGAAAAAGTTTCGTTTAATTTTTTATAAATTAGCACAATGTTTATCAAGGACTATATCTCAAAGGATTTCCCATGTTTTAGCCTGACTGACTCAATAGAATCAGCGAGAAGCACATTAGAAGATTTTGGATATACCCATATTTTCATTAAAAAATCCCATCACTTTTACGGAGCCATTGCTAAAGACTTTCTTTACGAACAGGAAGGAAACCTAAAAGACCTTGAGCATCAGATCGAGCGTTTTGCCATTCTTGAAGATCATAATATCATGGATAGCATCCGTTTGTTTTATACCTTCAATGCCAATGTGATTCCGGTGATCAATAAAAATGAAAAATATGTGGGATATATAGGCTATGAAGATGTTTTTCAGGTTTTATCCCGCTATCCTTTATTTTCCGAATCGGGTGCTATTCTTACGATAGAAACTCCGGCAAGAAAATATTCAATGACGGAAATAGCCAATATCATTGAGAGCAATAATTCGAAATTTTATGGGGGATTCATCAGCTTTATGTCTGATGACGTCATTCAGGTAACCATAAAAATCAGCAATGAAAATCTGGCGTCGATTGATTCTACTTTCGACCGTTATGATTATAGAATTGTTGAAAAATACTATTCTGATGAGAAATCAGACCTGTTTAAAGACAGGTTTGGGTTTTTCCAAAAATTTATTGAAATATAAGATGAAGGCAGCCATATATTCGCAGAAAAAAGATCTCGATACTTTTTTATATTTAAGCAAATTTGTTTCAGAACTTGAAAGCAGAGGCGTAAAATCTGTTCTGTATGATGAAATGGCCGATGCTCTTCAGTTTTCAAAAATATTTGAAACATTCAACTCCAAGCAGGATCTGATGGATAAAGAGGTGGATCTTTTTTTTACCTTCGGAGGAGACGGAACCATCGTCAACTCTCTGACGTTTATTGAAGACCTTGAAATCCCGATCGTTGGGGTAAATACCGGAAGATTAGGATTTCTGGCAAGCTTTACCAAAGAGGAAGCATTTAAAGAGCTGGATGCCATTTTAAAAGGTGATGTAAAAACCAGCCGCCGCTCTGTGATTCAGGTGGTTTCTCCACAATTGGAAGGCTTCTTTCCTTATGCCTTAAATGATGTTACCGTTTCAAGAAAGGAAACCACCTCTATGATTACGGTAGACTCTTATATTAATGATGAGTTTTTAAATGTTTTCTGGGGAGACGGGGTGATTGTTTCAACGCCTACCGGATCTACCGCTTACTCGTTGAGCTGTGGCGGGCCGATTATCTCTCCGAATAACGAAAACTTTGTCATCACTCCCATCGCCCCTCACAACCTGAATGTAAGACCTCTGGTTGTCAATGACAGGGTTGAAATAAAATTTAAAGTGGAAAGCCGGGTACCTCAGTACTCCATTTCTTTAGATTCAAGATTGATACACATAGAAACAGATAAAGAAATCATCGTTAAAAAAGCAGGTTTCCAGATCCTTCTTGTTCAGCCGAACAACCTGAGTTTTTATGAGACCATCCGCCAGAAGCTACTTTGGGGACGGGACAAAAGAAATTAGCAATTGAGCAAAATTTCTTACCTTTACAAGAATTTTAATACACCTATAATTTATATTAAAAAGTAAAACATGAGCAGAATTTTCCCGGCAGGAGTTGCCACAGGTCAATTAGTTACTGATATTTTTCAGCATGCTAAAGAAAATAAATTTGCATTACCTGCAGTAAACGTAATTGGTTCAAGCAACGTAAATGCAGTAATGGAAACGGCAGCAAAACTGAACTCTCCTGTTATCATTCAGTTTTCTAACGGTGGAGCTGCTTTTAATGCAGGAAAAGGATTGAGCAATGACGGTCAGAAGGCTGCTATTTTAGGGTCTATTGCCGGAGCAAGACACATTCACACTCTTGCAGAAGCTTACGGAGCTACTGTAATTTTACATACAGACCACTGTGCAAAGAAATTATTGCCCTGGATCGACGGATTGCTTGATGCAAGTGAAGAATTTTACAAGCAGACAGGTAAATCTCTTTATTCTTCTCACATGCTTGATCTTTCTGAAGAACCTTTAGAAGAAAATCTTGAGGTTTCTGCTAAATATTTCGAAAGAATGGCTAAAATGCAGATGACTTTAGAAGTGGAAATCGGAGTTACAGGAGGAGAAGAAGACGGCGTTGACAACTCTGATGTTGATAATTCTAAATTATATACCCAACCGGAAGATGTAGCATATACTTATGAAAAGTTAAAAGCTATTTCTGAAAACTTTACCATTGCTGCTGCTTTCGGTAACGTACATGGAGTTTATAAGCCAGGAAACGTAGTTCTTACTCCGAAAATCCTTGACAATTCTCAGAAATATGTTCAGGAGAAATTCGGAACTGCTGCGAAGCCGGTGAACTTTGTATTCCACGGAGGTTCGGGATCTACTTTAGAAGAGATCAGAGAGGCCATCGACTACGGAGTTATCAAAATGAATATTGATACTGACCTTCAGTTTGCTTATACGGAAGGCGTAAGAGACTATATGGTTAACAATATCGATTATTTAAGATCTCAGATCGGAAACCCTGAAGGAGAAGAAAAACCTAACAAAAAATTCTATGATCCAAGAGTTTGGGTAAGAAAAGGTGAGGAAACTTTCTCTACAAGATTGGTAAAAGCGTTTGAAGATTTAAATAACGTAAATACTTTAAAATAAGAACTGTAAAATTGTATTAATGTAAAATGTATTCATGACTGAAGATTTTTTATATTAATACAATTTACTTTTTACATTAATACATACAAAATGGCATTCGACTGGTTTAAAAGAAAAGCAAAAAACATTACCACCTCCACTGATGAAAAAAAGGATGTTCCCAAAGGTCTTTGGCATCAGACTCCATCAGGAAAAGTAGTGGAACATGAAGAACTTAAGAAAAACAACTACGTTTCTCCTGAAGACGGGTTTCATGTAAGAATAGGAAGCGCAGAATTTTTCGATATTCTTTTTGATGAAGGTAAATTCACTGAACTAGACGCTAATGTTGAAAGTATAGACATCCTGAACTTCAAAGATACGAAGCCTTATGCAGACCGTTTAAAAGAAGTAAAGGCAAAAACAAAGCTTACAGATTCCATCAGAAATGCTGTAGGAACCGTAAAAGGAACCGAAATGGTAGTTTCCTGTATGGATTTTGCTTTCATCGGCGGATCTTTAGGATCTGTGATGGGTGAAAAAATCAGAAGAGCTGTAGATTACTGTATCGCACACAAACTTCCATATATGATCATCTGTCAGTCCGGAGGTGCAAGAATGCAGGAAGCCACTTATTCTTTGATGCAGTTGGCTAAAGTACAGGCTAAATTAGCTCAACTTTCAGAAGCAGGACTTTTATATATCGCTTATTTATGTGATCCTACTTTTGGAGGGATTACCGCTTCTTTTGCGATGACAGCCGATATTATTATGGCTGAGCCGGGAGCATTGATCGGTTTTGCAGGACCAAGAGTTATCCGTGAAACGATCGGGAGAGATTTACCTGAAGGTTTCCAGACTTCTGAATTCCTACAGGAAAAAGGATTTGTGGATTTCATCGTGAAAAGAACTGAAATTAAAGATACGGTAGCAAAAACAGTAAATTTATTAGCTGTACATGCCTAACGTTTGTAACAAAAACAATACAATCTCTCTCTAATTGGGGAGAGATTTTTATTTATGAGGACTTTTAAAATATTTTTTAATACGATTCGAAGCATGAGCTTTAAAAAGATTTGCCGTCTTTTATCGCTTGTCCTTCCCCATCCTCTTTTTTCTTTATTAAGCTTTTACGCTACCGTGCAGGCTTTTACCATTGCTCAGAAACGTTTTCCCGAAACAGCTTCCAATAATGGTATAGGAAACGCTTTCAGGCATGCCCTCTGGTGCTCTTTCATCATGATTTACTGCTGCAAGGTTTCTTCTCCGGAAAAAGCTCTGGATTTCTGCAAAAGAATTACGGATATGCACGAAGAATTATTCCCTAATCAACCGCTGGAAACTAAAATGGATCTCCATAATAATAAAATCGGAATGGATTACTTCATGGAGCTCTTACCGGGAATACACCGTCAGTTTTTTGAAAAAGGGTTCTTTATTGATGCTTTGATCAAAAAAATGGATGATGCGAAAGTTTTGAAAAACCTGGATGATGATTTTGAAGGACATCTTGTCTATCTTGATGAAAAATAATTCAATCCATTAAGTATTGTTTTGTGCAGGTAAATTCTTCTGATCTTTTCAATATCACTCTGTCTTTAATCACTTATTGAATCTTAATGGTTCAAAAAAATAAAAATTTAAATAGTTTTACATTTAATTTATTATCTTTTCTAAAATTTTAATTTAATCAGATGGTTCTCAGCAGAATTTGGTCAGCATTTATTATCGTTGCCATTGCCATTGCAAGTATAAAATACGTCTCATCAAGCCATTACAAAACCATTTTCAATGATATGGTGGTAGGAAAAGGCGGTGATACGGTACAGATTGCAACCCAGAAAATGAATACGCTATCCCCGGTTGTCAGAGACAGCCTGATGAAAAACCCTGATTTTGCCGACAGCAGGATTCATTATAAAACAGATTCTCTTAAACAGGATGTCAAAGTGTATCGTGTTCAGGAAGCAGACGGCGTTATCGGGACTTCTGAAACCGCTGTAAAGATCTGTCTCGGCCTGATTGGGATCATGACGTTATTCATGGGATTCATGAGCATTGCTGAAAAAGCCGGTGGAATTAATCTTTTAAGCAGGTTTATTCAACCATTTTTCTCAAAACTATTTCCTGAGATTCCTAAAAACCACCCGGCTTTCGGGCATATGCTGATGAATTTCAGCGCCAATCTCTTAGGGCTGGACAATGCAGCCACGCCATTCGGTTTAAAAGCTATGGAAAGTTTGCAGAGCCTGAATCCCAATAAAGATACTGCAAGCAATTCCCAGATCATGTTCCTTTGTCTTCATGCCGGGGGAATGACATTGATTCCGGTTTCTATTATTGCCATCAGAGCTTCGATGGGCTCCAAAACACCGACGGATATTTTCCTGCCCTGTATGATCGCTACTTTTGCAGCGACTTTATCAGCAATGATCATTGTTTCATTATATCAGAAAATCAATTTGCTCCGTCCTGTTGTTATCGCTTATGTAGGTGGAGTTTCAGCTATAATTGCCCTTCTGGTTGTTTATCTGGTTCAATTAAGCAAAGACGAACTGGATACTTTCAGCAAGGTTTTAAGTAACGGTTTAATCCTCTTTATTTTCTTAGCAATCGTTATCGGTGCGGTTTATAAAAAGATCAATGTTTTCGATGCATTTATCGAAGGAGCTAAAGAAGGCTTTACTACCTGCGTTAAAATCATCCCTTATCTGGTCGGAATGCTTATCGCCATTTCTTTACTGAGAACTTCCGGCGTTTTTGATGTTATCATTGACGGAATGAAATGGGTCGCCAATATTGCCAGCTTAGATCCCCGTTTTGTAGACGGGCTTCCGACAGCACTGATCAAGCCTTTATCCGGTTCCGGAGCAAGAGGAATGATGGTAGATACGATGTCAACTTTCGGAGCGGATAGTTTCCAGGGAAAACTGGCAGCCGTTCTTCAGGGAAGCTCAGATACGACGTTTTACGTGATTGCCGTTTATTTTGGAGCAGTAGCTGTAAAGAATACAAGATATACGGTAATTGCCATGCTTTTGGCCGATCTCGTGGGGATTATTACATCAATCGCTCTGGCTTATTTGTTTTTTGCTTAATAAGTTGTCGACTAAACAGAATACAATGGTGACTTCGAGAGCCTCAGTTACCCACAATTTTAAAACATTAGATATTAAACTTTAAACCCATTATGATTACAGATAAAGAATTCACATTAAGATTAATCCGTCAGCTGACTCAGGCATTGGAAAAACTTATTCTGGATAAGCCCGAAGAAAGCATGATGCAGAAAGAACTGGATTTTGATTCTTTAATGAAGGATATTTTTAAGATTGACTTTACAGAAATTTCTTCCAAAACGAAGGAAGAGATTATTGAAATTGTAAACGAAAGACAGGAAAGAGATCATAAAGATTATTATGAAATGCTTGGAAACCTATTTTATTTCAAAGGAAAGGAAACCGGCAGCACAGACTTTCTGGACAAAGCAAAAACGTTCTATGAGCTGTATCTTCAAACCAGCGGAATTTTTGCACTCCCGGTTATCAACAGAATCAACGAAATAAAAAAAGCACTTTCATAAGAAGTGCTTTTATATTTTAGAAGGTAATTTTATAAGTTCCGGTTGAGGAGGTACTGGCCTTTTCTGCTTTCACATATTTCTTGACCCACGAAACGGATGTTGAAGATACACAGGGATCAGATATCCCTCCTGTCCTTCTTGCAGAGACCACATTTCCCGCTTTATCCACAGTATAGGCAATTGTAATTGATCCGCTTGCCGTACAGCTGTGTTGGGGCTGTGCTCCACCTCTTCCCATTGTTCCGGGGATATATCCGATTAATTTTCTGTCAATTCCTACTTTACTGTCACCGTTTCCATCTCCGCCTAAAGGATCTCCTGCATTTCCTATTCCTTCTCCTGTTCCCTGGCTTCCGGCTTTGGTTCCTCTTCCTTTTATTAAATTCCCGATTGCGGCAGTTCCTTTTCCATCTCCGTTTCCGGTTTTGGAATTGGCCGTTGTTGCGCCTGCTTTTTTAGTATTTTTGGAAGCTGTTGAACTGGTTACTGCTTTTTTATTTGACTTTGAATCGTCTTTTTTAGGAGCACTGATCTTTGAGTTGTTTCCGGTAATTACTTTATCCTTTGTTTCCACTTTCTTGGTTTCAGGCTGTGGATCCGGTTTTATAACGGTTTTTGTTTCAGGAACTGCTGTTTCAACAGGCTCAGGAGCAACTTCTTCCGTCGCTGCAGCCAAGCTTTCCGGTTGATCAGCCGGTTCCTCAATCCCTTTTCCGTTTCTGTTGTCTCCGAAATTAACCAGCATTGTGGTCACTACTTCCGGATCTTTATCTATTTCCGGTTTAAGCTTATAAAGAAAAACAAAAAGCAAGATGGCAGACCAGATCAGAACAGAAAGTATTCCACTCTTTATCCTGTCCCTGTTTTGCTCGTCTTTATTTACGGTATAACTTTTCATTTTTTGAATAATTCTTGCCTTATTACGGCATTATTTATCTTTAACGGTTGCAAGAGCAATATTGAATTTATGTTTTTCAGCAATCTCCATTACATAAACCACATACTTATGCATTGTGTTTTCGTCAGCTCTTATCGTGAAAGATTTATTGGTCTGGCTTGTCAGTTTATCAACAATAGCCTGTTCCAACTGAGCTTTATCAACCGGGTTATCATCCACAAAATAGGACCCGTCCGGTTTAATACTTACCGACAGAGGATTAGGAACATTATTATCAACACCTTCTGCCTTTGGCAAGTTTACATCAATCGCACTCTGATTGGCTGCAGACGATGTAATCATGAAGAAGATTAACATCAACAAGATAACGTCTGTCATCGCTGCCAAACTGAATTCGGGATTTGCTTTATTTCTTCTCTGAATTTTCATAAGAAAGAATTATAAAGGTTTGTTGATAAGATCTAAAAATTCTCCGGACATATTCTGAGCTCTCAATACAAACTTATCAATCCTTGTTAAAAGAATGTTGTAGAAAAAGTTAGCCGGAATCGCTACCGCCAAACCGACTGCTGTTTGTCCCAGAGCAGTATAAATACCTTCAGACAATGTTTTCGGTGAAAAAGAGCCTGTTGCATGTGATAGGTTAAAGAATGCAATGATCATCCCGATCACCGTACCCAAAAGTCCCAACATCGGGGCAATACTCGGTACTACCGCCAGAAGGTTAAGATTCTTCTCCATATTCGCAACTTCTACCTGAGCCTGAGATTCCATGGCGCTTACAATATCAGAAACGGGACGCCCCAATCTTGAAATTCCTTTTTCCAGGATTCTTCCTTCAGGCGAGTTTTGTCTTTTACAGTAATCTGCCGCCGAATCTATTTTGCCTTCCTTGATAAAGTCTTCGATATTATCCATGAAGTTGGAGTCGGTCTTTGAAGTAAGCCTTTTGATAAAGAAAAACCTTTCAAAAAACAGATATACGGAAAACACACCAAGCAGTAACACGGTCACCATCACTATTTTAGCGAAAGCTCCTCCGTGGAACATGATCTTCCAAAATGAAAATTCTAAATCTTCTGTAGCTACTGCAGGTGCAGCAATTTGCGCAAATAAAATCTGAGTAAGTTCCGTTAACAGCATTAATGTGAATATTTTATAATGGTTTTAAACGACAAAAATAATGGAATATTATTAATTGTTCTCTTAAAAATTGCTTAAAAACAACTTAAATTTTGTTATTGAATACAAATAGCAAATTCCTTTCCAAAAAAATTTGAAAAGAAATTTATATTCTGAATGCAGAAACAAAGACTGATTAATCTTCGTCTACCTCAATATCGTCCTGGCTGAATTCGCATTTAAGTCTGAAAGGAATGGGCTGATCTGAACCGGTATAGAAATCGTCGATCGTTCCTTTCCAGATAACCTGAAGCTCGCCTTCTTCATTTCTTTCAAAAAGAAGTTCATTGTCATAGATATAAGCGTCTTCATCATCAAACAGATCCACTTCAGTGAAAGTTTCATCATCTGAGTCGTTGATCTGAATTGTTTTTCCTTCGATTTCGCTGTTTTCAATAGGAAAATCGAAAACCTCAAGCGAAAGCTGCGGAAAATTGTATTGTAAAGAATCATCGTCTACATGATCCAAACCGTCATCCGTGATGATTTCAACCTCAAGAAAATGTTGTTGGTTACTGTAAACCGCCTTACAATAAGTATTTCTAATATTGTATTTTAGCGTTTCGTCCGGATGGTAAATTTTTAAAATCCCTTTCATTATTTCTTAAAAAAGAACTGTAATAGTATGATTGTTAAACGTTTTCAGCAAAGATAAAAAATAGATTGAATGTGAAAAATATTTTGAAAATTATTTTTTAAAAATCAACCTCAGGCATCATCCGTTTATCTCAATATTACTTACTTTTGTTTTCATAAAGATTCCGGAAATGAAAAACATTTTATCAAAAAGCATTTTAGGGCTGGGCCTGATGATCAGTCTCGCTGCCTGTAAAAAATCAGATTCCCCTTTAACGAAAGTCACTCCTACCAATTTAGATTCCATTGCAGCCAATTATTATGAGCAGTATCTTAAATTGTATCCGATGGACGCTACTTCCCAGGGTGATCTAAGATATAATGATCAATTGCCCATCAATATTGATAAAGATTTCATTTCAGGAGAGGTTGCCTTTTACAACTCGGTTCAGAAACAATTGGACCAGGTGGATTATAAAGGCTTATCCGATGATGATAAAGTAGTTTACGATGTTCTGGATTATACTTTAAAAGACAGGATTGAAGGTTATGCCTATCATCCGGAATATATTCCTTTTACCCAGTTTGGAGGACTTCCGTTGTCTTTCCCTTTGTTTGGAAGCGGACAGGGAAGCCAACCGTTTAAAACAGACAAAGATTATGCAGACTGGCTGAAAAGAATGGAAAAATTCCCGGATTGGATGGCTGCAGCTGAAGACAACTTCAGGGAAGGAATCAACAATAAAATTGTTCTGCCGAAAAAGCTGGTTATCAAAATGATTCCGCAGATGAAATCAGAAGAAATCACTACCGCTGATTTTGAAAAGAATATTTTTTATGGTCCTGTTAAAAACTTTCCAAAAGATTTTACAAAAGAGCAAAAGGATAAATATACTGCCCTTTATAAAGATGCCATCACTAAAAAAATCATTCCGGCTTATACCAAAATGGGCGCTTTCTTAGAAAAAGAATATTTGCCTAAAGCCAGGGAAACAGACGGCTATAATAGTCTTCCGAACGGAAATGAGATTTACAGATATTATGCAAAAAGCTGGACAACAACCAATAAATCACCTGAAGAGATCAATAAAACCGGACTTCAGCAGGTTGCCATGCTCCGTTCAGAAATGGAAAAGGTAAAACAGCAGGTTGGCTTTACGGGAACATTGGAAGAGTTTATCAATTTTGTAAAAACAGATCCAAAAGCAATGCCTTATAAAACCTCAAAAGAAGTATTAGCCGGCTTTAATGGAATCCTTGCCAAGATCACTCCGAAATTGAAGACCATGTTCAGCGTGACACCGAAAACAAAATTTGAAATCAGACAGACGGAAAAATTCAGGGAAGCCAGCGCAAGTGCAGAATATATCCAGGGAACTCCTGACGGAAAAAGACCGGGAATTTTTTATGTCCCGCTTCCTGACCCTTCAAAATTCAATGTAACATCCGGAATGGAATCTCTTTTCCTTCATGAAGCAATTCCGGGGCACCATTACCAGGTTTCTCTTCAACAGGAGAATACGAAATTACCGAAGTTTATGAGATTCGGCTGGTTTGGAGCTTATGGTGAAGGCTGGGCACATTATTGTGAAACATTAGGTCCGGAATTCGGATTGTACACAGATCCTTATCAGAAAATGGGATATTTAAGCGATCAGATGCTGAGAGCCGTAAGATTGGTAGTTGACACGGGATTACACACCGGGAAAATGACAAGAGAAGAAGCAATACAATATTTCCTGAGCAATATTTCTTATGATGAAGCCGGTGCTACCGCAGAAGTGGAAAGATATATGGCCATGCCGGGACAGGCTTTGGGCTACAAAATCGGATCTTTGAGAATCCGTGAACTGAGAGACAAATATCAGAAGCAGCTGGGAAATAAATTCAGTCTGGCAAGCTTCCACGATGAAGTACTGAGCCAGGGATGCCTTCCTTTAGATGTTCTGAACAGAAAAATGGAGCTTTGGGCAAAGAAACAGAAGTAAATAAAAACCGTTAACTAAATAGTTTAACCGCAGAATTCCCTTCTTTCAGAGGGGTGGCAAAATCAAAAATTTTGACGGGGTGTTTTGAAAAGCGAATATATTAACCACCCTGTTTTCTTCAATAACCTACAAAGTTTGAAAATTATGATCACAGAAAGTTTAAAATCCCTATACAGCAGAGATCTGAATAAGTTAAAAACAGAAATCGAATCTTACCAGAAAGAAGAAAACATTTGGAAAACAGATCAGAACATTGCTAATTCTGCAGGAAACCTCTGCCTGCACTTAGTCGGTAACCTGAATGCTTTTATCGGTGCAGAACTTGGAAATACGGGATACATAAGACAGCGTGACCTGGAGTTTTCATTAAAGGATGTTCCCAGAACCGAATTGATTGAGAAAATCACCAATACGTTAACTATGGTTGATTCTACCTTGAATCAGTTGACTTCCGAAGACCTGGAAAAAGAATATCCGCGTGTTGTTTTTGAAAATAAAATGTCCACCGGCTATTTCCTGATCCATCTCATCACTCATCTGGATTATCATCTGGGACAGATTAATTATCACAGAAGACTTTTAGATCTGTAGTTACCAGAAATCTTTTTCAATAGTAGAATCCGGATACATCCAGTGTCCGGACAAAAGATATTAAGATTTCAACTGCCCCGTCTTTTGTCTTGCAAAGATCTTCCCCCTCAGAGAAGGGGAATCAAGTCTTATTTTTCAAACATCATTTTGGTGATAAAGTCTTTATCTCCTTTTCCTCTGGCGGGAGAATATTCTCTTCCGTAAAAAATAATCTGAAGATGAAGCTTATTCCAGACACTTTCAGGCCAGATTGTTTTTGCATCTTTTTCCGTTTCTACAACATTTTTTCCAGATGTAAGCTTCCATTGAGTCATCAGGCGATGGATATGGGTATCCACCGGAAAGGCGGGAAATCCGAAGCCCTGGCTCATCACTACGGAAGCCGTTTTATGACCTACTCCGGGTAAAGCTTCAAGTTCTTCATAGGTTTGAGGAACAATTCCGTTATGTCTCTCAAGTAAAAGCTCTGCCATTCTTTTCAGGTTTTTGGCTTTCGTATTGGAAAGTCCGATCTCTTTGATCAGTTCTTTAATTTCAGAAACTTCCAGCTTAGCCATTTTTTCGGGAGTTCCGGCCACTTTAAAAAGGTTTGGGGTAACTTCATTCACTTTTTTATCGGTTGTCTGTGCAGAAAGCGCTACGGCAACCATCAGGGTGAACGGATCAGTATGTGCTAAAGGAATAGGAACTTCGGGATATATTTTTTCTAATTCATGCTGAACGAGTTCGGCTCTTTGCTTTTTTGTCATGTAACCATTAAATTTGAACAAAATTAAACATTATGCTGAAAGTTGGAGACAAATTACCCAAGTTTGAAGGAATAAATCAGGATGGGAAAGCGGTAAACTCATCGGAATTGATCGGAAAAAAATTAATTATTTTCTTTTACCCACAGGCCAATACTCCAACATGTACTGTGGAAGCCTGTAACCTGAGTGATAATTATTCTCAGCTGGAAAAAGCAGGATTCCAGTTATTGGGAATCAGTGGGGATACTGTAAAGAAGCAGAAAAATTTTCATAACAAATTTGCTTTCCCTTATGATCTGATTGCTGATGAAAACCATGATATCATTGAAAAATTCGGGGTATGGCAGGAGAAAAAAACGTTTGGTAAGACGTATATGGGAATCGTAAGAACTACTTTTATTTTTGATGAAAAGGGAATTTGTACACGAGTGATTGAAAAAGTGACTTCAAAAACTGCGGCTGAACAAATTTTAGGCTGAACAAATTTTAGAAGGATAATTTAAACACAAATCTCACTCATATTTTCACAAAAGATACATTTATGGATTTGTATCTTTTGTGAAATTATTGATGTTGTGACATGGGATTTTAACGAGCCTTTAAACTTGGGTAGGAGATTACTTCACTTTGTTCGCAATGTCAGGAAACGGGACAGTTATTCTGTTTCATAATACATGAGCTCTTCATCTTCTCCGGGAAGAGTTACATGATTTTTGAATTTTAATCCTAATTTTTCAATTAATTTCTGGGAAGAAACATTGTCTTTTGCGGTAATTGCGGAAAGTTTTTTCAGGCCAAACTCATCCATCCCGACAGATTTAACCTTTATTGCCGCTTCATAAGCATATCCTTTGCCCTCAAACTCTTCCAGAAGAGAAAACCCTATATCTACTACATCCAGCCCTTCCCTATCAAAGATTCCAACACCGCCGATCTTCTTGTTTTCGTCTTTGGTGATTACCATATAGTTTCCGAATCCCAGCTTTTCAAATTGCGGAAGGAATTTGTTTTTAATATAGTTTTCTGCATCGGAAACCGTCTTAATATGACGATCACCAATGAATTGTATAAATTTGGGTCTGTTATAAAGATCAAGAATAAACTCGCTGTCATCCAATGACATCGGACGAATGATTAATCTTTCCGTTTCGTAGAAGTTATTTTCTTTTGGTTGATTTGGCTGGTTTTTTAGGCTCATCTTTTGGTTCTTCTTTTTTTTCAATTTTTAAAAGCCGCGGGTTATTTTTACATTTCTTGTTGTAAAGCTCAATATAAGTTCCGTTGTCTTTTACATTGATTATTGTTCCGTTAGATTTACTTACCGTTAAGGCATAATGTGTTTTTTGATACGGGCATTCTTTTGAAGTCAGCTTACCCAGATCCATATAATAATTGGATTGGTCTTCATAATAGTTTCCGGCAATATCTTTAAATTCCTCATCTATCATGTAACCCTCTGTGATTGCTGCAATTGCCGCTTCCTCCACATTATCTATTTTTCCGATAAATCTTTTTAGCCCTTCAAGATCTGTAACATAATTCAGTTTTCCACCGGATGAATAAACAATGTAATAGAAACTGTCTTCATCAGGAAACAGGTCAAAGCCGGAGAATTGCGGTGCATAATCCTTTTTTGTTCCGGATATTTTTATTTCCTGGTCTTTTCCATACGTGTTGTAAACCAGCACCCAGAAATCATTGTTATCATTGGGAATTATTCTCTGAAGAACCGTTGAGATATTCGAAAATTTCTTCTTCTCCTGCGAATAAGTTAAAATCCCTAAAAGCAGAAAAATAAATACCGAAACCTTGTATGTGAATTTTGTCATCGCTTATTCTTCAAAGTATATTTACATGAATTTATCTCCTTTTTTGAAGTTTTTCAAATCGAGAACATAATCTTTTATCAGCTGATCATTATCCCTGGGACAAATCAGCAATGCTTTATCCGTATCTACGACAATATAGTTTTCCAGACCATCTATAACTACAGCTTTCTTATTGTTTCTGAGGCGGATGATATTTCCTTTAGCATTGTAGGTCAATACATGTTTCAGCTTTACAGCATTCTGATTTTCATCTTTTTCCGTATTCTCATAAATGGAAGTCCAGGTTCCGAGGTCACTCCATCCCAAATCTGAAGGAATTACATAAACGTTCTTCGCTTTTTCAAGAATTCCGTTATCAATGGAAATTTTCTGTACTTTCGGATAAATGAGCTCAATACAGCTGTTTTCTCCTTCAGAATTATATTCACATGCCATAAACTGCTGTGTCATATCCGGAAGATACATTTCAAATGCATGATGAATGCTTTTTACATTCCAGATAAATATCCCGGCATTCCAAAGAAAGTCTCCACTTTCCAGAAAGCTTTGGGCAATCTCAAGAATAGGTTTTTCCGTAAAGGTTTTTACTTTGAAATATTCCGAATTCTTTTTATCAACAAACTGAATATAGCCATATCCGGTGTCGGGTCTTGTAGGTGTAATCCCCAGGGTAACCAGATAATCGTTTTTTTCAGCAAGGTCAAAGGCAAGCTGTACTTTTTCAAGAAAAACCTCTTCCTTCAGTATCAGATGATCTGCCGGCAAAACAATCATAGTGGCATCGGGATTGATCTCAGCAATCTTATTAGCCATATAAAGGTTACAGGCTGCCGTATTTTTCATCAGGGGTTCCCCAACAATGTTATCTTCAGGAACTTCCGGTAACTGCTGATGAGAAAGACTTACGTATTCTTTATTGGTAATGACAAATATATTTTCTTTAGGAATGATCTTACTGATCCGGTCATACGTTTGTTGAATCATTGTACGGCCAACTCCTAAAATATCCTGAAATTGTTTTGGAAATTTCTGTGTGCTCATCGGCCAGAATCTACTTCCAATCCCTCCGGCCATTATAACACAGTATTTATCTGATATTGACATGTTTAACTACATTTTTCGACCCTTGCCAACGGTTTGAAAGAATACTTCCTTCCAGTAGCCAGGTTCTTACAAAGATAGTTTTTTTTAATCAGACCTTCTAGAAAATACTTCTCATTTCGATAAATAAAGTAATCTCCTGGTTGCAATTCTTCAATAAATTGGAGTTTATCGTCCTGTTTTTCAATATGAAAATATTTTACAAGGTCCGGGCTCGCCATAAAATTGGCCTTCGGAGATCTGGAAAACTTCACAATAATGGGCCTTAGATTCTCTTCATATACATCAAGACTTTCCAGGAGCATTCTCCGGAAGGTATCTTTCCATTCATTGCCATGTGGAGAAATTCTTCGCCCATATTTTTCAAAGGCTATTAAATGAGCCAATTCATGGGTAAGCACAAAGAAAAAGAGCTGTGGAGCCAGTGTAGAATTAATGGTTATTTCATGGGAATGATCCGGAAGTTTTCTGTAATCTCCCAGTTTTGAATTCCGGTTTCGTGTAATTTTTATATGGATATAGTAATCTGAAAACCAGATTTTTAAATATTGAAGCGTATTGGGTGGTAAATATTTTTCTAGAGACTGGATTGACATTTTATAAACTTAACGGAATTCCCGCATAGAAATTCAACAATTTAAGGCTGAAAAGATAGTTATATTTTGCCTGTGCTACAGACCCCTGAGCATTTGCATAGTTATTTCTCGCAATGTTTACATCAAAAATAGTTGTTCTTCCCGCTGCATAGCTTTTGTCTGCAAAATCCAGAGAAAGTTTCGTGCTTTTTTCCGTTTCCACTGCTGCAAGATAGGCTTCATAATTAGCTTCCACATCAAACTGCGCTTTCTGTACATTTTGTCTTACCGCCTGTCTTTGCTGTTCAAAAGAATTTTTAGCAATGCTTTCGTTGATTTTGGATTGTTCTACCTGTAGCTTTGTGATTCCTTTATTAAAGATAGGAACGTTTATGGAAAGCCCGAGCTGCTGCCCGAAGTTATCTTTGTACTGCTGGAAAAAGGTTCTTTGATCGGCTGTATTCAATAAATTATTATAGAAGCTTCCTATTCCTGCACTGGCAGTTACCGTTGGCCAGAATGCCGTTCTATTGATCTCGGTTTGCGCTTCGGCAGATTTAATCCTGCTTTCGGCAGCTTTAATCTGTGGCTGTGTGTCATAGGCGGTCGTCAGAACCTCATCTACTGTCTTCAGCTGTGGAGCCAACTGATCAGGGATATCAACATTTTCTACATCAAAATCTTTATAATCTTCCAACTGTAAAAGCTGAGCCAGTGCAAATAAACTTCTGCCGGTATTAATTTCAGCCGTTTTAAGATTTTGCTTTTCTCTCGCCAATGCCGCCTGTGCTTCTGCAAAAATCGTCTGGGCTGTCGTTCCCACTTCTGTGGTTATCTTGGCCCTGTCATATTGTTTCTGGGCATTCTCAACAGCACTTTGCGAAATTTTTACAATTTCCCTGTTCAGTAATGTTGTTAAATATTGCTGGGCAATCTGTAAAGAAATATCGTTTTTTATGGTTTCTATATCGTATTGGCTTGCTTCAACATCAAATTCGGATTTTCTTACTGTTTTTTCCAGTCTTCCGTTGTTATAAACCAAAATATCTGCTCCAAGATTGGCATTATTACTGAATCTGTCATTCCTGATACTTCCCGTTCCCAATGAAGCCTGCCCGAAACTCACATTGTTTCCGATGCTTGCCGATACAGAAGGTAAATATCCTCTCTTTGCAATTTTAAGATTAGAATCCTGAACTTGTTTAGAATATTCATTTTGGATAACCTGAAGATTATGCTTCACAGCATAGTCTACACATTCTCTCAAAGACCACTTTTTCTGGGCATTCATACCCAAATAAGATAATCCCAAAACAATAATCAGAACTTTTTTCATATTACGATTTTACACTATTAGACGAACTAAAGATAAAAAAGTTACAGTTTTGAAAAATTAATATTTTCTTTTTAAAAAACTTTTGAGATTTTTGCATAATGACAACGGAACAATATCGGGAAGCTGTTGAATGGCTTTTCGTTCAGGCTCCCAACTATCAGATTGACGGGGAGAAGGCATACAAACCTGGTTTAGATAACATTATGAAACTTTGTGCTTTTTTTGACAACCCTCAGGAAAAGATACAATGCATCCATATTGGAGGTACCAACGGAAAAGGGTCTACAAGCAATATGCTGGCCTCCGTTCTCCAGGAAGCGGGCTATAAAACAGGAATATACAATTCACCCCATCTTATTGATTTTACAGAACGTATAAAGGTTGACGGTAAAAACTGTGATAAGGAGTTTGTCTTTAATTTCATCCAGAAGCTTAAAAACTTACCTGAGGATATCAAACCTTCGTTTTTTGAATTTACCACTATTATGGCGTTTGAATATTTTTATCAGCAGAAAGTAGATTTTGCTGTTATTGAAGTCGGTTTGGGCGGAAGGCTAGATTCTACAAACATCATTAAGCCTTTGGTTTCTGCAATCACAAATGTTCAGCTTGATCATCAGAATATTCTGGGAAATACGATTGAAGAAATCGCCGGGGAAAAAGCAGGAATTATTAAACATAATGTCCCAATTATTTCAGGTGATGACAACATCATTGTGAAAAATATCATCAGACAGAAAGCAGATAAAGAAAATACCCGTTTCATTGATGCCACTTTAACGGAAACTCTTCTGCAGTCTGATCTGAAAGGAAATTACCAGCAAAAAAATATAAAAGTAGTTCTTGCCTTAGTGGAAGAATTAAGAAAACTAAATATTCCGATCTCTGACAAAAACCTGGAAAACGGCTTATTGCATGTGTATCAGAATACAGGATTTATCGGCCGTTGGTTTGAGTTTTCAAAAACGCCGCTGACGATTTGTGATACGGCACACAATCAGGCGGGATTGGAGTATGTTTTCTCTCAACTTAATGCTATTGATCGTCATAAACACGTAATCCTGGGATTCGTGAATGATAAAAAAATAGATGAAGTAATGGCATTGTTGCCCGAAAATTCTGAATTTTATTTTGCAAAACCGGCCATTCACAGGGGAAGACATCCTGAAGACTATGAAGATTTGCTGATCAACGCCAAAATTATTTATAAAATTTTCGATTCGGTACAGGAAGCCTATTTATCTGCAAAACAACAATGTACAAATGAGGAAATGATTTTTATTGGTGGCAGCAATTTTGTGGTCGGAGAATTTTTAGAAAAAAATTTGGAAATTTACAGATAAGTCGTATATTTGCACCACTCTAAACGAGAAAACAAGTATAGAGGGTTCTTAGCTCAGTTGGTTCAGAGCATCTGGTTTACACCCAGAGGGTCGGGGGTTCGAATCCCTCAGGACCCACAGAAAAGGAAACGAAACCTTTCAAAAAAATTCGGGTTCTTAGCTCAGTTGGTTCAGAGCATCTGGTTTACACCCAGAGGGTCGGGGGTTCGAATCCCTCAGGACCCACAGAAAAGGAAACGAAACCTTTCAAAAAAATTCGGGTTCTTAGCTCAGTTGGTTCAGAGCATCTGGTTTACACCCAGAGGGTCGGGGGTTCGAATCCCTCAGGACCCACAGAAGATCTCTCAAGAAATTGGGAGATTTTTCTTTTTATATCTCTTCCATTTTTTTCAAACTTTCTTTATTTCATTAATTTTTTATAAACAAATCATTAAATTTGATCATTAAACTATGTCGGGAGGCTAAAATGATATTGTTATGGGCATTCTCATGTCAAAAAATGAAATACTAAGGAGATTAAATACACTCAGGATAAAACCTTCGGGATTGAAGCAGAGAAAATATGGTATATCCGTTAAATATTTTTCCGGTGAAGAACAGATTCCTTCAAAAAGGATTGATTACGAAGTAACGACTAATTTAAACCTTGAATATAATAAAGGTATTCTCGAAATCAACAAGGAAAATATCTTTTATGACCAGCATCAGCCCGATCATATCAGTGAAATCCTTGCAAATTCGATATCAAAATCAATATATCCGCTTCAGACCTATATCAATGAGAAAGGAATAAGCACAAATGAAATTCTTAATCATGAAGAGATCAAAACCCGTTGGGCTGAAGAAAAATTAAAGATATCAGATAAATACGAAAGTGAAGCTTTGCATGATTTTTTTCTTGCGGCAGATGATAAGCTTGAAAATAAGTCCGGGATTGAAAAAAGCCTACAAAACGACTGGTTCTGGAATCTGTTTTTTCATCCGAGATTCATTGATTATGGTGAAACCCGTACAACTGAAACAGCATTATTCCTGCCCGTAATCCCCTATCAACCACCGGTAAGGTTTTCGGGAATTCAGACGATTAATAAAATACCTACCGATTATCATTCTTTTGTGATCGGGTTTGAAAGCTCAGAAAGACCGGCAGATCCCTATTTTATTCCCAAAAAATGGCTGGATAGAACATCCTGTTTTATGTCTTTGAAAGTAATTTTTGACCTTGACCTGTATTATCATTTTCCAATGCACATAAGGGCTTATTTTGAAGTTTATTCTAAAGACCGGCAGGGAAATAAAGTTTTTATCAAAAAAATAAATTATACACAATATCAGCAGGAAACAGAAAAATATAAAGGAATGGAACTGGATAAAAACAGCCCTTTTATTACAGGAGGACTCGTTGTATCAGAGCCTAACCCGTGGGGATTTTATAAAAACAAGTATGAAAACGACTGGTAGAGAATCAATTTGAATAAAAAACACTAATTTTACCCACCACACAAAATTACATTAATATGTCTCAAAAAGAAAAAGTAGTACAGGGAGCCTTGTGCCAATGTCAGTTTGGTACTACTCCGGACAAATTAAAGGTACTCACACAACAGAAATATTATATCAACGACCTCAATGGCAGCTCAAAATTGGCAGCCACCCATAAAGATATAGGAGCTACTTTTGAAAAAAACACTTTCGGATCCTGTAAAAAAAAGAATAACACCCCATGCAGTGCAGTCGTTACAGAATGGAGCGGTTATTACGAAAAAGAAAAATATTCTCCCCCGGATGGCTATATTTTACTGGAAGACAGTAAGGCGACCTGCCCTATTGGCGGTAAAGACTGTATTTCTATTATTAAAACCGGACAAATCGGGGAACCATCTCAAAGCAATCTGAAAAATGCCGACAGTGAGCTTCAGGCCCATGTAAATCCCGTTGTTGATATGTCAAACTATAACAGTAAGGATCCTTACAAATTCGGATATTAAATATGGGTACAGCAGGCATAAAGAAGGCTTTGATCAAAGAGCCTAAAAAAAATGTTAAACAATATGGCTCCGGTTATCTTGTAGAACTGAGCCCTTCGGAAAGTTCTTTTACAGCTTATGTGGATAAGTCTTGTTTGGGGCCGGGCACACGCAATCCTGAAAATACAATTCGCGATGTAAAATGGTTTCTCGTAAGAGAACATCTATGGAATGCCTATAAACAGCTATATCCGCAATTATCTCCCAGTGAGTTTTTTAATACCCTTAAAACTTCAAATGAAGAAAATAAAGACTACAAAATTCTTGAAGGAAATAATCGGGCGATCAACGTAAGTGATGTAAAAAATGGAATCGGGAATATTGGGGTTATTTATTTGCTGATTCCATACAATGTTTTTCCGGAAACAAATGGTGTCGAAGTTTTAAGAGTAGTTGCAACAGACCGCCCACAGGTTTTGTACTGTAATTTTAAGTTTCCAAAAGAAGGAAGCTATATCCCGTTGCAGGACAGTGATAAAAAAGCAGCCTACGGACAAACAGTAGATGTAGAAGTATATACTCATCTGCTTCCTGATTGGCATAATAATCTGCAAAAATTTGTTTTTGATGTAGAGCTTGTTAATAAAGGAAAAGTAGTTTCCAAAAAAGAAAGAGTAGAAATAACAAACCCGGGAGCATTTCATTATAATGCCCAAAAATCATTGAGATTTCTTATTGATCCGGAATGGCAAAAAAATCATAACAGCCAGAAGCAAGATGAAAAATTTTATCTGAGACTGAGAGGATATATTGATTTTACCGGCCCTGTTTTAACACCTAACGGAAGTGTTTCCGCTACAGGACAATATGACTCCGAACAGGCCACCTCCGATTGGGTAAGGCTGGAAAACGGAAAATGGATCTACGATTCTTCACGTGAACTTTTGGTACCCTATGACACACTGAGCTCCCTTCTGGGTCAGTTTGAAACACAAAAAAACAACCAGATCCAGTATATTGGAGACATACAATATAAGAAAAGAGAATATGACCCTTGCGGATATTCTAAAATCACGATAAAAGATGAAGAAGACGGCGACAGAACTCCTTTGGTAATTTTCGATGAAGAAGACACCAAAAATCCGATAGACCGTACCAGCCAGATCTTTGGAATTACAGCCGGAGACAAGAGAAAAAAAATCTCCATCACTTTAGATAAGCTCACAACAAAAGATGTTTTCTGCCAGGGATTGCTTTTAGATGAAGGCCAGAAGCATACGGTGCAAACCAATGTTTTCCAGGTAAATAAAGTATTTGCTGCACAAAGAGACAGTGCCGGTTTTAATACACAAACTGATAAAACTCATTCTCAGCAACAGCAAAACGCAGACATCACACCGACCAACGAAAACAGGACAGATACAGACGTTATTAAAACCAATAAGTCTTATAATCCTTCACAGGTACAACAGTGGACAGCAGGAACAGACTATAAATTTGAAGGCGACAGTAAAATGCTGCTCATGCCTAAGTATAACTACAACAAAACCTTCCTTCAGGGCAGAACGAGTACTTATACAGCCAATGCTGCCAATATATTATGGCTGTTTAATTACTTTATTCTGAACGAAGATCTGGCACAGAATTACTTTGTTCCCATAAGCACCTGCCGTTATCCCAACCAGATTGCTAAAATTAAAGTATATCCGGACATAGAATGGGAAGTTGCATTTCTGATAACAATAGGTAGAGGATATACCGGGAAAATAAAATACACCCGGGAAAGACTGAATGCCCACCATCAGAATTACAATATGAGATATCTGGGAAGTGAGCTGAATATTGATGCCACACAGTCATCCAATTTAGGATGGGTATTAAAGGCAAAAGCTGTTGAAAACGGAAAAGAGCACGAAATTGGAATTGAAAGCGTAAAAAAGGTTGTAGACACCGCCGTAGCTGCTTTTAATATGACCCGGCAATATTTTGAAGTATTCAACCCCGGCAACAGTGACGGTACTCCAAGTTTAGCACAGTCAAGACGTGTGATTGAAGTAGATTTTGCAATAGATCCGCCTAACGTAGGATTTGCATTAGGCTGGAAATTCGGTAAGGCAAGCAATAATGAGATTGTTCCGATATATACAGGCGGTTTAAGGGCAGATCCGTTAATCGGCCTGACTGTTGTTGTGGATTTAGTTCCTTTAATTAAATTCCTGGGCCCGATCGGAAGAGTAATCAGCTGGATTATCCAGTTTATAGAATGGCTATCAAAATCTGATCTTTACATTACATTTGAAGTTTCTTTTCCTGTGAAAGCAGATTTAAGTTTATCTTACAACCGCGTAGACGGTTTTGCCAACAGAGGAAAACAAAAAATGTGGGTAGAACCCGGAGTTACCCTTCGGGCAGGATGTAAAAGCAATGAAGTGGTTTTTATCCCTACTACAACCAGAAACGGAGTTACGGAAACAACTGAAGTGGAAAAATGGAAAGTTGAAGGAAACGTAGCCACATCATTGACCTTTGAAAAAGAATGGGGCTATGATAAAAACCAGTCAAAATATTATGAGAAATCAACGGTTAATTTTAAAGGCGCCAAAATGACCATTGTTATCAGCGAACTTATCAGCAACCGCAGAATTGATTTTAAGCCTACCCATCAGCAAGTTTTTACAATAATCGAAGAGCCTAAAGACCCAATATATGATTCAGGAAAAATATACATTGAAGAGAAGAAATAAATTTTTATTTGCCATCATCTTCGTTTTATCCGTATACAGCTGCAAATCGCAGGAAAAAGAAAATCCTAAAACTTTAGGAAGCAGCAATTTTGATATAGAAAAAATCACATTTCACGAAAATACAGACACATTATTCGGTGCCAATAAGTACTATAAAACCTCTATAAAAGACAGTGATTCAGATATCGCCTACAATTATATCATCAGTAAAAAGCAAAATGAAAACATTAAAGTTTCGTTAGGAAATACGGATATAAGCAGTTATAAATACGATTTTAAAGTAAGCAAAAACAACGAAATCATCGGTGTATCTACCTCTTTTGTCCTAAAGGAAAATATTAAGGATAAAATTATTAATGATATTGATAATCAATACAAAACATTTAAAGTAAATATCAATCAGCTGTACGATAATCCTTCCGTTTACAGATGGGAAACTCCGGATAAAATCATCCAGTTCGCTTATTCTTCTTTTGAAAAAGACCATATTTATAATATTTCCATTGTAAATAAAAAATTCGACTGCAACCGGTTCCCATTGGAAAAAGTATTTGTAGGGGAAGATATCTGTTTAAAAAAATACCAAAAAAAGTAACTGATCATGTATAAGAATCCTTTCTATCTTGCAGAATTGCAGGTGAGAAATTGCCAGGCAGAATTATTCATCAATGATGTTCCCTGTTTTGATCATTATAAAGAAGGCGGAATGGCGGTAGACTGGCCTGTAAATGCATATATTTTAAATTCCGGGAAACAGTTTTTTACCATAAAAGCCAACTGCTTCGAACATGAAGACAGAATCAGCAGGCATGCTTCTATTGATCTTAAAATCACCCTAAGGGATGCTTTTGATTTTTCAATACCAAAGCAAACGGTAAAACAGCATTTTCACATTTCTTTCGAAGAAAAAGATACCCCGATGTATACAACAGGAGACTTTTTTGAGGCCGAAGTTCCTTATTATCTCGAAGGATGGAAAAACTCTTTCAGCTTCTCAGATTATATCAATGGAGACAATCCTGTGAAAGATAATCTGGTTGAAGAAATTAAAGAGTATTATGAAACATTCCATCAGATCATTAAAAACAGGAATACCGACCAGTATAATTCTATAAATAACCAGCGTTTTGAAGAAATTACCACGGTTTTTTACCTCAGCGAAGAAGAAAAAGCAGCCAGGAGAAAAACCATCCTGAACTCATCCCGGCAGGATGTAAACAAAATAGACTTTTCAGAGTATTCCTTACATTTTTATGGTGACAGAAACCAGGTTGTAAGCATGAAAATAAATGACCAGCCATGCGGTTTTGTTTTTGAGAATAATGAAGGAATGATCATTACAGAATTAGCCTTATTTCATCTTAAAAAAGGAGAAAATAAACTTTCACTCATCAGATAATTGCACAATGACCTTCCCAACTATATCCGTAAAAAATAACTTTTTGATATTCGAGACCTTTTTTCTTTTACAGAAAGTCTCCTTCGATTCCATTGAAGATATCCTTATTTCCCATGTTCAGGTACAGACCAGGCATAAAATATCCATTTATCTTAATCAACCCGTTATTAATGAATTAAAGCAGGGAACATTTATTAACAGGCTCCTGTTCTTTGTTTTCAAGGCTTTCAATAAAAACCCTTATGAAATCATTGCTCAATACGAAAATACAGAGCTTGTCGCATTATTAAAAATATTGAAAGAAAATCTAGATCACGTTACCATTCCTGATGATATTGATAAAAGTATCTTATGGCGAACGGTTGATAATGGCTTCCGGATACCACGGACGAAATTAATTTACAGTAAAAGCGGACTGGGCTTAGCAGAAGTATTAAAAAAACACCATTTGTTGATTGAAAGATAATTGGGATAACCATATACTATTGTTCCGGTTTCTTTCAATGATCATTTTTTATATCGCAAAGAAAATGATGAGTCGGATATATCCAAGATGAGCAAGTTTTTTTAATCTAATAAAATAGATTTCAAAAGAATGCTTCATCACAACTTTGTTGCTTTCTTTGCTTCTCTTAAAATATAGCAATCGGATTTTAAAAGCTTTGCGTTAATAAAAAATGATGAATGTAAAATAATATAGTTCTCATAATTAGGAAAACACCCACTACTCCATTTTCTCAAGAAGAAGCCCGAGCTTATAAAAATCAAGATAACGGAGGCTTGTATTTCCTTTCAAAAGAGATTCTTTTAACCTTTCCTTTTGCAATCCGAAAAACACTTTGAATAAGGGCTTTAAAGGCTGTTTATCTATCATTTGATAGGCTTTCACAAGTTTAACTTCAGATAGTTTTGAATTCAGTTCTTTATTTCTGAGCATTTTGGATAAACTTTCCACAGACTCCTCCACTTTTTGAAGGTAAACTTTATTTTCTTCCAGATCATTATTAAAAATGGGGTTATCTATATGGTCGATCCTTATTTTCTCCGATTTTAAATCCATGGCAAAAAGCAGATCCTCATATCCGTATTTTTGAAATTCAGGATTAAAATGCACCTTTTCCAATACTTCTTTTTTTATCACGAAATTATTGGTCTGAAAGCTTAAATAAGGTTTTTCCAACCTGAATTTAACCGGATGATTTTCCCGTTCTACAGCAAACTTCCACCGTAAATGATGATTTTCATCCGGAAGTGTTTCCGACACATTTCTTCCCCCGTAAATCACTTTGGTATCAGCATTTTTTTCTATAAAACAAATGTAATTATTTAAAAAATTCTCACTGATTATTTTTCCGTCACAATCCAGAAAAAGTAAATAATCTCCTTTCGAATAGTAAAGAAAAAGATTCCGGATCTGTGATCTTCCTATATTTTTTTCAAGAAAAATGAAGTTTTTAACTTCGGCCTGAAGCGTCCTGTTGATTTGTATAAATCGGTCTTCCGAAGCATCATCAATTAAAATAATTTCGGCCTCAACGGAACCGACAGCAATTTCTTTTTTCAGATCACTGACCAATTCTCGAACATCAAAATTATAAACCGGGATACAGATGGAAAGCTTCATTCAGTCAGATTTTCTCTATAATTTTCTGTACATCAAGCTCTGCCAGACAAGCCCAGTCGCCCCTGTAGCATTCTTTATCCCCAAAAACCGAACAGGGTCTGCAGCTTAAATCTTTTACCTGAACAACATCATTTTCACTTTGACCAAACCCGAGGAAGCCTGCATAGGGATGAGTAGATCCCCAAACAGACACACATCTTGTTCCTACAAGGCTTGCAAGATGCATATTTGCAGAATCCATGGAGATCATCAGTTCCAGTGCGGAAATTCTGTGAAGCTCTTCTTTAAGATTTAATTTTCCTGATAAGCTTTCCGTATTAGGAATTTCTTTTTCCCATTTTTCGAGGGTCTCCGTTTCTTTTTGTCCGCCTCCGAAAAAATATATTTTTTGTTTCCTGGCCAGGATTCTTGCCAGTTCATAAGATTTCTCCAAAGGAAGCATTTTCCCTTTATGCTGAGCAAAGGGAGCAAAACCTATCCCCGATTTCTGTAAAGTAGCCGGTCTTAATGTATGGGACAGATTTACCTGAAATCCCATTTCTCTGAAAACATCCGCATAACGCTCAACCGTTTGTTTTAGCTGAACTTTATCCAGATTCCAGACATCGGTAAGTCTTTCCTTTTCGTACTTTCCTTTGTTGATTTTAAAAACCTTAAGGCCCTTTTTTATATAGATCTTATCCAGAATCTTTGTTCTGATTACATCATGCAGATTGGCAATATAATCAGGATGAAATTCTTTACCAAGTTCATTCGCCAACCTGTTTAATCCGAAAAACCCTTTAAATTCATCAAGGTTGATTCCCTTAAAGATAACATTCGGAATATCAGCAAATAAGCCCTCAAAATTCTTCCTTGAAACCATCACGATTTCCACATCTGGATTCTGTTCCAAAAATTCCCGGAAAACAGGTGCTGTCATGGCAACATCACCAAAAGCCGAAAAACGATATGCTAAAATTCTGGTCACAACTACGACTTTAGCTGGTAGGCAACGGCATAAAATTTAATCTGCTTCGTCATGGCCATCAAACCATTGGCTCTGGACGGAGAAAGGAATTCCTGTAATCCGATCTCAGAAATAAAATCGAAATCGGAATCTAAAATTTCCTGTGTAGAATGACCGCTGTAAATACTGACTAATAAAGAAACGATTCCTTTTGGAAGAATTCCGTCAGAATCTGCATCAAAAAAAAGCTTTCCATCTTTGAACTCAGCATCAATCCATACTTTACTTTGACAACCTTTGATCAGATTCTCGTCCGTTTTTTGATCTTCTGCCAATCCCTTAAGCTCTTTTCCGAGATCAATGATGTACTCATATTTTTGCTCCCAGTCATCAAGAAATGCAAATTCGTCAACGATTTCCTGCTGTTTTTCTTTAATGGTCATGTTTTTCAATTTCTATTTTGCAAAGATAACCAATTTTAAAAAGATATTTAACACAAGGCGCACCTGAAAACCTGATGGTAATGATTCTAAAATTGTTTTTTAAAGAATATTTTTATTGAGCCGCTTTTTGAAATACTTCCAGAAGCTTTATTTCTTCATTTTCCCAACAGAAAATATCTGAGGCTTTTGCAAGCTCTTCCTGATAATTTTTCCTTCCTTTACTTAAAACGGATTGTATTGCTGCAGCTATATTTTCAGGCTGATGATCTTTAATAATCTCTCCGATGTCAAAATGTCTTTTAATCTTCTGCATTTCAGGAAGATCTGACATGATTAAGGGAACTCTGGCCTGGATACAATCTAAAACCTTGTTGGGAAGTGAATATAAATAACTTTCTCCGCCATTTTCTTCAATACTCATTCCTACATCTACGGTAACGGTAATTTTTCTTAAATCTTCAGGTTTTAATTTTCCTAAGAACTGAACTTTATGCTGAAGGTTCTCTTTAACAACCAAATCTTCATATTCTTTTTTCTTTGGCCCGTCACCGGCAATTTTAAAAATCCCCTCGTCAAGATAATGCATTGCCAGAATAGCTTTATCAATTCCCCGGAAAGGATTAATTGCACCCTGATACAAAATAACCTTAGGATTATTGTCCGGAATTTCCGGAGCAACACTCAATTTCTTCGGGGCATTCTGAACAACAACAGGCTCTACTCCATACTTTTTTTGAAACCATTCGGCATAGCTTCCGCTTGCGGTGATCATCCATTTTATCTTCGGAACGATATTTTTTTCCAAATACCGCCAGAGTTTTTGTGACATTTTGCCCTGAATGGCAGGCATTTCTGAAAAGATCTCATGGCTATCAAAAACCAGGGGAATATTTAATTTTCTGGCAATAAGATAATTGGGTAATAAAACATCAACATCATTGGCATGAAGAATGGTATTTCCGTCCGCTTTTTTCTTTAATTCCTGATATAATTTCCAGTTAAATTCAAAATATGCCGTCTTTAAACTTTTGGAAGTAAGATGAATTCTTGAAAAAGGATAAGGCCGCGTCATTTGCTCTGCCCCGTTCCAGTCGTTACCTATCAATTCAATCTGATATCCTTTCTCATGCAGGCTCCTGCAGACCTTTTCGATCCGTTGATCCGTATATAAATTGCTGAAAGCAGAGGTTAGGATTTTTTTCATCAGCTTTTCTTTCCGGCCATCAAATGATAGATTTGTATGAAACAGATCAATCCGTTAGGAATGATTACCGGCCAAAGCATTCCGCTGAAGATACCGTAAATGACAAAACAGATACAGCCGATCATATTAACGATTCTGATTTTTCTTACATCTTTCAATATGAAACTCAACACAATAAAAAGTGAAGCTGAATATCCTATATAGGTGGCAATTTCGGGATTCATGAGAAGAATTTAAGGGAAACAAACTTAATCATTTTCAATAAGATAATAAAGTTTTTTTCTGCCATAAAGTCATTAATTGATTTTTGGTAAAATATTTGTAATTTAGATAATGAATAAATGATAATTCTATCTTTATTCTAATTGAGATATATTATGGATTATAAGTTTTCACAAGGTTTGAGCCAAGTGTTCAAACAAAGCAAAAATGAAGCTAAAAGGCTGAAAAGTGAATTTCTTAATACAGAACATCTACTTTTAGGTATTATAAAAACAGAAAACTCTGCAAAAGAAATCCTTCAAAACCTTAATGCCGATTTAACACAAATCAGAAGAAAAATTGAAACTCTAAATACAGCAAGTCTTAATCCTATTTCTGAGGAGGTTACCAATATTTCTTTCACTAAAATGGCAGACCATGCTATTAAACGTGCGGAGCTGGAATGCAGACAATACAAAAGCAATGAGATTAATACCGTTCATTTGCTTCTGGGCATTCTTTATAAATATGAAGACCCCACTTCAAGCATATTAGGCGCTTACGACATCGATTATGAAGGTGTTTCAAGAGAATATCAGACAATGCTTAAAAATTCCGGGCAGTCACCACAAATGAGTGCTTATGACGATGATGATGAAAGAGAGGATTTTGAGCAGATGAGAAAGCCACAAGGAAATTTAGGGTCTGCAAAAAGTAAAACGCCTACATTGGACAACTTTGGTAGAGACCTTACCTCTTTGGCGAGAGACGGTAAACTTGATCCGGTAATCGGCCGTGAGAAAGAAATCGAAAGGGTTTCCCAGATCTTATCGAGAAGAAAGAAAAACAATCCGTTGCTTATCGGTGAGCCGGGTGTTGGTAAATCTGCCATTGCTGAAGGATTAGCTTTAAGAATTCAGCAGAAAAAGGTTTCAAGAGTACTTTACGGTAAGCGTGTAATTACTCTGGATCTTGCAAGTTTAGTTGCGGGAACCAAATATCGTGGACAGTTTGAAGAAAGAATGAAGGCCATAATGACTGAGCTGGAGAAAAACCGCGATGTCATTCTATTTATTGATGAGCTTCACACGATTGTTGGTGCAGGAAGTTCTACAGGAAGCCTGGATGCCTCCAATATGTTTAAGCCTGCTTTGGCGAGAGGTGAGATTCAATGCATCGGGGCTACCACTCTGGATGAGTACCGTCAGTACATTGAAAAAGACGGAGCTTTAGAAAGAAGATTCCAAAAAGTAATGGTAGAGCCTACTTCAATAGATGAAACCATTCAGATCCTGAATCAGATTAAAGATAAATACGAGGAACACCATAATGTAATTTATACTCCGGAAGCAATTCTGGCTTGTGTTAACCTGACATCAAGATACATTACAGACCGTTTCTTACCGGATAAAGCAATCGATGCGATGGATGAGGCAGGATCCCGTGTTTACATTAAAAACATGAAAGTTCCTACTGAAATCATCGATTTCGAACAGAAAATTGAAGACATTAAAGAACTTAAACAAAAAGCAGTAAAAGCTCAGGATTATCTTGAAGCCAGAAAGCTTAAGGACGAAGAAGAACGTCTTCAGATGGAACTGAATGCTGCTCAGGATAAATGGGACAAAGATGTAAAAGAGAAAAAAGAAACCGTAACAGAGGAAAATGTAGCAGAAGTGGTTTCTATGATGAGCGGAGTTCCTGTAACGAAAGTAGGTAAAAATGAGCTTGATAAACTGGCTCAGATGGATGATAAGCTGAACGGAAAAGTAATCGGTCAGGAAGACGCTGTGAAAAAAGTCGTTAAAGCGATTCAAAGAAACAGAGCCGGCCTTAAAGACCCGAACCGTCCTATCGGAACCTTTATCTTCCTTGGTACAACCGGTGTAGGTAAAACCGAGCTGGCTAAAGTAATGGCAAGAGAGCTTTTTGATTCTGACGAAGCACTGATCAGAATTGATATGAGTGAATACATGGAAAAATTTGCGGTTTCAAGATTGGTTGGTGCGCCTCCGGGATACGTTGGATACGAAGAAGGTGGTCAGTTGACTGAAGCAGTAAGAAGAAAACCTTATGCTGTGGTTCTCTTGGATGAGATTGAAAAAGCTCACCCTGATGTATTCAATATTTTGCTACAGATTTTAGATGAAGGCCACGTTACAGACAGTTTAGGAAGAAAAATTGATTTTAGAAATACCATCATTATCCTTACTTCAAACATCGGTACCAGAGATCTTAAAGATTTCGGAGACGGTGTAGGATTCGGGACTTCAGCTAAGAAATCAACTTCAGACACAAGAGCGAGAAGCACTATTGAAAATGCCCTTAAAAAAGCATTTGCTCCTGAGTTCCTAAACAGAATTGATGATATTGTGATCTTCAACTCTCTTGAGAAAGAAGACATCAAGAAAATCATTGATCTTGAACTGAACAAGCTTTACACCAGATTGGAAAAATTAGGATATAAAGTGGAATTAACTGAAGAAGCTAAAGACTTTATTTCTGAAAAAGGTTGGGATAAAGACTTCGGAGCAAGGCCATTGAAAAGGGCTATCCAGAAATACATTGAAGATTTATTAGCTGAAATGCTGGTAAACAAACAATTAAATGAAGGAGAAACCATTACTCTGGATGTGAACGAAGCCAAAGACGGTTTAGGCGGAAAAGCCCAGAAACCGAAAAAGACAGAAAAGTCTTCGCAATCATAAATAAATAATTTAATATAAAAAAAGCATCGGGAATTTTCCGATGCTTTTTTATTGGTCTTAAGGTTAGAATTTAATAAATGAATACAACTGATTCTTAATCGTATCTATTAATTCATTTAAAGCCCAACTACAAAACCTATATTCGGGATCAGACCGCTTGAAAACACACTGGTATCTTCTTTCCAGAGCACATTATACATCAGCCCGATCTGCATAAAAGAATGAGTCCCGATTCTCTGCATGTAACCTCCGCCAAGATATAACGCTGTTTCTTCCTTACTTACCGAGTAGTCATAATGCTTTTCACTGTAATTGATAAAATAATGCTGAAGATTGGCTCCCGCATAGAAAGATCTTGCAAAATAATAATTAACGAAAGGGCCCACTCCGAACATGGTAGATTTATAAATATCTGAAGACTGCCACGAAACGCTTCCTATTATCCCGCCTTCAAGGTTATCAGTAAGCCTGTAACCTACTCTTGGAGAAGCCTGTAAATAAAAAGTGCTCTGACTCCCAAAACCCACGCCGATTCCGCCTCCGAAAGTCCATCTGTTGTTATCCTGTGAATTCGTACCCACCGAAACCTGGGAAAACAGTGAGCCTGAAAGCATTAACATTAAGGGAATAATAAATTTTTTCATATTAATATCGTTTTTATCAATGTTTAAAATTATGGTTTTTTTACGAATCTTTTTAGTTGTATTTTTGCCGCATCAAACTAAGAACTCCCGTTAAGAGTTTCGTAAAATTGAAATACAATGAAAATAGTAGTAGGCCTCTCCGGAGGTGTAGATTCTAGCGTTGCAGCATATCTGTTGCAACAGCAAGGTCATGAAGTAGTGGCTTTGTTTATGAGAAACTGGAATGATGCTTCCGTAACGCTGGAAGATGAATGTCCCTGGATTGAGGACAGTAACGATGCATTAATGGTAGCCCAGAAACTGGGAATTCCTTTTCAGGTTATCGATATGAGCGACCTTTATAAGGAACGCATCGTAGATTATATGTTTGCTGAGTACGAAAAAGGAAGAACCCCTAATCCTGACGTTTTATGTAACAGAGAAGTAAAATTCGATGTATTTATGAAAACAGCAATGTCTTTGGGAGCTGATAAGGTAGCTACAGGACATTATGCAAGGGTAAATTCTACTTTCGACGAAAATGGAAAGGAGATCTTTCATCTTTTAGCAGGACAGGATAATAATAAAGACCAGTCTTATTTCTTATGCCAGCTGAGCCAGGACCAGTTATCAAAAGCTTTATTTCCGATCGGAGAACTTACAAAACCTCAGGTGAGAGAAATTGCCAAGGAAATCGGCTTGGTAACCGCTGATAAAAAAGATTCCCAGGGATTATGTTTTATCGGGAAGGTAAGCCTGCCACAGTTTTTACAGCAACAATTGGTTCCTAAGGAAGGAGAAATTGTCGAAATTTTCAAAGATTCATCCTTATTTTCACAGGAAAAACCTGAATTTTCTTCAAAAGAAGAAGAATTAGAATTCCTATCTCAAAAAATCGATTATAAAAAATCCGACGGAAAAGTGATCGGAAAACATCAGGGTGCCCAGTTTTTCACAATCGGACAAAGCAAAGGTCTAGGAATAGGCGGACATAAAGAAAGCTGTTTTATTGTATCCAGAGACATGGGAAACAATATTCTTTTCGTTGGAGAAGGCCATCAGTTTCCGGGACTTCTAAAAAAAGCCCTGAAAATAGATAATTCCGAGCTTCATTGGGTCCGTGAAGACATGAAACTCAACAATGGTGAATCTATGGAAGTAATGGCAAGATTCAGATACAGACAACCATTACAGAAAGCCATTCTTTATCAGTTTGAAAATGCTTTTTATATAGAATTTGAAGAAGAACAGTCTGCCATTGCCGAAGGACAATTTGCATCATGGTATATGGGTGAAGAGCTTATCGGAAGCGGCGTGATTTCTTAGTCAGGGATATTTTGTAACATATTTTAAGTTGTTATACTTACTCATCAATAACAATAAAAAAATATATTATGAAAACTACTTTAAAAAATCAGCATGCCCAAACCAATCAGGTTCTAATCTTTTTGGTGTCAGTTGTTTTCGGATATAATCTTTATCTGGCCATTGTACATCCTGAAAAATCAGATCTTGTATTGAGTATCATACTTTTGGTCATTACCTGTTTTATGTGCCGGGAATATGGTTACAAGACCAAAAAAGACCTATCATAATAAAAAAAGGGGTTGAATATTTCAAGCCCTTTTTTATTTATACTGATGTAACCGGTTACAACAGTTCGTCTTCAGCAAAAAAATAAATGATCTTACTTTCCACATCTTTCATTACAATATTGATCTCTTTTTCTATATCATCTCCATAGAAATTAATAAAAAGATCCTCTCTTGTTTTTAAGCTGCCAATCACATTATATTTTGTTTTGAAAAAACCATTGTAGGAATACATCTCTTGTCCCGAATCCAGTTTCATCTCGGTAGAATAGTCGCTTAATCTTAAATAGATTATCCCTGAAAAGGTTTTCATTTCCAGGATATGCAGGATTTTCGGGAACGGAATATGGGTTTTTTCAGCATCTTTAATTCCGTATTTTTCAATTTCTTTCAGAAAAGCATCTTTTAACGATTGTTCCACAACTATTTTCAGATAGATTTTTATTTCTGTTTTTTCACCTTTATGATTGAAAATCCGGAAGATAAAGTCTTCGGAATCCTAGCCCTGAACAATTTTAATTTCTGCCACATCAGATGATTTTTCCATGGCATATTTTCCATACCGTGAGTACACAATTAAATTTTTTATGAAATTAAATAAGATCACAACCAATACAAAAGAGAGTATCCCGACAGGAATAAGAATGACCATAAAATAAAGAAAAGATCCCACACTCTCTTTTTTATCATAAAAAAAGGAATTATAATCAAACAAGAAGATTTTAATACCGAATCCAAAAAGAAGTATGGTCAGGATAATAAACAGAACGGCTTCCCAACCTGCTCCATAACCTTGTTTGTGTAAAGGAATATTTTTGTATAAAATATTTTTTTCTATTTCTGTGAATTTTCTGCTCATTATATTTTTTTTCACGGTTAAATCTCTTTATGCTTAATTTTTGATTTTAAATCCAACTGACAAAGGATTATAAAACTTTCTATCATCAATATCAAAACAAGACATCCAACCGGCTTTCCTATCATTAATCCTTTTATCAGTTTTACTATTCCCAGCATCAAAATAAAAAACATAAAGTAAAACGATGTCTTTGAAGTACTTTTTTTAAGAGATTTCAGGATCATCACTGAAGAATAAAAACCTAACAGAAGAATTAAATAAAACTTTAAGAATTCCGGACCTTTTACCGAAATTGGATTATAAGTCTGCTGCGTAAAAATAAGCCAGATCATGCTTACCATTACCGGAACTGAGTAGCATAGTATTTTTTTCATAGCCATTATTTTTTAACCGCCGCAGCCTCCGCAACCTCCACCACAGCCACCTCCGCCGCCACAACTGGAACCGCCACTGCAGCTTGACCCTCCATCAGAATTGTTACTGCTGATATTTTTATCCTGTTCTTTATGAGTATTCCCTTCAAAAATCCATGATAAAAAACTCATGAAGATGAAAAAGCCGATTACAGATAGAATCGTAAGCATCACACCACCGAAAAAACTTCCGGAGCAGGAATATACCAGAAACAAAAGGCTGATCAGCGTAAGAAGTTTGAATGATTTTGTCCAGAATGCCAGCTTATCTTTTTTAATGATCTGATCTGTCCAGATATCTTTTGGGGCATCCTGCTGAAAAATTTCTTTGTAATGATGTAAGGTATCGGTATGCCAGTCCTGATGTTTCTTTTTTTCAGACCTTCCTCCTTTAGACGGATGATGGTGCAGTTTTCTTTTCAGGATGTTCGGGCAGAATTCTTCCCAGTAATTTTGGGTATAAATAAGGTGCATATGCCATACTTTGTCTACCGTTTCGCTCGGAGAAGCGCCATTGGGAAGGATACAGCAGAGATACACAAACTTTTTATACTCCCGGATCGCTTTTTGAGCAAAATCTAAAGTCCAGCTTTCTTCTTTAGCCAGTTTTTTTGAAAAAGGAAAATCAGCATCTGAAGCATCTAATGAAAAGCTTTGAATTCGTTTCCAAAGAGATTCATCTTTTAATAAGATTTTAGTTCCCATTGTGTTAACTTTTATTTTTCTACTCAAATATCATTTGATTTTAAAATATAAAAGTCTTACAATAATCTTTTTTGGATTTAAAAAAATCTTAAATTAGTCTTGTAAATCAAAATGAACCGATGAAAAAAGAAGATATTCTTCACCTCGAGAAACTAATGAATTTCTTAAGCCTGTATTTCCTGAAGAAAAACCATTGGGAAGATGTTACAAAAACGGAATGGTCATATATCGTCGCTGAACTTAATGACCTCATCATCAGTGATCAGGATGAAAAGAACATCAAAAAAGAAGCTGATACCCTGGGATCAAATTATCTTTATGAACATCTGATCATCAATAAATTAAAGAAATACCAGCAGAATGAAAATGCAGTATTAAGCAAACCCAATCTTGCGAAATTAAGTCTTATTGTCAGGGTTTTAGGCTATTCCAATTACATCGATTTTATCAGTTCCAATACGGAAACCTTTAATTTTAATGACCTGAGGATCGATATGAACAATGCAAAGCAAAATATTGTCCTTTTAGACCGTTTGGTAGGCTGTTGGTATTCGTACAACAGAAACTTGCCGGACAACCCTTTACAGGCCACGGAAGACCGTATCTGGCGATCTGCCATGGAAATCTACAAGTCTGAAACTTCGGGAGAATATTTTATCGAAAGAAGTGGTGGTGACCATCATAAGTATTTCGGAAAGGTTACCGCTTATTCAGATTATGTTTTTATCATTATGAACAGCAATACTTTCATCCGGCAAAGGCATTTTATTTCAAGGATAAAAGATATCCATGAAAAACTTAAGAATCCAGAATATAAGCTCCATGAATTGCATTTTATAAGTACATGTATTAGTTTTAATCAAGAGCCTATTGCCCTTTTCGAGATTTTCCGGAAGGCAGACCGGAAAAACTTTGTTCCGGATTCTATCAGCTTTCCTATTGACAGTGACGAGATCCCGGATTCAATTGTAAAGCAACTTGAAGATACCGAGGCTAACAGAATTGATTACAAATAATTGGGAGTCGATAGTTTATGGTTGACGGAAATCAGCTTACCAACCAGTCTTTGAAATCTTTCACCCGGTCACGGCTTACCGTAATTTCTTCCTGCGGCTGAAATTCCAGGTCTACTTTATAGTAAGGAGAAGTATGGATGTTTTTAATATAATCCGAGTTAATAATAAACTGCCTGTTGACACGGAAGAATTTTTTTTCATCAAGAATATCTTCGAGCTCATCTAAGGTAAAATCTGACGGATAATTCCGTTCCGAGGTTTGCAGATAAACTATTTTATTTTCGCTGAAAAAACAACTGATCTCATCCGTCTGAACAATCTTTAAGTTGTATCCTATCTTCACCAGAACTCTGGAAAGGGTGGTCTTTTCTTTTTTGATCAACTGCTTAATTTCCTGTGAACCGGAAGAGTTATCTGAGGGAATAAATGACTTGAATTTTTCTATAGCTCCCGCAAGATCTTCTTCTAAAATAGGTTTTAAAAGATAGTCGATACTGTTCAGTTTAAAAGCTTTCAGGGTATACTGATCGAAAGCCGTCGTATAAATGATGAAACCTCTTGTCGGGACTTTTTCAAAGATATCAAATGACAACCCGTCACCCAGAACGATATCTGAAAAAATAAGCTGTGGGTGCTCATTTTCAGAAAACCATTCCACCCCTTCTTCCACCGATTCTATTTTCGCAACCAGCTGTATTTCGGGGAAAACACTTAGCATTCTTTCCAGTTTTCTTGAAGCGGGTTTTTCATCCTCGATAATGATAGTTTTGATCATTGAATTACGGTTTTAGTTTTAAAATTTAAAAATAGATAAAAGTTGGCAGCTTTTAAAAATTAATAGGTTCTTTCGTTTTTTTAAGTTCTTTCTGTAGTATTTTCCTTTCCCAGTCACCATCAAAAATAAAAAGTTTGACAGCTTTTACGGTCAGAATGATTCCCCAGATGATCAATATGATTGAGCCATTGAAGATTGAAAAGTCAATTTTCCCATGTTCAAAATAATCATTGAAGAATAGTATTCCTGCTATTATTGCAAACCATGCGAGGTTTTTATAGAATTTTTTTAATTGAGCAACACGCTCATAAGCTTGTTTGTAGTCCATTGTATTGTTATTTAGGTTGTATGATGATTGTTTTTTATAAGGCTGAATTGTAAAACCGTTGAATATCAAACTGATAATCTCAGGAATAATAAAACTGAATTTCCGGTACAGATAAAGCTTTTTAGCCTTTCAGCTTTTTTGCGATTCCACAATTTTACAGATCAGTGGTTTTACAATTTCTCCTTATCCATCAATTCTTTGATTTTTTTTTCTTCCCAGTTTTTGCCGATCCCAAATACATTGATTCCGTGTGCAGCAAGCCCCATTCCCCATCCTAACATTGGCCAGAAAAACCATAAATGATCCGGAGCGGTCAAAAGGTTCAATACCGTTAAAAAAGGAATTACCAGACAGTAAGAAGTAAGATTTCCGTAGAAGCCTTTTAATTCTTTTACTCTTCTTGCTGCTTTTTCGTAAGCTAAGGCCTCTTTGTTGAATGTAGTTTCCATAATTTCTATGTTTTAAAGTTGTATTTGTTTATTTTGTTGAATCAAATGTATGACGGAAACCAGTCTCAGATCAATTTTATCTTACCGAACCGTAGAAAAGGGAGACTGAAGGGTGAAATGGAGTAAAAGGGCGAAAGAGCAAATGGCAAAAAGGCAGATGTGTGAAATTATGGAATAGTAAATTCGTAAAATGGCAAAATTGTATTGTCTGCTGTAAAAACAAAAAAACTGGCTGAAATAGGTTAACGCCCTATTTCAGCCAGTTTTTTCAGTTTTCTTATTTCTCGATTTTGCCATTTTACTCTTTCGCCTTTTCACATCCGCAATTTTGCCTTTTTGCCATTTTGCGAATCTACGATTCTGCGATTTTACACATCTACAGCTTTACTTCTTCAGTAAATAAACGGAACCAGTTTCTTCGTCATTTTTCTGTACTGGATATATTCTTCTCCGAACTGCTCCACAAGAGCCTGTTCTTCAATCTTAATTCGGTAACTGAATGTCAGAAATGGAGGAACAAATGCAAGAATAAGCGAAAGCCAGTTATTCAGGAACAATCCGAGTCCAAGAAAAGTGAGTAGAGAAAAAGCATAAGACGGATGCCTCAGGTACCGGTAAAAGCCTTCTTTTTTAATTTTATGATCTTCTTTTATGGTCACATCTACCGTAAAATATTTTCCTAAAGACCTGATGATAATCAGCCTGAAAATGATTCCTGCAAGGATAAAGAATTCTCCCAGGTAGAGGATCAGATTAGAAGATGTAATCGGAAGTTTAATGACGTAGGAAGCTGTTACTGCACCTGCAATTGATGCTATGATAACCATCCATAAAATATTGAGGGTAAAATGATCTTTTTTCAGATCTTTCGCTCCTGATTTCAGCTTTTGTTTGTAGATTATCTCACTCACAAACCAAAGTGCCATGGAAATGTAGAAAATGTAGTGTAGAGTCATTGTGAGGCTGTATTTTGTTAAACCGTAGATTCGTAAAATTGCAAAAGCTGAAAAGCAAAAAGGCTTTACTTGTACAGAAAATTTTAAATTGTTCTTATACTGTTTTATCAGTTTGATATTCAGCGATTTTGCGAATCTGCGGTTTTACGATTCTCCTTATCCATCAGTTCTTTGATCTTTTTTTCTTCCCATTTGTTTCCAAAAACAAATCCCGGTAAAAATACGCTCATTCCATAACCGATCACACCAATTCCCCAGAAAAAAGGAAGGGCAAAATACTTAAAGCTCCAGATGCTTTCTCCCGGCTTTAATTCCTTGTAATTGATAAAGAGAATAAACAGGTTTACCGCAAAATAGATGAATGTAAAAAAATAAAAATTTTTAATCCTTTTTACTTTTCGTCGCGCTTCTTTATAGCGGATATCGTTTTCGTCAATATGTTCCATGATTATTGGTATTTAACGTTTGTTTTCTTTTTCTAAAATTTCCCGGATCTTCCGGTCTTCCCAGTTTTTCCCGATGGCAAAAACACTCATTCCGTGTGCTGCAAGGCCAATTCCCCACCCCAACATTGGGAAGTAAAACCATATGTGTTTTGGAGAGGTGATCAGGTTTATAATAATCAGAAACGGAATGACGATGCAATAAGAAATAAGGTTTCCGTAAAATCCTTTGATCTCTTTTACTCTTTTCTGGGCTCTTTCGTAGGCTTTATCCTTATCTTCAGTTTTAATACTGACTGTGTTGGGTTTATCTGATAAAACCGGAAGCTTTACTTTAAAATAATCTTCTGATTTTTCAATAAAAACATTTCTTTTGGTAAGCAGTGAATAACGCTGGACAATATTCGCCAGTCCTATTCCTGCACTTTCTTTCATCTGCTCTCTTACCTGAAGGTTATTTTCAATACAGAGGGTATCGTTTTCAGAAAATATTTTAATGATCAAAGGTTTTGAGGAAGTCGCAAAATTGTGTTTGATACAGTTTTCCAGCAACAACTGCAAAGAAAGTGGAACAACGTATCTTCTGTAATCTTCTTTTCTGACATCAAAAATAAAGTCTACGCTGTCTTCAAATCTGGTTTTCAACAATTCACAATAGGTTTTCGCAAATTCTATTTCATCTTCAACGGTAACGAGCTCTTTGTCTTTCTGTTCTAAAACGTAACGGTAAATCTTTGACATTGAAGCCGTAAACTTCTGAGCCTGTTTCGGGTTTTCATCAATTAGCGAGCTTAAAACGTTTAATGAATTAAAAAGGAAATGCGGGTCCAACTGGTTTTTCAGGCTTTCGAACTGTGCATTGGCCGATTTTGCGATCAGCTTCTGTTCTACGACTTCTTTTTTGGATGTTTTCTTAAGCTCTTCCATAAAGCTTCTGGCATGAAGAAAAGCAGAGATCAGCAGGGCAATATTCACCATAAACCAATTGATGAAATTATATTTTCCGGAGAAAAATTCTTCCGTAGTCGCATCTTTCTGAAAAATCACAAAATTGACATAGTTACAGAAATACACTAAAACAAAATTGGCTATAAGAATGGAAATAACGCTTATAAAAGCTCTTTTTGTCGTTGCTTCAGACCAGGGAAACTTTTTATTCAGAAAGTCGTTAATCACTCCGTTTCCTACGCCCAGGAAAAAGGTGTACAGTGTAGAGATGAGGAAGGAAAGCACAAAGTTTTCAATGGTTTTCTCTTCTGTAAAAAAGAAAAAGAAAAACAATGCGGTTCCTATGGATACCCAAAGCAGTACGATAAGGTTTTTGCGTTTCATTACTAAATTTCTTAATTCAAAATTAGTTGATATTAAGTGTCCCGAAAATTATTTTTTACCGAACCGTTGATTTTAGCAACCGAATGGCAAAAATAAAAGCCTCCCGTTTCCGGAAGACTTTCAGTATTTTTAATTCAGCGTTATTTAGCCGGCTGATTAATGAAATATTCAGCTTCTGATTTACCCCAGTTTGGGTCTAATGAAGTTTTAGGAGTGTATGTATTAAATTTTGCCAGGGCCTGTTTAAACATTTCAATTCCTTTAGTTTTACTTCCGCCGTATTGTTCAGGTGTAAAATAAGTATCTTCAGCCTTAATCAGAGCAATTCTCGGATTTTCCGGGTCTAATTTTTCAGCAATTTTAAGCTCTTCTGCCGCTTTTGCGCCGTCTGTCATATATCTTTGCTGAGGATTGACCATCATTCTTAAAGAATATGACATTTTTTTCAACAGATGAATCTCGGCATTATCTTTAGGATCAACACTCTGAGCGGCATCAAGATACTTCTGTGCCTGCCCTGCAATATTATCAAGCTCATCCATCTTACCGTCTCTCATCAGTACTCTTCCTTTCTGAATAAATGAGAAAGCCGTGTAATAGTAAGGCTGCCATTTTGATTCTTCTTTTCCTGCTATTCTGTGGAAATCATTCACCAATACCTGGAAATCTTCAGCTGATTTGCATGTTTCAAGCTTAGCGATTTTTTCGGTCATTATTTTTTCATAATCAGCCTGAGCAAAAGCGGATATGCTCATGAAAGCTAAAGCAAAACTTAATAGATATTTCTTCATTATTTCTAATTTTTTAAAAGTTAGTTTATATAGTATTCAAAGATATGTATTTAATCTCTATAATTAAATCTTAAAATCGGGTGTTTATTGTCATTTTTATAAATTATTATTGATTGCATCCTGTGTTTTATCAACACCAAAACTGATAAAAGCGCCTATGAAAACAAAGGTATTGACGGGCGGAACTACTGCAGAGCTTCTTGCCGGGTTATCCGATATTGAAAAATTATATCCGTACACATTTTTGGTTCCCAGAACGTTTGAAATACTCAATACAAAAACGGTAAAAGCTTTGGCATCTTTCTTCCCAAGATTCGGAAGATAGTTGAAGCTCAGATTCAATGCGTTGTAATCTTTTAACCTTCCTTCGTGGCGGATAACATTCACCTCATTTTCTGTTATGATATCATAATAAGGGCGGCCTTTTGCATAGGTGTAAGATAAATTTACTCCGGTTTTCCACTCGGGAATGAATCTTTTAGCAACCACAGAAAGAGTATGTTCGGAGGCAAAGTTCGGTTTTAAGCTCATCGGATAATTCATAAAATCTCTTTTTGAATCTAAAAATGAATAGCTGATCCAGTAATCTATGTTTTCAAAAGTTTTCTTATCTCTCCAGAAAACCTCCAATCCTTTTGCATAGCCGTAACCATCATTATTAACAGCTGACTGAACGGGCTGATTCTGATTATTGATATTGGCAATATTCATTACTTTTGTCAGCTGATCATATTGCTTATAAAATGCTTCAAATCTTAAGCTTCTGCCTTCTGATGATCTTTGAAGCTGGAAGATATAATGCTGGGATTTCTGAAAGTCTAAATCAGCCGGAGCATTGATATACTTGCTTTCAGGGTTCTGATAGAAAAGGCCATAAGCAATGGAAGTCGTCCAGTCTTTAGCCAATCGATAAGCTAATGCAAAACGGGGGGCAATATTGCTTTTGTTCAGGAAAGATGAGTTTTCTGCCCTCAATCCTATTTTTGCGGACAACTGATTGCTGAATCCTAAATCTGTTTCAACAAATACGGAAGAAATCAGATCTTTATAATGTTTATTAACGGTTTCAAAATTCAGCTTTTCATCAGTGTTATTGAATTCAAAACCACCTCTTAACGCACTGATTTTATTGATTTTTCTTTCTAAAACCGCTTTAAAATTGATATAATTTCCGTCTGTTAATAATTGGGTCTTCGAGGATTCCACTTCGTCGGTTTCCGTTGAGAAATTAAGGTCTGACCTGTTATACGAATAGGAAGTGCCTGCATTCAAAAGGTATTTTCCGAATTTCTGCTTAAAAGATAAATTATGATAGGTGTTTTTCCCTTTTAATCTTACCAGAGTAAAATCATATCCGGGTTCAAGGCTTTCTGATCTTACCCCCATTTTATTGGAGTCATACATCCCGTAATATTTGAAAAAGCCGCCGGATTTTGTTTTAATCCTGAAATTGAAATCCCCGTTTAATCCTTGAGGTGCATCAATAAAATCGGTATTGAAATTAAATACATTCTGCATCAGGCTCAGGAGGGAATATCCTAAAGTAGCTCCGTAAGAATGGTTTTTATCTTCGCTCAGTTTCTGAAACCCTGCACTTAAAAAGATCGGTGAAATTCCAAAATCATAGGAACTCTGATCCGGCAGATCCACACTTTCTAGCATCAGTGCCCCGGAAAGCGCCTGTCCGTATAAAGCCGAATAACCGCCGCTTGAAAATATATTTCCTTTAAAAAGAGAGGTATTAAACCTGTCTCTTCCTGCAATTCCCGGAACTGAATTTGAGAAATAATTATTGATAAGGCTTCCATCCATAAAAATCTTAGCTTCTGTTCCTGTACCGCCACGGATAAATAAGCCTTCTGTTTCCCCTACTTTCTGAACTCCGGGAAGATAATTCAGCGCCGATGAAATTTGTCCGTCTGCCCCTGCCGTTGTATAAATATCAATGGGTGACAGCAAAGCCGTCGCTCTTTTTTTATCACTTGCTTCTATGGATCCTGCTGAAACAACCACGGCATCGATTTCGTTGATCTGTTCTTTCAGCTCAGCGTTGACAGAAATTTCCTGATTTTCAATGACAACAGGTTTTTCAACATCGATGTATTTGGGATGGGTAAAAGTCAATATATGATTTCCCTTTTCAGTGGTTTCAAAGGAAAAATTTCCGTTTGAATCTGTAGTGGCACCATCATACGTGTTTTTCAAGGTGACATTTACCTCTCCCACTCCTTTATTCCTGAAAGTTACTTTTCCTGTGATCTTCACCTGAGAGTAACTGATAATAAAGGATAAAAAAGCAATAAAAAATAATAATTTCTGTTTCACAGTTTTCATGGTGTTAATTTTCGGATCAAAAATACTATTGAAAAACCTTCCGGTAAAAATTTTCTTACCGAAAGGTATACTTTAGGGTCTGAATCGCAAATTAGTGGATGGGAATACAAAAATCTACCCACATTTTACCTTCGGGATGTTCTTTAAAGTTGGAATGATAGATTTCAAAAGGGAAGGCTTTTCTCATTGTATGGCCGTTTTCATTCATCCACAGAAACAAAGAAACCCAACATTCTTCAAAATTGTTCAGGGTGACTTCTCCGTTTCCTACGATAAACTTTCCGGCATCAATGACTTCGGGAAAAATTTCTCCTTCCTGCTCTTTCAGTTTTTCCTCCAACAGCATGCAGGCATGAATTCTCACTTTTTCAGGTGGTGTTACCTTAAAACTGTCGTGGTATACGGAAATCATTTTAACATGGTCATTGGGAAATAAATGTTTCTTTTTTGCCCATTCAATTAAAACCCCATAAGAAGGCTCTACATTTGCAATACCAAGACTCATTACAGAAGCAAGATTCATTTCCTGCAGATCTGTCACTTTAATTTTTAAATTCATTTTCGTCCAGTTTAATAAGTTTTCGACATTGCAAATGTATTGGTCGAAAACCGTATCAACTTGTCCGTTCTTGCTTTCTGTTGTTAAGATCTTGTGAAAGCTTTCAGGGGCGGAACGGCGGAATTCTGAAGGAGATACCCCATAATATTTTTTAAAGGTTTTATTGAACACCGAATGGTCTGAAAACCCAAGTTCCAGATATATTTCTTTAATTCCAATGGTTTTCTTTACCGCCAGATAGAATGCACTTTTCTCAATTTTCTTCCGGATGATATAATTTTGAAGTGTTTCTCCGGTGATCATTTTAAAAATCCTGTGAAAATGGAATGGTGAATAGGCTCCTACTCCCGCAATTTTTTCCAGATTCAGCCGAGCATCAAGATGGTTATCGATATATTGGATTGTTTTTACGATTCTCTTTTTATATTCTTCCAACGTTTTTTTATCCGTAAAAATATAAAGATTAGTGAAAGCTCTGTTGTATTTTATTGCGTAATTCCCGAAAACAGACTTGAATCATAAAGTGTTTTAAAAAAATATTTTTAATTTTATAAGATTATTAAATAAATCACTTTAAATCATTTAAAAATGAATCTACAAAAATTAGCATTATTAGCAGGATGTGCGCTGTTTGCTGTTTCTTGCGGAACAACAAAAACGTACACGGTAAACGCTAAGAGCGGAACACAAACGGGAGGAACTGCAAAGTTTACCCAGAGTGGAAATGAGGTGGTAATGAAACTTGACGTTACCAACCTTACTCCGGGAATCCATGCTGTGCACATCCATGAAAAAGGAGATTGCTCTGCAGCAGACGGAACTTCTACAGGAGGACACTGGAATCCGGCAAAAGATGATCATGGTAAATGGGGTGCCGAACATTTCCATATGGGAGATATCGGGAATTTAGTGGCAGACCAGAGCGGAAATGCAATGTTGACCTTCAAAACGGACAAATGGTGTCTGGGATGTACTGACGAATCTAAAAACATCATCGGAAAAGGTCTTATTGTACATGCAGCAGCAGATGATTTCCATACTCAGCCTACAGGGAATGCAGGCGGAAGAGTGGGATGTGTAGAGATTAAATAATCAATCTTTCAATCTTAATAAAAAAGCCACTGATGAGAATTAGTGGCTTTTTTATGTTTGCTTTATTTTATGATTTTACGCTCATGTCTGCAACGATGTTCATTGCTTCCTGAAGGTAAGGATCTTTCTTAAGATTTTTGATCCACATTTCAGATTTCTTCCTGAATGCTTCGTCTTTTTTCTCTCTTTCGATTTCTCCCGGATACATCATAAACTGAAGGCCATTTTCAAATTTGCTCAATGCTTTGAACTTCTCGATCTGAGCTTTTCTCTGCTTCATCAATTCATTGAATTTATTGATGTTAAGGGTAATTGTTTCTTCTTTATCCAGCTTCTCTCTCCATTGTGCTGACTCCAGTAACAGCTGATAATTGCTGTTTTTAGCCATTCTGCTCTCACTTGCTTTTTCCAGTGCGTTGATATCGAAATAGTTTAGCTTCTGGAAGCTTGTTCCCGGAATTTTATCCCAAGCTAAAGCATAATCATCATATCTTTCCCCTACTTCTGCATAGGTAAAGAAGTCTTTCATCTGAATATCCGAAACAATTCCTTTTCTCTGGGTAGATTCTCCCGTAATTCTGTAAAACTTCTGAATCGTCAGTTTTAAAGATCCAAAGTCATCTTCGGTATTTAAGAACCTGTTTAAGTCTACAAAAGTCTGTACCGTACCTTTTCCAAATGATTGTGGAGAACCGATGATCATTGCTCTTCCATAATCCTGCATTACTCCTGCTAAAATTTCTGAAGCTGAAGCTGACAGCTCATTCTGCATGATGACTAGCGGACCTGTCCAGATCGGAGTTTCGTTTTTATTTTTTAAAGTCTGGATTTTTCCGTTTCCGTCTTTCACCTGAACATAAGGTCCTGCATTCATGAAAAGCCCCATAATATCTCCAACTTCCGTTAAAGATCCACCGCCATTATTTCTTAAATCCAAAACAATTCCTTCAATATTCTGGGATTTCAACTTAATGATCTCATTTTTAATATCATCGGAAGCGTTTCTTCCTTTTGCATCCTCGAAGTCGGCATTAAAGCTAGGCAGGTTGATAAACCCGTATTTTTTACCATTCGGAGAATTTACAACAATACTTCTTGCGAAAGTATCTTCAATAGCCACTTCCTCACGAATCATCGTTACATCTTTAATCGTCCCGTCTTTTTTCTGAACCGTTAAAGTTACCGGAGTTCCCTTTTCCCCTCTGATCAATCTTACTGCTTCATCTGAAAGCATTCCTACCACATTTACGGCATCTTCTTTCGGTTTGGATTTTACTTTTAAGATTTTATCGCCTTCGGAAAGCTGTTTTGATTTCCAGGCCGGAGCTCCGATCGTTAAAGCACCCAGATAAAGATTTCCTTTTTTCTCCTGGATAATAGCACCGATCCCGATAACTTTTCCTGCAAACTGGGTATCAAAGTCTTCTTTATCTTTTGGAGAATAATAGTTGGTATGCGGGTCGAAAACCTCAGTATAAGCATTCATATACACCGTAAACCAATCCATTTTTTTTCTTTTCTTGAATCTTGTAAAGGTTTCTTTTACCAGGTCTTTTACTTCATCCGTAGCTTTTACTCTCTTCTGTTCAGGAGTAAGGATTTTAAGCTTAATCGTGTCTTTCAGATTATATTTCTGTACGGAATCTTTCTTTTCTTTCTGCGCTTCTTCTTTGCTGTTCATCGACTCAATTTCCTGAAGGATATTGTATTTGATGAATTTTTTCCACTCATTATATTGTTCCTGCTTATTGGCAGGTACTTTTTTAAGTTTGGGTTCCAAAGTCAGGTTTTCATCTTCTTCCAGATTGATCGGCTTACTGAAAATATCCTGGGTAATCTGGTCAATTTCATCTACCCTTTGGTATAGCCTGTCGATGGTAAGTTTATAGAAAGTTAAATCTCCGAGATTCAGATAATCATCCAGCTTCAATTCGTGCTTACTGAACTCATCCATATCCGATTGAAGGAAATATCTTTTTGCCGGGTCTACCAGTTCGAAATAATGCTTGTAAACATCTTTTGAGTAAGCATCATTGATGGGTTTCGGGCTGTAATGTAAATAAGAAAGGGTATTCTTTACACTCACCATTATCGTCTGCATCTTTTCATCATCATTTTTAGGCGAGTTGAAACAAAACATTAGACTTGTCAATGGAATTAGGAGTAAAAATTTATTTAGCTTAAAATTTTTCCACATAAATCTGTAATGTATTTTATTAATTTTTTAAAAGTATCTCAATTAGTAGTAATATTTAAATTACTGTTACAAACTATCAAATTTAATACCTTATTTACAAATATCAGATAGTTTTGAGTATTTTTGTTAAAATTAAAATATTTTATGGAAAGACCACTTATTCTGGTTACTAATGATGACGGAATTACAGCACCTGGTATCAGAAATCTTGTAAGTTTTATGAACGAAATCGGAGAAGTAGTAGTTGTAGCACCCAACTCTCCACAAAGCGGTAAAGGCCACGCCATTACCATTAATTCTACCTTAAGTTACGAAGAAGTACAGCTTGATGGCCCGCAAATCGATTTTTCTTGCAGCGGAACTCCTGTTGACTGTGTAAAAATGGCTCTTGATAAAATTTTACCGAGAAGACCGGACATCGTTGTTTCAGGAATTAATCACGGTGCCAATTCTTCTATTAATGTGATCTATTCCGGGACTATGTCTGCAGCGGTAGAAGCCGGTGTAGAAAATCTTCCTGCAATCGGTTTTTCATTGCTGGATTTCAGCTGGGAAGCAGACTTTACCCAGGCAAAAGAGCATATTCAAAATATTGTCAGAAGAACTTTAGAAAACCCAATGCCTAAAGGTGTTGTGCTAAACGTAAATATCCCCAAGCTTTTAAAGGAGGAAATAAAAGGCATCAAAGTCTGCAAGCAGGCTAAGGCAAAATGGGAAGAAAGTTTTGATGAAAGGGTAAATCCTCATGGAAAAAAATATTACTGGCTGACAGGATATTTCAACAATATGGATGATTCTGAAGATGCTGACGAAACAGCTCTGGCAAACGGATATATCTCGATTGTTCCTGTAAAGTTTGATCTGACAGCGTATGAATACATGAAAACCCTGGAAGAGGTAATGAATTTTGATTAATGTACGGTAAATTAGATAATCCTGTCTATCATTCACTTAATGAAACTCATGAAAAGTTCTGCTTAAACTTCGGAGATTCTAAGTTTTACAATCCAGAAGTAGCGGCTTTCGGAGGCTCAACAGATTTTGCGAAAGAAAAAGACATCACGGAATACTCAAAGCTCTGTGATGATTTTCTTATTTTCGGGGCGAAACCTGATACGGGAAATTTCAAAACGGAATTATCCACGCTGGTCTGTGACCAATATGTTCTGGAAAACAGAATTGAACTGGATTTTACTGAAGATTTTATCCTTTTGAAGGAAGAACATCACGATGAGCTGCTCGGTTTTGTTAAAAGGTTTTATCCGCATTATTTCAAAAACAGAACCCCCGAATTAGGACGTTATTTTGGAATTTTTAAAGATGATAAACTTGTGGCCGTAACGGGTGAAAGAATGCAGATGAATGATATGACCGAAATAAGCGCCGTAATCACCGATACGGATTACTTAGGAAAAGGATATGCAAAACAGCTTGTGGCATTTGTTTCAGGAAAGATATTTGAAGACAACAAAACTCCTTTTCTTCATGTTGCCGAAACGAATTCCGGGGCTAAGAAGCTTTACGAAAAACTGGGATTTAAGCATCGTGGGAAAATAAACTTATGGGGTGTTAAAAGATGATTTTAACGCCTTTTTGAATAATTTCTCTCGCTGATTTTGCAGATAATGCAGGTTTAATGAACTATTTTAACTTTTGATTTCCGGATAGCATTGTGGAAAGTCTTGTTTTAAAATGTCTTACAATATCGACTTGCGGATTTGTGAAATCAGTAGTTAATACAATTTAAAATAAAATTTTATCTTCTTTTCTTAATTCTTCCAGGTATTTGATTTTGTCATCTCTGTAAAAAAGGTTCATCGTTTCAAAAGGAATTAATTTTAAATCTTTATTTACAATGTGGACACAGGATTTCTTCACCGCCCTCACATCAAAATCATGGGCATCCATAAAATTCATAATAATGATTCTGAAAAGATTATCATAATCCAGATCGGGAGCTGAAACTTCAGGGAGACAGCAAAGTAACTGATTTACTTTAGGCTTTACTTTATCTACGGAAATTCCGGTACTGAAAATATTCAGGAGCTGCATGTGAAGACCTTTATCCTGTTCATAAACAATCGTATTTCGCGATTCATTATTCAGCAGATCAGCAGGGTTGATATATCGTGTTAAAGGAATCGTTTCACCTTCAAGCTTTAATATATATCCCATCGCCAATGCATCAGGATTGCATGGAACCGGAATAATATCATCAGAATTTAAAAGCGGAAACTGATCAATAATTTCCTGTCGTACTTCTGTTAAAGTAATTTTCTCATGGGCAGAGTCTTCCCTGTTTCTTCCCGCAATTTCCACCGGCTGGAAAGTAATTCCCCTTACACATTTCTGTTTCAGGGCAAATTCAATGATCTTTCCTATTTCATCGATATTTTTTCCTTTCTGAAGTACAATAACCAAAGTAGTGGAAAGATTAAGTTCATTCAATTTCTCTAAAGCTTTCATCCGTACATCGGTAAGGTCTTTTCCTCTGAAATCCTGAAGAACTTCAGGTTTAAAGGAGTCAAACTGAAGATACACTTCAAATTCCGGAGCATAGGTCGCCAGTTTTTCAGCAAATCCCGGATCATTGGCAATTCTTATTCCATTGGTATTCAGCATCAGATGCTTGATCGGTTTTGACTTGGCGATATCCATGATTTTGAAGAACTCAGGATGAATGGTAGGTTCTCCGCCACTGATCTGCACAACATCCGGTTCGCCTTCATTTTTTACAATGACATCCAACATCGCTTCTATTTCCTCCAAGCTTCTATGACTTCCGTAATGCGGTGAAGACATGGCATAGCAGGTAGGACAGGTCAGATTACAACGGTCCGTTACTTCAACAATGGAAAGACAACTATGCTGCTCATGATCTACACAAAGCCCACAGTCATAAGGGCATCCGTATTCCACATCAGTCCCGAAATGAAGTGGCATTTCCGAAGCTTTATTATAATTTCTGATGTTTTTATAATAATGGACATCTGACGCTATCTTTGTTTTGAAAAAACCATGATCGGGACATCTTTTGGTCATAAAAACCGCTTCGTCCTCTATAATGATTTTTGCACCTACCCTTTTCAGGCATTCCGGGCAGAGGCTGATGGTATAATCGTAATATGTATAATTTCTTACCGGCATAGTTTTAATTTTTTAAAGTCCGCCACCGCAGATATAGCCGCTTATTAATCCACAGACCAACAAGCAAATAACCATTGTTTGTATAAATTGTTTTTTTGAAAATTTTCTTCCGTCTTTCGATTCGTAAATCAATTTTACAAAAAGAGCAACGATCAATGAAATAAAGAGTGCACCAATAATAATGATCCCAACAATCATCACTACCACTCCACCCAGATTACCCCCTTCCAATAATGTTAAGGCTTTCATATTTCAATTGTTTTTTGGTTATACATTAAATCTCCGGTATTTTTTATTTTATAAATGTAATAAATAATTACACCAATACACACAATTTGAATCGTTCCCAGATTTCCGATAATTTCCACCCTTGGTTTGATAAAATCCAAAAGAAATCTGAATGTAAAATAGCTAAGCATAAACAGCTGAAATATAAACCCGGACGGGTATTTACTGTTTTTTACCATTCTTTTTAAATAAGCCCAGAGAAGAATTAAAAATACAATTTCATACAGCGCAACAGGATGCCTCAGATACTGATCTCCGAGATGCATTCCGAAAATGAAATTGGTGGGAACACCATATGTTTCTTCATGAATTCCGGTTAAAAAGCAGCCTATTCTTCCTATAATAATGGCAAGCATCAGAGGAAATACAATTAAATCTCCTGTACTTCCTTTATGCCTGACTATTTTTTTCGCCAGCTCTACACCGATCAGTCCAAAAGCAAGCCCGCCGACAATTGTATTATTAGACCAGATTTCCTTTAGTGAAAACTTTTCAAACAAAGCATAAGGATTTTCCAGGTTTCCGATCAGTTTCGATCCGAATAAGGCTCCGGCTGTAGCACCGATAAGAATTGCCGCGGAGATATTGAACGAAAGTTTCTCCGAAGATTTTCTTTTGAGATAGAAATAATAACGCATTCCGATAAATATTCCCAATGTTTCAAAAACAGGGTGTGCCAGAACCGTTTTGCCGAAAATCTGAAAAGTAACAGGAAAATCCATTAATTCAAAAGTAAGATATTTCAGATAATTTGCTAATTTTATTTGGTAAACAAATAAATCATTTACACAAAATGCGAATAGAATATGATATAAAACTGGGATTTAAGGATGTAATGTTCCGCCCTAAGCGTTCTACATTAAAATCCCGTTCAGAAGTTGATTTAGAAAGAGAATTTACTTTCAGACATACGAAAAAGAAATGGAAAGGAACTCCTGTTATTGCTGCTAATATGGATACGGTAGGGACTTTCGAAATGGCTGTTGAACTTGCTAAAGATAAAATCATTACTGCCATTCACAAGCATTATTCCGTGGAAGAATGGAGCACATTTTTACAAAATCAGCCGGAAAGCATTTACCAATATATCGCTTTAAGTACCGGAACCGGGAAATCTGACGAAGAAAAAATCAGACAGATTCTTGAAAACCATCCAAAAATCGAATTTCTTTGTATTGATGTAGCCAATGGTTATTCTGAGCATTTCGTTGATTTTGTGAAGCGCGCAAGGGCCAATTTCCCGGATAAAATTATTATCGCAGGGAATGTGGTTACCGGAGAAATGGTAGAAGAGCTTCTTCTGGTAGGTGCAGACATTATAAAAGTAGGGATAGGACCTGGTTCTGTTTGTACCACCCGGGTAAAAACGGGAGTCGGATATCCGCAATTGTCAGCAATTATCGAATGTTCTGATGCAGCTCATGGCCTTGGCGGGCATATCATTGCAGACGGTGGCTGTAAAGTTCCCGGAGATGTTGCGAAAGCTTTTGGCGGCGGTGCAGATTTTGTCATGTTGGGCGGAATGTTTGCCGGGCACGATGAAAGTGGTGGTGAAATGATCGAGGAAAATGGTAAAAAATACCGTTTGTTTTATGGGATGAGCTCAAAAACCGCTATGGATAAACATTCAGGAGGTGTTGCAGAATACAGGGCTTCTGAAGGGAAAACCGTAAAAGTAGCTTACAAAGGTCCCGTTTCAGAAACAGTGAAAGATATTTTAGGCGGCGTACGTTCTACATGTACTTATGTGGGGGCTTCAAAACTCAAGGAATTATCAAAACGAACCACTTTTATAAGGGTTCAGGAGCAGGAAAACCAGATTTTTAAAGATTAACATTGAAAAAAACATTTCACATAACAAATGGCGATTATCTTGCTGAAGATCTGAAGAAAACTTCGATCGCCGGCGAGATTATTGTTTGTCGCGAAGCATTAATTTCAGGACCTTTACAATCGGATTCTATTGATCATTTCTGGGAAATAAGATCTGAATTTGTTTCGGAAGAATATGAAGCCGGACAGCAAAGCTATTATAAAAAAGTTGTTCCGGAATTTCAAAGAATACTGGATATTCCTGAAAACGCAGACGTGAATCTCTGGTTTGAAGATGATCTGTTTTGCCAGACCAATCTGTGGTTTTGTCTTTCTCTACTTTCTGAAAAGAAAAATATCCGGGTTTTCAGAGTTTTTCCCCAGATTCCTGATGGTGAAGATCACTGGAAAGGATTTTCTTTATCCGACAGCCATGCATTAGAAGAATCTTATCGGTTAAAAACAGAATTCGGGGAAGAAGATATCCGGTTAGGAGCACATCTTTGGGATGCCTATAAAAATCAGGATAAGAGTCAATTGCACCAATTATCGGAAAATCAACCTGTTGGTTTCAGATATCTAAAAGAAGTAACTGATGCTTATTGTAACACTTTTCCTGAAAATACATCATTGACCAATCCTGAAGTTTTCGTAAAAAATTTAGCAGAAAGTGGGATCAGGGATTTTAATATCGTCTTTAAAGAGTTTCAGCAGAAGTTCGGAATATACGGTTATGGTGATTTTCAGGTGAAAAACATGTACAATAAAGCCATTAATGAATAATAAAAAAATCCGCCATTTATGTGACGGATTTTTTATTTTATGCAGAGACAGTCGGTTATGTTAACATCCCGCCATCAACGTTTAATGTTTGTCCTGTAATATAAGCTGACATCTCGCTTCCCAGGAATACACATGCATTTGCAATATCTTCAGGCTGTCCGCCTCTTTTCAATGGAATTCCTTCTCTCCAGCCCTGAACTGTTTTCTCATCTAAAGCAGCTGTCATTTCAGTTTCAATAAATCCGGGCGCAATAGCATTACAACGGATATTTCTTGATCCTAATTCCAGGGCAACAGATTTTGTAAACCCGATAACTCCGGCCTTGGAAGCTGCATAATTGGCCTGGCCCGCATTTCCTTTCACTCCTACTACCGATGTCATATTGATGATAGACCCCGATTTTGCCTTCATCATTGGCTTGATAACCGCTTTTGTAAGGTTGAATACCGAATCTAAATTTACTTTGATAATCATATCCCAATCGTCTTTTGACATTCTCAGCAATAAATTATCTCTTGTAATTCCTGCATTGTTGATCAGAATATCTATTTTCCCAAACTCAGCCATTACTTCATCTACTAATTTTTGAGCTGCATCATAATCTGATGCATCAGATTGGTAACCTTTGATTTGAGTTACAGAACTTAAAGTCGCTTCTAATTCTTTAGCTTTGTCTACAGATCCGGCGTATGTAAATGCTACTTTAGCTCCCTGTTGAGCAAAAATTTCAGCAATTCCTCTTCCGATTCCTCTTGTAGCTCCGGTAATTAGTGCTACTTTTCCTTCTAATAGTTTCATATTTATGACAATTATTTTTCTTTTAATTCATTAGTCAAGTGTAGATTGGCTAATTTACTATTATTTAATTTTACCAAAATTAAACGTGCGCAAAGATATTATAAAATGTTATTCAAAGCATTTTAAATCATTATTTTAGTAAAAAATTATGACTGTTTTTGCTTTGTATAAAGATTACTCGAAGAATATTTTTCCTTTCTGCGGAGTGAAATACAGATATTCGGAATCTTTCATTTTAGTCAGTTTTATTCCTTTCCTGTCTGTAGAATATTTATCGTAGATCACCTCTTTTAAAGGCTCTCCCTTATGGTTTGTCAACCCGAATTTATTTCCTTTCTGTACAACAATTTCATTTTCACCCAGAAAAGTAACAATATCATCATACATGAATGGGATAACCTCATTTCCGTCTTCATCAAGCATTCCATAAAGATTTTCCCTGTTCTTGCAGATAATTGCCGGATAAAACTGAAACGGTTTTATGGAAGCAATATTTTTAAGCTCTGTATAAGATTTGCTTTTGGGCGAAAACTTATAGAAAATATCATCCTTTTTTACAATTAAATTATCAAAAAATACTTTTTCTATCTGATAACCTTCCTCCAGAATATTTTTTAAGTCTTTGTCTAAAAGCTGTTCTTCATTCTCTTTACTCACATACAGATAGTCTTCGCCATCAATTTTGAAAGCTTCCACCACATCAAATTCTTTGGGAAATACTACTTCGCCATTGGTTTTAAGCACGGCAATTTTTGGATTCTTATCATCCTTCAGGCTTTTAAACAAGCCGTCAAATAAGTGGTTTACATAATGGAAATCAGTAGGATAAACCTTTTTTTCAGCTTTAGAAAAAATGTTTACTTTATTATCTTTAATCAGATAGATGTATTTTCTTCCTACGAAAGCCTGTTCATAAATTTCATCAGCCATCACAGCCTCATTTTCATCTACGATCCCATATTTATTTTTGGTGATATCTTTTGTTACGAGGAAAGGAAAACCATTGATGTCTTCAATATTATGATTTGAAATCCGGCTTAAAGTTTTTCCGTCACTGTCAATAATTTCTCCTTTCCCTGCTCCGTCTGTAATAAATACCCTGCCTTTGTAAAAACGAAGATCTTCATCAAATGCCCTGTCAGAAACCTGTTTACCATCATAGTTATAAATGAACCAGGCCCCATCCTTCTTTACAAAAATCCTGTTTTCACTGGCAAATTCTATTTTATCTGATGATGGAATCACCTGTTTTCCGTTGTAATCATAGACGCTTTCATTCCCCGCCTTAGAATAGATCAACCTGTCTTTATTCTCCCAGGTTCTGTATTTGAAATTATCCAACGGAATTAGTTCAGTCCCCTTTTCATCAATCAAAGCTGTTTTCCCTTTAAAACTCCCGTCTTGCCCTTTTAAAATAAATCGATTCCAGGATAATCGTGAAATTTCGCTTTTAAAAGAATCATTGAAAGTAATATTGCCCAGAGAATCGACAATCCCGGATCTTCCAGTCTTGGAGTCATTGATAATCCCATATCCTTTTGTGTAGAAATGAACTTCTTTGCCTATTTTTTTTGATAACAGAATCTGGGTGTACTGATCAGTCTGTGCCATACAGACCGATGAAAATAATATAAAAACTAGCTTTTTCAATTAAATAGAATTATTCACGATGAGAACAATCTCGCCTTTCAGGGTTTTACTTTTAGAGAATTCAATTAACTCATTGATGGTCCCTCTTTTGGTCTCTTCAAACTTTTTAGAAATCTCACGGCTCAGGCTCACTTTGGTTTCTTCCCCGAAAAATTCTTTGATCTGTTCAAGAGTGGTGTTTATTTTATGCGGACTTTCATACAAAACGATGGTTTTCTTTTCTTCAGCAAGTTGCTTCAGTTTTGTCTGCCTCCCTTTTTTCTGGGGAAGAAATCCTGCAAACAGGAATTCATTATTCGGAAGTCCTGAAACGACCAAAGCCGGAACAAAAGCTGTTGCACCGGGAAGACAGATCATTTCAATATCATGGTTTGCACCTGCTTTTCCGAGTAAATAGCCGGGATCCGAAATTCCCGGAGTTCCCGCATCAGTAATCAGGGCGATATTCTGGCCGCTTTTAAGGTCAGCAATTACCTTTTCTGTGGCCTGATGCTCATTATGTAAATGATAAGATTTTAAAGGTTTTGAAATCTCGAAATGCTTTAAAAGAATTCCTGAGGTTCTTGTGTCTTCACACAAAATATAGTCCACTTCCTTCAGTACATTTACGGCTCTGAAAGTCATGTCTTCTAAATTTCCGACGGGTGTCGGAACGAAATATAAAATACCGCTCAAAATTATAAGAATTTATTTTCTACCAATACCCATAATCTCTGGGCATATTCATCTACTTTACTCCAGTTTCTGGCATAATAAAGGTCACTCAGATATTCTTTTGCTTCTTCCAGTGTTCTGAAACTATTGAGGTCTGTAATCACCTCATTCAGTTCAGACTGGCTACCTCCGAATAATGTTTTTGAAAAAGCAATTCTGTCATTTAAATCCAGTTTAAATTCAGGCTTTCGCTTTTCAGCTTCCATAAAATCTGTTGGTATATTTGTTTTCAGAATGCTTCCTGTATCTTCTTTAATCACGGGTTCTTTCTTTTCCTGAGGAACTTCTCTTTCCAGAGGGTCATCGTCAAAAAGGGTCTGAACCGCTTTTAACCCTTTGATATTTGCCAGCTTAATTTTTTTCTCCTGGTTATAGGCTTCTAAATTTTCAAAGTTTTCGTCTGAAGCAGGTTTTTCTTTTTCTGTTTCAGCATGAGGCTTGTTGATCTCTACAATTTTTCTCCTTTCATTCTCCTCTTCTGCTACCGCTTCTTCATGTTTTTCTTCTGTTTGGGCCTCATTTTTTATTTCATTCAGAATATTTTCAACATTAGATGTTTCATTTACCATTTCGCCCTGGCTAATGCTGATGTTTGAAGCAATAAACTGCTCTTCATTTTCTTCAATTAAAATCTCTTCATCCAAAAGTTCAGTATCGAAAATACTCGGGATTCTTTCTACTACTTCCGGAGTTTCATTCGCTTTTTCTGCTTCTGGTTCAAAACTAAACTGAATTTTTTCTTCTTCTTCAAAAGATCCGGAATTACTATTGTCATCATCGGAAAGCTCATTTTCAAACTCATCGATTTCATTCAGCTGGTTGGTAAAAATAACCTCTTCTTCCGTTGTCTCCTGGCTAAACATTTCCTCATCAATATCCTCATGGGTTTCAGGTTCTGAGTCTGCAAGTATTCTTTCTTCATCCACAAAGCTGAGAATGCTTCCTTCATAATCCGAAGTTTCATTTTCATCAATTTCATTTAGCTGATTATTAAAAACAGCTTCTTCCTCTGTAACATCCGGTTGAGATTTTCTGTCTTCAAAATTCTCCTCCTTCTGTTCTTCTGAGTTTTCTTCAACAAAACTGATGATATTCTCGTGGTACTCATTTTCAACAATTTCGTTCAACTTATTATTGAAAATGGCTTCTTCTTCAGCAATTTTATTTTCAGAATTCTTTTCATAAGCCGTGTTTGAATTCTCATTTTCGTCAATCTCATTGAATTCATTATTAAAGATCGCCTCCTCTTCGGTAACGTCATTATTCGTTTCCTTGCTTTCAAATTCAGAGTTGATAAAAGAAATATTCTGTCCGTTTTCGACTGTTTGGGTTGAGTTATCTGTTACAAAAAACTCAATATTTTTTTCCAGCAGCCTCAAAAAAGAAATCCTGTTAGCAAGTTCATCTACAAGATCTTGCTTGGAAAGTAATTCGTCAACATTATTTATTTTCTCCAGAATATCAATGATATTCTTGGATTCAAAAAAAATCTTTTCCTTTAAATCTTGGATATTCTGCATATAAGATTCTTGTTAAAATTGCTTACTTTTGATGTTAAAATATTACGGCTAATTTAACAAATGTTTTTAGAAAATACAATTAATCATTCCAAACAAAGTGGTTGGATGGAAGTTATTTGTGGCTCTATGTTTTCCGGAAAAACCGAAGAATTGATCCGAAGACTGAGAAGAGCTGAAATGGCGGGGCAAAATGTGGAAATTTTTAAACCAAAATTGGATACCAGATATTCCGATGAAGATGTGGTATCCCACAATCAGAATAAAATTCGGAGCACGGCAGTGGAAAATCCCAACGAAATTCTTTTGCTGGCTTCCAATTGTGATGTTGTAGGGATTGATGAAGCCCAGTTTTTTGATGAAAGCATTGTAGAAATTGCCAATCAGTTGGCCAACAGTGGAATAAGAGTCGTTGTTGCCGGTCTTGATATGGATTTTTTAGGACGTCCTTTCGGCCCGATGCCTAATCTTATGGCTACCGCTGAATATGTAACAAAAGTGCATGCTATTTGCAAGAGAACAGGTAATTTAGCTAATTACTCTATGAGGATTACACAGGGAAATAACCTCGTGGAATTGGGCGAAACCGAAAGCTATGAAGCAGTAAGCCGAAGGGTTTTTATTGATGAAGTACTTTCAAAAAAGAAAAAATAAAATTAAATTTATACTTAAGTTAATCATAAAAACGCAAATTGTTTAATATTTTGTGCTTTTAAGATGTAAGAATTTAATCAGCTTTATGGTTGAAGTCTTTCATTGTGATTAATGAAAATTTAAAGGCTAAAGCAATTTCGCCTAAAAATAAGCAGAAGGATATTAATGAATTATACAGTACACCAAATTGCAGAAATCACCAATGCCGAAATTATTGGAGACAGAGATTTAGTTATCAAAAACATAGCTTTCGATAGCAGAATTATCTATTCAACAAAAAATACAGCATTTATTGCGATTAATACTAAAAAAAATTCCGGAGAAAAATTTATAGAATCGGCGATTGACAGAGGAATAAACGTTATTATTTCAGAACATCAATATCCGCAGTTTGAAAATATAACATGGATATTGGTTGAAAATTCTGTGGAATTCCTTCAGAAACTGGCCAAATATCATTTTGAGCATTCCCATCTGAAATCTATCGGGATTACAGGAAGTAACGGGAAAACCATTTTAAAAGAATGGCTGTACCAATGCCTATGGAATGAATTTCCTACCATCAAAAGCCCGAAAAGTTTCAATTCTCAGATCGGACTTCCCCTTTCCCTGCTTCAAATTAATGATACCCATCAGCTGGGAATTTTTGAAGTCGGAATTTCCAAGCCTGATGAGATGCAGAAACTGGAAAATATTTTTCATCCTCAGATTGGCTTATTAACTCATATCGGAACTGCGCACGCTGCCAATTTTACCTCCGAAGAAGAATTAATCAGTGAAAAAATTAAACTTTTCAAAGATTCTGAAGTGATTATTTACAACGGCGATAACCCGTTGGTTGAATATAAAATAAAACAACTTTATTCAAGTAAAAAATTAATTTCTTACGGCTTTAAAAAACACAATCAGGTTTCCATCAAAAATAATATTTCCAAAGAAGAAGATATTATTGTAGAATATTTTGATGAGGAAATCAGCTTTCCCGCTCATCAAAGGGATGAAGCCACTTTAACGAACGCTTTAGCCCTTCTTACCGTTCTGAAAGAGCTGAACATCGAAAATCAGAAGATCGTCGAAAAAATCAACTCTTTAAAAGCCATAGAAATGAGGCTTGAAGCGATTGAAGGAATTAAAGGCAATATCATCATCAATGATTCTTTTAATCTTGATCTCGATTCTCTGAAAACTGCCTTACAGTTTTTAAACGAATATAATAAACCCGAAAAATCATTGGTTTTAACGGATATTGTCGGGGTAAATTCCAATTCTCAGGAATTGTATGAAGAGGTTTCCGAGCTTGTAAATGAACAGAAATTTGATTCCGTTTTTCTGATAGGTGATGAAATTACCAGATTCAGCCATCTTTTCAAATCTAAAACATTTACTTTCATAGATACTCATGAACTTATTGAAAGTAAGCATCTTACCGATATTGAAAATCAGATCATCCTTCTGAAAGGAGCCAGAAAATTTGAGATTGAAAAGCTTAAAGACCTTCTTGAGCTCAGAAAGCATGATACCGTTCTGGAAATTAATCTGAATGCTATTCTTCATAATATCAATTACCATAAATCTTTACTAAAACCCGGAACCAAAGTGATGGCAATGGTAAAGGCCAATGCTTATGGTTTGGGAAGTTATGAGATTTCAGAATTCTTACAGCATCATCACATTGATTATCTTGGGGTTGCCTTTGCCGATGAAGGGGTTGAGCTCCGTAAAAAAGGAATCACCACTCCTATCGTTGTGATGAATCCTGAGCAGCATAGCTATGACACTATTATTCAGTACAACCTGGAACCGGAAATTTACAGTTTCAGAGTGCTTGACCTGTTTTATGAAGCAGTTCAGAAATCAGGATATGATAAAAAATACCCAATTCATATCAAGCTGGAAACCGGAATGCATCGTCTTGGTTTCAAAGGATTTGAATTGGACCAGCTCAGTGAAGCTTTAAAAAATAAAAATGTAAAAGTTCAAAGTATTTTCAGCCATCTGTCGTCTTCAGATGTACCGGGTGAGAAAGAATTTACTTTAAATCAACTGGAAATTTTTGATAAAAACTCAGGCTATTTGATTGAAAACCTTGGCTATCAGCCTATCCGACATATATTAAATTCCTCAGGAATAACAAGTTATACTGATTCTCAATATGATATGGTGAGAATTGGGATAGGAATGCTAGGAGAGTCACCAGATAGTGAAATACAGAAACAGTTACAGTCTACCGTAAGCTTTAAAACGGTTATCTCCCAGATTTCATTCGTAGAAAATGGTGAATCTGTAGGTTATAGCAGGAAATATAAAGCAGATCATTTAACAAAAATAGCAACAATACCTGTCGGCTATGCAGATGGAATCCCAAGATTAATAGGGAATCAGGTTGGGAATGTAGGCGTAAGCAAAATGCTTGCTCCGATTGTAGGGAATATCTGTATGGATATGATGATGATCAATATAGACAATATCCCCAACGTAAAAGAAGGTGATACCGTTACTGTTTTTAATGCAAAACCAAGTCTAAAAGAATTCGCAGGCTATTGCAAAACGATAACCTATGAAGTGTTAACCTCCATTTCGCCACGGGTGAAACGGATTTATGTAAAAGATTAACTATGAGAAAACTCCTTGCTCTTTTATTTGTATTTCAATTCCTTTTGGCCAATGCACAGGTAAAAAAGGATCTGGTAATTCCTAAAAATCCTAAGATAGGACTTTCGCTTGCCGGAGGAGGAGCTAAAGGTTTTTCTCACGTCGGAGTACTTAAAGTGCTGGATTCATTGGGTATTAAAGTGGATTATATTGCCGGAACCAGCATGGGAGCCATTGTAGGTGGTCTCTATGCCTCAGGATATTCCGGAAAGGAAATAGAAAAAATTGTAATGGATACAGACTTCTATTCTTTAATTATGGATCCCAAATCCAGACAGGAAAGTACTTTTTTCAATAAATCGGTCGATAAATATTTATTATCCATTCCCTTAAAAAACGGAAAAATTACCCTTCCTTCATCTATCAGCACAGGACAGAAGAACGTGTATCTGCTTAAAGAGCTATTTAAAAACGTTTCCAATATTAATGACTTCTCAAAGCTCCCTATTCCGTTTATGTGTGTAGCAACCAACCTGGAAAGCGGGAATATGCAGATTTTTGAAAAAGGAGACCTTGTACAGTCTATTATGGCGAGTTCTGCCTTTCCTTCATTAATGGATCCTGTGAAAATAGGTGACAGTATTTATATTGACGGGGCAATGTCGGTAAACTATCCCTCGAAGCCGTTAAAAGACAAAGGAATCGATATCGTCATCGGTGTGGACCTTAATCAGGATCTTTCAAAAAGAGAAGATTTAAACAACATTATAACGATTTTAAATCAGGTCATTGATTTCGGTATCAAGAAAGATACAAGACGACAGTACAAATATACCGACATTAATATCAAACCCGATCTGAAAGGTATGACTGCCACGAGCTATGATGAAAAGAAAAAAATACTGGATAGCGGCTATGCTGAAGGCTTAAAGTATACAGCCGTTTTAGATCAGCTTCCCAAACGGCCATTTGACCGCCTCAGGCAGCAGATAAACCCTATTTATTCCAATGTATATAAGATAGACAGCATTGAACTGGTTGGAAGCAAAATTTACGGTAAAAACTATGTATTAGGAAAAATGGGGTTACGTCTCCCCTCTTTGCAAACCTACGGCAGTATTAATAAAAAAATTGATAAGCTTGTTGCCACCAATAATTACAAATTCATCAATTATGATATCGTAACTGAGAATGACGCCAATTATCTCAAGCTGTATGTTACCGAAGATAATACCCGACATTTTTTAAAATTCGGGTTACATTATGATGAAATTTTTAAAACAGGTTTATTATTAAATTATTCTGCAAAACGTCTTCTCTTTAAAAATTCCAGTCTTTCTCTGGATGTAATTGTAGGAGACAAACCGCGGTACTATTTAAACTATTTTATAGATAACGGGTACATTCCCGGTTTTGGAATTTATTCTTCAGGAATGAGCTTTGATGTGAAGGACGTTAATAATTACATTACCGATAAATGGGAGTGGTTTAGAAACGAAGCTTACATCCAATCTGTATGGAAAGATAAGTTTGCAGTAGGCGGTGGTATAAGCTACGATTATTTTCAAGCCGAAATCAATAATACAAACTACAGATCCAACCGCTTTTTGAATCCTTATATTTTTATTAAAAGCGATACACAGAATGACCGGGATTTTCCTACAAAAGGAATATATATTTCCGCGGAAGGGAAGGTAATCGATTTATTAAAATCCGAGGTTGAAAAAAGACTGGTACAGATAAAAGCTGATATCAGAATTAATATTCCTCTTACAAAACAGTTCTCTTACCGTCTTAATCTGTATGGCGGAGTTACCATTGGTGAAAACCTTCCTCCGTTTTATCAATACAGATTGGGAGGAATCTTTGAACAGAATATTGTTAATTTCAAAAACTTTGCAGGGTTCTATTTTGCACAGCTCAATACCAATAATGTAGTATTAGTTTCAAATGACCTTCAGTTCAAATTCAATAAAAATTATTTTGTGAGTGGAAATTTCTCCTTCGCAAATCTTTCGGATGATGTAACTTTTGAAGATGCAGTAAAACTAAATTACAGTTCCTTAGGAATCACAGCTGGTTATAAATCTCCCTTCGGACAGATCAGATTTAATTTCAGCCACTCACTTAAAAACAATCAAAAAGGCATATTCAGTGTTATTTTAGGACACTGGTTTTAAAACAATGATACAATTCTTTTACGAAAATTTACCGGAATCGGTAAATACAGATTATCAAAAATGGCTGGAAGACATCATTCTTTCAGAAGAAAAAAAACTGGGTGAAATCAGCTATATATTTTGTGATGATGAATACCTTTTAAAAATCAATCAGGATTATTTGCAGCATGATTACTATACAGACATCATTACTTTCGATTATGTAAAAGGCAAAACAATAAGCGGAGAGATTTTCGTATCTTTGCAGCGCATTTCGGATAACGCTTCTACCCTATCCAAAAACTATGAAGAAGAACTGAGAAGAGTTTTAGCTCACGGAATCCTTCATCTTTGCGGATATAAAGATAAAACTGAAGAAGAAGAAAAAGGAATGCGGGGAAAAGAAGATTTTTATTTAGCAAAATACAATAATTAAAAGCTGAATATTGCCTTATATAGGCACTTTTAAACCCTATTTTAAATTAATGTTTCACGTGAAACATTAATAGCAAAGATTAAAATTTAAGGCTTAAAACAAGCAATATAAAATGATTTCAGAAATATATGATGTAATCGTAGTAGGTGCCGGCCACGCAGGTTGTGAAGCAGCAGCAGCAGCAGCCAATCTGGGTTCAAAAACCCTGCTCGTTACAATGAATATGCAGACCATCGGACAAATGAGCTGCAACCCGGCAATGGGAGGCATTGCAAAAGGACAGATCGTAAGAGAGATCGATGCAATGGGAGGCTATTCAGGAATTGTAGCAGATAAATCTGCTATTCAGTTTAAAATGCTGAACCTCTCAAAAGGTCCTGCTATGTGGTCTCCCAGAACACAGAACGATAGAATGCTTTTTGCTGAAGAATGGCGTTTAGCATTGGAAAACACTCCGAATCTTGATTTTTTTCAGGATATGGTAAAACAGCTTATTGTAGAAAACAATAAAGTAACAGGCGTTGTAACTTCATTAGGAATACAGATAAAAGCAAAATCAGTTGTGCTTACCAACGGGACATTTCTTAACGGATTGATTCACGTAGGAGATAAACAATTAGGCGGCGGAAGGATGGGTGAACCAAGAGCGTTTGGAATCACTGAGCAATTGGTTTCTTTAGGTTTTGAAGCAGGAAGAATGAAAACTGGTACTCCACCGAGAGTAGACGGAAGAAGTCTGGATTATTCTAAAATGGAAGAACAGAAAGGTGATGAAAAACCTCAAAAATTCAGCTATTTAGATACTCCTAAATTAACCAAACAACTAAGCTGCCATATTGTGTACACCAATGAAACCGTACATGATATTTTACGTGAAGGTTTTGACAGAAGCCCTATGTTTAATGGGACAATTCAAAGTTTAGGACCAAGATACTGCCCAAGTATTGAAGATAAAATCAATCGTTTTGCAGAAAGAACGAGACATCAGTTATTTGTAGAACCTGAAGGTTGGAAAACTGTAGAGATCTACGTAAACGGTTTCAGTTCTTCACTTCCCGAAGATGTTCAGATCAAAGCGATGAAGCATATTCCAGGATTTGAGAATGTAAAAGTATTCCGTCCAGGCTATGCTATTGAATATGATTACTTCCCCCCTACCCAATTAAAGCATACCTTAGAAACAAAACTGATCGATAACCTGTATTTTGCAGGTCAGATCAACGGTACCACAGGATATGAAGAAGCAGCAGGACAGGGCTTAATAGCAGGCATAAATGCCCATAATAAGGTTCATGATAAGGAAGAGTTCATTCTTAACAGAGATGAGGCTTATATCGGGGTTCTAATTGATGATTTAATCACAAAAGGAACAGAAGAACCTTACAGAATGTTTACATCCCGTGCTGAATACAGATTGCTTTTAAGACAGGATAACGCTGACATTAGATTAACTGAAAAGGCTTATCAGCTTGGCCTTGCAAAAGAAGACAGATTAAGAAGAGTAAATGATAAAGTAGCTAAAAGTCAGGAACTTGAAACCTTCCTACGAGAAACTTCTTTAAAGCCTGGTATCATTAATCCTATCCTTGAATCTGCTGAAAGTAACCCTGTAGATCAGGCCTATAAAGCGGCCCAATTCCTCACCAGGCCTAATATTACATTAGAAAAACTGGATCATATTGAAGCCATAAAAGAAGTAACTTCCACTTATGATGAAGAAATAAGAGAGCAGGCTGAAGTAAACATCAAATATAAAGGTTATATTGAAAAAGAAAAGGAAAATGTAGCCAAGCTGAATCGTTTGGAGAACATTAAAATCCCTGAAGACTTTGATTATACAAAATTATCAAGTCTTTCTGCTGAAGCCAAGCAAAAAATGACTAATGTAAAACCAAAAACAATTGCTCAGGCCGGCAGAATAAGTGGTGTTTCACCAGCCGATATAAATGTTTTACTGGTCTATTTAGGACGTTAATTAAAACATGTTTCACGTGAAACATCTATAAAATAAAAGCAAAAATTAAGGTATTTATGAGCTCTTTTTAGAATTCTGAATATCTTAATTTTTAATTTAAAAGAAATTGTTAAATGAAAATTAAAGATCATTTTCTATCTCAGGAAATATTTGAAATCAAGGAAACAGAAATAAAAGGAGTTTTTAAAACCTCCCCTATTCCATCCAATATTTCTAAATATTATGAAAGTGAAGATTACATTTCACATCATCAGGATTCAGGAAGTATTAAAGAAAAGCTTTATAAATTTCTACAATCTTTCAATCTTCAGTATAAAAAAACTATCCTTATCGACAGAATAAAAAAAGGATCAAAAGTGCTGGATTATGGCTGTGGTGCTGGAGAATTTGTAAAATATATTGAGAATGATTTCGAAACTTTTGGATTTGAACCGGATTCTGATGCCAGAAAAGTAGCCCAAACTAAGATTTCAAAAGCAAGCATTATTGATAACCTCAGCAACATTGAAAATGAAAGCTTAGATACAATTACCTTATGGCATGTTTTTGAACACATCGAAAACCAGGATGAAATGCTCAATATATTTCATGATAAATTAAAAGAAAAAGGGTTACTGATTATCGCAGTTCCCAACCCTACTTCATATGATGCAAAACATTATAAAGAATATTGGGCAGCTTACGATGTACCCAGACACATTTATCATTTTTCCAAAAACGGTATGGAAAATTTAATTTCAAAGAAGCCAAACTGGAAAATGAGAAAAATAAAACCTCTGGTCCTCGACTCCTATTATATCTCCATGTTAAGCGAAAAATATAAAAAATCACCTCTTTTTTGGCTAAAAGCAGTCCTTCATGGAACGATTTCTAACGCAAAAGCCCTTTTTTCTAATGAATTTTCGAGTTTGATATACATTATCGAAAAAAAATAGAAAATCGATTTTTAAGCTATTTCTGAAGGTCAATTTTCAGCTATTTTGAGTAATAAATAAAAATCCAGAGAAGTTTCTCTGGATTTTTTAATTATTCAATTTTATCTTAATAAAAAAAGTATAATGAAGTTTTCAAAAAAAAAAATTTTGCGTATTAGAAATAATAATTAAAAAAATACTTAAAAATTAAATAATAAATAAACAAAATCAATAAAATATGTTAAATAATTACCATTATGATATTTTATATGAAATAAATATTAAATATTTATGAATAATTTATATTTTTAACAATGTTAATTAAAAAAACATTTATGAAAAATTTAAAAATTATTTTGGCTTCTATAACATTTTTAGCCATCACATCTTGTGATAAATCCGATGAAGAACTAACTTCTGTACCACAAGAACAGCAAATTCACGCTATGGGTGCAAAATTTGTGGATGAAGCAACTTACAAGTCATTTCAAGAAGCAGATGTTGACGCTTTAGTAGCAAAGTATAAGGGAAATAACTCGAAGGTATTGCCATCAAGCTTCTTTGTAACAGGACAACCTTCTATCGGTGATCAGGGAAATGAGGGATCCTGTGTAGCATGGGCAACAGCATATGCTGCAACCAGTATTCTCGAAGCAAATTTTAGAGGAGTTACACAAGCCAGAAGCCCTGAATATGTATACAACCAGATCAAACTAGGGTCATGTGATGGTGGTTCTTATACTTCAAATGGATTAAATTTAATTAAAAATCAGGGAGTATGCAGCATGGTGGAAATGCCTTACAATGATACCGAGTGTAGTACACAGCCTACTACTTCACAAAAGACTGCAGCAAGTACTCATAAACTAGTAAGCTGGGCAACGGTAAGCAACTCCAATATCACAAATATAAAGAATCTTTTAAGTGCCAATCTTCCAATAGTTATTGGTATTACAGTGGATGAGGAATTTAAAAATCTTAAAAATACTGGCTGGATATTAAAAAAACGTTCAGGAAAAGTTCTTGGTGGGCACGCTATATGTGTTGTAGGATATGATGATGCAAAGCAAGCTTTCAAAATCCAAAATTCTTGGGGTACTTCATGGGCTGATAACGGATATTTCTGGATAGATTATACTCTCTTTGCAAAAAATCAATACTTGGGAGGTGTAGTTAAAGAAGCGTATGTAGCTTATGTTCAATAAGTATCATTAAATAAAACAAAAACCAGTTCTGTTTGAACTGGTTTTTTATTATATCTAATTATTATATATCAATTGTTAATAGCAGCAACTCCCGGAAGTTCCAAGCCTTCCAGACTTTCAAGCATCGCACCACCACCAGTAGAAACATAGCTTACTTTATCACTGTAACCGAATTGCTTAACAAAAGCAACACTGTCACCTCCGCCGACTAAAGAGAAAGCGCCTAGTCTTGTAGCTTCTGAAATACTATCTCCCAACGCAACAGTACCTGCAGCAAAGTTTGACATTTCAAAAACTCCGATTGGCCCGTTCCATAGAATAGTTCTTGAATTTAAAAGAACATCATTAAACTGGTCTCTTGATTTCTGTCCTGCATCCAATCCCATCCATCCTTCAGGAATAGCATAAATATCTACTTCCTTCCGGTCTGCATCATTATTAAACTCTTCAGCAATAATGACATCTGAAGGAAGATATACTTTTACATTATGCTGTTTCGCTTTTCCTAAAATCTCAAGAGCTAAAGGCAGCTTATCTTCTTCGACCAATGAATTTCCAATCTTTCCTCCCAAAGCTTTAATAAAAGTAAAAGCCATGCCGCCACCAATAATTAAATTGTCAACAGCTGGTAAGATATTTTCTATAATGGTAATTTTAGTTGAAACTTTAGACCCTCCAAGTATCGCTGTAACAGGCTTTTCTCCGCTTTTCAAAACTTTATCAATAGCCTGAAGCTCCTTAGCCAATAGTAAACCGAAAAATTTAGTTGATGGAAAATATTGAGCAATGACAGCCGTAGAAGCATGTGCTCGGTGAGCTGTTCCAAATGCATCATTTACATAAGCATCAGCCAATTCAGACAACTGTTTTGCAAATCCTTCATCTCCTTTTTCCTCTTCATTATGAAAACGTAGATTCTCCAATAATAAGATTTCGCCGGGCTTAAGTTCTGAAGCAGCATTTACAGCCTTCTCTCCGACCGATTCTTCAACAAATTTAACTTCCTGTCCAAGAACATCAGAAACTTCATTTAAAATATGCTTAAGAGAAAACTCATCTTTTACTTCTCCTTTTGGCCTTCCCAAGTGAGTCATTAAAATTACAGACCCTCCGTCTTTAAGAATTTTATCAACAGTTGGTTTTACTGCCATAATTCTCGTATTATCTGTAACTTTAAGCTGATCATCCTGCGGAACATTAAAATCTACTCTTACCAGGGCCTTCTTATCTTTAAAATTGAAATCATTGATTGTTTTCATAAATATCTTTGAATTTTCGTTTCACAAATGTAAGATTTTAAACTTTTGCAAAAGATCAAATACCGCAAAAGTTTTCAAAAAAATTCCCACAAACCCCTTACCCACCTATCAACAATATTTTTCTCTTTTATAAAAAAAGAATGATAGTTGTTGTTGAGTGATGTGAGTTTAGGGGATAACTTTCTCTAAAAAACTTGATAACATTAAATTTGTTTTAAATTCATAATTAATTAACAATATAATTTCTTGAGAATCTGATTTTTCGAGTACTTATTAACAAATATTGATAACTTTTAAACAACCCTTTTATTAATTTCGTCTTTATGGAAAAACCAGAGATTACTCCCAAAAAAGATTTTGAAAGTTTTGTGAAAAATTTTTGGTGATGACTTTCATTAGTATTTTATTTTGAATTAAAAAACACAGAGTTTACGAAAGTTTTCCACAGTTATTCACAATGCTTTTAACAATTAACCAGTGAAAAACTAACAATTCATATTTTAATACTTAAATTTGTAGTGAAATAAAATCTAAAAAGTTTAATACTACAATTATGAAAAGAAAAATTGCTCTTGCAGCTGACCATGCAGGTTTCGAATATAAAGAGATTGTTAAAAAACATCTTTCGGAACAATTTGAAGTTCAGGATTTTGGAACGTTTTCCACAGACAGTGTGGATTATCCTGACTTTGTACATCCTGCGGCAACTTCTGTAGAGAATGGAGAAAACGAATTGGGAATTCTTATATGCGGAAGTGGTAACGGTGTTCAGATCACGGCCAACAAACATCAGAAAATTCGTTGTGCACTTTGCTGGATGCCTGAGATCGCATCATTGGCAAGACAACATAATGATGCCAATATGATTTCGATGCCGGCAAGATTCATTTCAAAAGAGCTGGCTCTTGAAATCGTTGACAAATTTCTTTCAACTGATTTTGAAGGCGGAAGACATCAGAACAGAGTTGATAAAATCGCATTCTGCTAAAATATAAAGGCTTGCAAGTCAATTTGCAAGCCTTATTTATTTTTATTTCGTATCTTTGCAGTGTCAATAGAATTTACCAGTCTATTATTCCCATTTAAACCTGTAAAAAATATTAAACCATATTTAATAAAAGGTTTTTCTCCCCTCTTCTCCATATTTGTATTAAATTTATACAGAACTAAAACTACCGTTATTAAAAGTTCGGAAGGAAAATTGATGTAGTTGCATTAAACAATAACTTAAAAAATGAAAAAAAGAAAATATATAAGTCAGAAAAATGACCATAGACTCATGGAGATCGGAAGATTGATCCTGAGGTTTATGAATGAAAATTCGTCGAAGATCTATAATTATAAACAGATCGCAGACGGAATAGATTATAAAAACCCAAGACAGAGAGAGCTTGTAATTCAGGCTTTACATAAACTTCAGGCTGCTGAAAAAATTAAAGAAACAGAAAAAGGAAAATATATAGTAAACCTTAAGATTGCCGGAACTTTAACCGGGATTATCGATTTCAATCAGTCGGGCAATGCATACGTGAATGTTGAAGGACTGGAAGATGATGTTTTCATCCATTCCAAAAATGTGAAAGATGCCTTACAGGGTGATAAAGTTTTAATTATTACTTATCATTATAAAGGTAAGAAGCTGGAAGGCTCGGTCCTTGAAGTTTTAGAAAGAGGAAGAACAGAATTTGTAGGAACCTTCCAGGTAGTGGCTCACAAAGATTTCGGATTCGTGGTTTGCGATAAAAAAACGATCAATACGGATATCTTTATTCCGAGAGGGAAATTCAACGGAGCTGAAGATGGAAATAAAGTGATCGTCAAAATGACGGAATGGAAACCAGGAGATAAAAATCCTGAAGGTGAAATCATCAAGGTTTTAGGAGCTCCGGGAGAGCATGAAACCGAGATCCACTCTATCCTTGCCGAATATGGCCTGCCTTATCAGTTTCCGGAAGAAGTTGAGAAAGATGCCGATAAAATTGACAGAAGAATCACAGACGAAGAAGTGGCAAAACGTTGGGATATGCGTGAGATCACGACTTTCACCATTGACCCGAAAGATGCAAAAGACTTTGATGATGCATTGTCTATCAGAAAACTGGAAAACGGTAATTGGGAAATCGGTGTTCATATTGCAGATGTTTCCCATTATGTAATTCCGGGAACTCTTTTGGATGATGAAGCCTATGACAGAGCTACTTCCGTATACCTTGTAGACCGGGTGGTACCGATGTTACCGGAAGTTTTGAGTAATGATGTGTGCTCCCTTCGCCCTAATGAAGATAAATATACTTTCTCTGCAGTTTTTGAACTGAATGATAACGCCGAAGTTCAGAAACAATGGTTCGGAAGAACGGTAATCCACTCAGACAGGAGATTTACCTATGAAGAAGCACAGGAAAGAATCGAAACGAAAGAAGGTGACTATGCAGAAGAGATTTTAGTTCTCGACAGATTGGCAAAGATCATGCGTGCAGAACGTATCAGAAAAGGGGCAATCACTTTTGACAGAAGTGAAGTAAGGTTTAACCTGGATGAAAACAATGAACCGGTTGGTGTTTACTTTAAAATAAGCAAAGATTCCAACCATTTGATCGAAGAATTTATGCTTTTAGCCAACAGAAAAGTTTCTGAATTTGTTTCATTGTCAAGAAGAGGAGAAATCAGTAATAATACTTTCATTTACAGGGTTCACGATGATCCGGATCCGGCAAAACTGGAAGCATTGAGAGATTTTGTTTCTACATTCGGATATAAAATGGATCTTGCCAATACCAAAAAAGTCGCGGAATCTTTAAACCGTTTGCTTCACGATGTAAAAGGAAAAGGCGAAGAAAATATGATTGAAACGCTTGCGATGAGAAGTATGAGCAAAGCGGTTTATTCTACAGATCCGATCGGGCATTACGGATTGGGGTTTGAATATTATTCTCACTTCACCTCTCCTATCCGCCGTTACCCGGATTTGATCGCACACCGTTTATTACAGCATTATCTTGATGGCGGAAAATCTCCGAACAGAGAGGAAATTGAAGAAAAGGCAAAACACTGCAGTTCCATGGAAAGGCTGGCTGCCGATGCAGAAAGGGATTCTATCAAATTTATGCAGGTGAAATTCATGGAGAAACACCTTGGAGAATCTTTCAACGGGGTAATTTCCGGAGTTGCAGAATTCGGTTTCTGGGTAGAAATTCCTGAGAACGGTGCAGAAGGCTTAATCAAGTTAAGAGACCTGGTAGATGATTCTTATGTTTATGACAAAGCCACTCACGCAGTGTACGGCTCAAGAACAGGAAAAAGATATCAATTGGGAGATCAGGTGAGAATAAAAGTGGTGAAAGCCAATTTAATCCAGAAACAATTGGATTTCAAGATTGTTGAATAAAGAACAGGAAATTAAATTATAAGACTGCAATTATTGCGGTCTTTTTATTTTTACAGCGTTTTCAAATTTGCTGTTTAAAGTCTAAAAGAGAAGGATTTTATATGCTAATAGAAATATAATTTTTAAATTTGGAAGAGAAACAAATTTTAAATGTTTGAACTTGTACTTTCTGCTGTTATATTAGGATTCATGTTGAGTCTAGTTTTTATCGGCCCGATATTTTTCCTGTTAATAGAAACCAGCTTTTCAAGAGGTCCCAGACATGCTCTGGCCTTAGATGTAGGAGTGATTACAGCAGATTTGTTATGCATTATCGCAGCGTATTATGCCAGTGCAGATTTAGTTAATCTCATAGATAAGCATCCGGGATTTTACAGGATCACTTCCATTCTTATTTTTGTATACGGAATTGTGATGATGGTGACAAAAACCAAAATGCATATGCCGGGTGAAGAAAGAATTATTAATCAAAATTACTTCAAAACTTTCATCAACGGGTTTTTCTTTAATCTTCTGAATGTCGGAGTTATTCTTTTCTGGCTGGTTACCGTGATTTCAGTGAGAAATCAATATCCGGATACCGGTAATTTCATACTGTACATTGGTCTGGTGATCGGAACTTACCTGTGCATTGATCTTGCAAAAATATTTCTGGCGAAACAATTTCACGATAAATTAACACAAAAATTAGCCAATAAGATCAGGAGGATCGTTGGTGGAATTCTTATCATTTTCAGCTTCTTTATCTTTTTACAGAGCTTTAAAAAATTCAATCAGTTTGACAAGCGTTTAGAAGAAGCCGAAAAGACCGAAGTAAAATTTCAAAAAAACAAATGAAAAAAAATATATTTCCGCAACCTCTTAAAAAAGGGGATAAAATTGCCGTTATTTCACCCGCAGGCGCTGTAGAAACATCACAGCTTGAAAAAGGAATAGCGATGATTAAAAGTAAAGGTTTTGAACCTGCTTTGGGAGAACATCTTTATACTAAATTTTCAAACGGATATAATTATGCGGGAACTGAAGAGCAAAGAATAAAGGATATCAACTGGGCTTTGAATGATCCGGATATCTCTGCAGTCTGGGCTTCCAGAGGCGGATACGGATGTCAGCATCTGGTTCAGCACCTGAAACTTAAAAACTTTATACAAAAACCGAAATGGTATATCGGATATTCGGATAATACCGTTATTCAAAGCTATTTATTGAAAAAAGGCTTTGTTTCCATTCATGGGCAGACCATTAAAACTTCAAGTTTTGGAGTGACGGAAGAAAGCTATGAACTTATTTTTGACATCCTTAGAGGAAAAAGCTCGAAATACAGTCTGCAATCTCATCAGCTAAACCAAAAAGGGAATATTGAAGGAGAATTGATAGGGGGAAATTTAGCTCTTATCTATGCCCTTCTGGGAACGAAATATTCATTTGATTTTAAAGATAAAATTTTATTCATTGAAGATATCGGCGAAAACTTTTATGCTTTGGACCGGATGATTATGAGCCTGGAATTAGCCGGGGTTTTCACTAAGATAAAAGGTTTGATTGTCGGCGGAATGACCAATATGGGTGATGAAAAAGACAATAAGCAATATGAAGAAAGCTTTGATGAATTTGCCTACCAACTGATTTCTGAAAGAATTTCCAAATATAAATTCCCTGTAGTTTTTGGTTTTCCAAACGGACATATTAAAGACAACAGGCCATTAATCATTGGCGGAAATGTAAAGATGAACGTCAAAGAAAAAGTTGAAATTAAGTTTTAACAGAAATTGATAAATGGCAACTCACAACGATTTCGGGAAAAAAGCTGAAGATGCAGCGGCTGAATATTTACAGAAAAACGGCTACAAAATTTTAATCAGGAATTTCCGTTTTCAAAAAGCTGAAATTGATATTATTGCCGAAAAAGACAATTTGATTATCATTACCGAAGTCAAAGCACGTTCTACAGATGCTTTTATTCTTCCCCAGGAAGCCGTTACAAAAAGTAAAATAAAACTGATTGTTTCTGCTGCCAATCATTATCTGGAAGAATTTAATAAAAACAGCGAAGTGAGATTTGATATTATCTCAGTACTTCCCGACCCGAAAGGAAATTTAACGATTGAACATATTATCGATGCTTTTGAAGCATTTGATGCTAATTAATTTAATGTAACAATATAGCAGTGTACCAGTTTACCAGACATTGTTGTATTGATTGAAATTTCACATTTACGTATGAAAACAATATTAGTAACCGGAGCTACATCCGGAATAGGAAAAGCTACTGCAGAACTTCTTGCGAAACAGGGAAACAGAATCATTATCTGCGGAAGGAGAACCGAAGTTTTAGAATCATTAAAAACAGAATGGTCTGCCTTTGCAGAGATATTTACCCTGAAATTTGATGTAAGAAATCTCGGAGAGGTTGAAAACGCCATCTATTCTCTTCCTGATGAATGGAAAAATATCGATGTTTTAATTAATAATGCCGGAAATGCACATGGTTTGGAACCGCTTTCAGACGGGAATACAGAAGACTGGGACTCAATGATCGATGGGAATGTAAAAGGGATTTTATATGTGTCTAAAACGATTATTCCGGAAATGAAAGAGAGAAATTCCGGACATATCATCAATATCAGTTCTGTAGCGGCAAGACAAACTTATATAAATGGGGTTGTGTATTGTGCCACAAAAAAAGCAGTAGATGTTATTTCTGAGGGAATGCGTCTTGAGCTGACAGAATTTGGGGTAAGAGTGACTAATATTCAGCCAGGAGCTGTGGAAACAGACTTTTCACTGGTCAGATTCAAAGGAGATAACGAAAGAGCAGCTACGGTTTATGCAGGTTATGAGGCATTAAAGGCAGAAGATATTGCAGATGCGATCGCTTATTGTGTGAATGCTCCGAAACATGTTACCGTTTCAGATATGACGATCTATCCAAGTGCTCAGAGCGAGCCCAGAACGATCTACAGAAAGTAGTCTGGAAATAATGAATTAAATTTGCAAAATATTCATGCGATTTTTGCCAATTAGTTTAAAATAAAAAAATGAAAATTTTATACCTCGAAACATCTTCCAAAAACTGTTCGGTAGCTATTTCCGATAATGAAAAGCTTCTGTGCCTCAGTGAAGAGGTTTCCGATAACTATAAACAGTCTGAAAGCCTGCATACTTTTGTAGAATGGGCTTTGGAAGGAGCCGGAATTTCCATGAAAGATATTGAAGCGGTTTCGCTGGGAAAAGGCCCGGGTTCATATACAGGATTAAGAATAGGCGCAGCTTCCGCAAAAGGTTTCTGTTACGGATTGAAAATTCCTTTGATCTCGGTAAATTCTCTGGAAACGATGATAGAGCCTTTTTTAAAGCAGAATTATGATTTTGTGATCCCTTTAGTCGATGCAAGGAGAATGGAGGTTTATATAGCCGTTTATGACGGTGAAACTGGGGAAGAAGTCTCTGCGACTGAAGCGAAGAGTTTAGATGAAAATTCTTTTGAAGAGTTTAGAGATAAAAAAATCATTTTTGTAGGTGACGGAGCTAAAAAAGCAAAAGAGGTCCTGCAGCTTCCAGATGCTGACTTTAATGAAGACATCTACCCTTCTGCTCGATATTTAATCAAAAGAACGATAGAGAAAATAGAAAATAAAGAGTTTGAGGATATTGCTTATTTCGAACCTTTTTACCTGAAAGATTTCCACGGAGTAAAGAAAAATAAAAGCGAAGATTAATCTTCGCTTTTATTTTATTGAGGCTTTACCGGAACCGAATTAGGATTTGGCGGTGCCGTTTTTTTCTGTTTATTATTCATCATCTGCTGTCCGTTGTTTTGATTCGGAACAGGATTATTCGGGTTTGCAGGCATGGTATTATTTTGCTGCGCCGTTTGTTGTACGGTCTGTACAGGCTTCCCGGGATTTTGAGGAACGACATTTCCTTTATTATCCGTTGCCTGGAAAGCCAGGTCACTTTTCAGATAATTCAGCATTTCTTTAGCCTTTAAACCTTCCGGAGTTTTGGAATAATTTAAAGCAATCTGTTCCAGCTGTAAGATCATAACCTCTTTTCCACTCGATTTTCCTGCATTAAAAGCATTAAGCAGATATAATTTAGGAACAAGGGCATCTTTGGGATATTTCTGGATGGCCTGATCTATAACGCCTTTACTCTCTTCAAATTTCTCCGATTCAAATAAGGCATAAGCGGTTTTATAATCGTTTTCAACATCTGCGGAAGATTTTACAAAAGAATTGTTCTTAGGGTTTCTTGCAAATTCTGCATAAGAAGTATAAGGATAATCTGTCAGTAAGATCTGTTTTGCCCTGTCTGCAGACTGTGGATTTTTCTCATAATTCATTGCAAAAATCTCATACAGTGCCTGTAGCATTACTTTCTCTTCAGGCTTTACATCAACAAGATCATACAATGTTTTTGTAGCCAACGGAGTATTGGTGAAATAATTCTGATACATGATTCCTAAGCCGAGAGAAGCAGTATCCCTGTCTTTTTTCAGCTGGCCTAATTTACCGGCGTCCGTCGGAATCTGTTCAATATAATAAGCCGGCTCAAAACGTCTTGGATTAGGTGCTGAAGTTACTCCCAACGCTTCATTCTTCATGTCTTCGATAGAAGTCATTTTCTTTGAATAACGCCAGTTATCACTTAAAGCCCTTTCACCCCAGGTCTGCTTAAACGATGAAGTTCCTTTGCTCACTGTTCCTGTATTGCTGAAATAAAAGCCTTTCGGTGTAGTTCCGAAATCTTCAAAAGAATTGGAGCTGTTGGCAAAAAGTGATGTGGAGCTGTAATCACCGGTATCAAAACCTTTGTTTCTCTCTTCGCGTTTTCTTTCCAGTTCTTCCTTCTCTTCTTTTGCTTTTAATTTCGCAATATGCTTGGCAAAATAATCGGTTCTTTGTGCATTATCCATTTTTGCCAAAGCAAGAATACTGTCATTTTTCTTGATTAAATAATAGTTTTTTGAAATCTTCTTGATATTGGCAGACTGATCCTGTAAAAGAATTTTAGAAGGTTCATAAGTCATCACGGCAAGAGCAGAATCATAATAGGTTCCCGCACCGATATAATCATTCTTATCCAGATAGCTCTTCCCTATTTCATAAAAAGCAAGGCCGCGAACCTGTGGATCGGAAACCTTTTCTGTCAGGGATTTTCTGAAAAACTGTTGGGCCTCATCTTTTTTACCGGCTTTATTGGCCATTAAACCTAAAGCATAGTAAAATTCATTCTTTCTCGAAGTATAAGTCCCTTTATTACTGATTTTTTCAAGATAATCCTTAGCCCCGTTATAATCCCCTTTTCCGTTGAAGGTTTTGGCGATTTCTATCTGGGATTTAACTTCAAATTCAAAATCATTTGCATATTTATAGGCTGCTAAAAAGCTTTCTCTTGCCTTTTCATTTTGTCCTAATTCTTCTAAAATCTGACCTCTTAAAAATGCGATTCTGCTTTTAAGCTTTCTGTTACCATTTAATTCAAATGCACGGTCAAGCTCTTTTACAGACTCCTCTTTTTTTCCGGCATCCAGAAGGGTTTCGGAATTATAGATGCTTAAAAGTTTTTCATAATCCTTATTCATCTTTTCCCCTTTAAGCTTACTGAAAACTTCCTGAGCTTTATGATAATCCTTACGCTGACTGTAAGCTACGGCCTGGTAAATCCTTGCCAAAGGAATCCTTTTATCATCCTTCATGTGGGTGAAAACATAATTTAAGGCATCAAGGGCACCCAAAGATTTATTCTGGTAAATTCTTGCCTGTACAAGAATCATATAGGCATCAAAGATTTGCTTATTCTTTTCTTCACCGTTTCTGATGACAGAATATTTATTGATTGCTTTCAAAGCTTTGGCTTCAGCAATTTCCAGTGTGGTAGCTCCTTTTGTTTCGGGTGTCTGATCATCAGCAGCCTTACCGAAAGAATTACCGGGATTTCCAGGGATTCCGGGCGGCATATTCGGTTTACCTCCGTTGGCTTTATCAGAAAGAGGAGATGAAGATCTGCCTACATCTGCCATTTTCATAGAATTTTCTGCAAATGCGGTAGATTGTCCGAGATCGCTTCCCAAAGGCTGATCTTCATACGTAAGAATAGGAATATAAGGCGCATAAAAATTGTCTTTATGGGCTTTATCCCTACTCGTAAACTCACTGTTTAATGCGTCTTTTGCATTAAAGAGGGTATTATAATAGGTGTTAAATCCTTTCATAAACTTTGATCGCTGCTCCGGCCTCTTGGTCTTGGTGGCACAGGAAACAACAAAACATGCTGCTAAAAGGAAAAAAATATTCTTTTTCATTATTCAATATAACTCGCTAATCTACTTTTTATTATCAAGTAGTTTGATGATTTTGTAAAAATAATAAAATTTTATATTGAAAATATTTATATTTCGCTCAAAATTTTGTAAACCAAATGAGTAGGAAGTCCCATAATCGTATAAAAGCTGCCCGTCATTTTTCTGATTTTGGCCATCCCGATCCATTCCTGGATACCATAGCTCCCGGCTTTATCGAAAGGTTTAAAATTCTGAATATAATAAGCTATTTCTTCATCTGAGAGTTCATCAAACTCTACCTCTGCAACATCGGTTTCCGTAAAGCTTTTATCTGTTGTTTTTATAGTAATTCCGGTGTAAACCTGATGAGTTCCTCCTGACAACAGCTGCAGCATACTTTTTGCATCAGCTTCGTCTTTCGGTTTTCCAAGAATTTTATGATCAAATACAACAACGGTATCAGCGGTCAGTAAAACTTCGTCATCAACAAGTTTTCTGAATGTATCTGCTTTTAATTTAGACAAATAAGCTGCTGCCTCTTCTGTTTTGACCTCTTCAGGAAGGATTTCTTCACAGTCTGTTTTTACAACTTCAAAATCGAATCTCAAACCGGAAAGCAATTCTTTTCTTCTTGGAGATTGTGATGCCAATAATAATTTCATACGAATGAATTATACAGATTGGGTATTATCATCGTACCAGTTTCCCTGAACTTTCATCACCTGCTCAATCACATCACGCACTGCTCCGCTTCCACCCTGCTTTGGAGAAATGTAGTCGGCAATTCCCTTTATTTCCGGAACTGCATTTTCAGGACAGGTTGCAATGGCTGAGTTTTCCATGATGTGTAAATCCGGAAGATCATCACCCATCGTTAAAATCTCATTGTTTTTAAGATTATATTTCTTTTTAAAATCTTCATAATCTGCCATTTTATTGTGGGATTTCGGATAATAATCCTGAATTCCCAGATAATTGATCCTGTGTTTTACCATTTCATCATTTCCGCCGGTAATCACTCCGATTAAATATTTGCTTTTTAAAGCTTTAACAACAGCATATCCATCCAGAACATTCATTACCCGGGACATATTTCCGCCGGGCATCAGATATACGCTTCCATCAGTGAAAACCCCGTCTACATCAAATACAAATGCTTTTATATCTTTTAATTTCTCTTTATAGCTCATACATTTTTTTAATAGAATGATTCATTGTTTTATAAATTTCAAGACTTTCATCTTTTAATAACTGCTCATGAAGCTGCAGAACCCTGACATCATTTCTCACGGCAGGCCCGGTTTGTGCCAGTTTGGGTTCAATCTCATGGATTTTCTGAACAGTTTCATCAATTAACGGCAAAAAATAATCGAATGGGATCTCCTGGGAGTCTGAGATTTCTTTAGCCTTAGAAAAAAGATGATTTACAAAATTACAGGCAAAAACGGCCGTAAGATGAATGTATTTTCTCTTTTCATAACTGCTTTCCATTACGTTTTCCGAAATCTTGTTAGCCAGCTCAAAAAGCAATTCCTTATCGGTTTCATTTTCAGTTTCGATGAAAAAAGGAATCTTTTTATAATCCAAAGCTTTTGATTTTGAAAAAGTCTGTAAAGGATAAAAGCTTGATTTTCTGTACTCCCCTGCCAGAATTTCTTTGGGAAGCGAGCCTGAAGTATGAGCAACCAGACCGTCTTTTTTTGTGATGATTTTAGAAACATCTTCTACAGAATTGTCACTCACACAGATAAAATATACATCTGCTTCTGCCAGATGTTCCGTTGAGTAAGGAACATTCAGCTCTTCAGCTATTTTCTTTAATTCTTCAGAATTTCTTCCAAAGATCTGGACTAAAGGAATGCCGTTCAGAACAAAAGCTTTTGCCATATGAAAGGCAACATTTCCGGAACCGATTATTACAACTTGCATATAACAAAGATAAGATTTTACGATGAAGCCGGAAACTGAAAGCGGAAGTTTGTTCTTAATGCCTACACTGTAGTTATGTCTTATTATTTCTGGTTTCTTTCAATAATCAGTTTTACATCGCAAAGAAAATTATGAGTCGGACCTAATCTAAGATGAGCAAAGTTTTTAAATCTATTTTATAGATTTAAAAAAGAATGCTTTATAGGAGCTTTGCTGCTTTTCTTTGCCTTTCTTAAAATAGAGCAATTGGATTTTAAAGCTTTGCGTTAATAAAAAAATGATAAATGTAAAATAGTCTATAGTTACTTTATTTTTTAATATTTGGACTAAAAATTGAATAAGTAATTTAACTTTCAACTATTTTTGTAATCCAAAACAATGAAAGCATCTTATGAAGATTAAGGACGCGGAGATTATTGCGTTGATGCAAAACCCACGAACTCAGGAAAAGGGAGTTCGTGCGTTGATGGATGCTTATCAAAGTAGATTGTATTGGCATATAAGAAGAATCATTGTAGATGGAGATCTTGCTCAGGATACGTTGCAGGAGACATTTATTAAAGCATATCAGAATTTTCACCAGTTCAAAAATGATAGCCAATTGTACACATGGCTGTACAGGATTGCTACCAACGAAGCATTACAGCAGATCAATAAACTAAAAAAAATGCAGAAAACTGATGAAGATCCGGAATACTATATGCAGAATCTTGTAGCAGACAATGTGGAAGGTGATGCAGATGAAATACAATTATTATTACAAAACGCAATACAAAGCCTGCCTGAAAAGCAGAAGCTGGTTTTTATGATGCGGTATTATGATGATCTGCCCTATGAAGAAATATCAAAAATTGTTAATATGTCAGTAGGGACTCTGAAAACAAATTATCATTATGCCAAACAGAAAATAGAAGAATATATAAAAGAAAATTACGAGAGATAATTTTGAAAAACAACAGATGAAAGAGTTCGATATTGAAAAACTAGAACGTAAAAACATTTACAAAGTACCTGATAATTTGTTTGAAAATATTCAGGAAAAAGTAATGAATGAAGTAAAAGTAAACAAAAAAGCCCCTATCTTTAAACTCAATTGGGCTTATGCTGTTGCTGCTTCATTAGCTTTGATTTTTGGAATTACTTTTGTGCTGAATTCTGATGATTCAGCAAACAATCCGGTTACGACGGGAACTTATACCCAGAATAACCCGGCTCCGAAAACTGAAAGCGAGAAAGCTTATGAAACTTTGAAATCTGATTTAACTTCTGTTGAAAATAATAATCAAATGGTTGTTAATCAGAAAGATAATACAGCGGTTAAACAAAACGAAACAGAAGATATAAAAGCACCGCAAACAGCTAAAACTGTTTCAAAACAAACTGAGGCTCAAATGACAGAATATCTTGACTCTTTTTCTAATTCTGAAATTGCAGAATTAGCAAACAATTCTACTCAGGATGTTTATTTGGATTTATATAATTAAAAGAAAGATGAAAAAGATATTATTTACACTTCTTATTATTTATGGTTTTGGGTTGAATGCTCAAAAAACGGACTATGATTGGAAAAAAATGGATCCTAAACAAAGAAAAGAGGTAATAAATAATCTTTCTCCGGAAGAAAGAAAAGCCCTTCTTACAAAGTTCAGGAATAATATGATAATGGATAACCTGAATATTGATCCGGGTGATAAAGCTGAATTTACAGCTCTTTACAATGAATATATTGAAAGCCAGAAGCAGATAAAGAGCCAGTTTAATTCAAACTTCAATCCTGAGACATTATCGGATGATGAAGCAAAAGCAAAACTTCAACAAAGCTTTGAAGTAGGACAAAAATTACTGGATAATAGAAAAAGATATGCTGATAAAATGCAGCAGGTGATTCCTTGCCAGAAGGTTTTAAAACTTTTTCAGTCAGAAGGAATGATGAGAGATAAAATGAGTGAAAGAAAACCTCATGACAAAAACGGGATGGCAAGGCCTAAAGACAACCCATAATAGTTTATTTTTTTAATGTTGGACGACTCTTACAAATCTTTTTTGTGAGAGTCGTTTAATTTTAAAAGTGTATTGAAAAGGCTGAATTAAAATTAATTTCACAGGGATAAAATTAAGAGAGAGGAATTGTCTTGCTTTTTTTTATCTTTGCAAATTACAAGGTTCTTAAATGAAAAACATACGAAATTTTTGCATAATCGCTCATATCGACCACGGTAAAAGTACTTTGGCGGATCGTCTCCTGGAGTATACCAATACGGTTACCCAAAGAGAACTTCAGTCTCAGACGCTGGATGATATGGATCTGGAAAAAGAACGCGGGATTACCATCAAGTCTCACGCGATCCAGATGGATTATGAATACAAAGGGGAAAAATATATTTTAAACCTGATTGATACACCGGGACACGTAGATTTCTCTTACGAGGTTTCCAGGTCAATCGCAGCCTGTGAAGGAGCTCTTCTTATTGTTGATGCTGCACAAAGTATTCAGGCACAAACTATTAGTAATTTATATCTGGCATTGGAAAATGATTTAACGATCATTCCGATTCTTAATAAAATAGACCTGCCGTCTGCAAACCCTGAGGAAGTAACCGATGAGATCATGAATCTGATTGGTTGTGAATATGAAGATGTATTAAGGGTTTCCGGGAAAACGGGTGAGGGTGTTCACCATTTATTAGAGCAGATTGTTGAAAGAATTCCTGCACCGGTAGGAGATCCGAATGCACCGCTCCAGGCTTTGATCTTTGACTCGGTTTATAATCCTTTCAGAGGAATTGAAGCTTATTTTAAAGTGGTGAACGGAAGTATTTCCAAAAATGAAAAGATTAAGTTCTTCGCCACAGGAAAAGAATACGGAGCAGATGAAGTAGGTACTTTAAAGCTGAAACAGGTTCCGAAGAAAACCGTTGAATGCGGAGATGTAGGATATCTGGTTTCCGGGATTAAAGATGCACGTGAAGTAAAAGTAGGAGATACCATTACCTCATTTGAGAAGCCGGCATCGGGTCCGATTGAAGGATTTGAAGAAGTAAAGCCAATGGTTTTCGCGGGTATTTATCCTATTGATTCTGAAGATTTTGAAGAATTAAGATTCTCTCTGGAGAAATTAAGGCTGAATGATGCTTCCCTGGTTTTTGAACCTGAAAGCTCGGCAGCTTTAGGTTTCGGTTTCCGATGCGGATTCCTGGGAATGCTTCATATGGAGATCGTTCAGGAACGTCTTGACAGGGAGTTTAATATGAACGTGATCACCACGGTACCGAACGTTTCTTATTTCGGATATACCAAAAAAGAACCCGAAGTTCCGATTTTGATCAACAACCCGTCTGAAATGATGGATCCGTCAACAATGGACAGAGTGGAAGAACCATTCATTAAAGCTTCCATCATTACAAAGTCCGACTTCGTGGGCGCTGTAATGACTCTGTGTATTGAAAAACGTGGTGAAATTGTAAATCAAAGTTATTTAACATCCGAAAGAGTTGAACTGGTTTTTAACATGCCTTTGGCAGAAGTTGTTTTTGATTTCTATGACCGGTTAAAATCCATTTCCAAAGGATATGCTTCATTTGACTATCATCCGACAGGATTCAGGGCTTCAAAGCTTGTAAAAATGGATATTCTCATCAACGGGGATATGGTGGATGCTCTTTCATCATTAATTCACGATAGTAATGCGTATCACATTGGTAAAAAAATGTGTGAAAAGCTCCGTGAGCTGATCCCGAGACAGCAGTTTGATATTGCTGTTCAGGCAGCATTGGGTACTAAAGTTATTGCAAGAGAAACGATCAAAGCATTAAGAAAAGACGTTACTGCAAAATGTTATGGTGGAGATATTTCCAGAAAAAGAAAACTTTTGGAAAAGCAGAAAGAAGGAAAGAAAAAAATGAAGCAGATTGGAAGGGTAGAAGTACCGCAGTCAGCATTCATGGCAGTTTTAAAATTAAACGATTAAAAATAAAAAAGACCGGCAGATCAATTTTCTGCCGGTCTTTTTTATTTCAGAGATTTCTTTGCTTCTCGATAAGATTCCCCTGAATGACCAGAGCGCCCAGACCCAGGACAACTTCAGCGATTCCCAGTATTCTTATCAGGTTAAATCCACATACAATACATTCCGGTTCCGGAAATGGTTTTTTGCCTACAATAATGATAATTACCCCACCAATAATAATGATGATAACGATAATGGCTCTTAATAATGCTTTCATGATGGTATAAAATTAGTTTTGCCTACTCTTTAAGGTTTTCAGCTTATCCTTGCAATACCAAAATTGAAGCTAATATTCAGACTATCAGTAAGTAAAAACACCATTTTTCTATAGTGATTTCACCATAAAAAAACCGCTCTTTAAGCGGCTTTCATTTTTTATTTCTTACGGACGAATTTTATTTCCATCGTTTTCATTTCTTTTCCGGTTTTCCAGTCAGGACCATACATTTCCAGGGTATGATTATTATCGTCAATAAACGTATAAACTTCTCTTACGTCACAGTCTTTACCCGGTCTGCTCGGATCGGTCATTTTACCTTTAAATTCTATTGTCTTTTTCGAAGGATTCCAGTCTCCTGTCGTATACATGATTCCGGTTCCCATATTATCAATCCAAGTGCTTACAAATTTTTTCTTGGCATTGTCATAGCCTAATATATTCATTCCTTCAAAAGGCATCCCCATGAAATTTCCTTTATGATTGCTTACCTGATAACGGCCGTCGAAAATCATTTTATTGGTACATTCAGATTGGCTTACTACCGGTTTACCACCTTCCTCCATCCACATTGAAGTTTGCCCTGTCCAGGTTCCGTCATATTTTGCCAGCATTTTCTGCATATCTCCTGGTGTGGCATAATCCATCCATGCTTTTGTTGCGGTAGCAGAATCTATAGGCTTCCAGGCGGAATCGGCTGCTGAAGAGCCAGCCTTGCCTGAGTCTTTACCGGGATCTGTTTTTCCTTTCTCGCAGGCCATACATAATAAAGCCATGCATAATGTGATGATTAAATTTTTCATAATGTTTTAATTTTAAGTGGGTTATAATGTTTATATAAAGATATGAATTTTAAATTTGGAATAAATTATATTTTTAGTTGCTTTCGTTTTAATTCAAAATCGTAATTTTGTGTATTCATAACGCAAATTAATTATGCAGAATATAAAAGTTGCGGTAGATGCCGTTATTTTCGGATACTTTGATAAAAAAGATCTTCAGATTCTTTTAATCAAAAGAAAAATAGACCCTTTTAAAGGCGGCTGGGCTTTACCGGGAGGTTTGGTTTTAGATGATGAAAATCTTGATGATGCAGTGAAAAGGGAATTGTATGAAGAAGCAGGCATAAAACCTGATTTTCTGGAACAACTCTATACATTCGGGAATGTAGGTCGCGATCCCCGGAACAGGGTGGTTTCTGTGGCTTATTTGGGGCTGGTAAATCCTTCCTATCATGAGCTCTTTGCTGATTCTGATGCCGAAGATGCCCAATGGTTCAGTGTTAATAAACTTCCCAAATTGGCTTTCGATCATGATAAGATCATAGATATTGCGTTGAAAAGACTTCGCACCAAAATTCAATACCAGCCGATCGGCTTTAATCTTCTTAATGAAGAATTTCCTTTTTCAGACCTTGAAAATCTATACAAAACCATTATCGGACAGGAAATTGACCGCAGAAATTTCCGTAAAAAAATCATGAGCTACGAACTTCTTAATGAAACCAATAACGTTAAAAAAGAAGGCAGCGGAAGACCCGGAAAGCTTTTTACTTTCAATCAGGAAAAGTATAAGGAGCTTGAAAAACAGGGGTTTTATTTTGAGATTAAATAGTTTTAAACACAAAATTCACAAATATTTCTACACGAATAACACAGATATTTTAAACCTAAAAAAGGATTGAGAAATATCTAAATAAAATATAATCACAATTTGATATCAATAGGAACAGGCTTTAGCCCGTTCTTTTAATTAATAAATATTCCATTGGCTTTAGCCGAAACTTAAATGATTCATTTTCATTGTTCCATTGTGAATGGATTATATTGACCGCAAATGAAATTTTTACCGCTGATTATCAGTGTTTTAAATTTATTAGCGTAAAATTAACACAAATAAATTTTGTTAATAAGTTCATATTCTTTTAAATTTGTGTAAAAATAACGCAATAATGAAATACACATTACAAAATACAATAGAAAAATTTCAGAAAAAAGAAAGAATTGATTTTCTGTTCTTTTGGGGACATACCATAAAAGATGAAATTACAAAATCCTGTTTTAGTCAATGGTTTCCCAGCATTTTTGAGGAGAACTATCTTACCTATAAAACAGCAGAACACTATATGATGGTAAAGAAGGCAAGGCTATTTAAAGATAATGCAACCTTAATTGAAATATTGGATTCACAAACCCCGAAAGAGGCAAAAGATTTAGGAAGAAAAATAAAAAACTTTGATCATCAGCTTTGGGAGCAGCAAAAATATGGAATTGTAAAAAGAGGAAATTTTCTGAAGTTTTCACAAAATCAGGATCTTAAAGATTTCCTTTTATCAACGGGTGATAAAATTTTGGTAGAGGCCAGTCCTTATGATAGAATCTGGGGAATAGGAATGCTGGAATCAGATCCCAAGGTGGAAAATCCTGCACATTGGAAAGGGGAAAACCTTTTGGGATTTGCTTTGATGGAAGTAAGAGATGAATTAAAAGATTAAATACAATCACAAAATAACTGATCATGAAAAAAATAGATTTACATCCACAAATATTCTTAATTGAAGATTTTCTGTCCCCGGCAGAATGTGAAGAATATATCAGAATGTCTGAAAATAAAGTTTTCGAACAGGCTAAAATTAATATGCATGGGAGACAACTGATGAATAAAGGAGTTCGGAATAATGACAGACTGATGATTTTTGATAAGGATCTGGCTGAAAAACTATTTGATAAAGCAGTAGAATTTCTCCCGCAAAATCATGAAAACTATGCAATCGCAGATTTTAATGAAATGTTCAGAGTCTATAAATACACCCCGGGACAGAGATTCAAAATGCACAGGGACGGAAGCTATATCAGGAATGAAAATCAAAAAAGTTTCTACACTATCTGAATGATGATTTTGAAGGCGGTGAAACAGAATTTGAAAACCTGTTTACAGTAGCTCCCAAAAAAGGGTCGGCATTGGTTTTTTATCACCCGTTGAGACATGAAGGGAAAACATTAATTGATGGAACAAAATATGTTTTGCGTACCGATGTAATGTATTCTTACAAAAGATAATCCGTAAAAGGATTAAGGTAAAACTATGTAATTTTCAATTAGCGTATATATAACACAAATAATAATTTTTAAAACTTAAAGCTATGTTTGGTTTCAGACACATCAAATTTGATTCAATGACTTACGTTCTACATTTTAAAAATGGGAATATCGTAAGAGAAGGAAGAGGTTTATCATTCTTTTATTTCGCTCCGAACAGCTCCATTGCTGCTATTCCGATGGGAAGTAATGACCTGCCGTTTATTTTCAATGAAAATACCTTTGATTATCAGACCGTAAAGATCCAGGGGCAGATAAGCTGTAAAATTACCGATCCGAAAGCACTTTCAAATACATTGGATTTCACAGTGAACGAAGATGGAGTTTATAAAAAAAATGATATCGAAAAGCTAAACCAGAGAATTATCAATCTCGCACAGACTTCCACATCCTCTTTTATTCATGGATTGAATCTTAAAGAAGCCATCCGTTCCGCAAAAAATATCGAAGAAAATATTCTGGAAGGATTAATGGCTTCAGAAGCAATTCAAACCATGGGAATTGAAATTTTGGGAGCTAATATTCTGGCTGTTCAGACAACTCCGGAAATGGCAAGGGCGTTAGAAACCGAAACCCGTGAAAAACTGCAGCAGCAGGCTGATGAAGCAATTTATGAAAGAAGGAATTTTGCCGTAGAGCAGGAAAGAAAGATCAAGGAATCTGAACTGAATACGGAAATTGCTGTTGAAGAAAAGCAAAAGCAGATCGAAGAGAAAAGAATGGAAACTGAAGTTCAGCAGGAAGAAAACAACAGAATTTTAAGAGAAATGAAAATTGCTGCAGACATTTCAGTTGAAAACCAAAGAAAACAGCTGATCGGACAGAAAACGGAAAATGACAGGAAAGAAGCAGAAACTCAGGGTTATATACTGGAAACCTCTTTAAAACCTTACAAAGAAATGGATTGGCGGGTTTTAAGTGCCTTAAGCGGAAACCAGGATGCAAAATCAAATATTGCCCTTGCTTTCCGTGAACTGGCCGAAAATGCAGGAAAAATCGGAAATCTGAATATCAGTCCGGATCTGCTGGAAAATCTTTTAAAATAAGATGTAAAATGAAATTGAAGCTGAAGGTTTCTGAGATTTGAAAATTCACATACTTAATTGCTTAAATCATTAATACTTTTTACATTATACATTATACAAATTAAAAAAATGAAAACAGAATACACCATCATCATTAAAAATAAAACAAGGCTTGAGTCTTTAATTGAGAGATTCAATACCAAAGCCCAGGCTCAGTTTTATATTGAAAGTTCAGGAGGGGATTTTCAGGAATATGTGGCTGAGCATGATAAGTTCTATCAGTCTTTTCTCGAAGTTCAGACAAAGCTTTCAAAAGTCATGAAAAACAAAGTAGTGGAAAGAGAATTTGTACCCTCCTATATTTTCTCCGAAAAGAATCTGATTGTTGTTATCGGACAGGACGGATTGGTGGCGAATGTAGCCAAATATTCTAAAAATATCCCGATCATAGCCATAAACCCTGATGAAGAACGATATGACGGAATATTGCTTCCTTTCAATGTTAAAAACTTTCTGAATGGAGTGAATTCTGTAATCAACGAAAACTTTAGTTCAAAGAAGATGAGGTTTGCAGAGGCAGTATTGAATGACGGACAAAAACTATTGGCTGTGAATGATCTGTTTATCGGAATTTCTTCCCACAGTTCAGCAAGATATAAAATTATGCTGAACGGAAAAGAAGAAGTGCATTCTTCAAGCGGAATCATCGTTTCCACAAAAACAGGAAGTACAGGCTGGCTGAGTTCAATTTTTAATATGTCCTATGGAATTTTAGGTTCTAAAAAACTCAGATATCCGCAACTGAATGAAGATGATTTATACTTTGCGGTGCGGGAACCTTTTAAAAGCAAAAGAACCCAGACTGATATCTGTGGCGGAGTTATTAAAAGAGGAAATAAGCTTATAATAGAATCTCTAATGCCAAATAATGGTTTTATATTTAGTGACGGAATCGAGCAGGATTTTTTACAGTTCAACAGCGGAACAACAGCCGAAATCAGGCTTTCTGATGAAGAAGCGGTTTTGGTAATCAATTAAAAAAATGATCAAAACCTTATAATTCCTGATGAGAAACCTTTGATCTTCAAAGATCAGGACTTGAATAGAAAATTGAGATTAGATGAAACCGGATATTGAATTAATAAAAGCAGACATCACCAAAATAAAAGCAGATGCAATTGTAAATGCTGCCAACTCTTCCTTATTGGGCGGTGGCGGAGTAGACGGAGCAATTCATCGTGCAGGTGGAAAGCAAATTCTTGAAGAATGTGTCGAAATCAGAAACAAACAAGGGAAATGTAAAACAGGAGAAGCGGTAGTAACTTCAGCCGGAAATCTTCCTGCAAAATATGTTATTCATACCGTAGGTCCTGTTTGGAATGGTGATGAAGAAAAAGGATCTGTACTTTTGGCAAATTGTTATAAAAACTCTTTAAAACTGGCAGAAAGCCTGAATGTTAAAACAATAGCCTTTCCAAATATCAGTACAGGAATTTACAGATTTCCTAAAAAACTGGCTGCTGAAATAGCGGTTCGGGAAGTTGAAAATTTTCAGTCTGAAGTCATGGAGAAAGTTATTTTTGTCTGCTTTGATGAGGAGAATGAAGAGATTTACAAAAAACTATTAAAAGAAAAAAAATGAAAAAACTAACCATATTAAGCGGTGCCGGAATCAGTGCCGAAAGCGGAATAAAAACTTTCAGAGACGGAGACGGGCTCTGGGAAAATCATAATGTAACCGATGTGGCAAGTCCGGAAGGATGGCGAAAAGACAGAGCCTTGGTTTTGGAATTTTATAACCAGAGGCGACGCCAGCTTCATGAAGTTCTGCCCAATGATGCTCATCAGTTAATTGCGGATCTGGAAAAATATTTTGATGTTCAGATTATTACACAGAACATAGATGATCTGCATGAAAGAGCAGGTTCCAAGAACATTCTTCACATCCATGGAGAATTGTTCAAATCATGCTCATGCAACAATAAAAACCTGATTTACGAACAGAAAGAAGATATAAATATTGGAGACAAAGCGGAAGACGGAGCGCAGCTAAGGCCTTTTATCGTTTGGTTCGGGGAAGATGTTCCTTTGTATCACACGGCGAGAGAAAAAGTAAAAGAGACGGATATCCTGATCGTTATCGGAACTTCCCTGCAGGTATATCCGGCAGCAGGGTTGATCCATGAGATAAAAGATGATTGCTTATTGATCGTGATTAATCCTAATGAAACAGAATTCGGTTACGGAAAAAGAGCAGTAGTCATGAAAGAAACAGCAACCAGAGGAATGAAGCTGTTGTTTGATAAACTTGTTAATTTAGCATAATGGAAAATAGTATTCAGGCAGGAATTTTCGGGCTTTGCATCGGAGATGCTCTGGGAGTTCCTGTAGAGTTTAAAAAAAGAGAAGACTTAAAAAAATCTCCCGTAAACGGATATTTGGAATATATGTCATGGAATCAGCCGAAAGGAACCTGGAGCGATGACAGTTCATTAACACTTTGTCTTGCTGATGAATTGACGAAAGGATACAATTTGGAGAAAATCGGACAAAGCTTTGTGAAATGGAATAAATATGGACACTGGACGGCTCATGGACGGCTTTTCGATATTGGTGGAACTACAAGACATTCCATCGCAAGACTCATTAAAGGAGAAAGTGCAAGATTTTCAGGGAATATATTGGAAGAAGATAATGGGAACGGATCTTTAATGAGGATTCTTCCTCTGGCTTTTTATCTCAAAGAAGAAGAGGATATTGAGAAAATATATAAGACGGTAAAAGAAGTTTCAGCAATTACTCATGGGCATTTTCGTTCAGTATTTGCCTGCTTTATCTATGTGGTCTTTGCAATTCAATTGATAAAAGGAAAAGATAAAAAAGAATCTTATAAGTTGATGCAGACCTCGGTTTCCAGATATGCGGAAGATAACGGTTTTAATCCAAAAGAAGTTGAGCTTTTTCAAAGAATATTAACCCATGATATTTCCACTTATCAAGAAGATGAAATTAAAAGCAGCGGCTATGTCTTACATAGTTTAGAAGCCTCTCTGTGGTGCTTCCTGAATTCAGAAAGTTATTCCGAAAGTGTCCTGAAAGCAGTTAATTTAGGGGAAGATACCGATACAACAGGAGCTATCACCGGTGGGATTGCGGGAATTTATTACGGGTTTGAAAATATTCCTGAAGAATGGATTTCAGAGCTTGTAAGAAAAGAAGACATTAAAAACCTATGTGATAAACTCGAGAAAAAATTAATGAAATAATACACAAACCATGAATGAACCAGAAAAGAAAAAAATAAGCAAATTTCTGAGCCTTATTCTCAGGCATCAGCCGGAAACCATTCATTTGAAATTGGATGAAAACGGTTGGGCAGAAGTTAATGAACTGATTGAAAAGTCAGCAAAAAATAAAATACACTTTACCCCGGAACAATTGGATGAGGTGGTGGAAAGCAACAATAAAAAACGTTTTGCCTTTAACGAAGATAAAACAAGGATACGAGCCAGTCAGGGACATTCGGTAGACATTGATCTGGCTTTGATTCCGCAACAGCCTCCGGAATTCTTATACCACGGAACCGCAGAAACAAACATTTCCTCAATTTTGGAAAGCGGGATTGAAAAAAGGAGCCGGCAACATGTGCACCTAAGTAAAGATAAAGAAACGGCAACCGCTGTCGGAATGAGGCACGGGAAACCTGTGATTCTTACCGTCAGAACAGGAAAAATGACGGAAGACGGGATTTTGTTTTACCTTTCGGAAAACGGAGTCTGGCTGACAGATTTTGTGGATGCAAAATATATTTCAAAATAATAAATGAAAAGAACATTAGTAATAGGAGACATTCACGGCGGATTTAAAGCCTTAAAGCAGGTTTTTGAAAGAGCCGGGGTTACTCAGGAAGATCAGTTGATTTTTCTGGGTGATTATGTTGACGGCTGGAGTGAATCCTTTCAGATCATACAGTTTTTAATAGAGCTTTCTGAAAAACAGCAATGTATTTTTATTAAAGGCAACCATGATGTTTGGTGTGAAGACTGGCTTTCTATGGAAGCAACTCCGGAGGTTTGGTTGTTTAATGGTGGAAAAAGCACGGTTGAAAGCTATACAACATACTCTTCAGAAGAAAAACTATTGCATCTGGATTTCTTCCAGCGGATGAAAAATTATTTTATAGATGATAAAAACCGACTGTTTATCCATGCGGGATATTCTTCCATGCACGGTCCCGAAAAAGAGGTGTATTCAAGCAATTACCGTTGGGACAGGACGCTCTGGGAAACTGCTGTTGCAATGGATAAAAAGCTGTCAAAAGACTCAGAGCTGTATCCTAAAAGGCTGCTTTTATACAATGAAATTTTTATAGGCCACACTCCGACATTAGATCTGGGTATACAATATCCCTTAAACAAAGCTAATATCTGGAATTTAGATACGGGAGCGGCCTATTCCGGGGCTTTATCAATCATGGATGTTAATACCAAAGAATTCTGGCAGAGCGACCCGCTTCCTTCTTTATATCCAAATGAAAGAGGAAGAAATAGATAAAGGTGAAGGCAGATTAATTTATTTGCTTTCACCTTTTCGCAAAAGATCAGTAATTTTAAGCTCTGAAATTTTACATCAATGAAACTGAAATATCTGCTATTCTCACTAAGTTCATCTTTGTTTTTTGCTCAAAATTCACTTCAGACTCCTTTTGAAAAAGGAAATGGTAACCAGACCGTTACTTATGACGAAATGAATGCTTATTACCAGGATCTGGCAAAGAATTCCAACAGCATCCAATATCTCAAAAAAGGGGAAGATGATAACGGAAAACCTATTTATGTGGTTATTTACAATCCGTTTCCTGAAAAAGATCTGGAAAAACTGAGAAAAGATAAAGCCGTTCTATTTGTAAATAACGGAATTCATCCCGGTGAGCCGGACGGAATTGATGCCACAATGATGCTGATGCATGACCTTGCAACCCATAAGATTAAAACACCGCAGAACTTTATTATTGCAGCCATTTCAGCCTACAATGTCAGTGGAATGCTAAACAGAGGTTCTTATTCCAGAGCCAATCAGAACGGGCCGGAACAATATGGCTTCAGAGGGAATGCCCGGAATTATGATCTAAACAGGGATTTTATCAAGGCAGATTCCAAAAATGCCAGAAGTTTCCAGGAAATTTACCAGTGGCTGAAACCTGATGTCTTTATCGACAACCATGTGAGCAACGGAGCAGATTACCAATATACATTCACTTATATTTCCACTTTTAAAGAACGATTGGGAAATGTGCTCGGAAATTATTTTTATAATGATTACCAGACTAAAAACCTTGAAGATTTAAAAAAGCTGGGTTACGAAAGCGCTCCTTACGTTAATATTCACGGGGATGTTCCGGAAATAGGATTTGCCGCTTTTGAAGATTCCCCGAGATATTCTACAGGCTATACATCTTTATTTAATTCCTTGGGAACCGTTCCCGAAACCCATATGCTGAAACCTTATGATAAAAGAGTAGATGCAACGTATAAATATATGTTGGTTAACCTTCAGAATTTAGATAAGGATTATAAAAAGATCAAAGAGCTCCGTCTCGAAAATTTAAAGCAATACCAACCAGGAAAACAATACGGAATCCGTTGGAAAATTGACTCTACTAGATTTTCTACCATGGATTTTAAAGGCTATGAAGGAAAATATAAACCCAGCGATATTTCAGGAAAGCCCCGGTTGTATTATGACAGGAATAAACTTTTCACAAAGAAAATAAAACTGTTTACAACGGCAGAACCGACAGGTTATATCACCATTCCTGAATATTATGTAATTCCTCAGTCCCAATACCGGATTATTGAAGAATTTAAAAGAAATAAGATTCAGATGAAACCGATCCGGAAAGACAGTACAATTGCCGTAGAATCTTATAAAATTAATGATTTCAAAACAGTGAAAAATCCATATGAAGGACATTATCTGCATTATGAGACAACAGTAGATAAATCCGGTAAAAAAATAGTTTTCTCCGCCGGAGATTATCTGGTTCCGACTCAACAGGCAGGAGTGAAATATATCATTGAAACCCTGGAGCCTGAAGCGCTGGATTCTTTTTTCAACTGGAATTTCTTTGACGGGATTTTAGCCCAGAAAGAATATTATTCAGCCTATATTTTTGAAGATACTGCCGCAGAATTGCTGAAAAAAGATAAGAAACTGAAAGATGGTTTTGAAGCGAAAAAAGCTTCTGACAAAAAGTTTGCAGAAGACGGTGAAGCACAACTGGACTGGGTTTACAAACATTCTCCTTATTTCGAAGAAAAGACGTTCAGACAGTATCCTATTTACAGAATATTATAATTAAAAAAAGCCGTTTCAATGGAAACGGCTTTCTTATTTATTTTGGTAGCCCTCTTTTAAGGGCGATTTCAGCCCTTTGGATGGCCTTTTTCTCTTTCCAGTCCATATACCTTTTCTTGAAATTAGATTTCATGATATCATCAAACTTACGCTGTACGGTAAGATTCCATAAAGAATTGGCTTTTACGGCCCATGATTTATCCCAGGCTCTTAAAGAAATAGAAAAACTTCCGTCAAGATATTTCATCCAGTGCCACCATCCTGTTGGCATAAACAAAGTATCACCATGCTCAAGGAAACATTCAATACCTTCTACACCATCCAGAGCAGGGAATTTTGTGAAATCAGGATTTTCAATATCATAATCTTCCAGGGCATAAGTAGCATAAGGTAATTTATATAACCTCTCTTTCCATTTATATTCAAAAAGGAGTACATGCTTCCTTCCGTTAAAATGAGTATGGAAGATATGAGCCAGATCTATATCATAATGCAGAAAAGTGACAGAACTCTTACCTCCGAAAAACATAGAAGGGTATTTATCTAAAAAGCCGCCCATAAGGTCTTTTGGAGAAATATAATCATCTAATAATTTATTGGCATGCTTAATAGGATCAAAAAAGAAAATCCTTAAATCTGTAGGTTCTTTTTGGATTAAATCAATATAATCCCCAAATTTCATCTCTGTTGTCGGAGTATTTATAGGAGCTGCAGGATCTGCTTTTTTACTATCATATAAAGGAACAATTACATCTCCCACAACCTCTTTCACATAATCCATTGTCCATTTTTGGTATGCAGGCCATTTTTTTGCCATGTTTTTAATGACAACGGGCCTTCTGGGCTTTAGATATTTTTCATAGAATTCCTCTTTGGTAATATCATCTACAATATCTATAGGCTTTAAATTAATTCCCATTCTGTTAAAATTTTAATGTTACAAAATTATTAAATAAATGCTTATGAAGCAGAGTTTAATTTTTTTTTAATCTATGATGTTAATCAATTTTTTATATCCATTCTAAATAAGGAAATCAAATGGTTCTCTATTTAATGCATAAAAGCAAAAATTTTTAAAGAATATTTTCTTTAAAAGAAGACATGATAGATCAGCGTAATTAGTGACAAACTAAAAGAAAAGAAAAATTATTAAAAAAAATACATCACTATAAACATAGTGATAGCTAGGCTTTTAACTTTTCCTTATAAAACGGATCTTTATAAATGTGTAACAAAAAACCAGTGACACTAACTAATTACTCAAATAATAAACTATGAAAAAGAATATTTCTTTATTTCTGATGATTTTTTTCTCTGTACTTACCTTCGCACAGAAGTCGGTTACCGGGAAAATTACAGATGAAGATGGAGTCCCGATTCCGAGCGCAAGTGTAACGGTTGAAGAGCCGGGAAAAGATGCGATTCTGGCTTACGGGATTACGAATTCGAAAGGGGAATATAAAGTGAGCTTTACTTCTGCAGAATCAAATGTAGACCTGAAAGTAAAAGCATTCAACCAGAAACCGCTAACAAAGCAAATCAGCAACAGCGATCAGAATCTGAATTTTAAAATGGAATCTGAAGCAACAGAGATAAAAGAAGTTCAGCTGAAAACCAAAATGATTACGGCAAGAGGAGATACCATTGCGTACGATCTTAAAGCTTTCGATAGTAAAAGCGACAGGACATTAGCTGATGTAATGAAAAAAATTCCCGGAATTGAAGTCAATACAGACGGAACTATTCTTTATCAGGGAAATGCCATCAATAAATTTTATGTAAACGGAAAAGACCTGATGGAAGGAGGCTACGGAACCATCAATAACTCTCTTCCCAAAGATGCGGTACAGAAAGTTGAGGTCCTTGAAAACCACCAGCCGGTAAAAATCCTTCAGGATAAAGTGCCTTCAGATCAGGCTGCCATTAATATCAAGCTTAAAAACTCCGTAACGATGACGGGGAGAGGAGAAGTGGGAATTGGAGCGGATCCTTTTTTATGGAATATTAAGCTGACTCCAATGTTTTTTGGACAAAAAAGCCAATGGGTAGTAAATTATAAAACCAATAATGTAGGTGAGCAGGTAGAAAATGAAGGAAATATTTTAGCTTTCGGAAGCGGATGGGAAGGAAGAAGAATCAATGCTTCACAAAATGACTGGCTAAATGTGGAAACGGCAGGAACTCCTAATACGCCGGTGAAAAGGTATCTAATGAATAGTGTACATTATCTGTCGGCAAATTATCTCACGAACATTGATAATAAAAAAGAATGGGAATTAAAAGCCAATGCTAATTATACAAACAATGCGGTTGAAAGAGAAGACTATAAAGAAACGACCTACCAAACTGGAACTCTTGCAGGATCAAAAGTGATCAATAGCACAAGAAATGACTTTTATACAGATAAAATAAAGGGTGAATTAATCTTCACAAAAAATGCTAAAAAGGGATTCTTTAAAAATACAACGAGTTTCAGCCAATTCTGGAACGGGGACAGGGCTGTAGCAGTAAGAGAAGGGAGAACAGGAAATGAATCTGTAGAATCACCGACGTCATCATTCCAAAACTCTTTAAGTACAATTATTCCTTGGAAAGAAAAAATGGTGAATTTTAAATCATTCATTAATTATCAGGATGACAGACAAACGCTCCAGGTGTCTCCCGCTAGTTATTTGGTGATTCCTTATAAAGTAAGTAAAGATTCTATTAAAAATATTAATTTTGCCCCGGGAACGATTGCGGAACAAAGATTCAGACTTAAAACATTAGACACTTCTCATTCTGCTAACATCAGTTTTTCGTCAAAAGGATGGACATTTACGCCACAAGTTGGATTTGATTTTTCTACAGATAAATTAGATACAAATTTTGATGGGCTAGCAACTCCAGTAAATGTTGGAGATGTGCAACCTGATTTCAATAGCCCTGCATATGAAAATAGTCTAAGATTTACAGAAATCAACCCTTCTGCATCATTAGGCGTTAATTATAAATCCGAAGCATGGAGCTTATTTGCAAATTTCCCTGTGAACTTTAATAACATTAAAGCAGAAGATGATTTAAGAGGAGTTTCAAAATCTTTAAACAAAACAACATTTACACCGAATATTTTTGCACAATATACCTTTGCATCTTTCTGGAAAGCAAGTGTAAACGGAAATATCAACAATAACTTTGGAGATATTCAATCGGCTTATGCAGGATATATGCTATTATCACCAACAGGATTTAATGTAATGGATCCAAATAACCCGATTCCGCAAACAACGACATCGAGTGCAGGGTCAAGAATCGAATACAGAAACCCGTTAAACAACTTATTCTTTAATGTAAATTATTCATTAAGTGACAGTAAAAGAAACCTCCTTGCCGCTCCGATCCTTGATCCTGCGACCGGATTTACATTAATGCAGTATAAAGACCAGGAAAACCATGCAAAGAGCAACAGATTCAGTGTTGAGGTTGGAAAATATTTCCCTAAGTTTAAAACAAATGCATCACTTAGCTATGGTAATACAACAACCAAATCAGACGCATTCTTAGACGAAGAGCAGTTTGAAAATAAAAATAATTCTCAAACATACGGCTTCAAACTTAACAATACCTATTTTGAATGGATGAGTCTTGACTATAACGTAAGCCTTTCAAGAACGAAACAAGATAGCCGTGGAGGAAATTTAGGAACAAATAAAGGGTACAACCATAACCTTGCAGTATTTTTCTATCCGATAGAAAACCATACGATAGGATTCAATTGGGATCAGGTAAATACCAGCAATGGAACCAACAAATATAACAATCCGTTCTACGACATATCTTATCAGTTTTCATGGGCTAAAAAGAAAATTGATTTTGAGCTTAAATGGATGAATGTTGGAAACCGCAGAGTTTTCGAAACATATGATTTGGATGGGCAGTACAATGCCATCAGATACACAAGAATCCAGCTTCGGCCAAGCCAGGTAATGTTTACCGTAAAATTCAACTTTAAATAAAAAAGAAAAACCAATCTCAATGAGGTTGGTTTTTTATTTACAAACTTTATTAAATCATTTTTAAAAGCTTTGATCATCTGCAGAGGGGCCGTAGCTTCCCGGAAGAGGAATATCATTTAACCGGTAATAAACACCAAGCTGGGCTCTGTGATGTGTAATCTGATTTAAACTATGCCTGATCGAACCATATTTTGACCATTTTGCCAATTCATGGCCATTATTCTTCAGTGCCCATGTTTTATCCAACTCTTCTTCTTTTGTATTTTCCAATGCGTTAACTCCCGATTGATAATTTTCATCCAGAGCATTTAAAAGATCATTTTTTGTTGATAATTGTTTAGGCTTATAATCATTGTTGGCAAAATCAAGTTCTGATGTTTTCAGTATCGTGTTAGGCCATTCAAAAACTTCTGCAATATGAGTCGCCAGATGCATCATTTTCATACTTTTTTCATGAGGAGCAAAATCATTTTTGTTGTCAGGATAAGCTTCAAAAAACTTTCTGGTGGTCTGATACTCTTTCTGAAGCTCGTTTTTTAATTGAGATAAAGGGTCCATAATATTTTGTTTTTAAGCAGTTTAAAGTTAAAAATTTTAATAATGAAAATGTTTTAACAGAATCATAAATTTTAAAAAGACCCACTTCCCGTTATTTTTACAGATCCAGTCTGTAACTAAAAATATCAGGCTAAAAATAAAAATCAAAAAAAATCTGTAACATATTTTACCAAGTGATAACTAATTATATAAACGTTTCAAAATGAAAAAACTATTTTCAGTATTTCTTATCGCTCTTTTTGCTTTTGCCAATGCGCAGGAATCTAAAGAAACTGCAAACCGGTTCTTTTATGAGCTTACCTACAAGCCTAAAAAGGATTCTGCAAAAATGGAGAAGGTAATTACAATTCTGGATATCACCGATAAAAACAGATCTATTTATCAGGATTATACCATCATTGCTCAGGATTCCATCATGAAAGTGGAAATAGAAGCAATGCAGAAAGCAGGAATCATGAAAGATTTATCAAAATCATTAAAGTCTCCGAAAATTTCTGCGAGAATATATAAATCTTATCCAAGTATGAAGGTGCAGTACGTAGAAAAAATTGCCAGCGGATTTACACCAAGTAATATCGGATACAGTGAAGAACCTAAATTTAACTGGAATATCTCGAATGAAAAACAAAAAATAGGAGAGTACAATGCGCAGAAAGCAACTACCGAATTTGGTGGAAAAAAATGGACGGCATGGTTCAGTACTGATCTTCCGTTCCAGGATGGGCCTTATAAATTTTCAGGGCTTCCGGGTCTGATTGTAAAAATAGAAGATGAAGGAAAAAACTACTCGTGGATTCTTCAGGGAAATAAAAAAGTAAAAGACTATACCGAATTTTCATATATCGAAAATCTGATGCAGGCAAAAGGCGGAAAAATAAATGAATTGCCGAGAGAAAAATTCGAAAAAACATTCAATGATTTCAAGAAAGACCCTTTTGCAACACTAAGACCCATGATGACGCAGGAAATGATGTCAAAAACAATTCCCGGGATGGATGGAACAATTGGAGATATGATGAAGAAACAGGAAAAACAGTACAAAGATTTTTTCAATTCAAACGACAATCCTGTTGAACCTCCTTATGAAAAATTAAAGGTTGGGAACGTAGAAAAAGTAGGAAAAGAAAAGGATTAAAAAATTACATTCATTCAACTAAATTATATTTATCTGATAAACCCAAATGTATTCATGCATTTGGGTTTATTGTTTCAAAAAAGGTTATTTAGATTAAATTTAAATAGCGTATATTTGCATGTACAAAAAAGCAGGCTTTGGAAGTAAATGAATTACATAAATTAAGTGGCTTTCCCAAAAACAAAATGGGGAAGATATTGGGTTATGATAATGATCATCTTAAAATGCCCAACAAAATCATAGAAATGGGCCTTCTGCCGGAAACCGTTTTCCGGATTTTGTACCAGGCGCCGTTCAGTGGTCCTATGTATGTGGAGTTTGGAGATGAAAAAAGCCGGATTGCTCTTCGTGAGGAAGAAGGAAGATATATCATTGTTGAAGAATTGAATTAATGCAGGATACTCAAAAAAAACAGGTACTTCTGGTAGGAAACCCGAATGTAGGAAAGTCTACGGTTTTCAATACACTTTGTAATAAAAAACAGAAAACCGGGAACTATGCAGGAGTTACCGTAGCAAGCCATTCAGGAAACTATACCTATAAAAATGAAGATGTTGAGGTAATCGATTTACCGGGTTCATACAGCATTTATCCGAGTTCTGAGGATGAAGCTATTTTTTCCAAATTTCTTATCGACGAGCAGAAAAATTATGCAGGAGTTATCTATATTCTTGAGGCATTAAGCTTAAAAAGAGGACTTCTGTTATTTCAGCAGATTCAGGATCTTGGAATTCCCATGATCTTGGTAGTCAATCAGATTGACCAGGCTGAAAGAAGAGGGATTATTATTGATGTCCAAAAATTTTCCGAAGCGCTGAATATTAAGATTATTCAGACCAATGCTAAAGAACAGATCGGAATAAACGAAATAAAAGAAGCTGTTTTAAACAATGAATTTGTAAAAACAGATAAAGTTTCTTTTGAAACCCCAACCGAACACAAAGACTTCCTTCACAAATTTGCTTCCCATAAAGGGATAAAAAATGAATATAAAGCCTGGATGAGCTTATCTTTAGGTTCAGATCTGGGCAGAATTGAATCTGTCGTTGAGCAGATGAATGAGCCGGATTCCAAAAGTCTGGTTCCTAAAAGATTACAGGTTCAGGAAACAGTAAGGAGATATCAGAATGTAGATAAGATCTTAGCTGATGTTATTTCTAAAAAACCTCAGTTCAAAGAATTACTGACCGAAAAGCTGGATAAAGTTCTCGTTCATAAGTTCTGGGGATATGTGGTTTTCATGTTTATTCTGTTAATCATTTTCCAGAGTGTTTTTTTCCTTGCAGAATATCCGATGAACTGGATCGATGATTTTTTTTCATGGCTGTCAGCTTTTACATCAGAACATCTTCCGGAAGGCCCCGTGAATTCTTTGATTTCAAACGGAATTATTCCCGGCTTGGGAGGAATCATCGTCTTTGCACCACAGATTGGGATTCTATTATACTTCCTGTACTTATTGGAAGATTCAGGATACATGGCGAGAGTTATTTTCCTTATGGACAGGTTCTTACGCCCTTTCGGATTAAATGGGAAAAGCATTGTCCCATTGATTTCAGGAACAGCCTGTGCCATTCCGGCTGTCATTTCCACAAGAAATATTGAAAATGTAAAAGAAAGGTTGCTGACAATATTAGTTACCCCTTTCATGACATGTTCGGCAAGACTTCCGGTGTACAGTATCATTATCGGGCTGATTATTTCCGACGGAACCTTCTTGGGAATCAAATATAAAGCGCTGGTTCTGATGGGAATGTATCTTCTGGGATTTTTAGTTGCTTTATTTTCAGCATCGATTCTTAAAAGATTTATAAAAAGTAAAGGCAAAACCTATCTTGTGATGGATTTGCCTACCTATAAAAAACCGCTTTTCGGGTATGATTTTAAAATGGTCTTAGGAAAAGTCTGGGATTTCATTACCGGAGCAGGGAAAATTATTTTCATCGTAAGTATTATTATCTGGTTCCTGAGCTATTTCGGCCCGAAACAAAAACCAAGTGAGGTAGTAGCCACCAATGTCGAGCTTGATCACTCTTATCTGGCCAAAATGGGAAAAGCGATTGAGCCCGTTATCGCACCTCTCGGGTACGACTGGAAAATGGGAGTGGGAATTATTACCAGCTTTGTAGCCAGAGAAGTTTTCGTAGGAACAATGTCTACTTTATACAGTCTGGATGACGATGCCCCGGAAATGAAAGTGATTGATAAAATGAGACATGATGTAAAACCGAATGGTGAAAAAGTATTTAATTTTGCTACCGGTATTTCAGTGCTTTTATTTTATGCATTTGCAATGCAGTGTGTTTCCACGCTTGCAGTAGTTTACAGAGAAACCAAAAGCTGGAAATGGACCGGCTTTCAGGTGGTGATGATGACAGGTTTGGCATATTTTGTGTCGATGTTAGTTTATCAAATCTTAAAATAATAATGAACTCATCATTAATTTTTCAGTACATATTAGTTCTGCTTATCGTAGCATTTGCTTGTTATTCCTTATTTAAAGTAATAAGAAAGAACTTTGCCCCTAAAAAATTTGATTCTAAAAGAACGAACTGCGATAAAGATTGCGGTTGTTCATAAAAAAATAATGTTTCTCACAGAAGCTAAAAGTTCTCAGAGATCAATTTTTACTTATTTTTGTTTAACCAAACACAAATAATATGAAAAAAGAATTGATAGAGGAGCTCTTTCTAAAATTTGAAAACGCCCGTCATTTTGTTGATAACATTGAATGTTGGAGCGCAAGGAATTTGCAGGAAATTTTAGGATACTCCAAATGGGATAATTTCTTAAAAGTTATAGATAAAGCAAAAAAATCTTGTGAAAATGCAGGTGGAAACGTTTTGGATCATTTTGCCGATATCGGGAAAATGATCGATTTAGCAAAAGGAGCTCAAAGAGAAATTCACGATATTGCTTTGACCCGATATGCCTGTTATTTAATTGCACAAAACGGAGATACAGCTAAAAACGAAGTTGCCTTTGCTCAAACCTATTTTGCTGTTCAGACGAGAAAGCAGGAGATTATTGAGAAAAGACTGTTAGATGTAGCAAGAGTAGCAGCGAGAGAAAAATTGTCAAAGTCTGAAAAGATTCTTTCTGGCATAATTTATGAAAGAGGAGTTGACGAGAAAAGTTTTTCAATAATTCGTTCAAAAGGAGACCACGCGTTATTTGGTGGATTTTCCACGAATGAGATGAAAAAGAAAATGAGGGTTCCGCCAAGCAGGCCATTAGCCGATTTTCTTCCCACGCTGACAATCAAGGCGAAAGACTTTGCAACGGAGCTTACAAGTCATAATGTGGTTGAAAAAGATTTAAATGGGGATGATCAAATTACGAATGAACATGTTGAAAATAATCTGGCTGTAAGAAAAATGTTAGGAGAAAGAGGGGTAAAGCCGGAAAACCTCCCGTCACTTGAAGATGTAAAAAAGTACAAAGAAAACTGGAAAGTGATGAAAAAAAAATATTAAAAGAAACAAAGAAAAAGTAAAAATAGGAATGTCATTAATAAAAAGTATCTCAGGGATCCGGGGAACGATCGGAGGAAAAGTAAATGATAACTTAACGCCGCTTGATGTGGTAAAATTTGCTTCCGCATTCGGAACCTGGCTTCAGAATAATAAGAATAAAAAGAATTTAACCCTTGTCATAGGACGAGACGCCAGAATTTCAGGAGAAATGGTTTCTTCTTTAGTGACGGCTACTTTACAGGGTTTAGGAATCAATGTTGTTGATTTAGGACTGTCTACAACGCCTACCGTTGAGATAATGGTTCCCGAACTGAATGCAGACGGAGGAATTATCCTTACTGCTTCTCACAACCCAAAACAATGGAATGCCCTTAAATTATTAAACGATAAAGGAGAATTCATCAGTGGTGAAAACGGAGCTGATGTTCTTGCTTTGGCAGAAAGTGAAGATTTCAATTATGCTGAGGTAGACGATTTGGGACAATACACAACAAGAGATGATGCTTTTGATATTCATATCCAGCAGATTCTTGATTTGCCGATGGTAGATGTCGAAGCAATTAAAGCGAAAAATTTTAAAGTAGTTTTAGATGCGGTGAATTCAACTGGAGGAATTGCTATTCCAATGCTATTGGATAAACTGGGTTGTGAAACCGTAAAATTATATTGTGAACCGAATGGCCAGTTTCCACACAATCCTGAACCGTTAAAGGAACACCTGGGAGATATCTGTGAGCTTGTAAAAAAAGAAAATGCAGACTTCGGGGTGGTGGTTGATCCTGATGTTGACCGATTAGCATTAATAGATGAAAAAGGAGAAATGTTCGGCGAAGAATATACATTGGTTGCTGTTGCAGATTATTTGCTGAAAAATAAAAACGGAGTGGCCATTTCAAACCTTTCTTCAAGCCGCGCGTTGAGAGACGTTGCCCAATCGCACAACTCAGAATATTTTGCAAGTGCAGTGGGAGAGGTGAATGTGGTTACCTTAATGAAAGAGAAAAACGCAGTGATCGGAGGTGAAGGAAACGGCGGAATTATCTACCCTGATTTACATTACGGAAGAGATTCTTTAGTAGGAATCGCTTTATTCTTAACCCATCTGGCTAAAGAAAATAAAACCGTTTCAGAATTAAGAGCAGGCTATCCAAGTTATTTTATGGGTAAAAAGAAAATCGAGCTGACTCCGGAAATCAACGTAGATGATATTTTATCTAAAATGGAAAAAGAATATCAGAATGAAGAGGTTTCTACAGTTGACGGAGTAAAAATCGATTTTGAAAACAACTGGGTTCATCTTCGTAAGTCGAATACCGAACCGATCATCAGAATTTATACTGAAGCAAAATCGCAAGAAGAAGCAGATCGATTAGGAGACGATATCATCGCAAAAATTAAAAGTTTGATTTAATAAAATATAAGGAACGGGGCTTTTATCTCGTTCTTTTTTTTACACAAAATGTTCGAACGTCTACAAAACAGATTCTCTTTCCCGAAAGGAACCTGGGGAAAGTTCAGAAAGAATTTCAAACGAATTGAAGTTCCGGCCAAAACAATTCTTTTAAAGGAAGGTGAAGTTTCATTCAACGCCTACTTTATTGAGAAGGGAATTGTTCGTGCATGGTACAACAACGACGGAAAAGACATTACCTTTCAGTTTTTCATGGAAAATACTATGTTTTCTTCATTGGAAAGTTTCAGGAAGGGATTACCGAGTATGCTTTCGGTGGAAACAGTTGAACCTTGTATCTTATGGAAGATTGATAAAACAAGCGTCGACAAAATTTTAAAAGAGGTCTATGAAGATCCGAAACTCAGAAATGAATTCATGGATTCTGTTTTTGAAAGGGTTTTTGATTATATGAAACATTTTTTCTCCTTTATCAAAGACAGTCCACAGGAACGTTACCTCAATCTTTGTAAAGACAAACCGGATATTATCAAAAGAGTTTCACAACATTATATTGCTTCATATTTAGGAATTACCACTGTTCATTTGAGCAGAATTAAAAGTAAGATTTTAAAAGAGGGGCTTTGAAAGGATGGATGATGGGAGCTTGAAGATGGAAGTTTTGTTTCATATTCCTTCCAATTTCCAACCCAACCGATAACAAATGTTATTGCACTTTGAAATACTTTCGAAATAATTTTGTATTAAATTATAAAACAAATGAAAGCAGCAGTAGTATTTGAAAAAGGAGCAACTCCTCAATATGCAGATTTTCCTGATCCAATTATTAATAATGAAAATGAAGCTTTAATATTCGTAAAAGCAGCTTCGATCAAGCATCTCGACATAGCAAGAGCAAGCGGAAAACATTATTCAACTGAAAATAAAGAGCATCAATCAACGATTGTTGGAAGCGATGGAGTAGGAGTTTTGGAAAATGGTTCTAAGGTTTATTTCTTCAGTAAAAAAGGAACCGTTGCTGAAAAAGCCGTTGCCGACAAAAATATGATCGTTCCTATTCCTGATGAACTGGATTTTTCGATTGCAGCGGCGTTACCAAATGCAATTATGGGTTCTGCAATGGGACTTAAATTTAAAAATGATTTAAAAGAAGGCGAAACCGTTCTTATTAATGGGGCAACAGGAATCACAGGAAAAGTTGCGGTTCAGGTAGCGAAATTATTAGGTGCTAAAAAGGTTATTGCAACGGGAAGAAACGAAGAAGCTTTGCAGTCTTTGGTCAGATTGGGAGCCGATGAAGTAATTTCTTTACAGGCTGACGATGAAAGTTTTAAACAAAAAATTAGAGATATCCACAATGAAACACCGATTGATATTGTCCTGGATTATGTTTGGGGGCATTCGGTGGAAAACATTTTATCAGCTTTAAAAGGGGACGGAACTTTTTCTCACAAAACTCGCTTGGTTTCTGTTGGCGCAATGAGCGGCGATACGATTCAGTTATCTTCTCAGATTTTACGGGGAACGGATATTCAGATTTCCGGATCGGGATTGGGAAGCTGGACAAAAGAAGAAGTGAAAATGCTTCTTTCTGAGATTATTCCGGAGATGTTTCAGGCAGCCGTTAACGGAAAATTGAAAATTGATACGGAAACCGTTCATCTTAAAGATATCGAAACAATCTGGGAACGCGAAATTGCCAACAGAAAGAGATTAATTGTGTTAATTTAATAATAACTCCCCTTTTTTTATCCACAATTCTTTTATTTGAATGTTCTTTTTACTATCTTTAGGATAGAAATTTACGAAAATATATGTCAAAAAAAATTCGCAACTTTGCATATATTTTGAATATTAAATTTCAGAAGTAATATTAATTTAAGAAGTTTGCCGAGGTCTGCAAGAAAATTCAGACATTGGGCCGACGAAGGTTACACGTATTGGAAGAGTATTTTGGAAATGAACTTGTAAAAAAGTTCGAAGAAATGATGGAAAATAATGATGAATTCTACTTTGATACAGAAGAATTGGAAGACATTATTGTTTATTATCTGGAGCTTGGCGACTTTAATTATGCTGATAATGCAGTAAATTATGGGCTGAAGCTTCATCCCAATTCCTTAGAGATCAAGATCAAAAAACTTGAGGTACTCTTAGAATGGGAAGAATATAATGCGGCGAAGGAGCTTATCGATGAGCTTAAAGGTGCTTCTATGGAGAACACCGACTTTTTGGTTTGCTACGCGAAGTATTATTCGAATTTAGGAAATCCTAGAAAATCCATTGAAATTTGTAAAATTGCATTAGAACTGAAAGAAGAAGAAAACTTCCTTCACAATTTCATTGCAGATGAATATGTAAATTTAGGAGATCCTTTTAACGCTCTTAAACATTACAGAAAAGCACTGAAAGAAGATCCTACGGATGAATATTCGCTGGAAAACTGTATGATTTGCTTCAGTGATTTGAATAAGAGTGAGGAGGCGATTGCCTTTCTTAATGAATATTTAGATGAATTTGCTTACTCTGAAACCGCATGGTTTGAATATGGGCAGTTCTATTTTAACCGGAAGAATTATGAAGAAGCCATAAAAGGATATGACTATTTATTGGCGATTAATTCAAGTTCTGTAGGAGTGTATGCCAATAAAGCAGCCTGCTATGAGGCATTAGGACAGTATAAAAAAGCGATCGAAGTATATGAAGAAATGCTTGAGCTGGAATATACCAAAGCATTTACATTCTATAAAATCGGATTGTGCTATAAAGCTTTAAAACAGCCGATTGTCGCTTTAAACTCATTTCAGAAATCGTTGAGAGAAGACCCTCAGTTTTATCTTGCAATGATGGAACAGTCTTACCTGTACGAAGAAATGGGCGGAATGACCGAAGCCCTGCACTTTGCAAAAGAGGCCACTCATCTGAATGAAAACAATCTTGATTATCAGAAAAGATTAGCGTTTTTATTCATCGATTCAGGGAAGTTTGAAGAAAGCCTTGCCTGTCTCAAAAAACTGGTTGATGCAGAACCTTCCAGATTTTACAACTGGTATGCGTATTCGGAAGTATTGATGCTTTTGGGAGAATACGAAGAAGCGGTTGTGATTTTGGATAAAGCTTTGAAATCACATCACAGAGCGGAATTGTATTATCAGCTGAGCAATTGCTATTTCAATCTAAGAAATCAGGAAAAAGGAATTGAATCGCTTCAGAATGCATTGGCTTTAGACCCTTCTCTTGTTCAGGATATGCAGAAAAAATATCCTTTCATTAAAGAAGAAGTGAAAAGAGCTAAGGCTAAAGTAAAGAAGAAAAATTAAGAACAGAATATTTCAAATAAAAATCCTGCCGGAAGGCAGGATTTATTTTTTTATAACAGCCGGCTTTGATCTTAAGAAGATTAATCCTGCAATGATGATACTTGCTCCTGCAAACTGTAGGATCGTCAGTTTTTCACCATCGAGAATACCCCAGATAATGGCAACAATCGGCATTAGTAAAGTAACCGTTGATGCGAAAAGAGGAGTAGATACTTTCAGCAGCCTGTAATTCATCGTCATTGCAAGCCCGGTCCCGAAAACCGATAGCAAACCTACAAACATCAGCCCAAGCATATTATCTTTAGAAAAATGAAATTCTGAGAAAAATCCGGTCAATGCCAGGGAAACTATTGAGGGCAGAAATAAAACAAAAGAAAAAACAAAGGCTGATAAAACAATAGAAGAAACTTCCATAAGTTTAGATTTTACGGTCGTTGTACTGATGGCATAACATAATGTGGCCAGAAGCAATAATAAAATCGGGATAAGTTTAAACTTTCCGCCTTCTTCACCTCCGAAAGCCAGTAAACAAACACCCGTAAAGCTTATTAGGGTACCGATAATCTGTTTCTTTGTCGTTTCAAACTTCCATATCAATGCTCCGACAATAATCACAAAAATAGGCATCATGGAGTTTATAATTCCGGCGATACTGCTGCTGACCTCCGTTTCCGCTATGGGAAATAAAAACATCGGGATGAAATTTCCCGTAAAAGCTGCTAAAATCAGCCACTTTAAATGTTTTTTTGGAAACAGTTTGTATTTTGAAATGGCGATGGGAAATAAAATAATTCCCGCAATCAATACCCGTAAAGCTCCTACCTGAAATGGATTGAAATGCTCCAAAGATTTTTTTATCAAAATAAAAGAAGAACCCCAAATGATACTAAGTACAAGTAAAAGGATCCATTTTTCTTTATCTGCGTTCATTGTTTTTATGTAAAAGTTTTAAAAATTCTTTTTTAGGAATCATCCTGGCGCCCAGACTTTCAAGGTGCTCTGTATGAGATTGACAATCAATGAGATCTAATGTGTTTTTGTTGCTTTCAACAAAATGAATAAAGCCGGCTTTTGAAGCGTTGCTTACTTTTGCAAACATGCTTTCACCACAGAAAATATTCCCGATTTGAAGTCCGTAAAACCCACCGACCAGTTCTCCTTCCTGCCAGACTTCAATGCTTTTGGCCAATCCGTATTGGTGAAGCTGTACAAAAACTTCCATCAGCTCATTCGAAAGCCATGTTCCGGTCTGTTCTTTTCTGTTGATTTGCTGGCAATTGCGGATAACTTCCCTGAAGTTTTGATTTTCGGTGAAAGTGAAAATATTTCGATTTAATATTTTCCGCATGGATTTTGAGACTTTTAATTCTTCAGGAAACAAAACAAATCTTGGATCGGGGCACCACCAGAGAATTTCTTCCCCCGGATTATACCACGGAAAGATCCCTAATTGGTATCCAAACCAAATCCTTTCCACAGAAAGGTCTCCTCCAAAAGCAATGACTCCTTCATGCCCGTCATAGAGCTCAGGATCGGGGAATGATATATCATTTTCGTCTAATCGAACCATTACAGGAAAAAAAATCCCACTTAATAAAGCAGGATTTATATTTGATTGTTATCTCTGATTAAAAAGGTAAATCATCATCTTCGTCTCCTGCAAAAGGATTTTCGTTAGAAACCGGGGATGCAGATTGTGATGGTGCAGCCTGAGTAGGCTCAGAACCATTATCGAATACTTTTTCCACTCTCCAACCTGTAATAGAGTTGAAGTATTTGGTTTCACCCTGCGGAGAAGTCCATTCTCTTCCTCTGATATTGATTCCTACCTTTACATTTTCTCCTTCTTTAAGATTATCTAATAAACTGATCTTATCAGACAAAAACTCTATGTTTATCGGCTGTGGATACTGCTCCTGGGTTAAAATAACCATTTCTCTTTTCTGAAAACCGCTCGCAAATGTCTGAGCATCAAAAAGTTTCTTTACCGTTCCTTGTAATTCCATATCATAAATATTAACGATGTAAAAGTAATAAAATGAAATGTAATAAAAGGGGGTCAGGAAAAAAAATATAAGATTTTTAAAATTTTCTTTGAAAAGTCTTGCAACTAAAGAAAAATGTCCTATATTTGCACTCACAAAAACGAAACAAGCTCTTTAAAATAAAACTTAACAAAACAACGCGGATGTGGTGTAATTGGTAGCCACGCCAGACTTAGGATCTGGTGCCGAGAGGCGTGGGGGTTCGAGTCCCTTCATCCGCACAGTATGCGAAAATAGCTCAGCTGGTAGAGCACAACCTTGCCAAGGTTGGGGTCGCGGGTTCGAATCCCGTTTTTCGCTCCACTCCATGCCCTGGTGGTGGAACTGGTAGACACGCAGGACTTAAAATCCTGTGCCTCTTTTGGCGTGCGGGTTCAAGTCCCGCCCGGGGTACTAAAACCCTCTGTAATTTTTTACGGAGGGTTTTTTGTTTTTTAGAACTAAATATCAGGAATGGAGATTATAAAATAAGGCCAATCTTGTTTATAGTTTATTCTTTAGGAATCTCAGTTTTAATATCTTGTTCTTTATCCGGCCTCTTTTTAAGAGTTTCCAGATATTGGTCTGTAAAATCAATCTTTAATTCTATCCAGAGCGGTAAATGATCACTCATCTGAAAAGTCCGCCAGCTTTCAAGCTTCCAGGTCGGTGGGAATTCTTTGCCTCTTTCCCTGTATTTTTCTTCAGCAATAAGCTTGTAATATTCTTCATTGTTAAAAACAGAATCATAATAATTAAGTACACCCATTTTTACGCTTTTACTTTCTTCATGAATGTCTAAGTCTTCAAGCCGTAGATTTTGCATATTGAAAGCAATCTGATCAAAAGCCCTGTCATTTTTGGCATTGGTATAAAGAGATTCATTAAAAGGACGAAGATAGAAACCTGTAGGATTTTCCTTTGTGCCTACCAAAGCAGTATAAAATTCATCTCCTGCCTTTTCAATATTGAAATCACCCAATAATACATAGGTTACATCTTCCTTTTTTGCTCTGAAGTCGAGTTTTTCAGCGATCGCTGCAATTTCATTTTTTCGTCTTATATTATCTTTTTCACCGGTTGCAATTTTTGCTTCAGAACCATAATAGACATGTACACTACAAAGGTTAAACTTAAACCAGCTGGCTTGAAAGGCAACCATAAATGGGGGACGTGCAAACCCGTAAGGCAGATTGAATTTCTCTCTTTCTTTAGAATCCAGGTATACTTCCCCGGCAATGTTTTTAAATTTTACTTTGCCTGTATTATAGATAAAGGCGATTCGTTCGTTTCCTCCTTCTGCATTAGGGGTATCGGTAACGATATATTCATATTTATAACCCAAAATTCTCATCAGGTCTGTGAGTGCAGACATATTGTTTCCGATCTCCTGAACAGCGATCAAGTCAAATGACGAAATGATTTCAGCGATATACCAGAAAGATTCTTCCAGACGGTTCTCTGAATTTGAAAATTCTCTCAGGTTCCAGGTGGCCAGCAATAAAGAGCTCCGGTTGGTCCTTTCCGGGAGTTCATTTTTAATCTGCTGTCTTAGTTTCTGGAGATTTTCAATAATATGCAGACGTTCGGTTATTTTAATCTGATCAAGGGGTTTGTAATAGGGCATGGCGGTTATTTTAAAAGTTTTTTATCTTCAAGGTCTTTAAGAATATATTCAATAACCATTTTTGAGGCTTTACGGGCGATTGAAGCTTTTTTAATTTTAAAGAAGGTAATCAATACGGTATTTCCTATCCATCCTGAAATGCGGCTAAATACATTTTCTTTATAATGTTTTTTTATTATTGTTTCAGTAATTGGATGTTGAGAGTCTATTTTTTGATTGGTCAGTTTGTCATATACCAGATCAATCATCTTTATGACTCTGTTTTCAATTTTTGGGGATAGTTTAAGCAGGGTTTCAGGATTGTATGCCGGCCATTTACTAAAAGTTCTTTCAAAAGGGTTGGGGTCTTTTGGATCTTCCATCTTTTCTTTTAATAAATAGAGGTCCGGGATTACCGGTAGAAAAACTTTTCCTATTCTCTTTTTTTCAATCTTAAAGAGATTGATCATTTCCGGGGTCCATTTTTTATGGATAGGATGGACGTTATTATTCTCAGGGTCATATTCAATTGAAAAATAAATTTTAAAGAAATTCCGGGCATTGTCTCTACCCAGAAAAAAATCGTGATGCCTGAAACTGATGTCTAAGAATCCACCGAAAGCATAAACGGATGAGCAGGCAATCGGATGCTCTTCTTTTTTATTATGTTTGTTATATCTGGTCGGGAAAATCTCTCCTGTAAAATATTTTCTCGTATGAAAATCAAGCATCTCTTTTCTTTTTATTCTTGCCTGATCCTGTAACGTTCCCAGGATTGATGGAATAACAGAAAATATATCATCAGGCTGAGTGTAGTCATTACTGTAGATGTGATCGGGAAAAGGATCGATCATGATCAGGGCATATTTATCAGGATCATCAGCGTTTTGCTTTTCTCCGTAACGTTCTTTCAGAATATTTAATACCTCTCCGATAGGCTCATTGTTGATGGCCCCTCCGTCTACCCCGATAAAATTGAACGGATCAGAAACATTTTTGAATTCAATAGGAAGATCAGTAGGGATATTTTCCGGTTTTATCTTATTGTAAAGTAATTTTCTGGAATTATTTTTAATATAATCAACCGTGAATTCATTCTTAAAAAACTCTCTAAAGCGAAGACCAATAGGAAAAGCTCCCGTTGCTTTTGTGGTAAGCTTTAAACGGTCTACAATATTTTTTTCATCGCTGAAAGGAGCCAGAGGCAAATAAAAATCTTTGTGAAGCGGATTGTTTTTGTCATAATCCAGTTTAAAATGAGAAATAACAAAATGCTCAAATGTATTGTATTGTGGAAGATCGGCATCCTTTTTTAATCTCCCGAATGGTGTTGAAAAGTCTATAGGTAAAGGCACGCTTCTCAACATGGTTTGAGATAATAAAACTTCCAGTTCTGAAGATACATATGGAGGCAATTTTTTTTCTTCAACATCATCTGCAAATGCATTATCACAGATTTTGTCAATAAAATCTGAATTGAGCAGAGAAATGATCTTCCCATTATTCAAATCGTCTGCGGATAATGCCTTTTCAAATATTTTCTCCGGGTTATCCTCAGTCTCACCCATCAAAACCCAACTGTCATAAAGCATATTTCCTTTTTTGGAGGAAGGATCTGAAGGGTTGTTTACCGGGTTTATTTTTCCTTTCAGAGCATAAATTGCAGACATCATTGTCGTCATTCCCCCTGCCGAAGCGCCACCCATAGCATCAATGATCACCTTGTGCTTCGGGATATAATTGAGCATATCCTGATCCCATCCCTCAGGAAGCTTTCCGGATTTTGCCTCTTCCCATAATTCCAGGATTTCAAAAAGATAATCCATCACTCCGGCTGTATAGCATCCGGCAGAAATAGCGCCTGCCATTGTAATGCCGACGTGAAATACGTCGTTTTGTCCTTGAATATTTTCCATGGTTATATTTATTTATCAGTTGTTTAGTTTTTAATAAGGCCTGTTGTTGAGACGAATTTATAATAAATCCCTAAAAAATAAAATTCCCCTTTTGTGTTATATTTAATCCTGAATTATTCCCTTTGCCTTCATAAATTCATAAATAAAAAAGCTGCCTTAATAAAAAGACAGCCTGAAATTTAAATGTTTATTATTTAGATTTAATTTCCTGAATTAGTTTCCCGGATAATCTAAAACTGCTCCAAGAACCCACCCTAAAGAATCTACGCTGTTTCCGGCAATAAGATCCTGTGGAGGATTTAAGGTAATCGTAATTGTAGAAGACGAGCTGTCTACAGAAGTGGATGAAGAATAAGTAGACTCTGATGCGCTTGCCAAAGGAATTCCTAAGAAAGACACTTTCACAGAAGAAGACTGTTCGAAGGTTTTCTGAATGCTTTGGTAATTGCTGCTTGTTACTTTAATAACGATCGTCGGATAATTTGAGATAGCTACTCCGTTTAACACTCCGAAAGGACCGTTTTGAGAAAAATCGATGTTTGGATTTGGAGAGAATTTAAATCCTGTCACATCTTTGCTTCCGTTTTTAATGGCTTCCTGAATCGGAGCAAACCATGCCCAGTTCAGTCCGGTTGCTGTATTGTAATTTGAAGGTCCGAAGTTGACTAAAGTAGCTCCGGTGAATGACATGGATACGCTTATTTTATTTTCTGATGTTGCAAGACTGTCTGAGAAATATTTTGCATTTCCACTTACCCCTACCGTTAAGAAGTCCAGTATAGGAATAGAAAAACCAGTGCTTCCGCTTACGGATACTGTAAATCTGTCGCTTGTTTCGCGGCTGACTTCCATGGCAAGATTTACGGCTTGTGAGGTATTTTTCAAGCCATTGAGAATATCACTGATCTGGGTGGTCATCTGGAAGGCCGGAACCGTAGTGTTGTTATCTAACGTTAATCCTCCGTTGTCTGCTGAAGGAGACTGAACGTTCCCTAAGGCTGTGCTTACATAACCGTTATTCATTGTTACATTATTCTGTAACGTTACGGAAGCTCCTAATGCATTCAGGTAATTGGCCAGTACGGGAAGAATAACTTTTCCGCTTGCAGGCGTATTATTTAAAAGCTTATTTAAATTTTTGCTTACCTGGATTTCACTAAGCGTGGTTTTTGGAGACGCCCACTGTGTTGCAATCGTATTCATGATGACATCAATAGGCTGCATGGTAGGAGTTGCAGGAGGAAGGCTTCCGTACGCCTGTTTCCAGGAATTAAGTAAGGCCACCTGCTGATTCACGGCATTCTGTTGAGCTGTGTTCAGTGCCGCAGTATCGCTTGTGGATAAAGAATATACCACTTTAGATAAAACCTGAGTATAAAAGTTAGTGAAAACCTGGTCTAACTGTACCGGAGTGGTATTGGCTTTCAGGTTAGAAGCGATCCAGTTGTACGTTTTATTATTAAAGGCTAAATTGGTCGGATTCTGCCAGTAATAAGGAAAATTTCCTTTATCAGTAATAGTAAGTTGGGAAAGCGGGGTTTTCAGGATTGATGAAAATATACTATTAGCCTGTTTCTGTAATTCTGCGATGATTTCTTCTGCTTCTACAAAAGGAGAAACGTCTGTTGGGTTTTTCATGATTGATTAGTTTTTTGCGGTTTTTTCCTACTCTCTTATCGGCTTTTCGGAATTGGCCGTTGTTTTTTGTCCGTTTTGAAGCTTCGTTTGAACAATCCAAAGTAACGTTGAAAAAAAGGCGGTTTTTAGCGTAGAAATTTCTAATTTTTAAATTGAGTGTTTTGTATGACGAAGACTCCGTAATTACCGAAGGGGAATATCACTAACAGAAAATCAGTGTTTTAGCTTATTGTAAAATCTTTTTTATTTATTAAATTTACTTTAGTTAATAAATAAAAAAGATACTATAAACAGGATGCAGAATATCTTAAACAATTCGGGGTTTTCAGAAAAAAAAGATATTAGAACGCAGATCGGCAGGTCTTTGTTCTAATATCAAAATTTAAATCTAGTATGTGTTAATCATTAAATCATAAAATTTTATTTTTTAATGAAGGTTTTTGAAAGAGATTTTTTATTACCGGTCACTTTTATAAAATAGGTGCCGGCAGGAAGATTTTCAATATTGAGTTTTTCGTCATAATACCCTTTTGAAGATCTCAATTTTTTAAAATCGATAACATTTCCTCTTGAATCAATGATCTCAGCATTTGATTCTTTATCTTCTGATTTGAATTTTATGTTGATATTCTCTTGGGCCGGGTTAGGATAAACCGTAAAATCATTGGCCGGAGCTTCAATATTTCTGGATGCTAAGTTCCCCAGTGAGCATTCAGGAATTCTGTTGACTCCATCTATTCCCCACGAAGGCTGAACAGGAATGCATAACCAGTTTAATACAGTTGGTAAATGATCCGTTTCTCTTGTGGTTGACAGATAATTATAGATTTTAAAATTTGTGGCAGTATTCAGAGATCTTGTCGGGTTTCCTGTAATCGTAGAATTATTGCTGTTCGGACTTGAATCTGTCAGGGTATTTCCAGAAGTTTCATTACATTTCCAGTTGGCCAGTAATTGTGAATAATAAGGATGAGAAGCAGTGATGTCCTGATTTGCCCAGTTTACTAAAACAGCATTGGGGATCGCCGACTTCCAGATTCTGATGTCTTTATAAGAAGCTGCCAGGTTTTGTCCGTAAACATTGGTTCCGTCCTGATTGATCGTAAGCGGAAGCCCGGAATCGATATTCCCGATTGTATTCATTTTCGCAAAAGTTACCGGAACGCCGTCTTCATACATCGTTACAAGACCGTCTCTGTCAAAGCTTACCGCAATATGTTTCCATTTATTTGTCTCAACTTTTCCTCCTACAAGATCAATCCTGTTGGTTCCGTCACCAATATTCATTTTAAAAGTCTGCCCGGAATATCCTGAAATGACGAAACCTTTATTCTTGCCACTGTTCCAGTTTTTATTACTAATCATTACCGGATCACTGGAGTAGTTTGCATTAGGCTTTACCCAAAATTCAATCGTAAAATCCTGGTTTGCTCCAAAATTAAATGGTGATTGATTGGCAGGCTTTGCATAAGTTCCTGCAGGAAGATTAAGCTGATTATAGGTTTTATTGGCGTCAATTATTGTTTTGCTGATCTGTTGCGGAGTAAAATTCGGGTTTGAATAAATCGTGAAGATATTTCTTTCCGAAAGATTTCCTCCTCCATGGCCGTTATCTACTGCTCCGTGATCTGTTGTTAAAACCACCAGCCAGTCTTCATTTTGATAGGTTGCCCTGTTTTTCATGGCATTTACAATCTCTCCGATATAAGCATCCGTGGTCTGTATTGAAGAAACATATTGCGAAACACTTGATGAGAAGCCATATGAATGTCCGGCATGATCCACATCATCAAAATCAATAAACAGAATATCCGGGTTATCGTTTTGTAAAGCATTAACTGCTGCGTTTTTTACCGCTAAATCTGTGCTTAAATTGGTTTGTACATCCGCATTTTGAACGATCTTATCATTAACGGGTGCCCAGTGTGCTAAAGAAATGGTCTTTAAATTAGGATTGTAAGTCTCTGCTCTGGTCAGGAAATCAGGATAGTTGACATAATTCGGGTTGGTAAAATTGTTATCCTGAACATTGTGCTTGGTATGCCATACTCCGGTGAGCATGGTGCTCCAGCCGTTTCCACTCCAGGTAGGAGCAGCACAAAGGCCATCTAAAGAATAAATGGATTGATTCGCCAAAGAATGGATGTTAGGAGTATTGGCAGACATCATTACATCAGCCCGGCATCCGTCGATACCGATAAAAAGAACTTTTTTAGTCTGAGCACTTAGAAAGCAGCTCATTAGGACTGCCATAGAAAAGAGTTTTGTTTTCATGAGTTTGGATTGTTTTAAAAATAAAAAAGTTTACAAATAGTAATTTTAATTTAATAATTGTAAAATTAATTTACTATTTGTAAACAAGTATGAACGGAAGGTTAATTAATTGATAATTAAAATGTTATGTCTTAAAACACAAGGTAACACAAATGTGTTTCACAAATAGCACAATAAAAAACTTGTGGTCATTTGTGAATAATTCGTGTTATCAGTGGTTAACCAAAATGTTTAAACTAAAGAGGCTGAATCAATAGATTTTTGAAAGAATAAGTTAAAGAATTTCTTCAGCCTCAGAGATGGTATTAAAAATATAATCCGGATTAGATTTTTCCAGTTCGGTTTTGCTTTGAGCTCCCGAAAGTACGGCAATGGTTAATCCACAACCTGCATTTTTTCCCTCTTCAATATCAATGACTGAATCCCCTGCTTTTAAAACTCTTTCAGGCTCAAGAATATTAAATTTCTTCATCGCAAGGTGTATCATTTCAGGACTGGGACGGCTTTCTGATACATCATCTGCTGTAATCAGGGCATCGTAATGTACATTTTCTTTCCAGCCGAGTTTGTCTAAAAGCTGTTGAGCGATTTCAGAAGTATATCCTGTATTGAGAACAATTTTTTTATTCCCGGACCTCATTTTCAGTAAGAAATTTTCTACACCGTTAATGGGCTGCACATTGAGATTCCGGTAAGCTTCCTTCAGCTGGTCCGAAAAGTTTTCAAAAATAGCCGGTGCTTCTTCGTCTTTCCCACCGATTTCCTTTAATAGGTTGCTGATTGCTTCCAGCTTTTCCATGCCTGCACAGCTGGATAAAACCTTCTCTAAAGAAACCTGATATCCGTAATCATTTACGGCATTCATCAGTGTTTTATATACTACATTGTCTTCATTAATTGTAGTTCCGGCCATATCCAGAACCAATAATTCTATGTTCTTCATTTATTTTATGTGTAAATTTTATCAATATTAAATTTTGAAAACCCTCCGCTTCCGGTCATTCCTTTTCCACCGATCCCGGTTACAAAATGAATATTAGGTGACGGATTGTACTCAAAAAGGTCTTTGGTTTTGCATTGAGAATAGACGCCAAACCATCTTCTCTGAATTTCGTAAGTCGGCAGGTCTATAATCTTCCGGGCTTCATTGATCATAAATTCGTCAATTTCCATATTAAGGTCATATCCCAAAGCATCGGAATCCTTTGCATTGGCATATTCATGGGAATCTCCTAAAATAATGGAACCGTCGAGAGCCTGTTTGAATAAAATATGTATTCCGTATTTTTTCTCAAAAGAATTCGGTTTTTCAAGCGATTTGATCTTTTCATAGGAAGGGCATTCCTGGAAAGATTCGTACCGTCTGATGGATAATCCGGTCAGGATATTGCCCTGTAAAGAATAAATTCCCTGGGGTTTTGTCTGAAGCATCTGCAGTTTGCTTACTTCAAGATCACTTTCATTAAACACTTTCGGGTATAATGTTTTAAACTCATGTCCGCCGCAGATGATTATTTTTTCTGCATTGAATATGGTTCCTTCTGCCGTGATGGCAATGCTTTGACGATCATCTTCATATGTTTCAACAACTGTAGTGTTGTAGAATATTTTTAAACCTGATTTTTCCTTTAGCAACTCATGAAGTTTCACAATCATTTCTGCAGAATCAACTGATAATTCCTGCGGGAAAAATAATCCGCCTTTGCAGTAATCGGAACGCAAGCCATCGTATTTTTTAATACAATCATTTTTAGATAAAAGAACAGATTCATAACCATTGTTCTTATTAATTTCATAAAGCTCATGGATCAGCTGCATTTCTTCATCGTTGGATGCAATATAAACCGAGCCGTTTTTCCGGATCGTCATGTCGGTTTGAGCCTGTAACTCATTATATAGGGCTAAGCTTTCTCTTCCGAAATTCTGCCATTTCAGATCCATTCCGGATGGAACTACCTGTCCGAAATTTCTTACCGTAGCACCTTGTGGCAAAGAATTTTTTTCAAGCAAGGCTACTTTCAGGTTTCTTTTTAAAGCATGATAAGCATGGAATGTTCCTAAAATTCCACCGCCCACAACGATTAAATCGAATTTTGTTGTCATTTTACTGTATTTTTTTAGATCATTTTCGACCGGGTGTCGAAATTGATGTATGGATTATTATGGTTTGATTTGGGTCTTGATTTTTTTCTGAAGCTTAAATAAGCAATCAAAGATGAGATGAAAACAATGATGACGATAATATAATTCAGATGGATATAAAAATTAAGCCATGAAGTTCTGGCTGATCCGAAGTTTTTATAAAGCAGGATCAGAACACTTCCCAGATACCCGAAAGAATCTACAAAGTAAATCAGGAACCCCACATTTCCTTTGATTTCAAAAGCAGCAATCATCCGGTCGAAATAAATTCCATTAAAGGGAATATAGCAAAGATACATTCCAAAACCCGAAAGTACCATCCACAAAAAAGGCGACATTAAGCCATGTTGGAAAAGATAGGTTGAAAGGCCTACAATTCCTATTCCTGTAAAAAGAATATAATGATAATAAGCAAATGCTTTTTTATTGTTCTTTACTTTCACCATAAAGCTCAAGACCAGCAATACCATAATGGCAATAGGGATTTCGGTTATGGTGAAAATAGAGCTGTCAAACCTGATATTCAGATTGTCCCAGATCTCACGGTTGAAATTATCTCTGAAATCCCTCAAAACAGTAAGGCTTACATATAGAAAAGTGATGCAGATAATAGGGATAAAAAACTGACGGATCAGAGCTTTTCGTTCTTTTTTATGAAGCGGGTGTCTTTTGTTTTTCAGTAAAACATCTTCTTCTGTAGGTTGGGGAATTCTTTCCAGCATAAAACCGAAAATAATAAGCGGAATGATAAAAAGCAATCCTGTGGTAAAAGGCATCCAGAACTCCGAAACTCCGAAAGTATCCATTAAAAATTTTCCGACAGATTTTGTAAATCCTGAAGAGACGACAAAACTTGAACAGAGAAATAAGCCGATGATCTCCGTTGTTTTCCTTCCTTCAATATAGGAGAAGACAATTCCCCAGATCATTCCCAGCGGCATCCCGTTGATAAACATAAAAAGAATATTATAAGGAGCCGGAACAACGGCAAACCCAAGTAAAGCAAGCTCTGCAATGACAATAAAAATAAATAAATAAGAGATTCTCTTTTCAGGTTTTAATTCAGAAATAAAACGGATTCCGATGAATTTTGAGATGAAATATCCCATGACCTGAGCAATGATGATCAGTACTTTATACTCAACCCCGAAATAAGAAAGACCTTCAAACGAAGCCACAGTAAACGGTTTTCTAAAACCATACATGCAGAAGTAGACCCCGAAAGCAGCAAATGCCGCTTTCAGAGTTATTCCTATGTTTTTATTATTGTTTTCAGCCATTTTTATTGTATTAGAAATTAAGCTTTATGCCGAGATTGAATCTTACCCCGTAATATTCTACCTGCTCAGGACGGTCCTCACTTTTTCCGAAATGATAGATCAATGGCTTATTCAGGATGTTGTTTACATCTGCGTACAGCATTAAATATTTTGTAAACTGATAAGATCCGCCGAAATCAAGACTGCTGTATTTTCCGTAGTAAGAATCGTTGAGGTCTTCTTCCGCATATTCCACCGCATATTTTCCTTTATAATTATAGGCCAGCCTCGCATTGAATCCTTTTTTCTCAAAGAAAAGCTGCACATTATATAGCTGTTTAGCCTGATAGGGAAGTGCTACTTTTCTTCCGCCTGGTTTTTCCATTTCGGAAGTCATCAGGGTGGCGTTAAGCTGGGTTCCGAAATACTGCAGGAATCCGGGAAGGAAGTCAAACCTTCTGTTAATTCCCAGTTCAAAACCGCCCAGCCACGCTCTTTTTCCATTATTTGGAGCTGTGAATTGTACCCCGCTGATTCCGTTATAAGAGCTGATGAAAGAATCCTGGAATATAGGATCTGTAATAGATTTATAAAATATTCCGCCACTCAGGATCCCTACATTCGAGAAATAATACTCACCCATCAGGTCAAAATTTAATGAATACGTTGGGTTCAGATTCGGGTTTCCGCCTTTAAATTCATTATCAGCTTCTATATAAGTTCCGCCAGGAGTTAAATCACCGAAATTCGGTCTTGAAAAAGTTCTTGTTGCTGCAAAACGCAAGTTCGTTTTATCATTTAATGTATACTTCAGATGTAGCATCGGTAAAACAGCAAGATAGTTTTTAGTGTTTTCAACAGGTGTTAAAACATCTTCAATGACGTTGTAACCCTTTACTCTTGTATGCGTGTTTGATAACCTGATCCCGCCCAGGACGGTAATCCGGTCATTGATTTTATACGTTCCCATTCCAAAGGCATCGGCGTGTTTTTCAAAAACATCAAAATTTCTTCCCAGTGCTTTATTATATTCAAGTGCTTCTGAATCCGCAGTATTTATTTTTAAATTTCCCTGATTCTGATACCAGAACTGGTCCATTCCGGATGTTGATAAGACCGGACCGAATGTATTTCCGATGTGGGCATTCATTTCACTTAAATACTTTGTACCATTCGGCTGGGCTGTAATGTACTGTCCGAAATCAGATAAAAAAGGGGCATTCCCGTTGTTCCAGTTATAAAAAATATCTGAGAACCTTGCATTACGTTCCTTGTCGCGGTATTTGAAACCATATTTTAGAGTGAGTTGATCAGAAACATTGATCTCATGGTTGAAGGCGGCTACAATTTTATCTTTTTCCTCCACGAAAACTTTGTAAAATTCCAGATCGGTAAATTTCATCTGTGAAGCATCCATTTTAAAATCCGGATTGCTGTAAAAACCGAATAATGCATCCGGATCTTTATAATCTAATTTTCCGCCGTCTGCCTTCCAGTAAGCTCTTGGTCCGTTTCCGTGATCAGCGATATAATTCGGGTTGATCCCGACACCGGACTGGGTATATTTTATTACGTAATAAGAATTATTTTGTTTGTCAGGGATGTTTCCATATTTAAACCGGTTGTCATAATAAGAGAGATCCCAATCAATTTTTCCTTTATTTAAACGGTGATTTCCACCTAATGAAACGGATGTTAATTCTGTAATCAATAGATTGTGAATGTTTTGCAATTCAACTCTTGCCGTGTTATTGGTTGAGCTGAATTTATCAAATCTGATCCTGTGTTTGTAATGGGTTTCATCATCGGCTAATGTTCCGTACATTCCTTTTAGATAAAAAGTACTTTTAGGAGACAGAACATATTCAAAGGCAGTATTGATTCCGGTAGTTTTTCTTACCCCGTTATAATCACGCAGTTCCAGTCTGAAAACTCCTTCATCACCACTTCTTCTCGCTTCAAAATTATCGGTAGACCAGTTTCTGGTGAAATGGGCAATGTTAAATAAATACCCGAATTTTTTATCTTTTGTTCTTCCACCGTACAGTAACCCCAAATTGTAAACGCCTTTATCCGATTTGGCGTTGTAACCACTTCCTAATGTGATTTTTAACTCGGTTTTCATAGGAGGTGTTTTGGTGATGAAATTAACACCACCGCCAATTCCGTCCGCTTCCATATCGGGAGTAAAAGATTTATTTACATGTACATAGGAAATAAGTTCCGTCGGGAAAAAATCAAATGCTGTTGCTCTGGAAGTGGTTTCTTCTTCCGCTGTCGGAAGCCTGTTCCCGTTGATGGTTGTCGATGCCCAGAATGGAGGAAGCCCTCTGAGAGAAACGAATCTTCCTTCGCCCTGGTCTCTTTCTATGGAAACTCCCTGAACACGTTGAACCGTTTCTGCTGCATTTCTGTCCGGTAGTTTTCCGATACCGTCCGATGCAATAACATTGGTAATATTAATTGCATTTTTTTGAAGATTTAAAGCCCTTGCTTCAGTATTTTTTAAAGTACCTGTGACAACAACTTCATCAATATTTTTTTGTTTCTGGGACAGCTTTACATTTCCCAGATCTACGGTTTCTCCTGTTTTTACTTCCACATTGATGCTTGAGGTTTCATAACCGATATAGCTTACCTGCAGATCATAAGTTCCGGCTTTTACATCATTGATGGAAAATTTACCGTCAACATCTGTCGATGCTGTTTTGGAAGATTCCTTTATTTTTATAGAGGCGCCGGGAAGGGGTTGGCTCTCGTCAAGGATGATTCCTATGATAGATTGTTTTTGTGCAGAAACCCAAGTAATCATACACACAAAAACAAGAATAAGTAATTTCTCTAATTTTGTTTTCATTTTTACATATATTAAATTTTTTATGCAAAACAAGCTATTAATTTTAATATATGTAATAATTTCATATTAAGTAATGTTTAATAATTTTTAAGGGAAAACTACAAATGGGTTAACATTAAATTTTTCATTGAAAAAAGAAGAAAATAATAAAAGCTCTTTAAAACAGATATTTAAAGGAAGTTTTGACTATAATTGAGAAACAGAATAACTCATAAAACCACTTAAAAAATTAAGTGGTTCCGGTTAATTGTATATTAATTCTGAAGTATGTTAAAAAAGCAAAAGTTGAATATTTGTAAACTTTTGAATTTAGATGCCTCCCAAATGTATTATTTATCAGAATAAAAATAAAGAACAAGCATGATGCAATTTTCATCGCTTATACTCACAGGAACGTGTGGAAATTTCCCGTTGAAATAGAGAGAATCGCCTTCTCGTAAAAAGACCTCTTCATTATCAATCACATATTTTACTTTTCCTTTCAGAACATATTTGAATTCCCAGGCGTCTGTAATTACCTTTTCCCTTCTGGAATTCGGCTCAAGGGTTAATAAAACAGCTTCAAAACCCAGTGAATGTAGGCTTTTACTGAAAATATGCATGTATTTAAAGCCTTCTGCTTCTACTTCCTTTTCAATAAGCTGCTGACTTTCTTTGGGAAGATGAATGAATTTAGCATTTGATTTTTTTTCTACGCCTTCAAAAAAATAGCTGGCATCGATCTCCAGGGATTGGATCAGATCCAGAAGAACGGGAAGAGAGGGAATCGTTCTGCCATTTTCAATCCGGGAAACCAATCCATTACTCACATTGGCTTTGAACGCGAGTTCATGAATGGTTAAATTATTTTTTTTTCTAATGTCCTTTAATCTCTTTCCGATACCTATTAAAAAATCATTCATACTCATTAAGGTTTAACCTTTATTATTTTCATCGTTATTAGTGACCGCAAATGTAGCATTAATTCTATATAGTTTTACAAAGTTTAGAATCATTAACTAAAATTATTATATTGATTTTTAAATTCTTAACCCTTAAGAATAATGGAGTTATGGATTTTAGCAAGGAAAGATATTTTAATTTTAGACCTCCAAAAAAGAATGATTTTAATCTTCCCTTCTTCCGGGTCCCTGCTTCCGGGCAAAATAAAATTTGCTATTTTTGTGATATTCGTTACTTATGAAAAAAATAATCCTGATCGAAGACGAAACGAGTGTGGTATCTTTTATTAAAAAAGGACTGCAGGAAAATAGCTACGAAGTTTCTGTGGCTTTTGACGGCCGTACCGGAGTACAATTGGTACAGTCAAACGATTTCGATCTCGTCGTTCTGGATATTATGTTACCGGAAATGAATGGGTTGGATGTCTGTAAAGAAATAAGAAAAACGAATAAACATGTTCCGATTCTTTTTTTAACAGCACTGGGCACTTCAGAAAATATTGTTCTCGGCCTCGAAAGCGGAGGTGATGATTATCTGGTAAAACCATTTAAGTTTATTGAATTGGTGGCCCGTGTAAAATCGCTGTTAAGAAGAAGCAATAACAACCCGGCACAGGAAATTGCCGAACCTGAAATCGATAATGAGCACGTTTTTCAATTCTCCGATTTAATGGTTAACAATTACACCAAAAAGGTGACCCGGGCGGGAGAAGAAGTTTCCCTTACTTCCACGGAATATAAATTGCTGATGTATTTCCTTACTAATCCTGAGAAAGTGATTTCCCGTGCAGAAATCCTTGATGCGGTCTGGGGAGTCAATTATGAGCTGGGCACCAATGTGGTGGATGTTTACGTAAATTATTTAAGAAAAAAACTCGATCAGCAGGAAGATAATAAGCTGATTCATACCGTTATCGGAATGGGATATGTGCTGAAAAAACCGTAGAGGATGCCTTATAAAGTGATTACAAATCAGACCAAAACGATGGTGCTTTTAATGTTGGTTTTTACCGCCATTATTTTGCTGTTCAGTGGTTTGGTGTATTTCTCTATTGTTAACTTTTCACATCAGAGATTTTATGAGTTGCTTAAAATCCGTACCACAACGATTGTACAGATTGAAAAAAGCAAAGAACACCTTGATCTTCCTGAAAATTATGTTCTGAACAGCCTGAATGACGAGGAACTGCCAATGGAAAAAGATTATGTATTTGCTGTTCCCACAGATTCCAATTTTAAAAAGATCTCTCAGGAAGTACATATTCCGGATTATTTTTTTAAAAATATCATAAAAAATGGGGAGTCCAATTACAATGACAAAGAATTTTATTATATCGGGCAGTCTTTCAAATCTGATGATAAAGAATACATTGCAATAGCTTCCGCTAAAAACCATTATGTGGTTTATTATTTAGGATTTTTGAAAAGGACACTGATCACCTGTATCGTGCTTTCGCTTTTCTTCAGTATGATCTTTTCTTTTTATTTATCGAAAACTTTATTCAAACCTATTTTAAAGATTACCGGAAAAGTAAAGGAAATAAGCTCTGAAAACCTTCATTTGAGACTCGAAGCCCAGCCGGATAATAAGGAGCTGAATGAATTGGTAGATACGTTTAATGATATGCTCAACCGTATCGAAACCTCTTTTGAAACCCAGAATCACCTGATCGGAAATGTGTCCCATGAATTGAGGACCCCTTTAACTTCCATCATGGGAGAAGCTGATGTTGCCCTTTCCATCAGCCGTACGGGCAATGAATACAAAGAAACCCTTGAAATTATCCTGGATGAAGCCGAAAAATTAGATAAAAAGATCAAAGCTTTATTAATGATCGCCCAAACCGGCTTTGACGGTAAAATCCAGAAAATGGATAAAGTACGTATTGATCAGCTGCTTTGGGATGTGATTGAAACCTTAAGAAGAATCGATACCCGGAATAATATCTATCTGGATGTAAGCATGCTGCCGGACAACCCCAAAAAGCTGAAAGTACAGGGGAATGAACAGTTATTGCACCTTGCCGTTACCAATATTATTCAGAATGGGTGTAAATATTCTAATTTCCAGCAGGTGAAAGTATCTTTGGGTGCTACGGATACTGATGTTTATATTATTGTAAAAGATTATGGAATAGGAATTCCTGAAGAAGAAATGAATAAAATTTACGATCCGTTTTTCAGGGCATCCAATACCAAAAACTATGAAGGTTACGGAATCGGTCTTCCCCTTGCCCGCAATATCGTCAGGATGCACCACGGTGAGCTCATCGTAAGCTCTTACGAAAATCAGGGAACCACTGTGCAGATGCGTTTTCCTAATTTCTACAACACACAGACCGAAGAAAAAACAGTATAGAAGAGAACGTTCCCAACGTCCTGTTATAAAAGCAATTTAGCAATTTTACAGTTTTACGATTTAGCAATTCAGCAATTCCGCCTTTCGCCTCACTCTTTCAATATTAACAGGCCTTAACAATTTTCTAATCTCATTTTAATCTCTTTAATGACATTTTAATTCCATTCCAAAGAGCTTCTAATTTGGTCGCTATAGTTTTGTATCATCAAAAGATAACACGGAACTAAATCTAAAAGATATGACCAAAACAATTTTAATTGCCACAGACTATTCTCTTGAATCTTTGAATATATTAAAAAAAGTACTGAAAGAGAAAGACGCTTCGGAAGACACAAATCAATATAACATTCTTCTGGTATCAGGTTATGATATGGGAGATTCTATCAGGGATCTTTTGTTTACTACGAAAAGTACCATCTTTAACAAGATCAGGCCACAGGAGTTTTGTGATGCTTACGGGATCATTCAGAATAAATACCCGCATCTGATCGCCAAAATTACCTGTGATGTTTTTACCGGAAGCTTTCAGAGGACATTCAATAATTATGTAAAGGCTGAAAACATTGAAGAAGCTTATTATTCTTCATCGGTTAAAAGTAAAAGCAAAGGAAAATTCGATATGATTCCTTACATCATTAAATGCAGAGACCTGGAATCCCGCGAAATCGCAATTGAAACTACTGAAAGGCTTCCTGAAAGAGGAAGACTGGCTGAGATCTTCGTTGAGGTTTAGGAAATAAACAATATTTTAAAAAATTAAAAAATGTTAAGAAATTATAGTAACAGCAGGACATTGGGAGATAACATCAGGTTGGGGACGCTGACCGCCTTCACGGCAGGAACTATAAATATTGCATCTCTATTAATATTTCTCTCTTTTACCTCAAACGTAACGGGGCATTATGCTATTCTGGCCGCGGAAATAAGTAAAGGAAACTGGGCGCAGGTTGGTATCGTAGGCGGATGGATTTTCCTTTTCTTCTTCGGAAGCTTTTTATCCAACTTCATTGTCATCAATTTTAATAAAAGAAGTAAATACTTTGCCCATGCAATGCCAATTGTCCTGGAAATAATATGCTTATTGTTTGTAGGAATTTACGGACAGTTTTTCTATCAGAAAACATTGGAAGAAACGGAATATTTAGTTGCCCTGATGCTTTTTGCAACGGGTTTACAGAACGGACTGACTGCAAGCATCTCCAACTTTTCAGTAAAAACGACCCATCTTACCGGGACCACTACTGATCTTGGCATCCTTTTTTCAATGTTTACGCAGAAAAAATTCAGAAAAAACGGCGAATTGATTGCCCGGGCAAAACTGCTTACAAGCATCATGATCGCTTATGTTTTAGGAGCGGTATTTTCAGGATTAACGTATTATTATCTGGAATTCAGGGTGTTTTATCTGATAAGCCTGTGTCTTTTGGTAGTGATCGGATATGATGCCTATAAAATTCACTTAAGGCATTTTAATACACAATACAGACACAGCAGGATTTATAAAAAGCAGAGCGTTTTTGCTTATCTGTATGACAAAATTCACGGAATTCCGGAAATAAAAGAAAAAAGACAAGAAAAAAGAAAACTTGTGTTTGATGATTGAAAATATCCTCAGACGGATAAAATATAAATACGATCAGTATTAATTTTGTGTAAACTAGCTGTGAATCAATCCTCTATTTGTAAAAGTCAATTAGGGGATTGACTTTTTTTGAAACCCGGGTAAAAAAGAGATATGCTTTGCAGAGATTTACGGCAAGATTGTTGATTTGTTGATAATTAAATCTTAATTCCCGTTTTTATTATTTTTATTCCCGTTTTCATTGACTATTTTTGTAAGTTGATTTTCGTTTTTTTATGTCAGATATTATTCAGCTTTTACCGGATCATGTAGCTAACCAGATTGCAGCAGGAGAAGTGGTGCAGAGACCTGCGTCCATTGTGAAGGAACTTTTGGAAAATGCCATCGATGCAGATGCCTCCAAAATTGAACTCATTGTAAGGGATGCCGGGAAAAACCTTATTCAGGTGGTGGATGACGGTAAAGGAATGTCTGAAACGGATGCAAGAATGGCATTTGAAAGACATGCCACGTCTAAAATCAAAGGAACGGAAGACATTTTTAAAATCGCAACAAAAGGATTCCGTGGTGAAGCTTTAGCTTCTATTGCTGCCGTTTCCCAGGTTGAGCTGAAAACGAAACAGAAAGAATCAACAATAGGAACCAATATCTATATTGAAGCCGGAGTCTTTCAGTTTCAGGATCCTGTACAGACTGCCGACGGATCTAATTTCCTGGTTAAAAATCTTTTCTATAATGTTCCGGCAAGAAGAAAATTTCTTAAAAACAACAATATCGAATTCCGTCATGTGATTGATGAATTCCAACGTGTTGCATTAGCCCATGAAAATCTGGAATTTTCATTGTTTCATGATGATGAGCCGGTTTTCAGATTGAGAAAAGGAAGTCAGATGCAGCGTATCGTAGATATTTTCGGAAGAAAACTTCAGCCACAGCTTATTCCGATAAAAGAAGACATCATCTGGTGTCAGCTTCACGGGTTTGTTGCAAAACCTGAAGGCGCCAAAAAAACAAGAGGCGAGCAGTTTCTTTTTGTTAACGGGAGGTTTTTTAAAAGTCCGTATTTTAATAAAGCTGTTCAGGAAGCATTTGAAGGGTTGCTTTTACCTGGATATATCCCTACTTTTTTCCTTTTCCTTGAGCTTGATCCGGAGAAAATTGACGTGAATATTCACCCACAGAAAACAGAAGTGAAATTTGAAGATGAACATCTTATTTTTGCTTTGATCCGGTCTACCATAAAAAGATCATTAGGAATTTACAATGTGGCCCCAAGTCTGGATTTTGAAAGAGATCCGCAGCTGGATGAAATGATGCAGAAATCGTTTCCGAGTAAAGGAAATAATGTAAGCATCAAAATGCCTGAGATTGTTGTAGATAAAGACTACAACCCGTTTTTGGAAGAAAGAGGCGTGAAACAGTCTGAAATCCAGAATCTTGCGGAAATGTACCATCAGAATATCTCTGCAGAGCCGTCAAAAATTAATTTATTTGAAGATGAAGACTTTGATGAGGACCTGATGAGGCTGCCGAACGGATACTGGCTGTTCAATAAAGGAGACCGGACGCTGATGCTGGATCTGGGAAGAATGCACAGGCTGGTTGTTTCCGAAAGTACCAAACCGGTAAAAAAAGGAAGTGCAAACGGTCATGCGCTGCTTTTCTCTCTGGAATATCATATGAATGAAATTGAGAAGAATAAATATAAATCAATCAAAAAATACCTTCCTGAGCTTGGGTTTGATATGAAAATCGCCCATGAAAACGTTTTAAGGATTGACATGGTTCCTGAAGGACTAAAGGAAACACAGGTCATGAAGTTCCTGGAAAACCTGTTTGAGGTTCTGGAATATAAAACGGAAGACGAATTTATGCAGTATTATCAGAACCAATGGCATAAGATGCAGTCTAAGTCGAGATTTGATTTCATTTATAAAAAAGATGCGGAACAATTGATCAAAGACTTCACTACATTAGGTTTCCCTGAATTTTTACCGAACGGGAAAAGATGCTTTTATGAAGTTCCGTTTAACGATATTAAAAACAAATTTTAAAGAGAAATGTTTAACAATATACCACCGATTACAAGAAATATCATCATTATCAATGTGATTGTATTTATTGTTGCCAATTTTATACTTCAGGATAGGTTAATCGCTTATTTAGCTGCTTTTTATCCGTTTTCGCCTTTCTTCCATTCATGGCAGATTATCACACACATGTTTATGCACGGAAGCCTCATGCATATCTTGTTTAATATGCTGACATTGTGGAGCTTCGGTCCTATACTGGAACAGAGGCTGGGCGGACAGAAATACCTGATTCTTTATTTTCTGAGTGGTTTGGGAGCTTTCTTTCTCTTTAATTTATGGAATTTTGTTGAAGTTCAGCAAATCTCATCAAGTTTAAACAGCCTTGGATTTAATGTTGATGGTTTCCTGTCAGGAGCACATGTAGGATTTACAGGGACCGCTGAGTCAATTACTCAGCAACAAGGATTGGTAGAAAACCTAAAAGCTATAATGTCAACGCCGATGGTGGGTGCTTCAGGGGCAATTTTCGGGGTTATTGCAGCGTTTGCTACGTTGTATCCTGATGCAAAAATTATGATGATGTTTATTCCTATTCCTATTAAAGTAAAGTATCTGTTACCCATTGTTATTGTGGTTTCTGTCTTTTTGGGTATTTCCGGAAATGCCGGGGGTATTGCCCATTTAGCCCATGTAGGAGGAGCTATAGTAGGTTTCTTACTGGCCAGAATATGGAGAAAACATTTATACAGATTTAATTAAAAATAATCTTGTGAAAGTTTTCAGACTCATACTTTTAATACTTCATTCAGGGATATTCCTTCTTTTATTGTGCGTATTGCTTAATGCTTATGTCCCTCCGAAAGTATTTCCATGGTTTAATTTACTCTCGCTGGGATTTCCGGTTTTAATGATAACCTACATTTTATTAACTGTTTTCTGGCTTTTCAGTTGGAAAAAAAGAGTTTTCCTGTTTATGCTTTTAGGCCTCTTTTTTATAAATCCCGTTAAAAGATGGGTTAATTATTCTTCTGTACCTAAAGAGACTCCCAATCTTAAGATTATTTCTCTCAATGTAAAGGGAGGCACTTTCGGGCTTAAAAATATTAAAGAATATATTGATCATTCGGGAGCGGATATTTTGTTATTACAGGAAGATTTTGGTAAAGAATATGGGTTTAAAGATTTAAGAACAGGAGACAAAACAATGGCAGCTGTTTCCATTTATTCAAAATATAAAATTGTTGAAAGGAAGGAACTAATAGGAGATTATAAGAGTTATAATGTTTTTGCAGATCAGACGGATATTGAAATAAAAGGGAAAACTTATCGTTTTATCAATACCTATCTGCAGCCGTTTAAGTTTGAAAAAAGCATGGTTAAACTGAATGGAGACAGCGATAAAGATGAGCAGAAACTGAAGAATATTGTTAAACGACTTATTCCGACATTTAAAATGCATCAGGAGCAGGTTGCCATGATTAGAAAAGGAATAGATGAATCTCCTTATCCGGTAATTTTAACCGGTGATTTCAACTCCGTTCCGAATTCTTATGAATATTATCATTTGTCGGAAGGTTTGGAAGATGCCTTTTTTAAGGTAGGACGAGGAAGCGGAACCAGTTTCCATGATTATAAATTTCCGTTGAGGATTGATTATATTTTCACCTCAAAATCGATACAGCCCATAAACTACCGTGTAGACCGTTCTGTAAAGCTTTCCGATCACTATCCTGTAATTGCTGATTTTAAATTAAATGATTGATTTTCATAAAATTAGTTAACTTTTAAAATAATGGTAGGGTTTTTGATAAAAATAAGGAATTAGACCGTTTTTTCATGAAGCCGAATCAGATACTGCTATTTTCACATATTGCAATTATTGTTTTACTCTTGTGTACTTTAGGGAATGCTTGGGTGCCACCTAATATTTTAGGGAACCTGAATCTGCTTTCTCTTGGCTTTCCATATCTGATTCTTGCCCACATTATATTAACGGCGGTTTGGGCTTTCAAAAGAAAAAAAATTGCTATAGTTTTTCTTTTGGGAACTTTTATTTTCTACAATCCTATAAGACGATGGATTAATTTCTCTCCAAAAAGCGAAAATTATAAATCAATACGGGATATCAAAGTGCTAACCTTTAATGTGAAGTACGGAGAATTCGGTTGGGATAAGGTTAAGAAATACATCCGTGATCAGAATGCAGATATTATTCTGATTCAGGAAAAAGATACCAACAGGGCCTTAAGACAGGATATGGTAAAATATCCAACGGTAATCTTAAAAACGAAGCATAAAATCGTAAGACAGGAAGAGCTGATAGATGATAAATCAAGAGGGAATTCTTTTTATGCCGATGTAGATATTAATGGCAAGATTGTAAGGGTCGTAAATATCTATCTGGAGCCATTCAGACTCAATAAATCTATGTTTGCATTTAATGGCTTTGAAAAGGAATCGAAAAAGATAGGGACACTGCTTTCTCATATGACGCCCACGTTTAAAGCTCATGAAGATCAGATTAAAAAAATCAGAAAGGCGGTAGATTATTCTCCGTATCCGGTGATTTTGGCGGGTGATTTTAATTCAGTTCCCAATTCCTATGAATATTATAATTTAGGGAAAAACCTGGAAGATGCTTTTTTAAAAGTAGGAAACGGGCAGTCATCCAGCTTTCATGATTATAAAGTTCCTTTGAGAATAGATTATATCTTTACTTCAAAAGATATCATTCCTTTAAGCTACAAAGTAGACAGCTCTGTTAAATTATCTGATCATTATCCGGTAATTGCGGAATTTCTGCTAAATTAGTTCCATGAAAAATTTGCTATTTGCAGCCTTTACTTTTTTCGTTTTGCTTACGGCCTGTTCTAAAAAAGAGTCGGCAGCTGTAGATATGGGACAAGAGGTAAAAGTGCATTATGATACTACTGCGATTGATTCTTTCTCGTCGGGAGCAACTTCCATAGATGTTGTACGCCAGATCAGAATGTCTTCCCAGAAATACCAGGATTCGGTAAAAGAAGCCTTAAAACTTCAGGAAGAAGAAAAGCGTATCAAAGAAGAGCTGGAAAAAGAGAATAAGAAAAAGCAGGAAGAAGAAAAAAAGAAAAATGAGCAGGAGAAAAAACAGCTGGCTCAGAAACCGGGAGCTTCCACTTAAATAAAGCTTTCATTAATTTAAATAAAAACATTAAATATAAAAGTATGAAAAAACAAATTTTAACTGCGCTAATGATCTCAGTAATCGTTGTATCTTGTAAAAAATCAACAACAAAAACGGAACAGGTAGAAAATCCTGACGGATCGGTTACCACTACCACAACAACCGTTCAAGATGGAGTAGGTGTTGATACGGCAAAAATTAACCAGGCCAAAGAAAATGTTCAGACCAAAGTTGATGAAGCCGGAAATAAGATAGACGAGGCTGCTCAGAAAGCGAAAGATAAGATTGACGCAACTGCAGACAAGACGAAAGAAGATCTTCATCAAGCAGGGCAGGATATTAAGACCGAAGCCAACAAAGTAGGAAAAGACGTAAAAGATGCTGCGGCCAAAGGAGCTTCAAAAGTAGAGGAAGGAGCGAAAAAATTAAAAGAGGATTTAAAGAAATAAAAGAAAACCGCAGAATTGACTGCGGTTTTTTATTTGTTTAATTCCAATAAAGGATCGATATATTCTCTATCATTGCTTAACCTCGGAACTTTATTCTGTCCGCCGAGCTTTCCTTTAGATTCGAGCCAGTGATAGAATAAATTAGGCTTTGCAATATGCACGATCGGTCTTTTTAGGGTCATACTGTTATATCTTTTAGCCTCATAATCGGAATTGATGGCTTTTAAATGCTGGTCAAAAGAATCGATAAAGCATTCTAAATCGTTCGGTTTTTCACTGAATTCGAAAATCCACTCATGAGCACCGCTTTCATTTTCTTTCATAAAAACAGGCGCTCCCGTGAAATCTGTAATACAGGCACCCGTTACCTCACAAGCTTTTGAAAGAGCTGATTCTACATTGGTGATCATTAATTCTTCCCCAAAAGCATTGATATAATGCTTGGTTCTTCCCGTGATTTTTATTCTGAAAGGATTGATGGAGGTAAATATAACGGTATCTCCGATTAAATATCTCCACAGTCCGCCATTAGTGGTAATGACCATTGCATAATTTTTCCCGATTTCCACCTCTTCCAGGTTTACGACTTTCGGATTGGAAAAATGAAACTGATCCATCGGAATAAATTCGTAAAAAATACCATAATCAAGCATTAAAAGCATTTCATCACTGTCAGATCTGTCCTGGATTCCAAAGAAGCCTTCGGAAGCATTATAGATTTCATAGTAATTGATGTTTTTTCCGATAATGTTTCTGTATTGCTCTCTATAAGGTTTAAAGCTGATTCCGCCATGGAAAAATACCTCCAGGTTAGGCCATAGCTCTGAAATATTTTTAACATCAGTTTCTTTTAAAACCCTTTGTAAAAGAACCATCATCCAGCTTGGAACTCCCAGGATACTTCCTACATCTTCATTTTTAACTTCTGAGATAATTGCTCTTAATTTACTTTCCCATTCACCCATCAGCGAAACTTTTTTACTGGGAGTCGTAGTAATTTCTACCCAGAACGGGAGATTATCAATTAAAATAGCGGATAAATCGCCGAATTTTGTATTAAAATCAGCGTAGAGCTCAGAGCTTCCGCCCAAACGTAAATTTTTATTGGTGAAAAGCTGATTTTCAGGATGGTTATTGGCATAGATGGAAACCATATCCTTTCCCGCCTTCAGGTGACAATATTCAAGGCTTTCAGCTGAAATGGGGATAAATTTGCTTTTGGCATTGGTGGTTCCGGAAGATTTAGCAAAATGCTTGATGCTGCCGGGCCAGCTTACATCTTTATGACCCTGTCTGGCTTTTTCAATATAAGGTTCAAAATCTTCATAAGTAACAACCGGAACTTTGTTTTTAAAGTCCTGATAACTTGAGATAGAGTTGAATCCATACAGTTTTCCGTATTCAGTATCTTCAGCATGAAATAACTGTGAAAATAATATACCTTTCTGGGTTTCAATAGGATGGTTCATGAAATTCTGTATCTGATCTATCCTTTGGCGGATAAACCAGTTAACCACAGTATTGAAAAGTGCCTTCGTTGCCATTACAACAAATATAATGATATTTGGATTTTCAGCGAATTTTTATTGTGAAAAATAAAAAACCGCTACAAAATATGTAACGGTCAAATATCTGGATTTATTGTTTCTTAGCAGTATTCATCATAAGCTGCCTGAAGGTTGGCTGCAATAGCTCCTGCAGGATTTCCTTCAATATGATGTCTTTCTAACATATGAACCAATTCTCCGTCTTTAAAAAGCGCCACACATGGTGAGCTTGGAGGAAATGGTGCCAGATGTTTTCTTGCTTCTACTACAGCTTCTGTATCAAAGCCTGCAAAAACAGTGGTTAAATGATCAGGTTTTTTATCTCCGGTTAAAGAATATACAACTCCCGGTCTTGCTGCTCCTGCTGCACACCCGCATACGGAATTGATCACTAATAGAGTAGTCCCTGATTGTTTTAAAGCTTCTTCTACCTGTGTAGGAGTTGTTAAATCTTCAAAACCTTTATCTGTAAGTTCAGCCTTCATCGGCATTACTAAATCTGTTGGATACATATTTTTGTTTTTTAATCAATGCAAAGTTAAACAATTCTTTACTTTTCTTCAATTTATAAAAACTATTAAATCGTTAGGAAAACAGAATGACAAAAAACCGTCGTTCTGATGATTACTTAACTATATTGAAAATATTATGAATTAATACTATGAATAGTGAAAATTTATTATTAAATTTGAAATGATTCTGAAAACAAATAACCATGAAAAAAGTATTTAACCCCTTCCCTCGACCTAATGACGTATTTAATTCTGTATAAGAAAGCAGATTAAATCGAAAACTTTTAATAAAATGAAGCCCGGAACTGACAAGTTCCGGGCTTCTTTAATCAAATCGATATGCAAAGGTTGAATATCCTTTTTAAAATAATTGATTCTTTCCGGCTGATTGTTGAAAGAAAGGTTCCGACAACTCTCAACTTTTAATCCTCAACTATGAAAGGAGTTTTTTAGCCATTTCGGAAATACTTTTTCCATCTGACTTTCCGGCTAATGTTTTTGAGGCAACTCCCATTACCTTTCCTAAATCTTTCATTGATTCGGCACCGGTTTCTGAAATAATATTCTTCATTTCAGCTTCCAGTTCTTCTGCAGAAAGCTGTTTTGGAAGAAACTGTTCGATAACTTTCATCTGAGCTTCTTCTACTTCCGCAAGATCCTGTCTTCCCTGTGCGGAAAACTGCTCGTAAGAATCCTTACGCTGCTTGATCATTCTTTGTAAAATTGCTATTTCCTGTTCTGCTGAAACTTCAGCACCTATGGCTTCCGTTTTCAGAAGAAGGATCTGGGCTTTTACGGCACGAAGAGAGTCCAGAGCTACTCTGTCTTTTTCTCTCATTGCCGTTTTTATGGCTTCACTTATGGTATTTTCTAAACTCATTTATTCAATTTGTATTATGTAAAATGTATTAATGTAGTAACGATTAAATATGTAAAATAAGTACTTAAGATCATTAATACATTTTACATAAGTACATTAATACGTTTAATTCTAGTCTACGTCTTTATTTAAAAATCTGTTTTCTCTCACCTGCATGGAACCATTATTTTCAGACAGATAAGTATTGATATTCTGGTCTGAAGCATTCGTTCCGTCAATAGAGATGTTTTTTCTTTTGAAAGCGGGAACAGATTCGAACTCATTCGTTGCATCAAAGCTCTGATAACGGGAATTGAATTCTTTTAACTTATTTCTTCTTTCTATTACTCTTTCCTGATCTACCGTTTTATTCACAAAAGTGAATTCACTTTCAGAAGGCTTTGGAGTTTCAATTTCTGTTTTATTTTCAAAAACAGGCTTTTCTTCTACCTTAGGTTCTTCTTTTGCAGGAAAGAAACTTTCGACTTTCTGAGTAGTTTCTTCTGCGATTTGAGTAACAGCAGCAGTTGGAGCATTAAACTCGGCTTTTGGCTGTCCAAAATCGGTTTTAGGCTCATTGCTGACAGGCTCATTCACAAAGAAGCTGAACTCTACCGGTTTTTCTTCAGAGTAAGTATTGGTGAAAGTATTTGTTTTAGGCTCTTCTTTCTTTTCTTCTGTTTCAAATGAGAACGACTGGATCTCTAAATCATTAGGATCATGGTCTTCATCAAAAGAGAATAAGTTATAAGAGTCGTCCTCGCTTACGTCTTCATTTCTCCAGCTCTGAACGGGATTGTCAAGTGTATCTTCTTCGTTATCAAAAGATTTTATTTCCGTTTTAACGTCTTCATCCTCGATAATCATTTTTTTTTCAGTAGACGTAACCGTGAATTTTGGATTCTCCTGGTCTTCGTCATCTAATCTGAAAAGGTTTTTCCCTCCAAAATCATATCCCTGCTCAGGAACAACTTCTCTTTCTTCTCTTGTTTTAAAAGGGGAAGTTTTAGGAGCTTCCAATCTGTCATTTAAACCGATTCTGATTTTTTCCGTCGGTCCTGAAAACTTTTGGTTATCATTTGAAAAACCGGTAGCAATCACAAGTACGCTTACTGCATCTCCTAATTCTTCATCGGCACCAACTCCAAAGATGATGTCTGCAGTATTTCCTGCTTCTTTCTGGATATGATCCATGATGATACCGATCTCGTCCATCGTTACTTCTTCCGCACCGCTTCTGATCAATAGCAATACATTCTTGGCACCTGTAATTTTATTGTCATTCAATAACGGGGAATCAAGAGCTTTTCTTACTGCTTCTTCGGCTTTATTTTCTCCTGAAGCCGTACCTGTAGACATAAGGGCCGTACCGGAGTTCTGAAGTACAGATTTAGCATCTCTAAAGTCAATGTTTACATCAAAGTAACCGGTAATAACTTCTGCCATTCCTTTAGCGGCATTGGTTAAAACTTCATCGGCTTTTGAGAATCCCTGTTTGAAACCAAGGTTTCCGAATTGCTGTCTCAGTTTATCATTGTTGATTACGATTAATGAATCAACGTTGTTTCTTAATTTATCAAGACCGTTTTCGGCCTGTTCAAGTCTTCTTTTACCTTCAAAGCTGAAAGGAACGGTAACGATTCCTACCGTTAAGATGCCCATGTCTTTTGCCACCTTTGCAATAACAGGAGCTGCACCGGTTCCGGTTCCACCACCCATTCCTGCAGTAATGAAAACCATTTTGGTGTTTTGTCCCATGGCAGCTTTGATTTCTTCGATACTTTCGATCGCAGATTTCTCTCCAACTTCAGGATCGGCGCCTGCACCAAGTCCTTCTGTGATTGTAGTTCCCAGCTGAACCTTGTTGGCAACGGGATTATTATCTAAAGTCTGGGCATCTGTATTACAGATCACGAAATCAACACCGTGAATCCCTTTTTCGTACATGTGTTTCAGGGCATTGTTTCCACCGCCACCAACACCAATTACTTTTATGATCGATGAATTTCCTTTTGGTAAATCAAATGAAAATCCTTGTGTCCCTATATTTTCCATAATTATAATTTTTAAAAATTTATAATCGATAAATAATAAATGATAGTTGATGAGAGAATCATTAATCTTTTATCATTCATCATCTATTTTTATTCTACTTCTTCAAAGAATTTTTTTACTTTTTCCATTAGCGACTGGCCGAATGTCAGCTTCGCTCTTTTGTTTTCCTGTTGCTGGTTGACAACTTCCTGTTCCTGAACCGGCATTGTCTGCTGAATAGCTGCAGAAGTTTCAGGAGAATTTACGACAGTTTCCTGCTGAGGTTTTTCCTGAATTGGTTCTTCTTCATCTATTATATTCTGCTTTTTATCCCTGATTTTTAAACTTTCCATTAATAATCCAATGGAAGTTGCAAATTCCGGACCTTTCAGATACTGGTTTTTATCGTTGGCGATATATTCGTTGGCAAAACCGATTCTGCTGTCAAAACCTGTTGTATAGTTTGCCAGCTGACGAAGATGCTTTAAATTGGAACCACCTCCTGTAAGAACGATTCCTGCAATCAGTTTTTTCTTCTGTTCAAAGGCTCCGTAAGCTTTCAGCTCAGTATTGACCATTTCGAGAATTTCTTCTACTCTTGCATTGATAATCTGAGCAAGGGTTTTAAGGGAAATTTCTTTATCCGGTCTGCCGTGAAGCCCGGGAATGGTTACAAAAGTGCTGTCTTTTTCCAGTTCCGGAACTGCGGATCCGAATTTTACTTTCAGTTGTTCTGCATGTTTCTCAATAATGGAACAGCCTTCTTTGATATCTTCAGTAATAATCCCGCCACCATAAGGAATTACGCAGGTATGACGAATGATATTGTCTTTGAAAATAGCGATATCAGTAGTACCGCCACCAATGTCTACGATGGCAACTCCGGCTTCTTTTTCTTCTTTTGTAAGAACGGCTTCAGAAGAGGCTAACGGTTCTAAAGTAAGGGCTTCCATTTCCAGTCCGGCTTCTCTTACGCATCTTGCGATGTTCCGGATACTTCCCATCTGTCCTACTACAACGTGGAAATTAGCTTCTAAACGTTTACCGTGCATACCCACAGGCTCCTGAATTTCACCTTCGGAATCCACTTTATATTCTTGAGGAAGTACATGGATAATTTCTTCACCGGGAAGCATGACCAGCTTCTTGACCTGATCTTTTAATGCTTCGATGTCGTCATCTGTAATAAATTTGTCCGGATGTTCACGCATAATATAATCGGAGTGCTGCAGTGAACGGATGTGTTTTCCTGCAATACCTACCGTTACTTTACGGATAGGAACTCCTGCGCTGGACTGTGCTTCAGCCACAGCCGCTTTGATTGAATTAATGGTTTGTGAAATGTTATTCACAATCCCTTTATGAACTCCAAGACTTTTGGCCTTCCCTACACCGAGAACTTCAATTTTCCCGTGTGCATTCCTTCTTCCGACAATCGCGACTATCTTTGTTGTCCCGATGTCCAGACCTACTGAATACTCTTGATTTTCCATTTGTCTATATCGATTTGATTTTTTATTCTGTTAATAGGGTTTGCATCCTATTTTTTATTAAATGGTCCTTTCAGGACTCTTTTATTCTATTTTAACTTTTGCTTTCGGCTTTGCTGCCGGTTTCTTTTCCGTTGCTTTTTTTGTTTCCTTCGGTCTTGTTGCTTTAGGTTTTGTGCTCTCCTTCGGTTTTGATGAAGCAGAACCTGATTTTTTTATTTCTGCCGGCTTTGGTTTTACTTCTGTTTTCTTTACAGCTGCCGACGCCGGAGCTTTTGCCAGCTCTTTATTTCCTGCTTTCAGAATACTGTCGTTTTCTTTGAAGTAAGGATTTAAAGTGGTTACAATCTGATTCTGGTATTTTACAGAGACCATATTGTATTTCTGAGGATCCTGATAGACCAGATATTTTTCAACAAATGTTTTAAAGCCTTTTACTTTAAATTCAATATTGTCTAAATCGCCGATTTCCACTCTGTAATTTCCTTCACTGGTCAAAAGATTGTAATCATCTTTATATTTTGATATTCCAATGAAATACTTTTTACTGAAATCATCTTTATCAATTTTCCCAACCAGTTCAGCCAGTTTTTTATATTCATCCGGATTTACATTTCCGGTTACCAGCATACACGGATGTGAGTAGGTTCTGGAGATCGGAAATTCCACTCCTTTTCCGTCTACATAAAAATCTTTTCCGTCTTTATTCAACCTGAAAACCGGAACTCTTTGCTTGATATCCAGATTGAGCTTTCCATTCAGGTTCAAATATACATTGGCACTGTCCACTGCCGGAAGGGCATTGATTTTCTTTTCCAGAGCCGGAATATTCAATTCTCCTACTTTTCCAGACGGGTTTTCTTTTTTTACAATTTCTTTAATATCCTTTTCATCAATGAAGTATACCGGAGTTTTTTCATTCATTTTTACAGAAATCTTATTATCCGTAATCTTCTGACCACTGAATCTCTTCAACGAGAAACTCAGCAGGAATCCTAGAATGATTACTGTGATAGCAATTTTTAATATTCTGTATTTATTCTTCATATTTTTATGTACAATGTATAATGTAAAAAGTACAATGTATTAATTATGTTATATTATTATTTTTCACTTTTTATACAAAATACATTTTACAATGTACTTTGTACAAAACCTAGCCATTCACAGATAGGATCATACAGGGTGTCTATATTTCCTGCGCCTACGGTGAGAAGGATGTCAAAATCTTTTTCTTTTATTTTTTCAAATGCATCTGATAAAGCAGATACTTGTTTTTTATCCAGTGTCACTTTTTCCAACAGCCAGTCTGAAGTAATTCCTTCAAAGTTTTCCTGAAGTTCTCTTGCCGGGTAAATATCCAGTAAGATCAGTTCATCGGAATTGCTCAGGCTTTCTGCAAAACCATCTGCAAAATCTCTTGTTCTGCTGAATAAATGCGGCTGGAAAACCACCAGGAGCTTTTTATCCGGGTAAAATGTCTTTATCGAGCTTACTACGGCATTGATCTCTGTGGGATGGTGCGCATAGTCATCGATATAGATTTTACCGTTTTGATAATTATGTTTGGTATATCTTCTTTTAATTCCTTTAAAATTGGCGATCGCTTTTTTCAATGTTTCAAAGTCAACACCTAAATTGTGGAGAATAGCCAGTGCAACGGTAGCATTTTCCACATTATGAATGCCCGGAATTTCCCAGATGAAATCTTTTATTGTTTCTGTAGGGGTATGAAAATCAAAATAGATCTTATCATAATCCATACGGAGATTATCTGAATAATAATCGGCTACTTCGTTTACAGCGTAGGTGTGATGATCTCTCCCTATTTCAATGCCTTTTCTTACAAATAGCTGTTTATCTTCAGGAACTAAAGCAGCAAATTGTCTGAATCCTTCTTCAATATGGCTTTTATCTCCGTAAATATCGAGGTGATCGGCATCTGTTGATGTGATTACCGCCCAGTCCGGGGAAAGATTAAGGAAACTTCTGTCGTACTCATCGGCTTCTACCACTGAATATTTTGTTCCATTGTAAAGGAAATTCGATTTAAAGTTTTCAGAAATTCCACCGAGAAAGCATGAAAACGGCAAATCAGCTTCTTTGCACAAATGAGAAACCAGGGTAGAGGTTGTTGTTTTACCATGGGTTCCTGCAACCGCGATGCATTCTGTGTTTTCGGTAATTAATCCTAAAACTTTTGCCCGCTTTAATACTTCAAACTGCTGCTGATTGAAATAATCCAGAATACTCAATACTTTAATGGCAGGGGTATAGATTACCAATGTGCTTTCATTTTGAAGCGAGGTTATTTTTTCATCAATAACATCATTAAAAACAATATCGATTCCCTCATTCATCAGTTGCTGAGTGAGCTTGGTGTTGGTTTTATCGTAGCCCAAAACTTTTTTGCCTGATGCGTTAAAGTAGCGGGCCAGGGCACTCATTCCGATGCCCCCGATTCCAACGAAGTAAAAAGTCTGATATGTTTCTAATAATTTCATTTTTCTCTATAATTATTGATAATTGAAAAGCTTTTCTTTATCCAGTGCATATGAGTCTCCCTGGTATAAAAAGAATTCCAATATGGCGTCTTCTAATGTTTCATACGTAAACCCATTGGCGATCCAGAAATAATACTGGAAACCTATCGCGTTCTGATTGGCCAGATAATCAGCTTTTATCATTGCAAGGCCATTGATCTCATTTAGAAGATTATCAATTTTCTCTTTGCTTACACCTTTATTCAAAAGAATATTTACATTCATATTAATGTACTTCTTCCCTGTATCTATATCCATAAAAAGGGTAGCCTTGTCTTTATTACTTATCTTAATAAAAGTATCTTTCTATTCTAAAATTTCATAGCCTTTGCCTTTCAAATGGGTAGCAATAGCTGAAATATTAATATCTGCCGGTTTTACAAGCGTTTGTGCTGTAAACAGATTTACTAAAAAGCAAATCAACAGGGTTGTCAGTAATTTAGTTTTCATAGTAGTTGTTTTTTGGGGTTATATTTTTTTTATTATTTCATCTACAATTTCTTTTGCTGCGTTGGGCTTTGCAAAATATTTAAGGTTTTCAGACATTTCTTTTCTTAAGTTTTCACTTCCGCAGATCTCTTCCAGAGTGTTCCAGAATTTCTCCTGCATTTCGGAATCTTTCACCATTCTGGCTGCATTTTTTTCTACCAGATTCATTGCATTTTTGGTTTGATGGTCTTCCGCTGCAAACGGGAAAGGAACCAGTAAAACCGGCTTCTGGGCAACCGCAAGCTCTGAAATGGCAATGGCTCCGGCTCTTGAAACGATAATGTCTGCTGCAGAATAAGCGGTTTCCATATCTTTTATGAATTCTTTTATCTGAATTTGAGATGCTTCGGTTTCACTCAGCATGACTGTTTCAGAAATTTCTTTATAATCCAGTTTTCCTGTCTGCCAGATCAATTGATAATCTTTACCAATGATTTCTTTTAAATGAGATTTCCAGGCATTGTTCAATGTTCTTGAACCTAAAGAACCGCCTACGGAAAGAATGGTCAGCTTATCTTTATTCAGCCCCATTTTTTCTTTGGCAGCCCCGGTTTCTTCCATTCCTGAAATAATATTTTCACGGATAGGATTGCCCAGAAATTTTATTTTCTCTGTCGGGAAACCTTCTACTTTCGGATAGGCTGTGAAAACGGCTTTTGCTTTTTTGCTTAATATTTTATTGGTCACTCCTGCATGGGCATTCTGCTCCTGAATAAAAATCGGGATTCCCATTTTGCTTGCTTCGTAAAGGGCCGGTCCGCTTGCAAAGCCTCCGGTTCCCACTGCAAAATCCGGAGCAAAGTTTCTAATGATCCTTTTGGATTTTGACAGGCTTTTCAAAATTTTGAATGGAAGTCCTAAATTCGACAGCATATTTCCCCTGTCGATTCCGGCGATATCAATGCCTTCAATTTTATAGCCGGCTTGTGGAACTTTTTCCATTTCCATTTTTCCGTTGGCTCCGATGAACAAAAATTCTGCATCAGGAAATCTTTTTCTGATCTCATCTGCAATAGCGATAGCCGGGAAGATGTGTCCTCCTGTTCCGCCTCCGGATAATACTATTTTTAGTTTTTTGTTCATTTTTTTTCTTGTACAGGACTGCATCCTATTTTTTGTTAAATCGTCCAGTTGGGACTCTTTTCGTTTTATATTATGCGATATCGTTTATTTCTGCTACGCTTTGTTTTTTGCCCATTCCTTCTTCATCATAGATCTGAATTCTTGAGCTTATATTTAAAATAATTCCCAGTTGCAAATAGGTTACCAGCATTGATGTTCCCCCGTAACTTATTAAGGGAAGAGGCTGTCCCGTTACCGGAATCAGATTAATGGCTACTGCAATATTGACTGAAAGCTGTATAAAAATCATCACTCCGAGGCTGAGAACGAGCAAGGACCCGAAAAAGGCAGGCATTTTACTGGCTATCATTACAATTCGGATGATCATAATCAAATATAAACTTATCAGGAAAACGGCACCAATTACTCCGTATTCTTCTACAATTACTGCGAAAATAAAATCCGAGGCAGATTGGGGAAGCATTTGTTTTAAAGCACTTTTCCCTGGTCCCATTCCTGTAATTCCACCGTGAACGATGGCTGCTTTCGCCTGCATTACCTGATAATTTTTTGCTTTTACACTTTCATCATCTACATCTGCTGTTTTTGCCTTGCTTGAGGTAAATGTTTCCACACGGCTCATCCAGGTATGTACACGGTTTCCACCGATCATGTTTGTATTCAATGCAATCAGCAGGAATAAAACAATGGCTACAAATGATGCGGAAATAAATCCTGCAATGTATTTCCAGTGAAGCTGTCCTATAATCAAAACCACCACGGAAACCATTAAAATCATTAATGCCGTGGAACCATTATCTTTTGCCACCAATACAAAGACAAGTAGAATTGGCCCAAAGATGTACATAATGTTTTCTATCGGCAGCCTTTCACGCGTTATTTTCTTGGTTAAATATCTGCACAGGTAGATGATTAACATTAAGAATGCGAATGACGATGGCTGGAACGAAATGGGTGTTCCCGGAATTTTAAGCCATCTTGAAGCACTTGCTCCATCGATGGTTTGTCCCGTAAACATAGTCACCACTAATAAAACAATCATTAAACCGAGCAGGATACTGCTGAGCTTTCCGATGTATTCGTATTTTACGGTTCCTACCAGTCTCATGATTCCCAACCCTAACACTACGAAGAACATATGCTTGATAACGTGACCTGTTGTAGTCCCGTTATTAACGATATATTCGAGATTCGAACTTGCAGAATATACAGGGAAGATAGAGAAAATGGAGATCACAAGAATGACCATCCAAAGTACTTTATCGCCCTTTAGAAACTCGAATCTGCTTTCTGTGTTCTGTTCGTCCATATTATTGTATTCACGTATTGATGTAAAATGTATTGATGAGTTAAAATCATTAATACGTTACTACATTCCTACCTATTCCTAATTTTTTAAAACCTGTTCTTTAAACTGACGGCCTCTGTCTTCATAGCTTTTGAATAAATCAAAACTTGCACAGCATGGGGATAATAAAACGGTATCTCCGTTTTTTGCCAGCGATTTTGATATTCTTACTGCTTCTTCCATGCTTGAGGTGTCATAAATAAACTCTTTTTTGTCTTTAAAGAAGTTGATAATCTTCTGATTATCAATTCCCAGGCAGACTATTGCTTTCACTTTTCTCTTAACGAGATCCTCAATTTCCGAGTAATCATTCCCTTTATCCTGTCCACCGACGATCCAAACCGTAGGCGTTTTCATGCTTTCTAAGGCATAGTAGGTTGCATTTACATTCGTTGCTTTGCTGTCGTTGATGTATTTTACGCCATCAATTTCAGTTACAAATTCGAGCCTGTGCTCCACCGCCTGGAAAGTCATTAATGAATTTCTTATGCTTTCATTGCTGATTTCTAATATTTTACCGGCGATTGAAGCTGCGAGGCTATTGGCAACATTGTGGTTTCCCAGTAAAGACAATTCTTCAATTTTCATGGAGAATTGGTCTTTCAGCTTAACCACCAAGGCATCATTGTCTATAAAACCTCCCTCACTCAGACTTTCTTTTGTTGAGAAAGGGATCATTTTCGCTTTGATCTCCAGCTTTTCAAGAATATTTTTGCTCATTTCATCATCCTTATTGTAGATGAAAAAATTATCATTCTCCTGATTTTCGGCTATTCTGAATTTTGCCAATGCATATTCTTCGTAGTTGTAGTTATACTGATCGAGGTGATCCTGTGATAAATTCAACAGCAAAGAAATATATGGCCTGAAATTCTGAATATCATCCAGCTGAAAAGAACTTACTTCCAGAACATAATATTCATGGTTTTCATCAGCAACCTGTTTTGCAAAACTGTAGCCGATATTTCCGCCTAAGCCTACATTCATTCCATCGCTTTTAAGGATGTAATAGATCAGAGACGTTGTTGTTGTTTTTCCATTGCTTCCCGTGATCGCAATAATTTTTGCATTCGTAAATTCCGAAGCAAATTCTATTTCGGAGGAAAGCCTGATTCCTTTCAGATGAATTTTGTGAATGATATCCGCTTTTTTAGGAATTCCCGGACTTTTTACAATCCAGTCGGCATTCAGAATTCTTTCTTCGTCATGATTTTCTTCTTCAAATTCAATATCATTTTCAGTCAGAAACTGCTTATAGTTATCCTTAATGGCCCCCTTGTCTGAAAGAAATACTTCCAAACCTTTCTTTTTAGCCAAATAAGCAGCGCCGCATCCGCTTTCTCCACCTCCTAAAACAACTATTTTCATATCAATTTTCTGTATTTATGTACATTGTATTTATGTATTTTTAAATCATTAATACGTCAATACATTTTACTTTTTACAAAGTTTATCTCATTTTTAATGTGATGAGACATACAATTGCCAACATTACACCGATGATTATCATCCTGTTCACTATTTTGCTTTCGTGGAAACCTTCTTTCTGATAATGATGATGTAACGGAGACATTTTAAATAATCTATTGTTCTGGGCATATTCCAGCCCATATTTTCTTTTTCTGTATTTGAAAACAATGACCTGCAGCATTACAGATATGTTTTCGATTAAGAAGATTCCGCACAAAACGGGAATCATTAATTCTTTTCTTAAAATAATCGCTAAAACAGCAATCACACCGCCCAGCATCAAACTTCCCGTATCACCCATAAAAACCTGTGCCGGATAGGTATTATACCAGAAGAAACCGATTACGGCACCCACCATGGCGACAACAAAAATCGTCGTTTCACCCATATTGGGGAGGAACATGATATTGAGATAATCTGCAAAGATGATGTTCCCGGAAACGTAGGTGAAAAATGCGAGGGCAAGCAATATGACTGCACTGGTTCCTGCTGCAAGGCCGTCAATTCCATCGGTGATATTGGCACCGTTTGAAACGGCTGTTACGATGAAAATTACAATCGGGATGAAAACGATCCAGGCCCATTCGTGAGCATCTTTATCATTCATCCAGAAAAGCATTCCGCTGTAATCGAACTCATTATTTTTAGCGAAAGGAACGGTAGAAACAGTGATTTTTTCCGTAGGCATAAAATTCTGTTCCACATTATTTCTGTTTACCACTTTGGCATCTGCATATTTTCTTTTTACGGTAATGTCAGGATGGAAATACATTGTAACTCCGACGATTAACCCTAATCCGACCTGACCTACAATTTTAAATTTCCCGCTTAACCCGTCTTTATTTTTTTTAACCTTCTTCAAATAATCATCCACAAAACCAATCGCACCCATCCAAATAACCGAAACAATCAGAAGGACGATGTAAACATTTGTAATTCTTGTAAACAGCAAAACCGGAATTAGGGTTGCAAGAATAATGATCAGTCCTCCCATTGTAGGAGTTCCTTCTTTTTGTTTTTGTCCGTCTAATCCAAGATCACGTACCAATTCTCCCATCTGTTTTGCTCTCAGATAGTTGATGATTCTTTTTCCGTAGACAAGAGCGATGGTAAGAGATAATAGAACCGCTATTCCGGCACGGAAGGAAATGTATTTTAACATTCCGAGTCCCGGGATGTGGATTCCATGGTTGGTAAGATATTCGTATAGATAGTATAGCATGCTTCTTTTTTTAATTTAAAGATTTAATTTATTTAAGAATTTAAAGATTCTATTTTCTTTCAATATTCTCTTTTAAATATTTAATAAAGTTTGAGATATTTGAAGAAATTTCTCTTGAGAGATTAATTATTTCTTCAGCTACATTTTCATCTTCTAATTTTAATCTTTTACTTACGATCATCATACTTCTAACTTCAGCGCAACTGCCTTTTGCAATTTTCAAATATTTAATAAATTGTCTGTTATTATTATATTCAGAGCCTTCTGCAATATTATTTGATATTGGAAAACCGGCTCTTTTTATTTGATTATTAAATTCAAATTCTTTTTCTAAGCTTTGATTTTGAAGGAATTTATAAATGCTCACAATTAAATCTAAACTCTTGCTGTAAACAGGGAAGTTTTCGAAATTTTTTGTCATCTTCTGAATTTTAAATTTTTAAATCCTTCAATTTTTAAATTAATTCTATTTGCTCATCAATTTCCAAAGCTCATTAATTACTTCTTTGTCGTCAAAATGATGTTTTACACCATTAATCTCCTGATAGTTTTCGTGTCCTTTTCCGGCTACGAGAACAATATCTTTCGGTTCTGCAAACTTTATGGCCATTTTTATGGCTTCTTTTCTATCGGGAATTGAAGTGTATTTGCTGAAGTTCTGAGGTTCAACGCCTGCTTCAATTTCTTTTATAATCTGTGCCGGATCTTCTGTTCTCGGGTTATCTGAAGTGATGATTGCCAGGGTTGATTTTTTAGTGGCAATATTTCCCATTTCAGGTCTTTTGGAGTGATCTCTGTCGCCCCCACATCCAAAAACGGTAATCAGTCTTTCATTTTTTGTCCTGATATCATTAATGCTGTCCAGGATATTTTCCAAAGCGTCCGGTGTGTGGGCATAGTCTACGATAAAGAATATTCCGCCATCGGATTTAAAGGTTTCAAATCTTCCGGAAACTCTTTTTAGCTTGCTGATGGCCTGAAGGATTTCACCCTGTTCAAAACCAAGTTCAGATGCAATTCCGAAAACAAGCAAGAGATTATAGACATTAAACCTACCTGTTAAAGTGGTCCAGAATTCTTTTCCGTTGAAATTCAATAACATTCCATTGAAATCAACTTCCAGAAGTTTTCCGTGATAATCAGCCATCGTTTTCAAAGCATAAGAAATTTTCTTTGCTTTTGTATTTTGAAGCATCACGTTTCCGTTTTTATCATCCATATTGGTGATAGCAACAGCTGAATCTTCCAGCTCATCAAAAAACCTTTTTTTCGTTTTCAGGTAGTCATCAAATGTTTTATGATAATCTAAATGATCGTGTGTAAGGTTGGTAAATCCGGCTATCTTAAAATGTAATCCTTCAATTCTGTTTTGAGAAATCCCGTGAGAGCTTACTTCCATGAAGGCAAATTCACAACCTGATTCCACTGCTTTTGCTAAGATCCGATTGATCGTAATCACATCAGGAGTAGTATGGGTTGCGGGAATTATTTCTTCTCCGATTCTAATCTCCACAGTTGAAAGTAGGGCAGAATTATACCCTAAGTTTTTGAAAACATCAAACAGAAGGGTAGAAACCGATGTCTTGCCATTAGTTCCCGTAACTCCGATCAGCTTTAGTTTTTGTGACGGATTTCCATAAAAATTCGAGGCTAACTGTCCTAAAGCTTTTGATGAATCTTTTACTTTAACATAGGTAACGTTTTCATCCAGGCTTTCCGGAAATTCTTCACAAACAATTGTTTTTGCCCCTTTTTCTACAGAAGACTCAATAAATGAATGTCCATCCACAACCGTTCCTCTCACCGCAATGTAAAGAGCGTTTTCGGAAACCTTTCTGCTGTCGAATACCAATGCGGAAACTTCACGGGTATTGTCGCCGTGAATTTCTAAAACTGGAATTCTGTTTAATAATTCAATTAATTGCATTTTTTTGATGCGTTTTGTTTTTCATTTTTAAACAGGATTTTCATCCTATTCTATTTTAATCGTCCCTTCGGGACTCTTCTGTTTTAATTCTGCAGAGATAAATAAATTCTCTGGTTTTTACTGATACTTGTGCCTTCCAATGGGAACTGTTCTTTTATTCTTCCCACTCCTTTATAGTCGACGCGGTATCCTAAGTTTTCCAATTGGGGGATTACGTTTTTACCGATTAATCCTACTACGCTTGGCATTTGTTTATTATTGACTGCTATTTTCACATTAGGCTCAACCATTTTATTAAGATTTACCTTTCTGTCGACAAGCATTTCTTTTTCGATATTCTGAGGTGTTTTCAGGAAGGTCTTCCCTGCAATTTCCTTGAAAACGGGGGCCGAAACGGTACCACCGTAAAAACCTTTTGCCGTATTCGGTTCGCTGATCATTACATAGCAGGTGTATTTCGGACTATCAGCCGGATAGAATCCTGCAAATGAGGCCCGGTATTTCATCGGACCGGGCAGCCAGTATTCAAATCTTGCAGTTCCTGTTTTTCCGGCCATTTTAAGGTTAGGTGTGAAGATACTTCTTCCGGTTCCTTTTTCTACCGCCTTTGTTAATGCGCTGGTCATCATTTTTACCGCTTTCTCCGATGCCATTTTATTGACCATTACCTCCGGTTTTGCCTGATACATTACCTTTCCGTCCTTCATGATCTTATCAATGAATAAAGGCTTCAGCATTTTTCCGCCATTGGCAACTCCATTGTAGAAGGTTGTTAACTGTAACAGGTTGATATTTGATGAATATCCGTAAGCGATAGAGGCTAATGTTGCTGCATTCCACCTTTTATTTTCAGGTGTTACGATTTTAGGTTTTGCAATACCAGGAAGCTCAATATCCATCTTGTCGAATAATTTCCAACGTTTTAAATGGTCAAGAAAAATCTGTGGCTTATCTGCGTAATATTTTGTGATCAGTTTTGCCGTTCCCACGTTACTGGATTTTGCCAATACGTCACTGATGTCATATGTTCCGCCACCGTGACCGTCTGAAATTCTTTGTTTTGCGTAAGTCCAGACACCGTTTCCTACATTTACGGTTGTATTTTCATCGATGAAGCCGTCATCCATTGCTGCTAAAAGCGAAATGGTTTTGAAGGTGGATCCTGGTTCGATATTATCTTTTAAAGCATAATTGTATGAATCTTCGTAATCTCCGGAGTCTGTTCTTCTTAAATTAACAAGAGCACGAACTTTACCGGTTTCAACTTCCATTACGATTACCGTGCCGTGTTTGGCTTCGAAATTGATCAATTGCTTTTCCAGTGCGGAATGTGCAATATCCTGAATTCTAAGGTCTAAAGTCGTATAAACATCTTCTCCGTCAATAGGTTCCTGAACTTTCCAGAAGTCAATCGGTTTCCACTGGGAAGAGTTGATTCTCTGCTCCAGCCTTTTTCCGTCGGTTCCGGTCAGGTATTTTGAGAAAGCTCCTTCAAGGCCGGATTTGTATTCACCGTTATCCATTCCGATGGTTCCGGCTCCGATTTCTGAAGTTGCCAGCTCTCTTTTGTAGTTCCTGTCTACGATAAAGCCTCCTTTATTTTTACCTCTTTTGAAGATCGGGAATTTTCTGATTCTGTCATACTGATCGAAATCCAGGCCTTTAGCTAAAGTATAATATTGGTTTTTCTTTTTTCTTTGTTCGTCGAATTTTTGTCTGAATTCACCTCTTGATTTCCCGAACATTTTGCTTAAAGAATCCGTCAAAGCACCGATATTGTTGCTGTAAACCGTGTCTTTCATGGTTTTGAAATCGAGATAGATGTCATAACGCATGACGGTGGTTGCGAGGATGGAACCGTCTGAAGCAAAGAGATTTCCGCGGGCAGCTTTTAAAGTGGCCTCACGGTAGTTTTTATTGATATAATCGTCTTTGATTTCCTGAACATTGGTATTTTGAAGAATAACAATCCTTGTCAAAAAAAGTACAAACACGCACAAAGCTACCACTGCGAAGAGGTAGCCCCACCTTAACGTTTTTTTACGTTTGTTATCGTATTCATTTTGCTTTTGCATCTGTACTATCCAATTTTATTAACAGTTTGTGAGGATGGTTTTCCAGTGTCATTAAAGAATCCCTTGCCACTTCTTTTCCCAGCTCCGATTCCATTTTTACTTTGATCAGCTTACTTTGTGCGTAAGCGTTTCTCGATTTATATTCTTCTGTTTCTTCTTTTAAGGCATTTACAATTTTGATCTTCTTATTGACAAGGTGATTGCTGTAAATCATTGCCATCATCAGGACGAACAGCAGTAAAAAATACTTGTAGTGTATTTTTATCTCATCGCGGTTCAGGAAATTTCCTTTTATAATGTCTATAAAAGTTAATTTCTTCTGAGGGCGATATGTTGTTCTTTTTGCCAAAATCTTTTTATATCAATTTGCTTTGCAGTGAATTCATTTTGTTTATCAATAGTCGATTTTATGTATTTATTTGACCATTCACAATTCACCATTCACACATTCATTTTTAAACCTTTATTCCTGTTCTCATTTTTGCACTTCTTGCTCTTGAGTTTTCTTCAATCTCCTTGTTATCCGGGATGATTGCTTTGCTCTTAAGCAGCTCAAATGCTTTTTTATAATTTCCGTAAATGTCTCTTTCAGGTTCCCCTTCAAACATTCCGTTTTTCAAAAATCTTTTTACCAGACGGTCTTCTAAAGAGTGATAAGAAATGACTACCAATCTTCCTTCAGGTTTCAAAACATTATAAGCCTGAACCAGCATTTCTTTTAAAACTTCCAGCTCCTGATTCACTTCAATTCTTATCGCCTGAAAAAGCTGGGCGTAAAATTTATTTATTTTATGAGGCGGAAGGTAGCTGAACAATTTTTTCAGGTCTTCCGTGGTCTCAATACTTTTGCTTTTTCTATGGTGTACGATATCTCTCGCCAGTTTTCTTGCTTCCCTGAGCTCGCCGTAATAGTAGAAAATATCTGCCAGCTGCTCTTCTTCATAATCGTTAATGACTCTTTTGGCATCAAGGCTTTGCATTACGTTCATCCTCATATCCAAAGGCGCATTGCTTCTTGTGGAAAAACCTCTTTCGGCTTCATCAAACTGATGAGATGATACCCCAAGATCGGCAAGAACTCCGTCAACCTGGGCAGCTCCATACATCAGTAAGGAGTTTTCCAGAAATCTGAAATTCTGATTGATCAGAGTAAACCTCGGATCATCTATCGTATTTTTAAGAGCATCCAGATCCTGGTCGAAACTGTACAGTTTACCTTTATCTGAAAGCCTGCTCAATATCTCTCTTGAGTGGCCACCGCCACCAAAAGTGCAGTCCACATATGTTCCATCCGGATTCGTCACCAAATCATCAACACTCTGCTTCAACAAAACGGGATTATGATACATGCTTTAGTTTGTGTTTTTCGCTTTTTATTCAGCGTGGTTATTCTTCATCGAAAGAGCCCATTACATCTTCGGCAAGGCTGGCAAAATCGGCTTCGTTGGTGGAAATCACCTTTTCATAGGCTTCTTTATCCCAGATTTCAAATAATTCTCCTGCGCTTGTGATCACAATATCTTTCTGAAGATTTGCGAAATGCGTAAGGTCTTTTGAGATCTGTAATCTTCCTGCATTATCCAACTCTACTGTTTTTACTCCTGCCGTAAACATTCTTATGAAATCAGCATTCTTTTTAATGAACCTGTTTAGTTTATTAATTTTGTCCATCAGTTTATCCCATGCTTTCATAGGATATACTTCAAGGCAAGGTTGGAACACAGATCTTTTGACTACAAAAGCTTTGTCTTCAAAGTTTTCCATCTGTTTGATCAGAGATGAAGGTACTTTTAAGCGGCCTTTGTCGTCTATTTTACACTCATATGTTCCAATGAAATTCTTCATTTGGGACAAATTTATATAAATATTTCCAAAATTTCCCACTTTTTCCCACTTTTTGACTTAATGTTAATAAGTTTTATCAAAGATTTAATTTTGGATAGGTAAGTTGTTGATAGTTTGGTGTTTGTGAATTGTATTATTTAGGCCATAATAAAAAGGGTTTGAAAAAAAAGGAGTAAAAGGAGCTTATTATATTATTTTTATTTTAAATTAGAGATATCAAAATATTTTTGAGGTTTAATTTGTATTTTTGCAAAGCTTTATTAAGGCGTTTTATGATATTTAGTACAAAAAAAGAAAAGAAATATACCTTTGTAGAGGCGGGAGAAGGACATCCATTGGTGCTGTTGCACGGTTTAATGGGTGGTTTGAGTAATTTCGATAAGATGGTGAATTTTTTTTCAGAGAGAGGATTCAAGGTGTACGTACCTCAGTTGCCGATCTACGATTTACCGGTACTCAATACCAATCTTACCACACTTGCAAAATATATTATCAAGTTTATAGAAAGTCACATTTCTGAACCTGTAACCATTGTAGGAAATTCAATGGGTGGCCACGTAGGGCTTATCTTAGCTTTAGCAAGACCGGATTTAGTGAAAAATCTTGTGTTAACCGGAAGCTCCGGATTATACGAAAGAACATTCGGAGACAGCTTTCCAAGAAAAAGTGACAGATCCTATATAAGGAAGAAAACGGAAGAGGTTTTTTATGATCCAGCCGTTGCTACTGAAGATCTGGTAGATGAAGTTTTCGGAGTGGTGAATGACAGGATGAAAGGAATCAAAACCGTAATGCTGGCGAGAAGTGCCATCAAACACAATATGTTGAATGACCTTCCGAAAATCACATGTCCTACCTGTCTGATCTGGGGAAAGCAGGATAATGTAACTCCTCCGGAGGTAGCGGAAGACATGCACAAATTTATTCCGAATTCAGACCTGTTCTGGATTGATCAATGCGGCCACGCAGCGATGATGGAAAAGCCGGATGAATTCAATGAAATTCTATACAACTGGATCAAAGATAAAGTTTAAAATAAAAATATAACAGACCATTAAGAGCTTTTTCTTAATGGTTTATTTTTCTAAAAATATTCGAAATGGTTATTAAAACAGCAACATTTGTAAAGAGCAGTGGAAAATGGCAGGAATGTCCTGAACCTAATATTCCTGAATATGCTTTTATCGGAAGATCTAATGTTGGAAAATCATCGTTGATCAATGCAATGATGAATCATAAGGATTTGGCAAAAACGTCAGGAACTCCGGGAAAGACCCAGCTTATTAATCATTTTTTAGTGAATGACACCTGGTATCTTACCGATTTACCGGGTTATGGGTATGCCAAGGTTTCAAAAGTCATCAGAAAAGATTTTGAAAAACTGATTACCAATTATATTTTAAACAGAAGGAATCTTGTAAACCTTTTTGTGCTGGTGGATATAAGACACACGCCGCAGAAAATCGACATGGAATTTATCCAATGGTGTGGAGAAAGCGGAATTCCTTTTTCCATCGTATTTACAAAAGCAGATAAGCTGAAACCGAATGTAGCGGTAAAAAATGTAGAAGAGTACAAAAAAGAACTTCATAAAACATGGGAAGACCTTCCGGAATTATACGTTACTTCTGCTGAAAAGAAGGAGGGAGGGGATGAAATTCTGAGCTTCATTCAGAAGACCAATGATTTTTTAAAAAATAATAATGTAAGTTTTGATGAGTAATATAATCTGGAAAATAAAGACATTCGATGAATTTACCGTTCCGGAATTGTACAAAATCCTGAAGGCACGCATTGATGTTTTTGTAATTGAACAAAACTGTCCGTATCCGGATCTTGATAATTATGATCAGAAAGCCGTTCATATCTGGGCAGAAGAAAACGGAGACGTACTGGCATACTGCCGTGTTTTTGACAAAGGAATAAAATATGACGAAACTTCTTTCGGCAGGGTCTTGACAACAGAGCAGGCAAGAGGAAAAAGCTTAGGAAAGCAGCTGATAAAATATGCCGTTGAAACAATAGAAAACCGTTTCCATACTTCCGAGATCAAAATTTCAGCACAGGATTATTTATTAAGGTTCTATTCTGAATTCGGGTTTGAAGACACCGGAAAGAAATATCTTGAAGACGATATTCCGCATACGGAAATGATAAGAAAATAAAAAAGCGAAGATTTTTCTTCGCTTTTTTTGTGAAAGTATGAAAGTATATTGAGAGATTAATTTTTAATGTCTTTATAATAAACAAATCCTTCTGTTCCTGTTTTTTTGATTTTTACTTTAACCCAGTCTCCATTTTTTTCAATTTTCACTAATTTTGAACCCTGTTTTATCTTTTCAATAACCGGGAATTCAATACCCGGCCCTTTACGGATATTTACAATCTCGGCTTTTGCATAGTAAACAATAGGTATGGTAGAATCATAAAAATCATTAGATGTGGTTGATCCTGATTGAAATGTTCTTCTGGTTTTTGAAGAAGTTTTTTTCTTATTATTAGTTTTCTTGTCAGATGGGCTATTGTAAAAACTTCTTCCGGAAGAACTGCCATTACAGACGCCACATGTTCCTCCAGAGCTGCAGTGTCCGCATCGTGAACAGTTTGAACAAGCATTGCAATTCGCGGATCCAGTGCACCTTCCTTCATGTCCTATATTATCATTTGCTTTGAGACAAGCATTCAATGAGAATAAACATGCTATGATTATAATGAACGGTATTAATTTTTTCATGGTTATTAATTTTACCTGTTATATTTTAAGTCAAATTTATTTTGAGACATGAATATGAAAGCAAAAAAGTCAATTATTGCAATACATAAGGGAATGAAAGTCCAGCAGAAGATTAAATATAAAAAACCAAGTAATGTTTGGCCCAAATAAAATCTGTGTACTCCCAGGCCTCCAAACAGAAAAGCTAAAATGGCAGTTAAGTTTTTATCCTTTCCTCCTCCAGCTTTTGCATTTACAATTTGTATTTGCTGAGACTTCAATTTTATAAGGTCATCTGATGAAAGTATTGTTAGTTGTGCTATATAATTTATAATATTTGAAATATGATTATTTGCGTGAGTCACTTCATAAGACTCATTAAACGTGCCTGATTTTCTTCTTATTTCTACTGTAATTTCTGTTTTATTATCTGATATTGAATTTAAATTGATGTCAATATAAACCCCCAGGCTCATAAACTCATAAGATTCATAAGTGTACTGGTTAAAAATTTCATTTGAAGAGCTAAATTTATATTGGGGATTCAACAAATAAATATTTCTGACACTTTCTCTTACTCTTTCAATAGGGAAATCGACACTAAGCGTTTTTTTTGGGTTGGGAATTGCAAAAACAGCCATGATTAATAATTTTCTAATGTTTGATGAAGTTCATTTCGGAAGTTATAAATCTCATCAAGATTATTTAATAAGATTTTTTCACCGGAATCTTTACCATTGTGAAAGATTTCCAAGTATTTATTAGCAGTATTAAAATGCAATCTGCAGAGCGGTTTTCTGTTATTATCATCCAATAGAATCCCGAAATATGATAAAGTATCTCTGTAAGCGATCCGCGAAGAAGAAATTTTCTCTCTTAAAATGGCTTTTACAATTTGAAACCCTTCCAACTCTTCTTCTGTTGTGACAATTTTGGAATCATTGTTTTCGTCAATTGATTGAAGGGTTTTGACTTCTTCATCCTGTTTTTCAATCTGCTCATTAATACTCAAGGCAGATTTAAGTCTAAAACTGATAGATTCATTAATAGATGTTGATAATGCTTTCTTAGTGTATTCTTTAAAAGACATCATTCTGTTAGCAGTGATTGGTTTTTCGAAAAACCTGCTGACCAAAAGTTTTACAATTTCATCAGATGGATTTTCAATTTCTTTTTCGAATTCTTTTCGGATGGCTCTGATATATTTTAATGCTTCTGCAGAATCTAAAATACTTTCAAGATTGTAATCTCTCTTGGTGAAGCTCTCAAGGATTTTTATGGAACTATCTTTTAAATCTTCAATATTGATGGTGAAAAAAGGTTTCTCATCCATAATATTCGGCTTCTCAAGATCTGTGTAGAAGTTATAAATAATACCATTTGTGAGAACACCAAATCTGGTTTTGGAGACATGGTAGTATCTGTGAAGTTGAGAATTATGGGCATCTGCACTTTCTTTCCAGTGTTTACATTCAATGATGAAAATCGGCTCATTATTGTTTTTGATTACGTAGTCTACTTTCTCTCCTTTTTTGGTGCCAATATCACAGACGTGTTCCGGAACCACTTCGGTGGGATTGAAAATATCATAGCCAAGGATTTGTATAAAAGGCATTACAAAGGCGTTTTTTGTAGCTTCTTCAGTACTGATCTGATCTTTCAGCCCTACAACTTTCTGATGTAACTGTTCGAGTTTAATTTTAAGATCCATTGTTTTAGTTTTTAAGCGTTTCATCAATAATTTCAGCTGTCGGAGCATTGGATTTTACAGAATGAATTCCGTTTTCCATAGACGATTTTGAGCTGTACAACTGGCTTTTACCAATAATTTCTCCATTTCTTGCCTTCAAAACAAAATAATCTTTACCATTGGAGCCTACTCTTCTGTCATATCTGGAATCATCCTGTGAATTGATTCTTACAGATTCTATTCCTTTGTGGCAGGATGCTTTCTGAACATAGCCTTCGCTGGTTAAAATGATTTCTCCGTTTCCGGCTTTTAAATTGAATTGATACTCTTTGTTGATTCTCTGTGTAATAACAAATTTTCCCATAAATATTATTTTTTTGTTTTTAGTAATCTTTCTGAAATTTCTGTTTCATCAAGAATATGATGGCTTGGTAAAATGATTTGGAGTTTTCCGGTTATTGGATTTTCAATAAGATGAGCTTCTGATCTGCAATTGTGAAATCTATATCTGAATGCTTTTAATCCTGAAATAAAACCTTCGTTAACAGTTTTTTTATAAACGTATTTTGAACAACTTGTTTTAAAAATGCATTTTCTCCTCTTTGAAGCTGGAATCACTATCCAATAGATTTTAATAAGAAGGAGTAATAGGTTTTTCATTTTCTTCTTTGCTAAAAACAACCATTTGATACGAAGTCATATAACCAGGTTGGGCGGTATTGCCAAAACAACCTTCAACAGGTTGTATATAAGTGGATATACTTTCTACTCTTATATACGTCCAACCGTCATTGGCGTGAACTGTTATTAAATTATCTAATTGTTCTGCAATGTTTTTTGCACTCATATTTTGCTGGTTTGCAGTGGCGACAAAAGGGATTACTTTATATTCCATGTGTATTGTTTTTTAATACTCCAAAAGTATAACCCTTTAAAATCCAATCATTACGGTTAACCGTAAAAACAAAAAAACCTTTCAAAAAAATGAAAGGTTGATATTCGATAGAGCATTAAGGCTAAATTATTCCCCAGTCTTTGCAAAGGGCAATTAGTTGTTCGTTATTGCCTACTCCTAAAGATTCTTTTAAGTTATTTAAACATTTTTCCACACTGCTCAGACTGGAAGGTTTAATATTATTTTCTTTTAGATAATCCGGAATGTTTTTCTGAAGCATTCCTTTTGAAAGCTGGGTAATAAGAATGATGTCAAATTTTGTGAAATCATAATAACTCTTTTTCTTAATAGCATCTTTTACATTGGCAGAGATGTATTTTTCATTGTTGTAAACTGCTTTTATAGCGCGTTTCAATTCTTTAATGTCTTCTCTCCCTTTAGATACAAAGCCATTGATGTTGTGGGTTTTAAACAGGGTTTCAATAATTTCAGGTCTGCTTTCAATAGAAAAGGCAATGATTTTAATATTAGGCTCATCATTTTTTATAGCTTCGATGAGTTCCCTTCCGTTAGTAAGATTCTGTTCTCTGTGATCCGTATCAAATGAAAGATCAGTAATAAGTAATTCATAGGAACTTTTTTCCCGGATGCCTTTTTTTATTTTCATCCATGCATCATCACAATAGTGTACATTATCTACAGTTGCAATTTTTAACTCTTCAAGAGCTTTTTGAACGGAAATATTAAAACTCTCGTAGTCTTCGGCTATTAGTACTTTTTTAAACATAATATTTAATTTTTAACTGGAAATGAAAGGGCTATTTTCAAACCTTTTTCTGTTTTCGTGTCAAAATTAATTGTTCCACCTATAGAATTTATACGGGTTTCCGTATTTCCCAAACCGTTTTTTGGAGAAAGAAACTTAATTCCCACGCCGTTATCCGAATATAAAATATGAATAAGATTATTTTTCCGCTCAAAATTAATGATAACACGGTCAGCCTGGCTATGCTTTCTCATATTGGTCATCAGTTCCTGAAGAATGTAGAAAATTTCAGTTTTCGATTTATCGGGAACATCGTTCCACAGTGATTCTTCATTTCCGATCGTAGGAATCATAATTGTTTCCGAAGCATAAGATTTGAACATTTGCGACAATTGTTGAGAAAAGTCGTTTTCCAACACCAGATCTTTATCTTCATAAGAAATGTCACGCGAAATATGATAAATGTTTTCCAGCTTATCCAACAAAATATCCTTATCCATATCCAATGTGTTTTCCACTTCTGACATCACATGATAAACCTTGTTGGCAACTTTATCATGAACTTTTTTAGACATTTTGAGTTGTGTGTTTTTGACTTCGAGCTCTTTTTCTTGTTTTAGTTGTTTTTGTCTTCTACGGTACCAGATAATTATCATTGTCGCAAAGAATAAAGCAATCAAAAGAAGCAAATTCCTATTTTTATTCTCTGCACTGACAACTTTTAACATTTCATTTTCTGCTGTTTTTACATCTATGTCATAACGGAAAACAGCAAATTGATCCTTGTCTTTATTTCGTGCTGTTTGTACGCTATCATGTATTGACTGGAATCTTAAAAAGTTTTTTAGATAATTAGTTTTATCTAGTATGATTATTTTTTGTAGGGCTTCAAGCTGATCATCCGCACTTTTATTTTGAACTGCTTTTTCAAGCATCATTTTAGCGTACAGTAAAGAAGTGTTTTGATCTTTATTATAAAAATAATCCGCCAATGTTGCATAACTTGAATTTTCTGCCCAACTGTTATTTTCTTTTTTTCTTATTTCTAAAGCTTTAAATAATTCTGGTAAAGGATTGTAATTTTTGTTCTCTAGAAATTTTGCTCTCGCTAAATTATTGAGTGCTCTTGCATAATCGATACTATCTTTTGAAGCTAAAGCAAGATTAAGATATTTTTTTGCTAAAGTAAAATTCTTTTGACTAATTAATGCATCACCGATATTGTTGTAGTAGATAAGCTTACTTTTTTCAACATTTACATATTTCAATGCTTTATTGTAATACGAAATAGCACTATCGAAGTTTTTAAGATTAGAAGAAGAAATAGCTAAATTGTTATAATTGGTTGCAAGAACAAGCTTAACAAGACTATCGGTCTTTTTTTGATTTTTAAAAAATTTATCTGCACGTAATGATGTTTCAATTCCACCATAATAATCTCCTTTATCAGATTGAATTATGGCCATATTTACTAAGGCTCTTGCAACACCTAATGAATCTTTCTCTGTTAAAAAAGCATTCTTTGCTAAATTAAAATAATAAAAAGCCGAATCATAAACTTTATTTTTTTGATATTCTTTAGCTTTTTTGAAATAGGAATTTGTGGTCAAAATTTGTTTTGATAATTCTTTTTTTTCCTTTTTACAGGAGAATAAGATTATCGACATGATAATTAATAATGAGTATTTCATAAAATTAGTTTTGCATGTAAGGTAAGAAAAAGGACAGATTATACAATCTGTCCCTTAATTATTATGGATTAGGAGGGGTAAATGGTGGAGGGGTTTGACCCGTATTTCCTCCTGTTCCTCCGTCTCCCGGATCTACTCCTTCTCCGGGATCAGTCCCGCCATCCGGAATGGTTAGTGTTGTTGATGTATTTCCGTTATTACATGATGATGTATTTGCGTTGTTATTTGAAAATGCTAAACCTAGTAGCATTAATATTAATTGTAACATTTCTTAAAAATTTAAAAATTGACGATGTTTTTCTTCCTCTCGTGATTTTCTCACGAGCTGTACACATTTTTGAAAAAGAAGCGCTTCTTAAATTTTTGGGAAGTGTGATGATCTAAAGTGAAAATTGAAATTTGCTTCCCAGGTCAGATATTAATCCTCACTTTATCACATCATTATGAAATCTGTTTTGTACATTTGCCCTGATAGCTAGTCAGAGTTGTTTCTGATTTCTGTTGCAAAGTTATATTCGCAAAACGCTGATGCATAGGAAGATTCCGGAGATTCCAATGATTCTTTAGGAATTCCGATTGTTCGGGTGAAATTCCGGTAATTCCGGGTTAATTAATATTAGATTTATTTGGGAAATGTTTACTAATTATGTGCAGAGGGTAATAGAAACCTATCAATTGAAAAAAGAGAAAGGGGGGCTTTCTCTTAACTTAACAGAACCGACACCTTCAAGATTGAAGAGTGAGTGTATGATTGTATACGCGGAAAGGTTTAAAGAAAAGGATCATAAAGCATTGAGGCTCTTTTTCCAGACTAAGGAAGATACTACAGATTATTCTTTAAGCATCAGAAATATTGATACCGATAAGTTTAAACCACTTGCTAACTTTTTAAAGGGCAGAACTTCCGAAACGGATGGTAAGAATATTGAGTTACTGTCCTGGCTCATTGATTTTGAACCCCGACCTTATGATCATAGAAATAAATATGAGGAGCTTCCAGCCTTTGACCCGGGAAAACCGGATGAGGGAAAAGATATAAAAGGAATAAATGATGAAGGTGAATTGAGAGATGAATCCTTAGAAGAAGATATTGAGTTGAAAACTAAAGATTTTAGTAATGATGATGAAGAAAATGGGTACTCAAGTGATCAGGAAGAAGTAAATGGGCAATTTAAGATTGAATCACTAGGCAAAGAAGATTTCAGTAATCCGGATTCCGGAAATTCCGAAGATTCTGAAAAGCAAAATGGCCTTCAATTTCATGATAATGAGGTTGTTAATAATGGCGGTGGCATCAACGAGCCAATTTCGGGTGAAAATGAAAGAGATAATCCGGAAGAAGAAGGACAAAGGTTTGATTTAAAAAAGATTTTAATTGGAATTGCTATTGCTGCTTCAATTGTACTTGGAGGTTATTTTTTTCTGAATGGGGAATCTGATGATGAAAATACAAAACAAGAGAACCGGATAGACAGCTCGGCAATTCAAGAAGAGATTAAAATAACGCCAACAGATACTATTATAAATAAAAATTCACAGGAAAGAAAAAAGGCAGCGGATGAAAGGCAGCAAGTAATTAAGATTGCTGATATCCCAGAAGAAAAATGTATGTATTGGAATGAAGACCATTACCAGAAGATATTTTGTGATGACAAAAATATCACAGGACCTCCCGTTACTTTTGATAAAGAGCTCCAGGAAAACTTCAGAAAAATTACTTTCCCTGACACAATTACATTGAAATCTGAAGGAAAAATCTGGTATTCCAAATCAGATGGAAAATATGAATATTTTACAGGGCCAGGAAAGCATCCCGTTAATAACAAACCATTAAGAAGGATCACTGATTATATTATTAAAACACATATCTTAAAAAATTAAAGAGAATAAAATATTTGCTTATCCGTAATAATTATTTAAACTTCATGTAAAATAAATTGAAAAATATTCCCCTAATTTCCAAATTATTTTACCATGACTAAAAAGGGAATTCTCTCAATTTTATTTTTTGCTTTTTTGTGTCTATCAGCTCAGCAAAAACCTGTACAGATCGCCTTTCTTTCCGATGTACATTTTCAGGATTTGTATGGAAGCTTTTCAGATAATGATTTTAAAGGAATTGTAAATCCTGAAAGCGGAAAACCAACGATTCTGAGAACAATGGACTCTCAGTTGCATTCCACCAGGATTTTTAATGAAAACTATTTTGCTTTTCTGGCAGCATTGGATGATATTGCGGCCAAAGGAATTAAAATAGTGGCTATGCCGGGCGATTTTTCTGACGACGGACAGGCTTATAATCTACGCGGGCTCCACAAGATCTTAGATCAGTATCACCAAAAATATAAGATCGATTTTTATATCACAACAGGAAATCATGATCCGGTAGGGCCGTTTCGACAGGCCGCCGGGAAAGATGATTTTCTCGGAAAGGATGGAAATCCATTAGGAATTTACAGCAAAGAAAATATGGGGAAAATCAGGGATAAGATCATTACAAAAGATATAGCAGAATCCGGATATTTAGAAATTTTAGAAGAACTAAAAGATTTCGGGTTTTACCCTAAAAAAGAAAACCTGTATTGGAGCACTCCTTTCAATCAGGTTTTTTATAAAAATTATTCGTACGAAAAAGCTTTACAGAATGTCGGTTATTCCAACAGAATGTACGAAGTTTCAAAAAGCTTTTCCGTTCCGGATCTGAGTTATGTCGTAGAACCGGTAAAAGGAGTTTGGATGATCGCCATCGACGGAAATACCTATATTCCTAAAAATAAGGATGGAAATTCAAATGATCCAACCAATTACCGTGGAGCAAGCATCGGTTATAACAATGTATTGACCAACAAAAAGCATATAATTCAATGGGTAAAAAAGATTGCAGCTGAAGCGAAAGCAAATGGGAAAACGGTTGTTGCATTTACCCATTACCCAATGATTGATTTTAATGACGGAGCGACCAATGACATCAAAAATCTTTTGGGCGGAAAAAAATGGCAGCTGGAAAGAGTTCCTGAAGAAGACGTTGCGAAGGCTTTTATGGATGCCGGGTTACAGATTCATTTCGCCGGACATATGCATATCAATGATACGGGAGTCAGAAAAGAGAGAGATAAGATGTTAGTCAATGTTCAGGTTCCGTCATTGGCTGCATATCAGCCGGCCTATAAAATTCTCACCATACAATCACCGGATAAAATGGAAGTGCATACAGAGACAATCAATGTTGTGCCGCGTTTCAATGAATTATTTCCACTGTATGAAAAGGAATATCAGACACTCAGCAAAGACAAAAGCAAAACACTTTGGAATAAAGATATTCTGAAAACTCAATCATATCATGACTTTATGCTGTTCCATTTGAAAGAATTGGTTCGTTTAAGGATGATTCCGGATGACTGGCCGAAAGATTTTTATGAAAAAGCGAAAGTATTGAACGGTGAAGATTTGTTGCTGATGTCACAAAATTCGAATACAGAATCTAAACAAAAAAGACTCGACCCAAAATCGTTTGGAAAATGGAATTTCGAAGACCTTCTGTTTGATTTGTATAAGTTTCAATCGGCTGATGAACTGGCTACAAAAGATATTCCGCAAGAAAGACTGGAACAGTATCAGGTTTTAGAAAAACTTTTTGAATCCAATACCTCTCAGGATCCTTTTATTAAACAGCTAAAATCTGTTTTCAAAATCCTTTCTTTATTATCAAACGGAGATCCGGCAGATCACTTTAGAATAGATTTGAAAAATAAAACATTGAAAAGACTTTAATTCCAACGATATAATTCATTAAATTTTCACACATTATTATAGTGCAATCATCCACCAAATTCGCTTAACCTGCGAGAGCAAACATATCAGATTTTTGTGCTTTAAGAACAAACATACCACAGCTGGGTCTAGACAAAAAAGACTGCCCGATAATCAGACAGCCTTTCCCCTTTAATATGAAGTTTACAATGTACTTATTTTCCGTTTACAGGATTCTTTCTCTCATAACTATTGTCGTCAAAACTAATTTTATAATTAGATTTGAAAAGCTGACTCGGAAGATAATAATCTGTCGTGATCACCTGAGCGCCACTCTCTTTTGCCTTTTCAAACCTTGAATAATCTTCATTCCTTGCTTCCATGGTATCGGCATCTGCTCTCGTCCGGATAATGTATCCCTGCTTTACCAGCTCACTGATTTTCGGACTTGGATCATTCATAAATAAAACCGCAGATTCAGGAGTCCCGGGAGTGGAATTGGTGAAAACCATTCTTCCTTTTAACGACGGATGCCCTTTTATATACAAATCCCTGTTATCTCCGTTATTATCCAGTACAAAAAGGAATTTCCCTTTCGCATCTTTTACTTTGGGCCAGTTTTTATTTAATACCGCTTCATTCAGTGTTTTGTAAGAGCCACGGATATCATCGGGAGTAATGATTTTATTTTTTCCAAGATAGTTCTTCAGCTCATTATCAAGGTCGTCAAAAAGCTTAGAAGTATAATGTTCAGGCTCTGTTCCAAACCTGTTCTTTTCGCCGTCTTTAGGCTCAAGGGTAATAAATATGGGATCGTGGTCAGGATGGGCATCAGACCACTTTTTTAAATCCTTCAGACAATCCTCCAGCGTATAATACCAGGTCTGGTAATCGATGTCGGTAATATGGATCATTTTATACCCGGGTTTTTTCATCTTTCCTTCAGGGTCAAAAGGCTGTGTTGTTTTTACCAGGTCCAGAATTTTTGGATGGGCATATTTTCCTCCCTTGCTGTCTGCATAGACGTCGATTTCAAGGTTTCGTAATCCTAAATCCAGCTGTTTAGGGATTGCGATATGTTCATATTGAATTCTGGGTAAAAAATTCAGTGAATCTTTCTTGGATAAATAGCTGTATACCTCAGGCAGGATTGCCTTTTTATAACTGTTATGAGACCCGATAACCTGGATTTCATTGATCTTTAAATCATTTAGTTTTTGAATCTGCGACCAGAATAAGTTGGATGAACACAAATATAAACCTATCAAAAGGGTCTTTTTCATTTCGTCAATTTTTGTAGTAGCGAAATTAATAAGTCTTTATCGTTAGCAATCTACATAAGATATTAAGAGTGTTTTAAGATTTTGTAAATAAAGAAAATTGAGGCTTGTTAAATTGTTGAGAATAAGCGAACTATTATTTTCCCATTTTGGGATATTTATATTTTGTTGATTTTAAGATAATATTATGTTAAAACGATTTCATGGTAAATCATTTTACTTTGTATGCCGAAAAATAACTGCGAAACGGGTTAAAGAAAACCACTGTTGCGGCAACAACAGTGGCTTTTTAATAAGCAATGTAACGTTGATCACAATTACTTTACTTAATGATATGTACCACAAAATTAATTTATTTAAGTTTAAAAAGCTAATTCCTATAGCATTAATCTTTCTGGTGGCCAACCATGCCCATGCGGAAGGATTTACGAAAAACTATCCGGCGTTTTCTCAGGTTAATGAGACGATTTCGGGAACAGTAGCAGATCAGGAAGGCTCAGCCATTGAAGGCGCAAAGGTCACGGTTGTAGAAACCGGTGCCACAACTACTACCGACACTTCCGGAAACTTTACAATTTCGGCTAACATCGGACAGACATTATCCATTTCTTATGACGGATATGTGATACAGATGGTGAAAATCTCAGGTACTTCGGTTTCCGTAAAATTGCAGTCTAAAAAAGATGCGACTTCTATTGAAGAAGTAACCTTGGTTGGTTATGGTTCACAGAAAAAATCTGATTTAACAGGAGCGGTAAGCCAACTGAAAGCTGAGAATTTCAAAGAAGGAATGAATATTTCCGTTGATAATTTAATGCAGGGGAAAATCGCCGGTGTCCGTATCGTTCAGTCGAGTGGTGAACCCGGTGCCGGAGTGAATGTTTCGATCAGAGGTATCGGATCAATCCGTAGCGGAAGTACGCCTTTATTTGTTGTTGATGGCGTTCCTTTGAGTAATGATGCCGTAAGCGCAACAGGGCCTAATATAGGTTTGGGAAATGCCCAGGCGAAAAACCCGTTAAACTTTTTAAATACAAGTGACATCGAATCAATTACTGTGCTGAAAGATGCTTCTGCAGCTGCTATTTATGGGGCGAGAGGTTCAAACGGGGTTGTTTTGGTGACGACAAAAAGAGGAAAAAAAGGGGAGCCGATGTTCACTTACGATACTTATTTAGGTTTTTCTTCCGTTATCAAAAAACTGGATTTATTAACGGCAGACCAGTACAGATCAGCAGGAATCGATAAACTTTACGACCACGGCGGAAACACAGACTGGCAGGATGAGATCTACAGAAATGCAGCTTCATCAAATCATTCGGTATCATTCTCAAAATCTACAGAGACAGGGAATTATTTTGCATCGCTTTCCCACATGGATCAGGACGGTATCGTGCTGAACAGTGGTTTCAAAAGAACAACGGCCCGTTTGAATGCCGAAGAATCTTTCTTCGATAATAAAAGATTAAAGATTAAACTAAATCTTACGGCGAGTGATATCAAAGAAACCGGAATTCCGAATGGAGCGAATGCAGGATCTGATGGTCAGGTAATTATCCACGCCTTGATGGCAAATCCTACCCGTTCAGTCTATGATCAAAACGGGAATTACACCAATTTCAACATGAATGCTCATTACAATCCACTGTATTTGTTGAGTGTTTATACTGATAAAACCAATACTTTCAGAGTGTTGGGGAATACGGAAGCCACATTAAGAATCTTACCTGGGTTAAATTATAAATTCAATTTAGGGATTGATAAATCAATGTCGGAAAGAAATACAACGATGTATCCTAACCTTACCGACAGGACCCCAAAAGGAATGTATGTTCAGGCAAACTTTGACTCTTATAATGTGCTTTTGGAACATTATTTAACATATGACCTTAGCTTAAATAAGCATAATTTCAGCTTATTGGGAGGTTTCTCTTATCAGAAATTCAAATCTACGGGAACGTATTTCGGAGTAAGAAATATTGCTGCCCAAGGTGCGGGAATCTCACCGGAAATTAATCCCGGATATTCCGGAGATGCTTTCGTTCCGGCAGCGGGTTATGCTCAGGAAAATGAACTACAGTCGTATTTCGGAAGGGTAAATTACAATTTTGATAAAAAATATTTATTAACGGCTTCCTTAAGAGCAGACGGTTCTACACGTTTCGGAGCGAATAATAAATATGGATATTTTCCTTCTGTTGCAGTGGGGTGGACGGTTTCTAATGAAAACTTCCTGAAAGATTCTCAAATTGTTAATGAATTGAAATTAAGAGGAAGCTGGGGACAAACCGGTAACCAGGAAATTCCAAACAAGCAGACTAAGGCAAGCTATTCGTTGGCACAGTCTGCAGGATATTACTTATATGAAAATTTAGATCTGGTCAATGGAGTTTTAGTCAATAGAACTGCAAATCCTGATCTGAAATGGGAAGTTGTAGAGCAAGCTAACATCGGTGCGGATTTCAGTTTATGGAAAAACAAATTGTACGGATCATTGGAATATTACAATAAAACCACAAAAGATCCGATCTTAAATATTCCTTCGCCACCTTTGAGCCCGACAAGTACAATCTGGAGAAATGTTGATGCAGAGATTGTTAATAAAGGTTTTGAATTTACTTTAGGTTCAGAGGTTATCAGAAATGAAAATTTCACATGGAATGTTGATGTGAATGGAGCTACGGTAAATAACGTTGTGAAAAATCTTCCGGTTTCGGAAATTTATTCAGGAGAAGTTTCAGGTCCCGGGCTTTCAGGAGTTACGGCCAATATCTACAAAAACGGTTATGAAGCAGGATCTTTCTATATGTACCACTATTTGGGAGTTGATGCCAACGGAAAATACATTTACGAAGATGTTGACGGCGACGGAGCAATCGGCCAGAAAGACAAAAAGATTTTCGAAGGAGCTATTCCGAACTTCACTTTCGGGATCAATTCTTACATGAAATACAAGAAGTTTGATTTTGCATTCTCTTTTATCGGGCAAACGGGAGGTTATCTGGTAAATAATACAGCATTGGACTTAAATATCAATAATTTAGCCTCGGACAGAAATGTTCTGAAAAACTTCTACGATTCAGGAGCGAGTTTCACCAACCAGCCGCAATTATCTTCTTTATATCTTGAAAAATCAGACTTTATCCGTCTGAACAATGTAAGACTAGGATATACTTTCGATATGAAGCAACTGAAATTTTTGAGAAGCATCAATCTTTATGTAAGTGCACAGAATTTATTCACAATTACCAGCTATACAGGTTACGATCCGCTTGTTGATACCAACAAACAGGTGGGAGGAAACCAGTCTCTGGGAATTGATTATACGACCTATCCGTCTGCAAAGACTTTCATTTTGGGAGCAACTGTTAAATTTTAATTGAAGTTAAAAGAAATCATGAAATCTAATTTTTTTAGTATTAATAAAATCGTTTTATCCGTTTTTGCATTGTCTTTAATTGCATGTACAAATCTGGATGAAAAAGTGATCGATGAGGTTTTGGGAGCTGAAAATGCAGATCCTGAAAGTGCCCTGGCTGCAGCATACGGACAGCTTGGTGACGGAACTTTTGTAGACCATGGAAGTGTTTTTGCATTACAGGAATATTCTACTGACGAAGCTTTGTTGCCAACCAGAGGAAGTGACTGGGGCGACGGTGGAAAATGGAGAGCCATGCACGAATTTACCTGGGATGCCAACAATGATGTTATAAAAACAACCTGGAACCAGCTGAACTTCGGGATTACAAAATCTTTAACGGCAATTGGAAGTATCAATAAGAGCAACGGAAACAATAAAGCTTTATTTTTAGCTGAAGCAAAAGGATTACTGGCATTTTATACCTACACAACGATCGATTTGTTTGGGCAGGCTCCATACAGGGACCCGGATAATGTAAATGCACCGCTTGAGATCAGAAAAGCAGAAACTACCATTGATGCTTTAATTACAGAAGTGGAAGGACTTATTCCGAATTTGGCTGATATTAAAACCCAGAACACACACGCCGGAAGATTTACAAAACAGGCAGCGTACGCTTTATTGGCAGATATGTATCTGAACAGAGCCGTTCTAAAAAATAAGACAGCAAGTACTTTCAACTTTACAGAACAAGCTATAAATGGAGGCGGAACGGATATGGATAAAGTAATTCAGTACTCTAATTTATTGATTAATAATCCTCTTTTCAGCTTAGAGTCAAACTATTTCCACAATTTTGATATTAATAATGATACGAGTAAGGAAATGATATTTACGATTGTTCAGAAGAAGAACTCGAACAGAAATGCTGACAATGACATGGCCTATATGTCAATGGAAAGAATCCAGAAACCTTCACCTGATAACAGGGGAACAAACGCATCTTGTATCACTCCGGAATTCTATTATTCATGGAACGGGAATTTTGATGACCCTCGTTTTCACAGATATTATCAGTATGACGATGGAACCTGGTTTAAAAACGACGGAACAGACGTAAGTGTACCATCAACAAGCAAAGTGGAAGGAACAGGAAAGCCTTGGTTCCATTTCAACAGAGGGTTGCAGGTTGGTCAGCAATATGGTCCTAAAATTCTTTCCAACGGAAATTTTGATCTGACTTCGGATGGAAGAATTAAAGTTTATAAATTGTTCACCGAAAAAACACCCACACTTGCAGCAGATTTCACACCTGAATTAAATTTTGATAATCCTTCAGAAGCCGTATTTACACAGGCTCAGATCAACAGAGGAGTAAGAAACTTTAAGTTTGAATTCGATCCTGGCTACGGAAACAACGGAACCAGCGGAATGGATCTTCCTTTATACAGATTGGGAACAATCTACATGATGAGAGCGGAAGCTTATTTCAGAGGTGGAAATGTAGCAGCAGCTTTGGCGGATGTTAATAAACTGAGAACAAGCAGAACCCGTGAAGCTTTATTTAACAATGCACCGGGTGTTGCGATCGCTTCTTTGGATGCAAATACTTTGTATAAAGAATCCGGGTACGAACTGTATTGGGAAATGTACAGAAGAAAAGCGATGATCAGATTCAACAAATTTGATCTTCCGGGAACGGCAAAACCTGCATCTCAGTCTTACAGAAGAATTTTCCCGATTCCTCAGGCAACGCTTGATGCATCAAAAGAATTCACACAAAATCCGGGATACTAATTTCTCCTCATATAAAACGATTATTTTTGCAAACAAAAGCGAAGAGATTTTTCTCTTCGCTTTTGCTGTTTTAATAAGATTTTATTCGTGCAATTTGTCATTCTGTAGGAATCTAAATTGTGACTGATCATAAAAATTGTTACACAATGAGTCTGGATTTCTACGAATAACAAACTTTGTGGTTAATATTAATAATTAAAGTTTTAGCTAAAACCTAAATTTAACATTAAGAGTATTGAAGGTTTTAAGCTGAGTTAAGAAATATCTTGCGATATTTTAAGCAGGGTTTTATGATTCAATTATCGGTAAAAATCTGCACAATCAATGTGGGAAAATATACATTTATTCAATATAAACGGGCTTTAGCCCGTTTATTATAATTTATAAAATCAAATCTGGCTTTAGCCGAAACTTAAAAGAGTTCAATTTTATTCCTCATTCAACATTCCCAATTCGCCGAAATGCTTTTTGAATTTCTGGATTTTTGGACCTACGACAGCACTGCAATAAGGTTGTGTCGGATTTTCATTATAATATCCCTGGTGATATTGTTCTGCCGGCCAGAATTTATCGAATTTCGTTAATTCCGTTACATAAGTTCCTGTCCATCTTCCTGATTCCTGAGACACTTTTATTGCTTCTTCAGCTTTTGCCTTTTCTGCATCATCTTTATAATAAATTACCGAACGATACTGCGTTCCGATGTCATTTCCCTGTCTGTTTAATTGAGTAGGATCATGAAGAAAGAAGAAGACATCCATCAGCTGCTCATAGGAAATTATTTTAGGGTCATAAGTGATCTGTACCACTTCTGCGTGTCCCGTCTCACCGGTACATACCTCTTCATAGGTGGGATTGTCCTTATGCCCTCCGGAATATCCCGAAACTGCAGATTCTACCCCTTTCAGCATATTGAAACAGCTCTCCACACACCAAAAACATCCACCTCCGAAAGTGATCTGTTCTAAATTATTTTTGTCCATTTTAGGTTGATTATTTTGTTTAATGGTTTTCCGCTCCTGGCCATTGCAGGAAATAAGGAAAAAACTAATCAAAAGTAAGAAAAACTTTTTCATTTTATCACGGAATTATCTCCTTTCAATAACAAAAAAACACACCAGTTTTCTAATCATAATTTCACGAATAATTTTCATAAATAACACAATAATGTAAGCATAATCATCTGTGAAAATCTGTGTCATCTGTGGTTAATTCTTTAAACGCAGAGTTTAACTTTAGATTATACATTGTTCTGGAAAGTAAAACTGAATCAATAAGTTGATTTTATGAGCGAATATGAATGTTTCAATGAAAATATTTTCTAATAAAAAGAAATTCAGATAATAAACTTCCGCAAGCTAAGACCCTCGAAACCATAAAAAAAGCACCCGGAAAAAGGATGCTTCTATATTGTAAAAGGATTTTAATTATTTTTCCCAGACCAAAGCACTTGCACCCAAAATAGCTGCATCAGCTTCGTCTAGCTCACTGAAAACCAGTTTCACTTTATTTCTGAAGATCGGAAGAAGGTTTCTTTCCATATGAAGCTTAGCGGGTTTTAAGATAAAATCCCCGGCTTTGATTACTCCTCCAAAAAGAAGAATGGCTTCCGGTGAAGAAAACATCACAAAATTAGCTAATGCTTCCCCCAGCTTCTGGCCTGTATATCTGAAAACTTCAATAGCAATCGGATCTCCTTTTAAAGCACATTCATGTACTGTTTTAGAATTGATTTCTTCCTCAGGATACCGATTAAGCATAGATTCTGCAAATTCAGCTCTCATTTTCTTGGCAGTAATCGCAATTCCGGTTGCTGAGGCATAAGCTTCAAGGCTTCCTTCAGATCCTGTGCTCCAGTGTTTTCTTCCGCCCGGTTTTACGATTGTGTGTCCCAGTTCTCCTGCAAAACCGTCATGTCCGTAGATCAGTTTTCCGCTTGCTACAATTCCGCTTCCTACACCTGTTCCCAAAGTGATCATGATGAAGTCTTTCATTCCGCGGGCAGCTCCGAAAAGCATTTCCCCGAAAGCAGCAGCATTGGCATCATTGGTTACCGTACAGGGCATTCCGAACTTAGCAGTCATCATTTCACCAAAAGGAACTACTCCCTTCCACGGTAAATTGGGAGCCTGCTCTATTGTTCCCTTATAATAGTTTCCGTTAGGAGCGCCTACCCCGATTCCGTCAAAGTTTTTTTCTTTCCCGAATCTTTCGATCAAAGGATGAACTTTCTCATATAAGGCATCGATAAAATCTTCAACTTTCTCATACTCATCAGTTCTTAAGTTTCCTTTTTCAAGAACTTCACCGCGGTGGTTTACCACTCCGAATTTTGTATTGGTTCCTCCAATATCAATTCCAAGGGCAACGTGTTTTGATAAATCTATTAATGACATTTCTTCTTAAATTCTAAAGGGTTAAAATTATAAAAAAGATTGTATTAATGGATTATTAACGAAAAATTTATTGAAAAAAATATTTAAGCGGTTTTCACCGTTTTCTTTTTTCTTCTTCCCCACCAGATCATAAGGCCGGTAACTGGTAATGAGGCACATATGAGGCTCACAATAAAGGCAATGATCTTTGTAGGAAGTCCCAAAATTGCCCCGACATGAATGTCATAATTGGCCCCGACAACTTTTTCTCCGAAATTTTTGTCTTTAGGATCGTGAGTATGAAGCAGTTCACCTGAGTTTTCATCAAAAATAAGACTACTGCTTTTATGATAAGAATAAGATAAATGTTTTACATACACTTCGAAGTTCGGGTGCTCATGATCATCCATATGTTCATGGCCGAGATCGATCGCGAAACCATAGGCATCAGGATACTTTGCTTTAACTGTATTGCTGATTTTATCCAGGGTTCCTTCTGTTCTTAATTCGATGGGAGCTTTTGTCTTGATATGGGAAAAGTCAGGGTATTGGGTTTCTCCACCGGAAAAGATCACATAAATAGCCGCCTGAACGACAAGGAATGCATAAAATAATCCGGTAATGGAAAATATAAGAGCGAAAATAGAAGCATAAAAGCCTAAGACATTATGAAGATCATAGTTTTTTCGTTTCCAGCTTTTAATATTTTTCCATTTGAATGAGAAGCGCTGTTTTCTTGCTGCTTTATTTTTAGGCCACCACAGAACGATCCCTGTGATCAGCATGATGACAAATATAATCACAGGAATTCCGACTACATAAGTTCCCCAATCCTGCTTTAAAAGAAAACTCCAGTGGATCATTTTTACGATCTGGAAAAAGCCGTTTTTTTCATCATAAGTTCTCAGGACTTTTCCGGTGTAAGGATTTACATAAGCGACTTTGTATACGGGAAATTCATCAAAATAATTCCAGCCTTTAGGATCGTGCTCATACCAGTAAAACTGATAGGATAATTTTTTGTCAACAGGAATATTCACCCAGTGTACGGGATATTTTTCTTTTACCTGCTCTACAACAGACTTTTCCAGTACACGGATCGGAAGAATCTGTTTCTGATCAATATTCTGTTCATTATGATAGATGACATCTTTTCGGGTAATGTTTTCGATTTCGTCTTTAAAAACATATAAGGCACCGGTAATGGAAATAATAAAAATTAAAAACCCTATACCAAGGCCAAACCACAGATGCAGTTTTGCTGACCATTTTTTAAAAAATCCCGGTTTGTTTCTCTTATGATGATGTTTTTTCTTCATACCGTAAAAAGTTCTGCAAAGATAAGGGTTTACTTTTTATTTAGATTAATTAAAATTTATATTCAATCATGAAGGTTCCTCTCATTCCTAATGAATTGACAAATTCACTGTCTCTTGCAGACCACCAGGCAATAGCAGGCTGATACATTTTATTGAAAAGGTTCTCGATTCCTAAAGAAACTTTCCAGTTGTCATTCACTTCATAGCTTGATTTTAAATTGAAAACGGTGTATTCTGGAACTTTTCCTTCTCCGTAAACATATAATCCTGTTTTTGCATTAGGTTCGAATCTGTCCTGCCCAAACGCATGAAGCATATCAAGGCCTATTGATAATGCCTGAACAGGTCTCACTTGAACGTATGCAAGAACTTTTGGAGCAGAAATTCTGCTGTTATTGATTTTTGCGGAATAATCTCCGTCGTCTTTTATAGAAGTGATTCCTTCCATCCAGCTATAGCTTCCCCCGAAATTGATCCAGTTTTTAGGAGTAAAGTGTAAAAATCCTTCCACACCATACACTACTTCCGGAGATCTTTGAATCGTTAAGGCACGGTCTGCACTTTGAATGAATGACGCGCCCAGTTTTGAAGTGCTTACATAAGAAGTGATCTCATAATTGATCCACTTTGAAATCTGTCCTGTTGCCCCGAATTCATAGTTGTTGACGATGATGGGTTTTGTTTCAAGGTTTGCTATGGTTCCCTGTGTTGAGGTTCTCAGGATTCTTCCCAATTCGTTAATGGAGTATGACTGGGAGAAACTTCCGAATAAATTCAGGGAGTTGTCGATATTATAACGCACTCCGATGTTTCCTACCAAAGCATTATATTTCAGGTCTCCGCCTGTTACAAAAATACTTTCAGTGAATGTTCCGTCACTTTTGATCGATGAAAGTGTGTTGAAATCTCCCACTTTCACTTTTATGTTTTCATAGCGAAGTCCTCCTTTGATCGTTATCTTTTTTAATAAATCGATTTTAATTAAAGCGAAAGGCGCAATATTGGTCATATCCATATCCGGTGTCCAGTAGCGGCCGTCTTCCAGCTTCTGTACGGTCTGGTCATTCAGGATATCTACTCCGTAGATGATTTCCGCCTGAGAATCTTTAGCATTCCATAGTTGGGTATCCAGGTTGATTCGGGCTCCTTTTTTCTTTGAAATAACATTGGACTGGCCACCGTTCAGGAACGTATCACTGTATCCGTAAACTGTCCTGAAATCCTGATAATAAAGGTTTACATTCAACGCTGTTCCCTGGAAAAGGTTTTTATTGTCATAGCTAAGTTTGAAGTTATGGTTTCTGGGTGTTCCCTGTGGAGTGGTTTCCCGGTTTTTTCCTCTTCCTTCTCCAATAGTCGGAGAGACGCCGTATTTTCCTGTTTTTAAGCCTAAATCAAGATCGGATCTTGAAGCATATCCGATATATGAAGCTTCCACTCTCTGATTATCATTAAGGTTATAGCCCAGTTTCAGCATCCCATTGTAGTTGTCCATTTTTGCCGGGCTGTAGGTTGGACTTAAACTAACTCCGTCTGCATCTTTCATGTAGCCTGTTCTTTCATAGGCAAATGAGGCTACATAATCGAATTTATCAGTAATTCTCCCTGAAAGAAGCTGACTGGCCCTGAAGCCTAATGTTCCGCCATAAGGCTGTCCGGTAATACCTACCTGAGAAATCCCGGAAATTTTTTTATCTGACTTGTTTCTTCTTGTGATATAATTGATGATCCCTCCGTCTGCGCCATTTCCATAGATAGATGAAGCTCCTTTGATTACCTCGATCCTTTCAATTACGGATGGGTCGATTGATCTTAAATCCCTCGCTCCGTTTCTGAGTGGAGTAGATTGTGGGACCCCATCGATAAGCACTAAAACCTGACGGCCTCTGAGGGTTTGTCCTGAATTGGAAGTCTGTCCGGAGCTTGTTCCCAAACTCGGAACGGTATACTGCAGAATGCTTGTAATATCAGAATTAACGGTCAGCTGGGTCTGCACCTGTTTTTCTCCGACAATGGTAACAGAGCTTGGAATTTCTTTGATATTTTCCTTTTTTCGGGAAGCCGTAAGCACAACTTCTTCTACATTCCTGGTTTGTAAAGTGTCTTTAACCTGAGCAAAAGCGGTAACTGTTCCCAGACAAGCAACTGATAAAAAAGCCTTTTTCATTATATTTTCTTTCCTTGTTTCTTTCGTTTTCCCCACCATACCATAAATCCGGTAACGGGTAGTGAGGTACAGACTAATCCGGCAATAAACCAGATGATTTTGCCGACGATACCGAAATAAGATCCTGTGTGGATATCATAATTGGCATTGGCATATTTCTCGGCAGTGTTTAATTTCTGATGAGGTTTGTTGGATAATATTTTTCCTGAGTATTTGTCAAAAACCAGAAGATTTCTTTCGCTGAACCTTCCTTCTTTCTGATATACGGTAATGGGAATATTTTTTAACTCTTTCCCTTTTTTGTTTTTTCCGTTCAGAGGAATCCTGAAGCTTGAAGATGCAGAATAGAGCTTCCTTGTTTCCTGTAAAGTGAGATCAAAAACCTGAGTATTTTTGGCTGCAAGTGAATCGGGAGATTTGATTTCCTTTTCTTTGGGAAGATCTACGGATCCTGATAACACGAAAGTAAAAACATTCTTCACATAAGGATAGGTGAAGTAAATTCCGGTTACACTTAATAATAATGCAATAAATGAGACGTAAAATCCTAAGATGCTATGAAGGTCATAATTTTTACGTTTCCAGGTTTTTATATTTTTCCAGTTGAACCAGAAGCGCCCTTTTCCGGCTTTTTTATTCTTCGGCCACCAGAGAACAATCCCGGTTATCAGCATGATGATAAATAAGATCACCGGAATCCCGACTACATACGCACCCCATTCGGATTTGAGCAGGAGGCTCCAGTGAATTGATTTTAAAATAGGGAAGAGGTCATACTTCTCATTATAAATTCCCAGAATCTCACCGGTATATGGGTTGATGTAAACCTGCTTATTGATCAAAACCTCATTAAAGTAATTCCAGCCTTTTTTATTCTTCTCGTAATATAAAAAACGGTACGATTTATTTTTATCCAGGGGAATCTCCACCGAACTCACCGGAAATTTTTCATTCATTTCCAGGGTTACTTTTTCGCGGAGTAAAACAATGGATAACGGTTGTTCTTTTACAGTTTCCTTTTTTACATAGATGGCATCTTTCCGGATTGTATTCTGTATTTCATCTTTAAACACATATAAAGTTCCGGTTAATGAAATGATGAATACAATAAGGCCAACGGACAAGCCAAACCACAAATGCAGTTTGGCAGACCATTTTTTCATAAAAGAGGGTTTCTTCTTATGATGATGTTTTTTCCTCATATCAAAAAGTTAACCCGAAGGCTAACTTTTGTTTATTTTAAAATTTATATCCGATTGATAGTCTGAAGTTTCTTGGAGCTTCGGCCTGATAGTAGTATCCTCCTCTTTGGGTACCATCTGCCATTGTGTAGTTAATGCTGCTTCCGCTATATAAGTATTTGTCGAAAAGATTAAATACATTCACACCAACTCTGAATTTGGTATTTTCCCAAGATAAGCCTGCATCAAATTTCAGATAGTCATTCATTTGTAAAGGTGCATTGGTACTTCCCCAATTCCATGTACTTCTCCCACCCAGGAATGTTCCTCCGAAGCTTAAACCGAAACCTTCCAGGTCACCTTCAGTGAAAGTGTAATTTAGCCATCCGTTCATCGTGTGCTTAGCATATCCTGGAACTTTGTCTCCTTTATTGCTTAAAGGAGTTGTTTCAGTGAATTTGTTTTCAGTAAATGCATAGTTAAAAATTGCATTGAATCCTCTGGTGATTTCACCTTTAAGGTCAAATTCCACACCCTGAACTCTTGTCTTCCCAAGAAAGATAGAGAACATTCCTGTCGGATCCGTTGGATCACCACCAATTGCGTTATTTTTATTGATATTATATAGAGATAAAGTCGTATTCCATTTACCTGCAAACCAGTCTCTTTTAAATCCTATTTCCGTGCTGTTACCGGTGATTGGCTTTGCTGTGGTTCCGTCTCTGAAAAGGCCTGATTGAGGAGAAAATGCCTGATCATATAATGCATAGGCGGAGGTGTTTTCGTCAATAGAATAGCTTAAACCAATACGCGGAGTAATTCTGTTTGCCTCTGTTTTTGTTCCGTAGCTGTTTTCTTTAACGTTGGTATAACGTGCAGCGACTGTTAATCTTAATGCATCATTTAAAAATCCTACTTCATCCTGTAAATAAACTCCGGTATATTCTTGTTCAATAGTACCATATGGAGTGGCCCTTTCTAAAAGAGATTTTCCCTGATCATCAAAATGAGGATATCCATTGCTTGGTGAACTATAAGTTGTGGAATTAAGGTCAAATGGATTTTGTACAGTATCTAAAGCACCACTTTTTGACCAATCCGCTAAATATTTTTTTGAACCTAAATCCAACCCAGCTAAAATCTTATGAGATACAGGTCCGGTTTTGATATAACCGTTTAAGAAAGCCTGTCCGAACTTCATTACGTTACTTGCTTCCCAGAAATTAAGCGTCCTGATAAATTGAGTATCTGAAATGAATTGACCCGGCCAGATATCGCTACCCATTGTGTATTCATTCACATAAGTTAGCTGAGTCGTTAATTTCCAATTATCATTAAATTTATGCTGTAAATTTACATTTACCGTATTGTTAGTTACTTTTGTAGGATCAATTCCCGGATCTGTAACAGTATATTCAACAGGCTTAGTTCCGTAACCTTCAAAGCTGAAAACATAAGCTGAACCTACTTCAGACATCTTTGCTCTCTGATAAATGTATTCTGCTGTTAAAGTGGTCTTATCAGTAAGATTTACTTTTAATGATGGATTAATGATATATCTGTCATTGAATTCGTAATCTCTGAAGCTTTGCTTGTTCTGAGCCATTAAATTCAGCCTGAAAGCTACTTTATCAGTAATTTTCGTATCAATATCTGTTTCACCTCGATACATATTGAAGCTTCCTAAAGTTACTCTTGCGCTTCCGTTTAAAGAAGCTCCGGTTGGCTTTTTAGTAACAATATTATAAATTCCACTAGGTTCTCCATTTGACATCAGGAATCCTGATGGCCCTTTAATGAATTCAATGTGATCTACAAAGCTCATATCCTCACTTAAAGGCCCCCAGTTTGAAGTAACGTTTACTCCGTTCATGAAAGCTGCCGCTCTGGATCCTCTCATGTTTACTCTCGTATACATATCTCCCCAGTGTTCCAATCTTTGTGCTCCGGCAACGTTTCTCAAAACACCATCACTTAAAGTTGTCACCTGCTGATCTTCCAGGGCTCTGTTGGTAATAATAGAAATGTTTTGAGGAATTTTAATAAGCGCTTCATCTAAACGTATAGAAGAAGAACCTTCTTTCTCTACATATTTTTTGTAGTATTTTCCATTTACAATTACTTCTTCAATATCATTCGATTTGATCGTATCTTTTTCCTGAGCCAGCGTCATCATTGAAGCCAGTAAAGCAACTCCTAGTGTTAATTTCTTCATTGTTTATTATTGTAAAAGACAGATAAGTCCGTTAAATTTTTAGAATTTGTAAGTAAGGTTTGATTTCTTGATATAAGTATTGATAATGACCTCATCAATGTTCTTTATACCAGTAGAATATTTTTGCTGGGCAAAAACGGAGACAGAACTCAATAATGAGGCACAGATCAGTACATTTTTCATGAATAAGTCATATTTTCTGCAAATATATTGTTTTTAATTGTTCTAAATAAATAATAAAATTGATATTTGTCATAAAATTATTAAGTGATGAATAACAAAACCCCGCTTCAGCACTGTCTGAAGCGGGGTTCTTTAATATTTGTAATTATTTCTTAAGCCGGGATTTCTCCTTTGTATAAGAAAGAAATTATTTCTTTGTTCATTTTATCTACCATTTCACTGAATAAGTGGAAAGATTCCTGTTTGTAGATAACAAGCGGATCTTTCTGCTCATAAACGGCACCCTGTGAAGATCTTCTCAAATCGTCCATTTCACGAAGGTGAAGTTTCCAGTTTTCATCGATAATGGATAATGTGATGTTCTTTTCAAAATCATTGATTAAGCTTTCGCAATGAGTTTCATAAGATTCTTTAAGGTCGGTAACAATGGTCATTGTTTTGTGCCCGTCGGTGAACGGAACCTGGATCATCTTAAACATTGAACCCTGATTCTGGTATACATTCTCAATAATAGGGAATGATTTTTCTTTCAACAGGTTAAGCTTCATCTGATAATCTTCCTGAGCTGCTTTGAAAAGGATATTCGTCAGTTCGGGAATTTGCTTGTTTTTGAAATCATTTTCAGAAACAGGAGATTCCATAGTGAAATTCTTAATAACATCGAATTCAAAATCCTTATAGTTTCCGTTAGCCTTACCTTTGGTAACAATAGAGTTGGAAACATCAAAAATCATGTTGGTGATGTCATATTTCAGGTGATCTCCGAAAAGAGCGTTCTTTCTTCTCTTGTAGATTACATCACGCTGCTTATTCATTACATCATCATACTCAAGAAGTCTCTTTCTGATTCCGAAGTTATTTTCCTCTACTTTTTTCTGTGCTCTTTCGATTGACTTGCTGATCATAGAGTGCTGAATAACTTCACCTTCTTTATGACCCATTCTGTCCATCATCTTAGCGATTCTTTCGGAACCGAACAAACGCATCAGGTTATCTTCAAGAGATACATAGAACTGTGAACTTCCCGGGTCTCCCTGACGTCCGGCTCTACCTCTAAGCTGTCTGTCAACACGTCTTGAATCATGTCTTTCTGTACCGATAATAGCTAAACCTCCGGCTTCTTTCACCTCTTTTGAAAGTTTAATATCCGTACCACGACCTGCCATATTGGTTGCAATTGTTACAACTCCCGGCTGTCCTGCTCCGGCAACAATTTCAGCCTCCTTCTTGTGAAGTTTCGCGTTCAGTACCTGGTGCTGGATTTTTCTTAATTGAAGCGCTTTTGAAAGCAACTGAGAAATCTCAACGGAAGTAGTACCTACAAGTACCGGTCTTCCTGCTGCTGTTAATTTTTCAACTTCTTCAATTACTGCATTATATTTTTCACGGTTAGTTTTATAAACTAAATCCTGTCTGTCATGTCTTAAAATAGGACGGTTGGTAGGGATTACCACTACATCCAGTTTATAAATTTCCCAAAGCTCGCCTGCTTCAGTTTCTGCAGTACCTGTCATCCCCGCAAGCTTGTTGTACATACGGAAATAATTCTGTAATGTTACTGTTGCAAAAGTCTGGGTTGCAGCTTCGATTTTTACATTTTCTTTAGCTTCGATCGCCTGATGAAGACCATCTGAATAACGGCGACCTTCCATAATACGACCTGTCTGCTCGTCAACGATTTTTACTTCCCCGTCAATAACCACGTATTCATCATCTTTTTCAAATAAAGTATACGCTTTCAATAACTGGCTCATCGTGTGAACACGTTCGGATTTTTCTGCGAAATCAGAGAAAAGTTTTTCTTTAGCTTCGAATTCTTCTTCTTTAGTTAAATTTTTAGCTTCAACTTCAGCAATTTCAGTCCCGATATCCGGAAGAACGAAGAAGTTTGGGTCGGAATTTCCCTGAGACATGTATTCAACTCCTTTGTCTGTAAGATCAACCTGATTGTTTTTCTCTTCGATTACAAAATAAAGATCTTTATCTACAATCGGCATGTCACGGTTGTTATCCTGCATGTACTGAGCTTCTGTTTTTTGAAGAAGTGCTCTGTTTCCGCTTTCTGATAAAAACTTGATTAATTGTCTGTTTTTTGGAAGACCTCTGTAAGCCTGAAGTAATTTGAAACCTCCTTCTTTATTGTTTCCGGCAGCAATTAATTTTTTAGCTTCATTGAAAATAGTAGAAACTGTTTTTTTCTGAATTTCAACGATTCTGTCGATAGAAGGCTTAAGAACATCAAATTCCTGTCTGTCTCCCTGCGGAACCGGACCTGAAATGATCAAAGGTGTTCTTGCATCATCTACCAATACAGAGTCAACCTCATCCACGATCGCAAAGTTTAATTCCCTTTGTACCAGTTCTGATGGTGAAGTTACCATGTTGTCTCTCAGATAATCGAATCCGAATTCGTTGTTGGTTCCATATGTAATATCCGAGTTGTATGCTTTTCTTCTTCCGTCTGAGTTCGGCTGGTGATTATCGATACAATCGATGCTCATCCCGTGGAACTGGTAAAGAGGCCCCATCCACGCAGAGTCCCTTTTAGCCAGATAGTCATTCACGGTTACAACGTGAACTCCTCTTCCGGGAAGTGAATTTAAGTAAATAGGTAATGTTCCTACCAGGGTTTTACCTTCACCGGTCGCCATTTCGGCAATTTTACCGCTGTGAAGAATAACCCCTCCGATAAACTGAACATCATAGTGGACCATATCCCAAACTACAGGAGTTCCGGCTGCGTCCCAAGAGTTTTTCCAAACGGCTGTGTCTCCCTGAATTTCAACGAAATCTTTAGTTGCTGCAAGCTCTCTGTCCCAGTCTGTCGCTTTAACACGGATTTCTCCGTTTTGTGCCCATCTTCTTGCAGTTTCTTTGATCAATGCAAAAGCTTCGGGAAGCACCTGGCCAAGAACCTTTTCTTCAATTTCGTATGATTCTTTTTTCAGAGATTCAATTTTTGAAAAAAGAGTTTCTTTTTCATCAACGTTGGTTGAATTTTTTATCTGCTCTCTTATCTGTTCTATTTGGGCTGTTATCTTGCTGGTTGCAGATTTTATGCTCTGCTTAAACTCAGCAGTCTTTTCTCTTAAACCATCATCAGACAATTGCTGAATATCAGGTTCAACAGCTTTGATTTTTGTTACAACTTTTTTTACTTCTTTCAGGTCCTGCGCTTTTTTGTCTCCCAAAAACCCCTTAAGAACTTTGTTTAAAAAACTCATAAATTTTTACTTTATGCCTAAAGCGATATACTTTAAGCGTTTTAATAATACGCCTATTGCGCAAAAATGATATTTAAAAAGGCAAATAAGCTTTAAGCTTACGGCCTAAAGCTCATCGCTTTGTTTAATATTCGTCCTCGTTCCAAAGGTAATCCTCATCCGTAGGATAGTCACTCCATATTTCATCGATGGCATCATAAACTTCTCCTTCATCCTCGATTGCCTGAAGATTTTCCACTACTTCCATAGGTGCACCAGTTCTGATTGCATAATCAATAAGCTCTGATTTTGTCATTGGCCAAGGTGCGTCGCTTAAATATGAAGCTAATTCTAATGTCCAGTACATAATATTCTAATTTTTTGCAAAAGTATAAAAATAGGTTATATTATAAACTTTTTTATACCTGATTTTCAATTCTTTTTATTAAATTTTGTTCATAGCCCGTTATATCCTGCCTTACAGCGAGGAAACAACGGACTTGATGTCATTTTCTCAAAAACCATTCCACAAATTTTTTTATGCCATTTTGGAAGTCTGTGTCTGGTTTGTAACCGATTAAAGTCTTTGCCTTACTGATGTCAGCATTTGTTTTTTGTACATCTCCCGGCTGCATTGGCAGTACTTTTTTATGAGCAGTTTTACCTAATGTTTTCTCTATAACAGAGAGCATTTCAGACAGATTAATCACTTCATTTTCGCCAAGGTTGATGATTTCGTATACACTGGAATTGTTTTCCAGATAGCTGACAGACTTGATGATGCCGTCTATGATATCATCTATATAAGTATAATCTCTTGCTGTATTTCCATCACCGTAGAATGGGATTTCTTCGCCTTCTGAAATCAGTCTGATAAATTTATGTATGGCTAAATCAGGTCTTTGCCGTGGTCCATATACCGTAAAAAACCTTAGCTGTATCATATCAATATTATATAGCTGATGATATACATGGCCTATAATTTCACCGCATTTTTTAGTAGCGGCATAAGGAGAAATTGGGTTGTCAACATTGTCTGTTTCGGTAAACGGGATTTTTTCATTATTTCCGTAAACGCTTGAAGAGGAGGCGCAAATAAACTTATTAATATGGTATTCTTTACAAAGCTCCCACAGATTCATTGTCCCACGAACATTTACTTCTTCGTATTCCAATGGTCTTTCAATAGAAGGTCGCACTCCGGCAAGAGCAGCCAGATGGATAACCATATCAATTTTGTGATTTTTAAATATAGTTTCAAGGCCTTTCTTATCCCTGATATCCTGATAATAAAGAGTGTAATTATTTGATTTTGAAATTGAAATTAGAGTTTCAATGTCTTTTTCCTTATCCGAGAAATCAAAATCCGAAAAATCTCCAATAGATTCTAAAGTATTTTCAATTTTTGTCTTATAGCTGTAGAAATTATCAAAATTGTCAACGTTTATGACAGAATGTCCATTTTTCAATAATTGTTCTGCTAAATGAGAACCAATAAATCCGCTTCCTCCTGTTACTAGATATGTCATCCGTGTTTTTTATTAGCACAAAAATATAAAATTTACGTTTTGAAAATATAATTATTAAATTTACTTAAAAAAGTAATACAAAATTAATATGCAGTTTCAAGGGCAAATTTTAAAGATGACGAGTTATGATGATCAACCCATACAATATTATCTGAATCTTTCCGGAGATTTGATTCATATGAATGAATTGTTTGGAAAAGAACTTACGATAAAACATACAGGATTCCAATGTGTAAACTGTGGTGAAAACAAACCGATTTACAGAATGGGTTTTTGCAAAAGCTGTTTTTTTGAAAGTCCGTATGCCAGCGATACCATTATTCGTCCTGAACTTTCTACTGCACATCTTGGTGTAGCAGAACGCGATCTTGAAATAGAAAAAGAAATTCAGCTTCAGCCGCATACCGTATATCTGGCTTACACCGGAGATGTAAAAGTGGGCGTTACAAGAAATACACAGATTCCTACGAGATGGATTGACCAGGGAGCCACTTTTGCCCTGCCGATAGCCAGAACGGAAAACCGCTATGAAGCAGGAATGATAGAAGTTGCGCTGAAAGATCATCTGCCGGATAAAACAAACTGGAAAAAAATGCTTCAGGATGATTTTGAAGGTGAAATGGATTTAGCTGATTTCCAGCAGAAAATAAAAGAGTATTTTCCGGAAGATTTCCAGAAGTTCTATAGTGAAGGAGAAGATCTGTGGAAATTTGACTATCCTTTCGAAAAACCCGAGAAAGTAAGCTCTTTCACACTGGATAAAAAGCCTGAGTTTATGGGGAGGTTAACAGGGATTAAAGGACAGTATCTTGGTTTTGAAGGTGGTCATTTTATCAATATAAGAGGGCATGAAGGTTATGTCGTTGAATTAAATATAAAAAATTAAGCTTATATTTAAAATGTAATCTACACTAAACACAACTATGAAAAAGAAATGGGTTAAAAAGCTGCTGATAGGTTTTGGAATTTTGCTGGTACTCTTTTTACTGGCCAACTTCGGATTAAATATCTGGCTTAAAACCCAACTTCCCAACTATATTAAAAATAATACAGATTATAAAGTCTCTTATAAAACCCTGGACGTAGATCTGGGTTCGGGAAATATTATTTCCACCGGAATTACCGTCAATAGTAAAAACCCGCAGAATATCGATGTTATCGGACTTCAAGGGACGATAGATACATTAAACATCAGCCGGTTCGGGATTTATGATGCCATATTTAATAAGCAGATCAGCTCATCGGATTTGTTATTATCAAGCCCCAATTTAAATGTAATTCTTGCAAAGCCTGTTGATCGTAAAACCGGGAAAAAAAGAAATCCTGTATTGTTTGAAAATATCAGGATCAATAATGGGAGTATCAATATCTTCAGGCATACAAAACAAAAATTCTTATCTGTACAACAGTTAAATTTATTTGTTGAAAACCTTCAGATGACAGAAGAATCGGTAGAAAATAAACTGCCGGTTGTTTTTGACCGATACGATATTAAAGGGAACAATTTTTTCTTTCGGCCGGATACTGTCTATGCTATAAAAATCAACAAAATAAGCACGTCAAACGGACAAATGTCGGTTGAGAATTTTCAGTTGATCCCATTGCTGAATTTTGCCCAGTTTAAAAGGTTCTACCCTAAAAAATCAAAACTGTTTAAGTTTGATATTCAAAAAATGGATTTTAAGGATGTGGTATTGAAAAAAAATAAGGTATCTCTTGCCAATGCAGATTTTTATAATCCCAGTCTTTTAGTATATACAACGGGGGCAATTGTAAAAAAATCAGATCGGCCAATAAATTATGAAGTTGATCTGGATGATATTAAATTGAACAACGCAACAGTTGAAATAATGAAGCCCGATGGTCGTCATCTTCTTTCTGCAAAAAAACTTAATTTAGATATCAGTCAGTTTGAATTTAATAAAGAGACTTCTGAAGAAATTATTCCTGTAAAATATAAAGATTTTAAGTTTTCTGGACGGGATATTCTTTTTTCTAATCACCAGAATTATAAGGCTGAAAGCATTGCCTTAAACCCTAAGAGCGGAGAGATCAGAAATATTTCAGTGACTCCGGGTAGTGCCGTCTCAGGAAAAACGTCAATGGATTTGTCTGCCAACCACATTGCTTTCAATATCAATAAATGGGAAATAATTGATAAGAAACTCAACCTTGATGTGAAAGATGTGTTGGTAAATAATGTAAACGGAACCATTAAAGCGGGAGAAAATAAACCGGATAAAAAAGCAGGCATTAACGGAATTCAGTTTCCTCTTATAATCAGAAAAGTGATTTTGAAAAACTCAAACATCACTTATGACAAAGGAAGTCAGCCATTGGCTTTTAATGATCTCAATGCAACAATCAATGATATAGAGTTAAGCTCAAAACCCAACAACTCGGGAATTGCTGTAAAAGTAAAAGATTATTCTCTGACTACCAGGAATTTTGCTTACAAAACACATTTCTACCATATGAGTGTTGGACTTTTAAAACTGAATAAAAATAAAATCCAGGTTAATAACTTTGTGATGAAACCTCTCGTTTCGAGAGCCCAGTTTATCAGAATGATACCCGTGGAAAGGGATTTATATGACCTGAAAGCCAATCAGATCATTGCGGATGGAAACTGGGATTTATTTTCAAACAATAAGTTTATCAATGCTTCCCATGTGGTTATTCAGTCTGCGGATGCTAATATTTTCAGAAGTAAAATTCCGAAAGATGATCCTAAAATAAAGCCTTTGTATTCAAGATTATTACGTTCCATAAAGATTCCGATGTATATCAGTAATCTTGATTTGAAGAATTCGGTCCTGGTGTACGAAGAGGATACTCCTGAAAGTGTAGGCCCTGGAAAATTAACATTCAGCAATTTTAATATGAATGTTAAAAACCTGAACTCTGCAAAAACAAAAGGAAAGCCTACCAGGGTTGATATCAAAATCGACTGCTCATTTATGAATCTGGCACCATTATCCGTAAACTGGAACTTCGATGTAGCCAACCAGAATGATGTTTTCGGAATTTCGGGAAGAGCAGTAAACCTTCCTGCCCAGGGAATTAATCCTTTTATCCGGCCCTATCTTCATGTAACAGCTACGGGAACTATCCAGGAAATGCTTTTTGATTTTAAAGGGAATCCTGCCGGCTTGCATGGGACATTCAATCTGAAGCATAAAGGGTTGAAAGTGGCTATTTTAGATAAAAATAATAAAGAGAAAAAAGGATTTCTCACGGCTGTTGCCAACCTTGTGGTAAAATCGGACTCCGGAAAGCTGCCGGAAAGCGTTACTGTTGAAAATGTGGAAAGAGATCCTACAAAATCTTTCTTTAATTTATTCTGGAGAGGAATCGAAGATGGTTTGAAGAAAACTTTAATAGGGATCAATATTGATAAAACCAAGAAAACGGTGCAAAAAACGGTTTCTGCAGTCAAAGAGGTGAAGCAGTCTGTTAAAGAATTAAAAAAGGAAATAAAAGGTCCGGATACTAAAAAAGAAGAACCTCAACCCGAGGAAGTGAAAAAAGAAAAAGGTTTTCTGAAAAACGTATTTAAGAAAAAAGATAAACCCGAAGAAAAGTAACTCCGGGTTTTATATATATCAATGTTTAAAAATTAAACTCATCGCTTTCCTGAATCGGGATATCCCTTAAAAATGCATCAAACTCTTCACCGGGATAATTGCTGTCTGCTCCGTAAGAATCTATGATCATGCCCAGATTTCCGGCTGAATCTTTTAAAACATACAATACTGCGTTGTCATCGGGATTGCTGTCACCCTCAAAACGGTACGTTTTTAATATGGTTAAGTCAGTTGGCTGGTAGTTTTTGTCAGAATTTTCGAATTTCATCTCACAGTTTTCATTCATTCTGAATTCTCTTTGTATACCTCTCTCCGACAGTGTTTTCATGACCTGGCTTAAAGTTGTCATTCTGTCAATGTTATCCGGGTTTTCCATAATGATATTTTTTCTAAAGTTAGTACAATAATTAAACCATTCATTTTAAAATCAGGGATTTTTGATGGATTATATTTTCTTTAAAAAAGAAGCTGAATGTTAACAAAAATTATAATTGGTAATTGAGAAAGAGGTATACTTTTTGCAATAGACCAATTAATAAATCGGACAAAATATGAAAAAAGAAGTTGGAGTTTTGCTGGCAGGAGGAATTGGTCTGTTAGCAGTACTAGGTTTTATAGGCATTAAAAAAATATTACACAAAAAAGATAAAAAATACAGTGATTATTATTCAGATTATCACAGACACTTTGATGGGAAAAACCACGACGATGAATATCACGGAGTGGAATTTTATGCGATGAAGTAGTAAAAAAATATATTAATTATGTTGAAAATCCAATGCTTTATAAGTGTTGGATTTTTTTGTGGAAAACTTTAGTGTTAAAACTCATTATTTTACAAAAATTCCATTCTAATTTTACACCATAATGCAGAACGAAAATACCATAAAAGGTCAGGGAGCTCAGCGAAATGTAATCAACCGTTTCGATAAGTATACCTTTGAGCCTGAAGATGAAGATTTCGAAACTGTGAAAACTTCCTTTACTGAAGTTTTTCCCAAAACAATTGTAAACCAGGTAAAAAGTGAGGATTTACCGATGGAATATTCGATGAATCCTTATCAGGGTTGTGAGCACGGATGTTCCTATTGCTTTGCAAGGCCTACCCATGAATATTGGGGATATAGCGCAGGGATCGATTTTGAAAGAAAGATCATGGTCAAGAAAAATGCTCCTGAATTATTAGAAAAATTTTTTCAGAAAAGAGGGTATAAGGCTGCACCCATTTTACTTTCCGGAAACACAGATTGCTATCAGCCGGCAGAAAGGCAATTTGAAATTACAAGGAAAATGCTTCAGGTTTGTCTTGATTACAGACATCCTGTCAATATTCTGACAAAAAATGCATTGGTTTTAAGAGATATGGATTTGCTGAAGCCACTGGCAGAACAAAACCTGGTTTCAGTTTCTTTGAGTATTCCCACGATTAATGAAGAACTGCGGAGAAAAATGGAACCGAGAACCAGCTCAGCAAAAAATAAGCTGAAAGCGGTTGAAATTTTATCAGAAAATAAAATTCCGGTTAATGTAATGGTAGCCCCAATAATTCCGGGCTTGAATAGTGACGAGCCGTTAAGTATTTTAAAAGCAATTTCCGATGCAGGTGCCCAGAGTTTCGGATATACGCTTGTGAGGTTGAATGACACGGTAGAGCCTGTTTTTGTACAATGGATAGAATCCAGTTTTCCGGACCGGGCCCAGAAAGTTTTAAATCTGATCCGTTCGATGCGGGGCGGAAAGCTTGGTGAAAAAAGATATTTCAACCGGCAGAAGGGAGAAGGGAATATTGCTGAAATGATTCACAATACATTTAAAATAGGGCGGAAAAAGTTTTTTGAAGGGAAACAGTTTCCGAAGCTTTCAACGTCTGGTTTTACCGGAGCTAAAGATCAGCAGTTAAGATTGTTTGATTGATTTGACCATAAAAATTACAGAAGTTTTCACAGATTGTGAAGTCCGGATAACCTGTGAATTTCAGAATATTTAAATTATTAAAAATAAAAACCGCTCCAAAAGGAACGGTTTTCTTATTATTTGCTGATGATTTATCTTACATAGTATCATCAGGGCATTTAAAATCATTGCTGCAGGTTGCACAAATGACAACTCCGTTGCAGTAATACATACAAAATTCAGGTTCCGGAAGTTTTATTCCTCCTGCTCCTGAAATACTTTTTAATTGGCCGTTACTTAGTTTTTTTAAATTTTTCATATTGTTTTAATTAAAAATTTGACACTTAAGTAAAGATAATTAAAAAATTATATGCAAGATCAGTTTTTTAGATTATTTTTTTATTAACCCCAATTCTATTAATCTCTCGTGTAAAAACTCTCCGGCGGTAGTATCTTCATATCGTTTCGGGTTGTTTTCATCCACACAGTTTTCAAGTGCATTCAGTGACATTTCACTTACAGGATGCATAAAGAAAGGGATTGAATATCTTGAAGTTCCCCATAATTCTCTTGGCGGATTAACCACTCTGTGAATGGTAGACTTCAGTTTATTATTGGTATGTCTTGATAACATATCTCCAACATTGATCATCAGCTCATCAGGTTCTGCAATAGCATCGATCCAGTCGCCGTTATGATTCTGAACCTGAAGCCCTTTTCCCTGAGATCCCATGAGAAGGGTAATCAGGTTGATGTCTCCGTGAGCGGCGGCTCTTACAGCATCATCGGGTTCCTGTGTGATCGGCGGATAATGAATAGGCCTTAAAATTGAATTTCCTTCTGCGATTTTATCATCGAAATAAAATTCATCCAGACCAAGATATAAAGCTAATGCTCTTAAAACATATTTCCCCGTTTTTTCAAGCATCTGGTAAGCTTCTTTACCTACTTCGTTGAATTTTGGAAGTTCTTCAACATTGACGTTGTCCGGATACTGGGATTTGTATTTTGAGTCATCCGATACATACTGACCGAAATGCCAAAACTCTTTTAAATCTCCTCTTTTAAAACCTTTTGCCGTTTCTTTCCCGAATCCTACATAGCCTCTCTGGCCTCCGATTCCGGGAATTTCGTACTTCAGCTTCGTTTCTGTTGGAAGTTCAAAAAAGTTTTTAACCTCACCATACAATTCATCTACTAACTGATCATCAAGAAAATGGCCTTTTAAGGCTACAAAACCAATTTCTTCATAAGCTTTTCCGATTTCATTTACAAATTTCTGTTTGCGTTCCGGGTCACCCGAAAGGAAATCACGCAGGTCTACACTAGGTATTTTATCCATTTTTAGAAATTTACGAACTGCTAAATTACATATTTTTTGAATTAAATGATTTTACAATTAAGTATTTATAAACTAAATTTGCCGAATGAAAAAATATTCTTCCAAAAGAAGTATCCAGCTACTTGCCCATCTTCTTCAACAGTACGGAATTTCAGATATCGTTATTTCTCCGGGGTCCAGGAATGCTCCTCTGGCGATCCATTTTTCGGAAGTGGATGCGTTTAACTGTTTCAGTATTGTGGATGAGCGAAGTGCTGCTTTTGTAGGAATGGGAATGGCTAAAAGTGAAAAAAAACCTGTGGTGATTACCTGTACAAGTGGTTCTGCGGCTGCCAATTATTATCCTGCAGTTACTGAAGCTTTTTACCAGAATATACCGCTTTTGATTTTAACGGCTGACCGGCCTACGGATTTTGTGGATATTTTTGACGGCCAGACTATCAGACAGAATAATCTTTTTCATCAGCATTCTTACGGAGATTTCCAGCTTATAGAAGACAGTAAGGAGAATGCAGAAGACATTAATTTTGATATTATCAAGAAAGCCATTGAGCTTTGTTTTGAAAAACAGGGCCCGGTGCATATTAATATTCCTTTGGAAGAACCTTTATATGAATTGGTTTCTGAGCTTCCGACTTTTCCGACGGTTGAAAGAACGATCAAGCAGAAAGAATATGAAATTCCGTCAAATTTAGTGGCTGACTGGAACACCTCTCAACGCATCTTACTTTTGGTAGGAACAAAAGATTACAGCCCGGAACTGGAAAACCAGCTTACCCAATTGGTGAAAAACCATTCCGTTGTTGTTTTAAGTGAGGCGAATTCTAATCTGCATCATGAAAAATTCTTCAAACATATTGACCGCTATATCTTTAACTTCACGGAAGAAGATTATAAAATGTATGCGCCTGATCTGCTCATTACAATCGGGCAGAATGTGGTTTCTAAAAAAGTAAAGCAATTCCTGAGAAGTGCACGTCCGAAACAGCATTGGCATCTGGATGAGATCTGGCAGCCGGATACTTATTATTCCTTAACGGAGAAAATTGAAGTAAGACCGGAGATTTTCTTTTCCAAATTATTAAAATTCATTAATCTTGAGCCAAGACCGTATTTTAATCTTTGGGATGTTTTAAGGGATAAAAAAGATGCAAGACATCAGCAATTTTTAAATTTAGTTGAGTTTTCAGATTTTTATTTCTTCAATAAGGCATCACAAACGATTCCTGAAAATTATAATGTTCATTTCAGTAACAGCTCTGCCATCAGATATGCGCAGCTATTTGATTTTGAGAAAAGAAGAATATACTGTAACAGAGGAACAAGCGGAATTGACGGCTGTACTTCAACGGCAATGGGTTTTGCGATAAAAAATGCTAATCCGACATTACTCATCACGGGAGACCTGAGCTTTTTCTATGATATCAACGGGCTCTGGAATCAATACATCCCGCCTTTTGTAAGGATCATTATTTTTAACAATGGAGAAGGGAATATTTTTAAAATCATTCCGGGACCGGGAAATGCCAATCCGAATACGCTGGATGAGTTTATCGCAACGAAACACCATAAAAATGCAGAGCATCTGGCCAAGCATTTCGGGTTCTCTTATACTAAAGTTGAAGATGAGCCTACATTAGACAGGGTTCTGGATAATTTCTTCAAACCGGATACGCAGCCTAAAATTCTGGAAGTGAATACTTACGGGAAAAACAGTGCCGATGTTCTGAAGGCTTATTTTGAGTTTATGAAAGAGAATTAGAGATCCAGATATTCTTCGTTACCGGGCAGATTAATAATTCTGTCGATAGGATAAATAAACATATCGTCGAAATCATTCAAAGCATTGATCAGCTGGAAATGTGAAAACTCTTTAATATTCTGTAAAGTGATTTCCTTTTCTTTGATTTTCTTTTGCTTCAAAAGATGCTGTCTCTGTACTCCGTTCAATAGAAAGGAGGCCGGGGTAAACCAATCTTTGCCTTTCAGGAACAGAAGATTGGAAAAAGAAGTGTCGGTAATGTGATTGTTTTTTACAATAATGATTTCTTCGGCTTTGGATTTCATTTTCATCTTATCCAGTTCTTTCCGGTCTTCAAATTTGAAGGAATAATCAAAGCTGTTGTTTTCTACCAGTTGAAAATCCTGGATTTCAGGAATGGCGTAAGGAATCATTTGTGTACGGACTCTTTTATCCAGATCATAGGCGATTCTCAGTTTGAAAAGACCGTCTTCATCATGTTCCAGATGTTTGAATATTTTGGCAAGATCAATTGAGCCTTCTTTCCCGAAATGGGCGAAAGTGTGATCTACACGTTTTTGATGAAGATCTAACAGGAAAACTTCCTGGTCTTCTACTTTAATACTTTCAATGAATTGGGACATAAATTTTATTTTTCATTTCCTGATACTCGTCTTCTAATTTGCTCATATGGGTTATTCCGCCTCCGCTTTTAAAATAAAGTTGGTCACCTTCTTTTTCAATAAAACGGATCATCACACAGCTGTCAAGATTTTTTCCGTCAAACCAACCGCAAACCCCGGTATAATAGCCTCTGTCATAACCTTCGGCATTGAGTGTAATCTCTAATGTTTTGGGTTTGGGTGCTCCTAAAATAGAGCCGGCAGGAAGCAGTCTTTTCATAATGCTGCCTATTTTCCCGTTAAATTCAGGAGTTAAATTTCCTGAAATTTCAGAGCTCATGGCGTAAAGGTCTTTCTGATGGGTTTTAATGAAATCAATATGTTGAAACTGATCAACTTTTACATTATCCGCCACCATGCTGAGATCATTCCGGAGCAAATCTACTACTGTATAATGTTCGGCTTTTTCTTTTTTATCATTCCTTAAAATTTCCACTGCATTTTCTAAAGATGCATCAATAGTTCCTTTCATAGGATATGTGAAAATTTTACCGTCAATAATCTTTACAAAAGTTTCAGGAGAAAAAAATACAAAAAAATCTTTATAAAAAACCTTGTATTTTGCATTTGAATGATAAAAAATTTCCTTAAGGCTTAAATTCGTTTCAATCCTCGTTTTTCTTGTATAATTTACTAAATAAGAATTTCCCAGCTTAATATTTTTCTGAACTTCGTCAAAACCTTTCTGAAAACTTTCTAATGTCTCAGGGTATGACTTCCATTTAATTTTTTCAGGTAATTCATGGTGAATGTATTGTGTTTTATATTCCTGAAAATCAATTAATAAGCCTGATTTTTTAATTTCGTTTTCTTTATAGATTTCAACATTCTCTGTAAGGAAATCGATGATAAAAAAATAGGGAACTTTCTGAAGGGAAAGCTCGTCCATTTCCATAAATTTTTGATGATTCGTTGAAAACATTCTGCAAAAGTACTTATTGATGTTTACTTTTGCACAAAATATTTTTAATGCAGAACAAATATCCTCAGAAACCGGGAATTGACTTTATACTCAAACAGGCTTTTTTTTACTGGAATAAAACATTGGTTTTTCAGCTGATGTTTTCGATCCTTTATTTCGGGATTTTTCTTACGGTATTCTTTTTCTTTGATTCAAGATACGGTATACTGGAACAGTATATTGAAACTGCGAAGTATGCAAAAGACGGCGTTCAGGTGTATTCTGATCATCTTGCCAAAATGCTTTCCCAACCGGAATTTCAAAGATTTTCCTGGGGAATGATTGGGGCTACGATCTTTTTATATCCGCTCAACCTGGGTTTTTATCAGATTTACAGAAAACTTGATCTCAAAGAAAAACTGGAAATCGGTGATTTACTTGCAGGATACAACGGCTTCAATTTTTTAAAATATGTGGGATATTATATTTTCTGGTTCTTTGTTTTCAGCTATGCATTCCAAACGATCATACTCGGTGTGGTGTGGGTTTTTATAACGATATTCGTGGCTCCACTGATGTTTTTTACGGATAAAAGGATTTTTGAGGCAATCAGTTTAAACTTTAAAGCACTGAAAATGTATTTTATAGAAATATTGGTATGTGCCATTGTCGCTTTTATTTTTAAATATATCGGGTTTATGCTGTTCTTTGTCGGTGGGCTGTTTACTTTCCCATTCTGGAATGCGATGATTTATTCACTTTATAAAACGGTTTTTTCGGAAAAGAGTTAAATTTTAAACGGCTTACTACTTTTTTAGTCAAAAAAAGTTAAATTTGATAAAATCATAAAAATATTTAACCATGTCTGAATTTAACGAGTTTGACCAACAGGGTTCCGTCCCGGGTAAAGATACGGGATCAATTATTTCTCATGCTTTCGAGATGTATAAAGGGGTAATTCTCTACGCGATTGTAGCTATGATCATTTATGTTATAGGAGACTCTATTTTACAGTCAATCACCGGATTTAATTCATGGAATATTGCAGAAGAGATCAGGGATACGGATGGAAATGTTCCTGATTTCAGGTCTTATTATTCTCCGGGTTTTTCTTTATATTATTCTTTTTCAAGTATTCTTGGAGCTGTTCTTTCCCCTTTATATGTAGGGTTGATTTATATTATTAACAAGTACAATACAAAAAGCACGGTAGAATTTTCTGATTTGTTTATCGGTTACAGACAGAATTTTGTCAATATTCTGATTTACAGTCTGATTACTCATGTTATTCTGAGAATTGCATTGGCCATGTGCGGAATTCCGTTTTTCTTTGTGTTCCCTTTTTTCCTGTTGGGATATCCGATTCTTCTTTTTGAAAATGCATCGGCAACGGAAGCAATGGGAAAAGCCTATAACATTGCAAAAGATAATTACGGAACCTTTCTGGGAGTTTCATTCCTGGGGCTGATATTGAGCTTCTGCGGTTTTTTTGCCTGTTGTATTGGGATCATTGTAACCGGAACTTTTATCACAGCAGTAATGTATTCTACATATTGTGCCTTTTTAGGAAAACCAAGACAAATCGTATTTAAACAATAATGGTGAATAAAGACAAACAAATAAGCAGTGTTGCTATAAAGCAGGTTTCATTACTTGCGATCATTTTGGTGTTGACGGGATTGATCTGTTTTAACCTCGCTCTTTTTATACCTTCAGTTTTAGGGGCAATTACTATTTATGTAGTTTGCCGGAGATATAATTTTTATCTGCAGGAGGAGAAAAAATGGAAACCATGGGCTTCATCACTTCTCCTGATGCTGGCGAGTCTGATTATCCTTATTTTACCGATCTATTTTATCGGTGACCTTTTAATTGAAAAACTCGGAAATGCACAGGCTTATATGACTAAGTTTAATGTTTTTCTGGAAAAAATACATTCTTACATTTTTTCAAAAACAGGTTTTGATATCCTGAGTAAAGAGAATATGGATAAATTAAAGAGTTCGGTAGGAAAAGTTTCGACTTCCGCACTCAGTGGAACCTTCAATACCCTTACGGTAGTGATGTCCATGTATTTTATTCTTTACTTTATGCTGGAAAGACCCAGGGTTTTTGAAAGGGTTCTTGCTTCGTCCGCACCCTTGAAAAGAGCTAATGTTTCTTTGATCGGAGACAAGATGAGAAAGCTGATTATGGCCAATGCAATTGGAATTCCTGTGGTAGCAATGGGGCAGGGTATTGTAGCTTTGGTTGGGTACTTTATTTTTGGAGCACCCAGTCCTGTTTTACTTTTTGCTTTAACAGCGGCTGCATCGATGGTTCCTGTTGTCGGGGCCGCGATTGTTTATATTCCGGTTTGTATCTATATGATCGCTGAAGGAAGCACAGGGCCCGGTTTGGGGTTGGCAGCCTATTGTCTGATCGTTGTCGGATTAACAGATAATCTATTGCGTTTCACCCTTTTGAAAAAGCTGGAAGATGTTCATCCGCTGAACACGGTTTTCGGGATTATCATGGGAATGAACCTATTTGGCTTTATGGGACTGATCTTTGGACCGATTCTGATTTCTCTCACGCTTCTGCTGATTCAGGTGTATAGAAATGAATTCTCAGATGAAGATACCCCGGAATTGCAGTTACCGGACAAGGACGATGATTTAGATAAAAAAATTGATTTAATAGTATAAAAGTTGTGGAAGGAATAAATCCGGAGATATTAAAAGAAATCTGTGTCGTTAAAATGCCTTTTGGGAAATATGAAGGAACAGTGCTTGCTGATTTACCGATAAGCTATCTTGAATGGTTTTACAGAAAAGGAATGCCTAAAGGGAAGCTTGGTATGCAGCTTTCAACGATTTACGAAATAAAACTGAATGGTTTGATGGATCTGCTGATTCCGATTCGGGGAACGGTAAATTATACTCAGCCTAAAAATAAGACTTATAAGTTTTAGGGAAACAGTTTCGGCGGCATCGAAGATGCCGCCGAAACTGTTTCCTAACAATCAGATTTTTCTGTTATTTATGCTTTTAAAGCTTCAATTTCATCACGAAGCTTAGCCGCCTTTATAAAATCAAGGTTTTTCGCTGCAGCTTCCATCTCTTTTTGCTTTTGTACGATCATTTTCTCTATATCTTCACTGGCATAGGTTGCTTTAGTTTCGGCAACCTTTTGTAGGATTTGTTTTTGAGTATATTTCTCATCCGGGAAATCTTTACTTCTGCCTACGAGATTTTCTGAAATCTTTTTATTTAAAGCCTGAGGAACCTTACCGTGTTCTTTGTTGTATTGCATCTGCTTCTCACGGCGGTAAGCTGTTTCATCCAAAGTAGCCTGCATAGATTTTGTGATTTTATCAGCGTACATAATGGCTTTTCCATTGATGTTTCTTGCAGCACGGCCGACCGTCTGAATCATTGATCTTCTGCTTCTTAGCATTCCTTCCTTGTCTGCATCCAGGATGGCTACGAGAGAAACTTCCGGTAAATCGAGACCTTCTCTTAAAAGGTTAACTCCGATTAAAACATCAAAAATTCCGAGACGCAGATCCTGCATAATCTGAATACGTTCCAGGGTTTCTACATCAGAGTGGATGTATCTTGTCCTGATGCCGAACTTTGTAAAGTATTTGGTCAGCTCTTCAGCCATTTTTTTCGTTAGAGTGGTCACTAAAACTCTTTCATCTGCATCAGATCTCTTATGAATTTCCTCCATTAAATCATCAATCTGGTTAAGGGTCGGTCTTACTTCAATAACAGGATCTAAAAGTCCGGTCGGACGAATGATCTGCTCAATATAGGTTCCACCGGTTTTTTCTAATTCATAATCAGCCGGAGTTGCAGAAACATAGATCACCTGGTTCTGCATGGCTTCAAATTCATCAAATTTTAAAGGTCTGTTATCCATTGCTGCAGGAAGTCTGAAGCCATATTCTACTAAAGCTTCCTTTCTGCTTCGGTCACCGCCGTACATAGCGTGAACCTGAGGAACGGTAACGTGGCTTTCATCGATGACCATTAAGAAATCTTTAGGAAAATAATCTATCAGACAGAAAGGTCTTGAGCCGGGAAGCCTGCCGTCAAGATATCTCGAATAGTTCTCGATACCGGAACAATAGCCCAGTTCTTTAATCATTTCAAGGTCGAGTTCGGTTCTTTCCTGCAATCGTTTAGCTTCTAAAGGTTTTTCAACAGAATTAAAAAAATCAACCTGTTTTACCATATCATCCTGAATTTCTCTAATAGCTCCGTTCAGGGTTTCTTTTGACGTTACAAAAAGATTGGCAGGATAAATCTGAATCTGCTCAAAATTGGATATTACATTTCCAGTTACAGGATCAAAACTCTGGATCTTCTCAATTTCATCTCCAAAAAACTGAATTCTGATGGCATTATCAGCATAAGCCGGGAAAATATCAATGACGTCTCCTTTTACACGGAACGTACCTCTTTGGAATTCATTTAATGTTCTGGAATACAATGCGCTAACTAAAGAATGTAGAAGAGACGTTCTCGTTAGTTTTTCACCGATCTCAATTGAAATCAATGATTTATGAAACTCAGTAGGATTCCCGATACCATAGATGCATGATACGGAAGCTACGATCAGTACATCTCTTCTTCCCGAAAGTAAACTTGCCGTTGCAGAAAGACGCAGCTTCTCTACCTCTTCATTGATGCTTAAATCCTTTTCAATGTAGGTTCCGGTCGTTGCAATATAAGCTTCCGGCTGGTAGTAGTCGTAGTAACTTACAAAATATTCTACAGCATTTTCGGGGAAGAACTCTTTAAACTCCATGAAGAGCTGCGCTGCCAATGTTTTGTTATGCGCCAAAACCAGAGTAGGCCTCTGAACATTCTGTACCACATTGGCAACCGTAAATGTTTTTCCGGATCCTGTGACCCCTAATAAAGTCTGATATTTCTCACCGATTTCTATTCCTTCGGTAAGTTTTTCAATAGCTAACGGCTGGTCTCCGGTCGGTTGATATTCTGATTGAAGTTTGAAATTCATATATCAAATTTATGAAATAAAAAAGAGTCCTGAAGCGGACTCTTATGAAAAATATTTATTTTGATTATTTAAAGCTCATGGCTAATGGTAATCTATATTGATAGGCAACAGGCTCTCCATCTTTTTGTGCAGGAGCCCATACGACGTTATCAGTGGCCTGCTTTAATACCCTGTAGGTTTCGGCGTTAAATTTTTCCGACGACCCTGTAGTTTTAATGTCGGTTACCTTCCCGTTTTTGTCGATCGAAATAAGAGCTTCCGATTTTAGCATTCCTTTTTCTTTTCCGGTAAAGACGGAACTGTCAAAATTACTTGCAACATTACTTCGTAACTGATTTACTCCACCCGGATATTCAGCCGGTTTAAGATCTGCAGTACGGGAAACAGATGGCGGAGGTGGAGGTGGAACATTGGTGTCACTTTTAGTATTCACCTTTCTTGTCCCTGATGATGGGGGTGGCGGAGGTGGAGATTTTTCCTTGTTTTTATTTTTTATCTCAGTTTTTGTTGATGCTTTTTTATTTTTCTTCGCAGGAATAGTATCTGAGACTATTTGATTACCATTAGTTGGGATAACCTTCAAAGCTGAAATGCTTTCTTTTAACTCATTTAAGCTTTTTTCAGAATCATTCAGACTCAATCCCGGATTGGAGGCATATGTTTTTTGAACGAATAGTCCAAAAACAATAACCAAAACCGGTATACTCACCGCTTTTTTTATTCCGGTAAGATTTGATTTTTTAGTGTTCATCATAATAAATCGTTTTTTGGTGTTGTTAAAATTAAAAGTATGTGAAAGATTATAATTTTGATTTGAAATAACCTCCTGAAGTATGAGTCTCTGATAATCCTTAATATTTGAATTTATTTTCAAAACAGATTCATCCGCCAGGAATTCATGATTGGTAACCATGGCCTTTTTATAGAAATAAATAGCAGGATTAAACCACGTGAAAATTTTTAAAATTTCAATAAAAAGAAGGTCTAAACTGTGTTTCTGGTCTAAATGGCTTTTTTCGTGCAGAAATATCCTTGAGTCTATCTCATTATTTTTAAAGTAGTTTTTTCCAATATAAATGGTATTCCAGAAACTGAATGGGGAGAGGCTGTCTTCTGTTATAATTGTTTTGTAATTCAGATAATTAACTCTTTTTCCATTTAATTTTTTAATCCTTACAACGGAGATAATTGCTTTTATCAGAAAAAATAAAGTTACTGCTCCATATATCATCCAGACAAGATCCATCCGGCTGAAGCTTTCCTGCTGTGGGGAAAATATTGTAATCTGCTGTGCGGTTTCTTCAAATATTAATTTTGATTGAGTTTTTGGTTCCGGAAGTTCCATTGTAACAGAAATAAAAGGAACGACATAGGAAAATATTAATGAAAAAATTAAAAACAACCTGTTAAACCTGTACATTTTTTCCTTTTCCAGAAAAAGATAATATAAAGTGATCAATAATGAAGAGCACAAAACTATTTTTAGAAGAATGAAAACCATTTTTATTCATTTATCTGTTGATCAATTATTTCGCGAAGTTCTTTCAGCTGCTTCTGGCTCAATTTGGTGTTTGAAGTAAAAAATGATGCAAATTGGGTTACTGAGCTGTTGAAAAAACGGTCAATCATGGAAGTCATTTCTTCCTTAAAATATTCCCCTTTCTCTACTTTTGGATAGTATTCACGGGAATTTCCATACAGTTTATAGCCTACCAGGTCTTTATTTTGCATCCTTTTCAGCAATGTTGCAACAGTTGTGGTTGCCGGTTTGGGTTCAGGATAAGATTCCAGAATATCTTTCATGAAAACATTCTTCTTGTGCCAGATAATTTCCATGAGATCTTTTTCAGAATCAGTTAATTTTATTTCTTTCATATTCTACATTTTCAAACTTTATTCTACAAATGTAGAATAAAATATTTAACTGTCAAATTTTTATGGCATTATTTTTCCATTCGTTATGTAAACCACTTAATCACAAGACTATGAGATTCAATAATTTTTATATTCCGGCTTTAAGTCTTTTCTTAGTTTTATCGTCGTGCAAAAAGAATAATGCCCATGCCCAGCAAATTGGGAAAGATGGGAGTGTGGAAACAGCAAAACCTAATTCGAATTATAAACCTGCTTTTGAAGGTCAGACGAGAATTAAAGCTGTGAAATCTTCTACAGCTTATCAGGTAGAAATACTTAACAAAGACCTTGGAAAACCCTGGGGAATTATCAATTTGCCGGACGGCCGATTTTTAATTACCGAAAAAACAGGCTTTATGAATGTAGTGTCTGCCGATGGAAAAACGGTTTCTAAAATATCCGGATTTCCTAAAGTAGATTCAAAAGGTCAGGGAGGAATGCTTGATGTGGCATTGGATCCGGATTTTAAGACAAATAATTTGATTTATTTCAGTTTCTCAGAACCTTTCGGAGAAGGAAACCTTACTTCTGTAGCCAAAGGAAGGCTTTCTGCAGATCTTAAGAATATAAGTGATGTGAAAGTTATATTCCGGGCTGAGCCTTCTTATGGCGGTGATAAGCATTACGGCAGCAGACTGGCATTTGACAAAGAAGGAAACCTGTTTGTAAGCACAGGGGAAAGGTCAGATAAACAAACCCGGGTTTATGCGCAGAAAACGGATAATTATTTAGGAAAGATCCTTAAAATAACGAAAGATGGAAAACCGGCGCCCGGAAATCCTTTTATTGGAAAAGCAGGGTATAAGCCTGAAATTTATGCATATGGAGTAAGAAATCCTCAGGGAATGGCTATTGATCCTAATGGTAACCTTTGGGACGTAGAAATGGGACCGAGAGGAGGTGATGAAATTAACTTTATCCAACCCGGAAAAAATTATGGCTGGGGTGATGTTACTTACGGTATCGAATATTCAGGACAGAAGGTTGGTGATGGGATTACCCAAAAAGAGGGGACAGAACAGCCGGTTTATTATTGGGATCCGGTAATTTCCCCGAGTGGGGTCACCTTCTACACCGGAAATATTGATGAATGGAAAGGAAATTTATTTATCGGATGTTTAAGTGGTGAGCATATCAACAGAATCGTGATGAAAGACAATAAAGTCGTCGGGGAAGAACGTCTGTTAGCAGATCAGAAAGAAAGATTCCGGGATGTTCTGGATGGATCGGACGGGAATTTATATGCTGTGACAGACAGTGGAAAACTTTATAAGATTTCAAAAAAATAAACAAAAAGCCTCCTGGAAATTCCGGGAGGCTTTTATATTGAATTAAAATCTGAAATTAAATCTTGCAAAAGCCTGTCTTCCGGAGAACCCCATCTGTACGGGATCGAAAATTCCGCCGGATTCTGTATTCCCGTCTGACACATGAGATTTTTGCAGAGTAGGGTAACGGTTAAACAAATTCTTGCTTCCAATCGTTAAACTGATGCTTTTGCTGAAATCATACCCGAAAGATAAATCCGTCGTTACCTTTGGGTTGTAAATCTGAAGGTCATCAGCACCTCCATAACCGATCAACTGCACTTTATCAAATCTTACGAGCTGTAAATTGGCATTGAATTTATTGATTTTATAGTTTAAATTTAAGTTGATCTTTGTTTTGGGTGCAGAAGCCAGGATAAAAGCCCTTTCTCTCGGACTTAAATAGATCTCTTCTTTTCCCTTTAGTTTTTCGGAAGTATTGACTGAAGTGATCTCCATTTCATTATAATTTCCGGCTAAGGTGGCCGATAATTTTCCGGAGCCGATATTTTCAGAATAACTCAAAATAACATCAATCCCCTTCGTTCTCGTATCAATAGCATTAGTGAAAAATTGTGCCTGGTCAATATACGGATAAGTTTCCTGAACATCTTCCGGTAAATCCTCTCTTGAGAAATTACCAGTAAGTACAATCCTGTTCTTCACATTGATATAATAACCGTCAACAGTTGCCGTGAATTTTCCGGCATTGAAGGTGAATCCTAAGCTTCCGTTTAATGAAGTTTCCTGTTTAAGCTGTGGAATCCCTACTGCTTTTGCCAGGTCGCTGTCATTTGATGCAAGTTGAATAGTTACCAGATCTCCACCCTGAAAATTGGTAAACTGTAAGCTGTAATATTTCTGAGCCAGTGACGGAGCCCTGAATCCTGTAGAAACAGATCCACGGACTGCAAGCCGTGATGTGATGGCATACCGTGTAGCAAATTTTCCATTCAGGGTACTGCCGAAATCATTATAATTTTCAAATCTTCCTGCAACACTTACCATCCATTGTCGGGTAATATCAAGCTCGGTATCTACATAAGCTGCAAAATTATTCCTGTTTTTATTAACTTCCTGAGAATATCCCGGAAAACCCTGTGATCCGCCCGGCCTTACATTTCCGCTCAAAGGGTTTGTCACCAATAATCCCGGGTCTGTACCGGCTGTTACAATATTTCCGTTAACGTCATACATGGCATATGAAGCTTCTTCTCCTTTAATCACATTGAATTTTTCATACCTGAATTCAGAGCCGAACGCAATGTTTAATCCCTCCAAGACCCCAAATTGTTTTGAAGTATTAAATCCTGTTGTATTCTGTAATAAAGAATGTCCGCCGGCATTAAAACTTGTCGGGGATTTTGTTCCTAAAGTGGCATTGATTGTATTGTCAATCTTGTACGTAAATCTGTTGTTTCCGAAAGCATTATAAATATCTACATCCCAGTTGGCTACTTTAAATTTCAAGCCATTATCAAAAGTGAAATCTGTTATGCTGGTATCCTGTATCGGGTTGAATCCGTTTGGATAAACCTCAGGGATATTTCCGTCGGCATCAGCACTTCTTGTCCATGCATAAGCATCAGTGTTTCTTTGCGAAAACCCCTGCCGGGAATAAAATTTCAGATTATCTGATAACGGAACTTCAACATTTCCGAAGAAATAAAAATTCTGGGATTTTGCATCACCAAATCTTTGCCTCGGAGCATCATATATAGCAGGATTTGCATTTCTGATGGCATATTCTTTATCGACAAATTCTGCCGTGAAATTTCCGAATCCGCCTTTCGGTCCTATTTTAACACCATAATTCCCGTTAAAATCAAAAGTATTTCCATCGATTTTACGATCTGAAACAACATCGTTATTTCCGGGGCTTTTAAAAAGATTCATTCCGTAAAAAGCATTTCCTTCAAACCCTTTATCACGATCATTCAGGATAACATTGATTACGCCGGCAATAGCGTCTGACCCGTATTGTGCAGCAGCTCCGTCTCTCAATACCTCTACTCTTTTGATGGCACCGATCGGGATGGTATTCATGTCATAACCGGTATTACCGCGTCCTTTTGTCCCGAAAAGGTTGATCAGTGAAGATTGATGGTACCTTTTTCCGTTAAGGAGTAACAGTGTCTGATCAGGCCCAAGTCCTCTTAAAGTAGCTGGATCTACTGCATCGGCTCCATCTGATCCGGATTGCTTATTCGAGTTAAAAGAAGGTGCGGCAAACTGTAAAAGTTGATTGACCTCTACCTGTCCCGTCGATTGACTGACCTGCTTAATGTCTATTACATCAATAGGAACGGGAGTATTGGTTACCGTTCTTTTTTTATTTCTACTTCCTGTAATGGCAACTTCCTCTATTTTTGATTCTTTAGATAAGGTATCTTTTATTTCCTGCGCATATAGAAATGTAGTGGAAGCAAGAAAAAGCACACTTGCATATTTTATTTTCATATTAATGGTGATTTTATTGATGATTCTATCAAAAATATTAAATTTTCACAACAGTTTGATATAAAAATAATAGTTTGCTATGTCTGTCTCTGTTATTTACTCAAAATGATTTATATTTTTATTCGTTTTATTAATTTTAATTAATTTAAATCTTGTTTATTGCAAAAAATATTAAAAACATTTAATAATCCTGTTCAGTCCTTCTTCAAGGATTTCCTGTGAAGTAGAAAAACATATTCTGATATGTCCTTCGGCTCCTTTTCCAAACCATCTCTCCGAGCCGGGTACCACTGCTACTTTTCCGTGATGCAAAACATGTTCTGTAAATTCTTCACTGGATAAACCGTTATCTATTTTTGGAAATATTACAAAAGTGGCTTCCGGTAAATTGGGCGTTAAAATCTGTGACCGGCTAAGAATTTTATAAGCTAGATCACGGTTGCTTTGTAAATGAGCTAAAAATTTTCCCAGCCATGGTTTTGCTTTTTCTATGGCTACGCTTCCTGCAATTTGGGATAATGTGGAAATTCCTTCAATGGTAGAATTGAAATTCGATTTTTCGGTAAAGTCCTCAAGGATTTCAGGATCATTGCATAAAACAGCGCCGATTCTTAACCCTGCAATTCCAAATGATTTTGAAAAGCCATATACGGTAAAACTTTTATTTTTAGCTTTATCTGAAATGGAAGAATAAGTGTGGAACTCTTTGTTGTCATAAATAATATCGCTCCATATTTCATCACTCATCACCCATACATCATGGGCCGCAGCAATCTCTGAAATTTTAATTAAAACCTCTTTGGAATACACTTTTCCCAATGGATTATGGGGATTACAGATGCTGATTAATTTTGTTTTCGGGTTAATAAGCGAAATCAGTTTTTCAAAATCAATATCTCCGGTTTTATGATCTACAGGACATAACTTTATAACTCCACCTGCAGTTTCCACTGATTTTTTAAAGAGAAAATCTACGGGATCCAGAATGATCGCCTCATCTCCGGGGCTTAAAACATATTTTGCAACCAAATACATTCCCTGTGCTGCACTATTCACTGCGAGAACATCTTCAGAATTGAAGCTTCCATTTTTTACTGAATTGAAATGTTGCGCGACATTTTTCTTAAACTCAGGAAGCCCTGAAAACGGGCCATAGCTCAGGTATCCGTCTTTTATATATTCAATAATTCCCTGTTCGATTTCCTGGGCCATTCTGAAATCGGGATCTGCTGCAGTAAACGGTATGATGCCTTCTTCCTGTACAGCCCACCTTCCGTTATATGCTTTTCTTTTTAAAGCTTCAAAATTGATATCGTTATTGGTAAACATATTTTATTTATAGGATATGGGTAAAGTGTTTTTCTTTTGCTGATCGAGAGGCAGCAAGAATTGATTCAATAAAATTCTTCCGTTTTGTATGTGTACTTCAATCTCCGGTTTTCTTTCTTCTTCATACTTCTTGAATGCTTCAGTCATATTTTTTTCTGCAGTTAAGTGGCGGGTTAAAGTAAATGAATCTTTAAGGGCAGAAGTAACCCCCTGGCTTGTAAACGGAATCAAAGGATGTGCGGCATCTCCAATAAACACAATATTATCTTTGTAAAACGGATTAAGGGTTTCTAATTCGTAAACCGGCCATAGATGAATGTTTTCATAGCTTGATTCTTTTACAATGGTAGAAACCAGAGGATCCCATTCTTCAAAAACTTCAAACATATAATCTTTAAGGTTTTCTACGGAACATTCTCTGTCAATTTTATACCTCTCGTTATCAAACTGCGAATACCATAAAATCTGGTTATCTGAAAGCTTAAGAATTCCAAAGGTTAATCCGCCGTCCAGATGGTGGAATTTCATGAAATTATTTTCGATCCTGGCTGCAATATCTTTGTTGTTAATAATATTGACGACCTCATTTTCACGAACGGACCTGATGATTTCATCTTTAAAAATTTCTTTCCTGATCCTGCTTCTGGAGCCGTCGGACACAATGATCATATCGGACACAATATAGCTGCCGTCCGGATTTTTTAATCTGTTTTTTTTTCGGTCACAAAAAGATATAGTTTTTTCATAAGTAATTTTAGAGGATGGGATATTTTGGGCGAGAATTTCGATTAAAGAACCTCTTGAGATAACAAAAACGTTATCAAGGTCTTTTTCTGCAATTATTTTTCCTGTATGCGAATACTGAATGTACTTTTTCAAAAAATTACCCTGTTTAAAAAGGATGTTTTTATCAACGATATGGGACAGGAATTCAATGCCTTCTTGTGGCAGTAAAAATCCGTGGCCGGCTAAGTCGTTTTTCTTTCTCCTTTCGTAAATATGGTAATCAATATTGTGTTTTTCTAAGTAATTCGCCATGCTTAAGCCGGAAATTCCGGCGCCAACGATAGCAATTGTTTTCATTTCGGAATAATGGGATTTTTCAAGTTAGTGTTTATATTGTTTTTCCTGGGTTTTATTTGGAATATTACAAATTTAAAGTAAAAAATCAAGAATTTTTCTAAAAAATAATACTCTCCGGTTGGGGAATTTATAAAAAGCTTTACTTAATAGTATGCTTTTATTTAAAAATGAAAAAACCGAGCAGTACTCGGTTTTTTTTTTATGCTTCTTCCAGTTTAACCGTAAAGTGTCTCAGAAGATCCGGTTCCCACGTGATTTTGTAGCCTTTTGCAATCTCATCACGTCTTTCATAAACGTTTTTGATTGCAGCAGCAATATAATCCATGTGGTTGTTGGTATAAGTTCTTCTTGGAATTGCCAAACGAACTAATTCAAGCTTAGGATAGCGGTTTTCTCTGGTCTCAGGATCCCTGTCTGCCAGTAAAGTTCCGATTTCTACTGTTCTGATTCCTGCTTCTTTATAGATTTCAAGGCCTAAAGTCTGTGCCGGGTATTCTGCACGGGAAACTTTCGGTAAAAAGTTTAATGAATCAATGAAAACAGCATGACCTCCAATTGGCTTCTGAACAGGAATTCCATATTCGATCAGTTTATTTCCAAGATATTCAACCTGAGAAATTCTGCTTTCCAGATAAGCAAACTCTGTTGCTTCATCAAGGCCAACCGCTAAAGCAGCCATATCTCTTCCGGCCATTCCGCCATAAGTAATAAAACCTTCATAAATAATAGTGAAATTGGATGCTTTTCTGAAGATTTCTTCATTATTCAGAGCAATAAAACCACCGATGTTTACCAGGCCGTCTTTTTTTGAGCTCATCGTCATCCCTTCTCCGTAAGAGAAAATTTCTTTACAGATTTCTTTGATGCTTCTGTTTTCCTGTCCTTTTTCTCTTTTTTTGATGAAATATGCATTTTCAGCAAATCTTGCCGAATCAAAATAAACAGGAATTCCATACTGATCAGAAAGTTCTTTTACTGCTTTCATATTTTCTAAAGATACAGGCTGTCCTCCTGAAGAATTACAGGTAATGGTAATTAAGCAGAAAGGGATTTTTTCTTTAGGATGGCTTTTATAAACTTCTTCAAGCTTTTGAAGGTTGATATTTCCTTTGAAAGGGTGTAAGTCATTAATATCAAAAGCCTCATCAATGGTACAGTCAATAGCATGAGCTTTTCTGAACTCAATATGTCCTTTTGTGGTGTCAAAATGAGAATTTCCCGGAACAACATCACCGTCTTTTACCAATACGGAGAATAAAACGTTTTCAGCGGCTCTTCCCTGGTGAGTTGGCAAAAGATATTTGAAGCCTGTAATATTTTGTACGGTTTGGTGTAGCTGTTCGAATGAGCGGGATCCAGCATAGCTTTCATCTCCGGTCATCAATGCTCCCCATTGTCTGTCAGACATGGCTCCGGTTCCGGAATCTGTCAACAAATCAATAAAAACCTGTGAAGATTTTAAGTTGAATAAATTGTAATTGGCATCTTTAAGCCATTGCTCTCTCTCTTCTCTTGTTGATTGACGGATTTCTTCCACCATTTTAATACGGAAAGGTTCCGCGTACGGTAAATTCATGAGTTAAAATATTTAATTGTTTTTAAAGAAAATTGATTTGAAATAAATTCAAATTCATCAAGTATATTTAAAAGGTAGAGGAAATCTACTCTGGAGCTTTAAATATATTATCATCAGAGTGGAAGCCTGCGACACCGCCACTTACTGCAAATTTCATTGCAGAAGCTGCTGTCATTCCCACTACCGGTTTGATGTTTTTTTCTTCAGTAACAATTACCCAACCTGAAATGGCATAAGAATGCGGAAGATAAACCGCCACATAATTGTGCTTATCTACATCGGCCATTTCTTTCTGAGTTAAAAACCCGATTCTCCAGATTTCCGGATTTTCATTGGTTTTTACCCAAACGGGATCATTGAATTTTTTTTTGTCGCCCACGAATGAAGACATTACGTCTTTTGTGGGAGTATAAATATGTTTCACTCCGGGAGTTTTTTCCAATAAGCTGTCCATCGTATCGAAGAAAAATCTTCCGACAACAAACTTATTTCCCAAATACCCAAGAAGTGCAGTGATCAATATTGTTGAAACAAAAACCAACCCCGGAATCTCTTTTGCGATCGATGGAATAATGTTGTCAATAGAAGTGACAATATACCAGATCACAAAAATAGTAAGCCCGATCGGACCAATAATCACCAATCCCTGAAAGAAATTTTTCAGGAAAAAATTAGCGATATTTTCGAAAGTCAGTTTTTTCAATTTGTATTTTACTGTTTATTATTTTAGCCGTGTATGGTTTCTTTATTTCCGAAAGACTGGATGATGCCAGCTTCATATTCCAGCCATTCTTCCCAACGGGCATTTACCTTTTCAGGATTGCCCAATTGTCTGGCAAACCCGATGAAAGTGGTGTAGTGATTGGCTTCTGATATCATGAGCTCTTTGTAAAATACTTTCAGCTCTTCATCTTTGATATTTTCTGTAAGTACTTTAAACCTTTCACAGCTTCTTGCCTCAATCATTGCCGCGAAAAGCATTTTATCAACAATTAAATCTTCCCTGCTTCCCTGAACAATAAATTTGGCCAGCTGATTGACGTAATCATCTTTTCTTGCCCTTCCGAACTTAAAACCTCTTTTTTTAATGATCTCATGTACCTGGTTGAAATGATCAAGCTCTTCCTGCGCAATGGCGAGAAGCTCAGTGACGATTTCCGTATATTCAGGAAGCATGGTAATCAATCCGATTGCATTGGTTGCTGCTTTCTGCTCACACCACGCATGATCGGTCAAAATTTCTTCAATGTTTCCTTCTGCAATATTTGCCCACCTTGAATCAGTAGGAAGTTTCAACTTAAACATGTTATAAATTTTCTGTAAAATTAAAATAAATTGCGATAAATCAGAAGCTTTATTGCTATTATAATGATTAAGTTATTGTATTGTTAATTAATCATAAGCAGATTAATGGTATTTGTTTTGATATTTATTATATAAATCACTTAAATTTTTAACAATGAAAACAATTGCACTTTTAAAAAAACAGTTAAGCAGACTTTTAGTGTTTGCATTCATGTTGGGTACCGGTACTGTAATCCTTGCTCAGGAATCGACAGAAGTAGTTAATTCTACAAAGACCACCACTACTACAGAATGGTATGCAGATCCTACCTATTTAATTATCGGAGCGGTAGTTTTAATTATTATTGTTGCGCTCTTGGCTATGCGGGGAAGACGTAAAGATTAGATTTTATTTTTAAGCAGCCGTTTTTCTTCGCATAAACTCAAGGATCTTCCATCCGGAATTGTCAATTTTCTTCACGCCTTCAGCAATGATTGAGGCCAGAATAATATTAATGATGTAAATAAGGATCATTAGTAGCCACCAGGGCATATTTTCTTTCAGTTGAACGACAATGAAATAGACGATGGAAGAGCTTATTCCTTGGGCGAAATAGAAGAAAATTGCATTTTTTCCAACATGGGTAATGAAATTTTCTTTTGTAATTTTCAATCTGTTATAAAAGACAAATAAGGTTACCAGAGAAAATAATGTCCATATGATGTAAGGAATTTTTGGCGGGAATTTGTTTCTGTTGATTTTATAGAATATTTCACCCCCATAGTACCAAAACATGCAGATTAATGCTATGGCAACTATTCCGTAAAGTACAGGAATTATTCCTGCCGGAATTTTTCTGCCCCGCATCCGGTTAGCGATCAGGAAAACGGAAAGATAAAATGCGACATATCCTACCTGGCCTGTTGGGTAAAACCATGGAAAAATATTAAAGATCAATGTGAGAGCAATACAGAGCCCGATAAACCAGTTGATGTGTTTTGGAAAAAATTTCAGAATTAAAACTCCGAAAACGGTTAAAATAAAATAAACCTTCAGATACCAGAAACTTCCCATAACTACGGGGAATGTGTCTGCATTGGTGTATTGATGAAGATACCAGTTTCCGAGATTCTGCCATTGGGGTTCTGTGGAGATTCCTGTGGCAGCATATTTTGAACCGAATGTTGCATAAAAGCTTTGCAACGATTCCAATGAAAAGAAAGTAAGCCCGAAAACTTTGAAAAAATAATCAAAGAAAAACAGGAATGTTACAAAGATCATATAGGTGATCTGCAGTTTTAATAATCTGTAAAATGTCTTTTCAATATTAGCGCCGGAAGTGATCCCGCTTAAGGCATAGAACAGAGCCACATCAAAAACCAATGAAAATACCCGTACTTCGGCCGGAATATAAAACTGCCCGGACCAGAAAGCCGTATGGATAAATATAATGGAAAGGGTTGCCAGGCCTTTTGCAAAATCAATGTAGAGGTCTCTATTCATTATAATATAAAGGTATGCATCAAAAGTAATTAAACTTTGGGGAATATTACAAATAAATGAAAAGAGGTAAACCATGGCTTACCTCCTTTATAATATATCAAGAAATGAATGTTTTAAAGATTTTTAAATTCTTCGGCAGAAATTTCTCCGGTTTGAATTTTTCTTAACTCGTCCATATATTGGCTCATGTAAGCATCAATCTCAGGATTTCTGCTGTTTTTCCCCATTTTGTATGTTCCGTTTAAAACTCCCTGATAATAATAGAAGAAGTTATAATCGAAATCAGCTGCAGAAAGACTGTATTGGCCTAAAAGGAATCCCAGACGAACAGCAGATCTTCTCTGAGGCGGTGTTCCGTGGTGATTTGGGCTGGATGTCTGGTAATCTCCGATAGCCTGGGCAAATTCGTAAGCCGCTGCAATTTCTGAGAACTGCGTTTTATTATACCCGTTTGGTCTTCTTAAATAATATCCTGCAAAACCGTCAGCTTCCAATTCGTTTGGTCTTGCTGTAGATTCATTAACAGAAGGAAGTCCGAAGATGTATTGTAACTGGTGCCCGTACTCATGAGCAAGAATCATTGCATTTACAATATCCCCGCCTTTGCTTTTCGCATCATAATAAATGGCATACCCGTAATAGATTTTCCCGGAAGAATAAGAAATCGCATTATAAGTTGAATTATAATTTGACGGGTCATTAACGAATCGTAATGTAGGATTGCTTCTTCCCCACATACTTGCAATTTTAGTCATTTGAGAATTCATAAAATTGGTGTCTGTGGAATTCTGAAGACTTGTAGTTAAAACCGCCGTTGAGCTCCAGTTTTGATCTACATAATAACAGATCTTTTCCTTTTCTCCGGGTTGTTCGATTTTTAAGTTTTCAGATTGTTGTTCCGGTAATACTGAGTCTTCCAGTTTGTCATCATTACATGCTGTTAATGAGAATACAGCAACTGCTCCTGCTAAAAAGCAGAACTTAAAGTTTCTTTTCATATAAAATATTTTTTTGGTGAAAACGAAGGTATAAAATAATATGATATGTAACAGCATTTTAAATGTTAAAATTATTCATCGCATAGTGAAATGTTGTCAGATAAAAAAACATTGACTGATTGTAAGTTAATTAGAAAATTATTCTTATATTTGCACCTCGAAATAACTAAAAATCTATAAACAATGTTTGCAATTGTAGAAATAGCAGGGCTTCAATATAAAGTTGAGCAAGACCAGAAGTTGTTTGTAAACCGTTTGAAAGGAGAAAAAGGAGAAAAAGTATCTTTCGATAAAGTTCTTCTTACTGTAAACGGAACAATCACTGTAGGCGCCCCAGCTGTAAACGGTATCACTGTGGATGCAGAGATCCTAGACCACGTAAAAGCTGATAAAGTAATCGTTTTCAAAAAGAAAAGAAGAAAAGGTTACAAAGTGAAAAACGGTCACAGACAATCTTTAACTCAAATTCAAATCACTGGAATTACAGGTTTTGAAGGTGGAGCTAAAAAAGCGACTAAGAAAGAAGCTGTAAAAGCTGAAGTTCTTTCTGACAACGCAACTGTTAACTTCGGTGAAGATCACGAACTGAACTATCACTTAAAGAAAAACGGTTTGTCTCAGTCTAAAGAGAACAGAGAAACTTTAATTACTTTAGGTAAAGCAGTTAAAGTTGAATTAGAAAAGAAAATTCTTACTCATGAAGAAGTAGATGCTGCTATCATTAAGAATATCGATCAATTTAAAGCACTTAATAAATAATAATCCACATATAAAATGGCACACAAGAAAGGAGTCGGTAGTTCCAAGAACGGTAGAGAATCTCACTCTAAAAGATTAGGTGTGAAGATTTTCGGAGGACAAGAAGCTATTGCCGGAAACATTATTATCAGACAGAGAGGTACGCAACACCACCCGGGTGAAAACGTGGGAATGGGTAAAGACCACACTTTGTTTGCTCTGGTAGACGGTAAAGTAGTTTTCAGAAAAAAAGCAAATAACAGATCTTTTGTATCTGTAGAGCCAAACGCATAATCAGCGTTTTATAAAAATTAAAAGCCTCAACGAAAGTTGAGGCTTTTTTTGTTTTAATATGTAAATTATTCATTTGTATTCATTTCATGGTGAAATATTTTTATATTTGTGTATCATCAAATACAAATTGCGGTAGCCGAAAAGCATACAGAGTAGGCGACAAATTAAAAACAAAACTATTTTATGAAAAACTTGAAAAAACTCACGAAGAAAGAATTGAAAACAATCGCAGGCGGATCAGAAAGATGCCCGATTCCTGCAACATGGTGTTCAGAATGGTGCACATGGTCAGCCTGGCAGAAAGATCATTGTATAAATGCAGTGATTGATGTTATGCCTTGTGATTGTTAACTGAAATTCTGAATTAAAACTAAAATAAGATATTATGAAAAATCTAAGAAAACTAACAAAGAAACAATTAAAAGTAATTGAAGGAGGTGCTGCAGCTTGTCCTCCGCCTGCAACAACATGCGCGGAATGGTGTACCTGGTCTGCCTGGGACAGATTGCGTTGCAGAAACATGATTATAGATCCGGACCCATGTCCTTGCTAGGATAATTATCCGATGAAATACAGCCTCAACGTTTGTTGAGGTTTTTATGTTTTATATGTAAAGGATACGATTCTGAATCTTTTAACGTTATTAATAAACCAAACTAAAATTAAAATAATATGAAACAATTAAAAAAACTTACGAGAAATGAGCTTAGAACAGTAAACGGAGGTTTTAAGTGTGAAGGAATATCCTGTGACTGGTATTGCGGGTTGCCGGCAGAAAATCGCCCGGTTTGCCTTTCTCCGCAGACATTAGTTCCGATCTGTGGCGGATGTAATGACAGATAAGAATAACGATAAATAAATAAAAAATCTCCTTTATGAAAAGGAGATTTATTTTTTTAAAAACCAACCTGGAAGCCGGCTTTTATTCCGAATGTAGAAATATCCGGACGGTCTAAATAATTTCCGCGCCAGTTAAAGTCTACTCTGAAAATCCTTAAATTTCCAAATCCTATATTTTCAATTCCGAATCCGTACTCATAATAAATATGCTCGTTTGGTGCAGAATATTTGAACCCTTCCACATTGATATTTTTAGACGCATCGCTTAATGTTCCGTAAGCACCTCTGATAAAAGCAACTTCTCTGAGTTTTAATTTTTTAATCAATGGGATATAAGAAAGAATTTTTCCGTTAAAATGATGCTCCAAATGCAATGTTGTATAAGTATCGGCAACAAATTCATAATAATTGAGCTGAGCAAAAGTATTGGTTGCCAAACTGTAAGACTGGTTCCCCGGAATTACGTTTTGTAAAGCCAAAGGTACCGTATCAAAGTTTTTCCCCGCTTCAAAATTAATTAAAGTCTTTCCCCAGCTTCCGATTAAAACAGGTTTATAAAACATAAACTGAAGCTTATTATAGTTGAAATCACCATTGAATAAGCCTTCAATACCGCGTGTATATTTCAAAACAATTGTAGGTGCTAAAGTTCCGTGTTCGTAACGGTCTACCCCTGTTTGGGAAAACTTGGCTCCCGGCCTTGCTATCAAACTTACAGTAACATGAGAATCATTAAGTGTTTTTCTTAAATCACCATTTCGGTAGTACATCAGGTTAAATCCGTCAGGATTGGCAGATTTAATGCTCTGCAGGGTACCGTCAACTCTTATCTGGAAATTTTTCCAGGGCTCGATAGAAGTGAATATATTGGTTTGATTAACCGAACTTAGCGAAGCGTTTTCTCCTCTTGCAAAAACAGTGGACGATGCAAATGAACGTGACATGATTCCGTCATCATTGGTTAATTGTACTCCCAGCTGCATGACATCTCTCCGGGTTCCTGCACCAATCATAAATCTGTTGACCCTGTTGAACATATATTTTGCTTCAACACCATATTTTAGCTGTTGGTCTTTGAAACCGTAAGCAGTATAAAACTGTACTCTCCAGGGGTCATTTCTTGTGAAATATGTTCTTGCTCCCAACCTGATCCTGTCTCCTTCCACTTCATTGGTTCCGTAAATAGAGAAGATGGGACCGAGGTCGATTCCTTTTGTAATATTGTAATATCCTGAACCAAGGGTTTCATATAACTTCACAATCCTGTTGAATTTTGGAGTTTGCTGCAGCTTGTCAAGCATGTCATAAACACCCTGCTCAGTTCTTGACAGAGAATCCGGTCTTGCTTTTACCCAATAGGCATCATCCTTATCAACAAACTTATCATCGTATTCCTCTTCCTTTCGGGTGAAAACTTTTGCGTCCAAAGGTTTGTTGAAGACATATTGTGAATAATCAACGGATCTTTTGGCAATAATACTCTTCGATGTTTTCTTCTTGGAAAAAGGAGTCATCTCGATTTCTGTGACAAACTTTTTAGGTAAAAAAGTATTTTCATCGGGATTATCATACTCCAGCTCTGTAGAGATTGCATTGATAAAATTTACATTGATCTTTTGGGTTGACTTCAGGGTTGCTCCCAAAACGGCATACGTATCGGTATCTATGTAAAGGTATCCCTGAAAAGCTAAAACCTCAGTTCTTTTAGGCTGATATCTTATTTTATACGCATTTTCTCCCCGCATTGATATGGTATCAATCAGATTATAATCATAAGTGCTGAAACCGTCGGTTCCTACTGGGCTCGGGAAACCGATATCAAAATAATTTAAAGTGTTATCATAAATATTGATGTCACGATATAGGTTTTTCGCGGTAAGAGTAACAATCTGGTTGTCCTGGAAGCCCGAAGTTTTCTGGGCCACCAAAAGCTTTTTTGTCTTTTTTTGAGGCTTATTTTCTCCGTAGTTTTCATAGATCGCCTCATTCAGGAAAATTGGGAGTCCCATTTTTCCGCTTGCTGTAGAGTCGGCATAATCAAAGATGAAATCAAGCTTGTTGAAGATTTTTTTCTTCATGAATGCACTATCCAGATTATTGGCATCAAACTGGATTTTTTCGTATTCTTTGTAGGTATACGTATCAAACTTGTCCAGCCCGTTATTTCTTTTTCTTTTCCAGACTTCCTGCATAATAGCATAAGCCGGATTTTCTTTTTTATTTTTATACTTGGGCTTTTCGTTGTGGATAACAACTTCTTCAATATTGCTTACTTTTTCCTGAGAAAGCTTGATGATTAAATTACCGGCATTTTCCGGAGTGACGGTTACGCTTTGTAAAGCATAGCTTTTCCGTAAAAATTTTAATTTATAAATAATGCTGTCAGACTGAACGCTGAAGCTTCCTGTAGAGGTCGTTAAAACAGGCTTATTACTATCATTGATAAAAATATCTACACCTGTTATTTCTTTATTGGTTTTGGTATCAATTATTTTTCCGTTGGCTGTATTTTGAGCGCAGATAAAATTGGAAAAGAATATAAGAAAAAGGAGAGGGCAGTATCTGGAATTATTTGTTAACATTTGTTGTTTTCTTCAAGCATTTAGCATAAACAAAAAGTATGCTGTTTATTTTTTTAAAACGGATAAAATTTAAAAAAATTTCATGGCCATCTACAAAAGTGCAAATGTAATAAAATAACTCCATCAAAATGATAGAGTTATAGTTATAGATTTGTTAAAATAATACAAAATTTGAAAATTATTTGAAGCTATTTATGTGTTTTTTAGTTGTAAAAAATTCCGGAGTTTTGAGAGAAATATTACATCATAAAAATACCATAAAAAAAGACCTACATTTCTGTAAGTCTTTTTGCTCCTCCTGCTGGGCTCGAACCAGCGACCCTCTGATTAACAGTCAGATGCTCTAACCAACTGAGCTAAGGAGGAATCTCTTTGTTTTTATGTGGTGCAAATATAATATGAATATCCATAACAAACAAGTTTTATCCCCGATTCCCGATGATTTTAGACTAAATATATTGAAATTCAATAAGAAATATTTTAACAATTTTTTGTTTAAACTTAAATATCTTCAAATAAATGCCGGAAATAGATCTCCGGAGATTCCAAAAAATTCTTTGTTAACTGATAATGCTCTGTTTCTTTGTAATGAACAGGGTGAATTTTGTCATCTAATAAATAAATTTCAGCGGTTGGATAACTCATCAAAATTGGTGAATGGCTTGAAATAATAAACTGAGCTTTCCCTGCTTTTTCTAATTTATGAATTACGGATAATAAAGAGAGTTGTCTCTGGGGTGAAAGTGCAGATTCGGGCTCATCAAGGATATAAATGCCATTTTGAAAATGATTATGAAATAGTGATAAGAAAGCCTCACCATGAGATTGATGATGTAAAGATTTCCCGCCGTAAGCGTTTAGGATGCTTCTGTCTTCTTCGGCGATTTCATCAATGTATGTAGCGAAGTTAAAAAAACTTTCAGCCCGCATGAAAAATCCCTGAGCTGTTTTAGTATCCCAGGAAAGTGTAAGGTATTCCGAGAGTTCTGATTCTGTTTTATGAAAACTGTAATGGTGATTTCGGTTTCCTCCGGCTACATTAAACTCACATTTCTCAGCAATAGCTTCCAATAGAGTTGATTTACCCATTCCGTTTTCACCAACAAAAAATGTGACATTACTTTTAAGTTTTAAATCCAAGCCATTGCTCAAAAAAGGAAGGTTGAAAGGATAATCCTGTGGATGATCGCTCTTTAAATGAATCCGGGATAAGTAAGGCATGGCATTATGAATTAATATGATCAATTTTCATCAAGCAAAATTATGCCAAAAAAAAGACCTACATTTCTGTAAGTCTTTTTGGCTCCTCCTGCTGGGCTCGAACCAGCGACCCTCTGATTAACAGTCAGATGCTCTAACCAACTGAGCTAAGGAGGAATGTCCTTTGTTTTTAAGTGGTGCAAATATAGGACGAATATTTATACCGGACAAATATTTTATCGAAATTTTTCAAAAAATTACAGCTTGTCAGTAATAATTTTGAAAATATCACTTCCGAAAATCAGTAACATCAAGCCTAACAGGAAGATAACTCCAACCATTTGGGCATTCTCTAAGATTTTCTGTGGTACAGGTTTTCCTACGATCATTTCATATAATGTAAAAATAACGTGTCCACCGTCAAGCCCCGGAATAGGAATTAAATTCAGAAATGCCAGCCATACCGAAAACATAGCGGTAAAGCTCCAGAATGCAGGCCAGTTGATGGCAAAGCTTCCGTCAGCACTCTTATCCACAGGCATAGATTTTACGATTGCGATTGGCCCGCCTACGTTTTTGTATCCCTGGATCTTAGAGTTAAACATAATTTTAAACTGCTTCACCTGCATGGTCAACGCTTCAATAGTTCTCACAAAACCTCTTGGAATGGCTTCCCCGAAAGAATATTTTTTATCTGTAACAAGATTCGTAAGATTCTTGGTATCAACCTGAACACCTAATTTCCCGTTTTTATCTACAGGAACTGATAATGTCTGGTTAGCTCCGTTTCTTACAACCTCTAAAGCAACTGTTTTGTTTTTATTCTGATTAAGTTCCGTACTTACTTCATCGAAGAACTGAATTTTTTTTCCGTTGATCCCAATCACCTTGTCTCCTACAGCCAGACCTGAAGCCTTGGAAGTCGGAGTGGCAAGAGAGTCGATCACCATAGGAATTCTTGGGGTGATGTATAATTTAGCTTCTCTTTGTTTGATAACATCAGCAATACCGTCTTCATTAACTTTAAAAGTAACTTCTTTTCCGTTTCTTAAAACAGTAACATTATTACTGAAAAGAATGTTGATGGAAGAGTTTTCTAATCTTTCAGCAGGTTTTCCGTCAATGCTAACGATCTTATCCCCATTCTGGAAACCCATTTTTTTACCGGCATCACTCAGCCCGATTCCATTTTCGAATTTGGTAAGGTCAGTATAAGTTTCTCCATTGAATAACGAAAGGCAGCTGTAGATCAACCATGCCAGGAAAAAGTTAACCGTAACCCCTCCAAGCATAATAATGAGTCTCTGCCAAGCCGGTTTCGCTCTGAATTCCCAAGGTTGAGCAGGCTGTTTCAGTTGCTCGGTATCCATGCTTTCATCTACCATTCCGGCGATTTTTACATAACCACCGAAAGGAAGCCAGCCGATTCCGTATTCCGTTTCACCTATTTTTTTCTTTACCACAGAAAACCATGGATCGAAGAACAGATAAAACTTTTCTACTTTGGTTTTAAACCATTTTGCAGGTAAAAAGTGGCCAAGCTCGTGAAGAATTACTAAGATAGAAATGCTTAATATAAATTGAAAGAGTTTGATTGCTAATTCCATTAATAAATTTTAGATTTTAATTTGCAAAGGTAACAATTATCAAAACTATGCCAAATAAAAAAGCTCCTCGAAATGAGAAGCTTTGTCATATATTAGACTGATTTTTACAAATTGAAAGAAACCCCGAGACTGCCATTGTTTCCTACTTCAGCAAATACCCCGAATTTCTCTGTGAAAAAGTAACGCGCTCCGATGTGGGCACCAATTCCGAAATCCTTTCCAAGAACACCTACGTCAACACCAGGATAAATATCCCATTTCTCTGGTAATTGTAAAGCTTCCTGTAAATGGAAATTCAGTCTCCCGAAAATAAAAACCCTGTTGTCTTTATCATTGTCTTTGTAATCATCAAAATAAGCATTTAATCCGCCTCCAACTGATATGAGTTTATTTAAACCATAATCATAAGTTCCCGTCACACCGGTTCCATATCCCCACGCACTAAGACCAAACTGTATTTTCTGATCTCCCTTTCCTGTCCATGCCTGAGCATTTGCAGTCGCTCCCAAAAAGATAACCATGAACATAAAAACCAATTTCTTCATAAATTTTTTAATTTTTAATTCGTTATTTGAAAAAATTATCAACATCAAAAATAGAACCGAAATGAATTAAAAACCGTATTTTTATAGAGTTTTTGAAATGAGATTTATGAAAATTACAGGACTGAATTTAGATATTATTTGGAAAAATAAAACCGGGAACTTTCAATTGATCGAAGAGCAGCTGAAAAATCAGAAAGCGGACCTTTTCCTTCTGCCGGAAATGTTTTCAACAGGTTTTTGCATGGATGCTTCTGAAGTTTCGGACCGGAATGAAGAGTCTCTGGAGTTTTTAAAAAAACTTTCAAAAGAAAAAAATGCCGCATTTTGCGGAAGTGCTCCTGTAGAGGGAAACGGCAGGTTTTATAACAGAATGTATTTTGTACAGCCGGATTCAAAAATCGACTTTTACGATAAACGTCATTTGTTTTCTTTTTCAGGAGAAGATAAAGTCTACACACCCGGAAAAGAAAGGGTGATTGTTGAATACAAAGGAATCCGTTTTTTATTGCAGGTATGTTATGACCTTCGTTTTCCGGTTTTTGCAAGAAATAATGACGATTACGATGCTGTTTTATATGTTGCCAACTGGCCTGAAAAAAGAGTAGGAGCCTGGGAACATCTTCTGAAAGCGAGAGCAATTGAAAATTTATCTTTTGTTTTTGGCTTAAACAGGATCGGAACCGATGGAAATAACTTATTTTATCAGGAAAGCTCACATTGCTTTTTTGCAGACGGAAAAGAAATCACTCAGAAAACCGGAAATATCATTTCTGCTGAGCTGGATCTGAATGAATTAAAAGATTTCAGAAACCATTTTCAGTTTTTAACCGACAGGGATCGGTTTTCAATTGAAATTTGAACCATGAAATGGATTAAGTTGTTAAGAATATTAAGCTTAAATGCATTGATAATCTTAATGTAGAATTTATCATTCATCATCTTAATTCTTAATTAAACTTAAATCCTTACTGATTATTAATAGTTTAAAATTAGCCGTAACGAGCTGTAACAATAGTTAGAAAATAAAAAAAACTGTGAAAAGTCACAGTTTTTATTCATATTGTTTTAAAAGTTGGGTCAGTGTGTTTACGTCATGTACACCGCTTTCTTTCCAGAGTAATTCTCCCTTTTTGAAGATTGCTAAAGTAGGAACACCGCGTACTCCGTATTGTGATGCAATAGTGGGATACTGGTCAACGTCTACTTTTATAATCCGGGCGCTTTCGCCCACATTTTCCTTTACTGTTGTTAAAACCGAAGACTGTACTTTGCAGGGTTGGCACCATGTTGCAAAAAAGTCAATCAGAACCGGTCTTTCGGAATCAATGATTTCCTGAAATTTTTGTGACATAATTTTAATTTTATTCAATTAAACATTATTACTTTGTAGTTGATGGCTCGTCCTGAATGGCTTTTACATTTTTCCAGGATGTACCGTCATAAGCTTCCACGCCATTTTTCTTTAAGATTTCCAATGCCTGGTCAGCCTGTATTCCTTTATTGCAAAAGACCACTACTTTTTTACCTTTAAGAGCATCAATATGATTCGGAATTTCTGCTAAAGGTATATTGATGGCGTTCTTTGCGGTACCCTCGGCATATTGTTCCGGGATTCTGACATCTATCAAAGTAACATCAGAATTATTTACAACTTCCCGGATGTTTGTTTGGGGAGCCTGGGTTACGTTTGCTGTTTTACATGCGCCTAATACAAAAGAGATGGCAATAATGAATCCGAAAACATGGTTTTTCATCTATAGCGTTTTTGATTGGCAGACAAAGTCAGAGATCGGGAATTTTTCAGTTTTTTTAATTCCGTTAAATCCGCCTTCTATTTCTGTGAAATTCCTGATTCCGTGTGAATTAAGGATACTTGCTGCGATCATGCTTCTGTAACCTCCCGCACAGTGTAGGAAAAAATGTTCTGAATCGTCCATAGATCCTACCCAGTCACTGATTCCGTCCAAAGGTTTGTTGTAAGCATTATCAATATGCTCAGCAGAATATTCTGTCAGTTTTCTGACGTCTATCACTTTAGAATTTCCATCAAACTGTTCTGCAAATTCAGCTGGAGATATTCTCTTTACTTCATCGGTTTCTTTACCCGAATTTTTCCATGCTTCAAAACCTCCTTTTAGATAACCTAAAACATTGTCAAATCCCACTCTGCTTAGCCTTGTAATGGTTTCCTCTTCCGTTCCTTCATCTGAAACTAATAAGATAGGATGTTTCACATCGATGATTAGTGTACCTACCCAAGGTGCAAAATCACCTTTTAATCCTATGTTGATAGAATTGGGAATAAACCCTTTATGGAATTCACCTGCGCTTCTTGTATCTAAAATCAAGGCTCCCGTTTCTTCGGCAAAAGCTTCGAAATCTTCAACGGAAACCGGATTTAGCCCTTTATTCATGACAAGATCAAGACTTTCATAACCACCTTTATTAAGAGCAACATTCATCCCGAAATATTTCGGTGGTGCAGTTAGGCCATCAAGAACTTCTCTTATAAAAGATTCTTTATCAGGTTGATTTAATGCATAATTGCTTCTTTTCTGATTTCCCAGTGTATCCACAGTTTCTTTCTGCATATTTTTTCCACATGCGGAACCGGCCCCGTGAGCAGGATAAACAGTGATGCTGTCATCCAGAGGTATTATTTTGGAGTGAAGGCTCTCGTATAAAATCCCGGCTAAGTCTTCCTGGGTGAGATTGGTCGCTTTCTGAGCAAGATCCGGCCTTCCGACATCACCTAAAAATAAGGTGTCACCAGTGAAAATAGCCGTTTCAATGCCATTCTCATCAATTAAAAGAAAGGTGCTGCTTTCCATGGTGTGACCGGGAGTGTGCAGCACTTTTATTTTTATCTTTCCGACTTCGAAAATCTGGTTATCTTCAGCAATAATGGCGTCAAATTCAGGATTGGCAGTAGGCCCGTAAACAATAGGAGCTCCTGTTTTTTTACTTAAATCTAAGTGTCCTGAAACAAAATCTGCATGGAAATGAGTTTCAAAAATATATTTTAAACTTACATTATCCTTTTCCAGGCGATCCAGATAAGGTTTTACTTCTCTAAGCGGATCTATAATTGCAGCTTCATTTTCTGATACAATATAATAGGCACCCTGAGCCAGACAGCCCGTATATATTTGTTCAACTTTCATTAGCTCTGTTTTAAAAATTTCAGATAAAGATACAAAGTATTAGATGAATTGTAAATGAAATGTTAAATATGACTGATAGTTTCTGTCGATTTTAGAAATTTTACGATTTTAAATTGTTGCAAATGGTTAATTTACAGAAGGTAATGAATTTGTAAAGAATACTGAATTAGTAGACTGTTTTATATCATATTTAAATAATTGTATAGCTGTTATTTTCTATTTAATATCTTTTTTTGTGGGCTATCCTATAGTTTTTTATTTTGTCTATGATATTGCGGTTAAATTAATAACACAAACTTGATGAAGAATATGATTTTAATGAAGAAATATTTTACAAAAACTTTTATATTTATAAGTTAAAAAAGTTAAATGGCAAACAAAACACAATTTACAGAAGAATTAAATGCAAGATACACTCCAAAAGGAGAACATATTATATTGGGAAAAGGAATGCTGGATGGTGAAGTAGTGCCGGAAGTGAATGTGACGATTCCTTTAAAAACGATTAACCGGCATGGCCTTATTGCAGGTGCAACGGGAACAGGAAAAACCAAAACACTGCAGGTTTTTGCAGAGCAGCTTTCGCATGCAGGGATTCCGTCTTTAGTTTTGGATATTAAAGGAGATTTTTCCGGAATTGCAGAAGCAGGAGAAATGAATCCTATCATTGAAGAAAGGTATGCAAAAACACAACTTCCTTATAACCCACAGCCTTTTCCGGTAGAGCTAATGAGTATTTCCGGAGGTAAAGGTGTAAAATTAAGAGCGACGGTTACTGAATTCGGACCTATTTTATTAAGTAAAATTTTAGAACTGAATGATACACAACAAAGTATCATGTCTATTGTTTTTAAATATTGTGATGATAAGGGATTACCTTTAATTGATCTGAATGACCTGAAAAAAGTACTTCAGTACGTGACAGATAATCCGCAGGGAAAAACGGAGCTTGCTGCCAATTATGGTTCCATTGCTTCTGCTTCTTTAGGAGCTATTCTAAGATCAATTGTTGCTTTGGAGCAGCAGGGTGCCGCCGGTTTCTTTGGTGAGTTGAGCTTTGATGTTCACGATCTGCTTGAAACAAGAGACGGGAAAGGAGTGGTGAATATCTTAAGAGTTGCCGATATCCAGAATAAGCCACAACTGTTTTCTACATTTATGCTTTCTCTTTTTGCGGAAATTTATATGACTTTTCCTGAAGAAGGAGACAGCGGAAGACCTAAGCTGGTATTATTTATTGATGAAGCCCATTTGATTTTTGATGAATCTTCCAAAGCCTTGGTTTCGCAGATTGAAACGATGGTGAAGCTGATCCGTTCAAAAGGAGTCGGGATTTATTTCATTACACAGATTCCGGGAGATGTTCCTGAAAGCGTACTTTCACAATTAGGTCTGAAAATTCAACATGCCTTAAGAGGCTTTACGGCAAAAGATAAAAAAGAAATCAGCAAAGCGGTTGAAAATTATCCGACTACAGAATTTTATGATGCTTCAACTTTAATTCAGAATTTAGGGATCGGTGAGGCTTTTGTGACGGCTCTGGATGAAAAAGGTATTCCTACGCCATTGGTTCACACTTATCTGATTTCTCCTGAATCAAGAATGGATGTTTTAAATGATGCTGAAGTTTCAGATTTAGTTAGTAAATCAGCCTTAGTGGCTAAATATCAGGAAGATGTAAATAAGGAATCTGCATATGAAATGCTGACCAACAGAATGGAGCAGGCAGCACAGACAGCAGCTCCCACACAAAAAACAAGACCGGTAAAAGAAGAACCGGGAATGTTTGAACAGGTTTTGCAAAGTAAAGCAGGAAGAACTTTTACCAGTACCTTAATGCGTGAAGGAGCAAAAGCTATTCTGGGAATGTTCGGATTGGGAGGAAGAAGAAGATAAGACTTAAAATAACCTCAAAACATAATACAATGAAAAAGCTATCGTCTTTCTATTTTATAGGATTAGCTGTTCTGAATTTAATAATGGACAGTGTCAACCGCCGTTTTAGTTTTTTTGATATAATTTTTGTTATTTTAGCAGCACTACCCTTGCTGGTCAACAAAAAATGGATGTACCAGTTTTTCGGAGGCCTGGTTTCACTGATGAGTCTGTATATTATTTTTGCGGTTTTTATTTCCAATGTAAAAGACATACAGCAAAATCAGTTACAGGCAATCTGGACTTATGGCATAGGTTATGTATTCAGCTTATTAACATTATGTTTTGGCCTGCTTATGACGGGTATTATTAATAATCGTAAAAACGTGTTGTATAACAGAAAAGTTTAAATGTATTCAATTATAGATATAGAAAGTAATGGTGCAGGTTATAGAAAAGAATGCATTATAGATGTTGCTATTTACAGGTATGATGGGCAGAAAATTGTTGATCAGTTTATTTCCCTTGTCAATCCTGAAAGTGATATCACTCCTTTTGTGCAGAAACTGACGAGCATTACTCCGAAAATGGTAAAAACAGCTCCGAAATTTCACGAAATTGCCCGCAGAATTATTGAGATTACCCAAAATACCACTTTAGTAGGACATAATATTGATTTTGATTATCGGATGCTCCGTCAGTCATTTAACAGGCTTGGCTATGATTTTAAAATCAATACTTTAGATACAATTCCCCTGGCTAAAAAGCTGATTCCGGATGAGGTAAGTTATTCTTTGGGAAAGCTGGTCAAATCTTTAGGGATTCCTTTAACCAATCATCACAGGGCAGAAGGAGATGCAAGAGCTACTTTAGAACTTTTCAGGCTTTTAATATCCAAGGATACTGAGAATGAAATTATCCAGAAACAGCATGAAGAAACCAATTCTAAGTCTTACATCAATAAAATCAAACAGTTAACTCAGGATCTACCCAACGAAAGAGGTTTTGTCTATTTCCAGAATGAAGCAGGTAAGATTATTTTTTCAGATCATGTACAGGATATCAATAAATTTTCCAAAAAAGTTTTTAATTCAAAATCCAAAAAATGGGAGATCATTCAAAATGAGGTTGAACAGATTAATTTTGAACTTACAGGAACAGACGTCATTGCCAAACTGATATTGAATTCCAAGAATATAAAAAAAAGAGAGGTATTTCCGTTCGGGCTTTATTTCAGAAATAATAAATACATCGTTGAAAAAAATAAGCTGAATAAAACGGAAAAACCGATCTTAAAATTCAAATCCTTTACACAGGGTTCAAAAGCAGTGCAGTTTATTGGAGCACAACCTGAATTTAACGACGTACAGGCTTTCCAGAAGAAAATTGATTTCAGAAAAAGAAATGAGCTTTGGCTGGGTGCGGGTAGAAAATTAGGTGAAAAATTATTCCTTATTATTGAAAACGGAAAAGTGATTTCATATGGTTTTTATGAATTGTTTACCCAGATTCAGACACTAAGCAAGCTTTCAAAACTGAAAATCGATCTGCCGTTATCGTCAACAGATCTCAACAATGAATTACAATTGGCTCTGCTTCGTGGTGATTTTGAGACACTGCCATTGCCAAAATGAGAAATTCATGATCAGGCAAGCCTTGGTTTTCAGATAATCGAAAAACAGATTTATGGTCAGCAAAAAATTATTTATAACGGTTCTACTGAGCCTCGCGATAAGCTTTTTATCTAAAGCACAGAAAATTTCATTAAAACCCACAGATGTTGTTCCGTCTCAGGTAACGATTAAAGAAGGGATATATAAGAATAAAAGTGCACTGATTCTGGAAATCCAGGGAGAAGTAACCAATGAAAAAACATTGGCACTGCTGAAAAACATTAATTTTCATAACGGGATTATTGAAGCAACGATTTCCGGACAGCCCAGTTCTACCGCTGGAGAAACGGCCCGTGGATTTGTAGGGATCGCTTTTCGTGTCGCTGAAGATATTTCAAAAATGGAAGTGTTTTATCTGCGTCCTACCAACGGCCGGGCCAATGACCAGGTACGCAGGAATCATTCCACCCAATATATTTCTTGGCCAGGATATCCATGGGAAAAATTAAGAAAAGAAACCCCGGAAAAGTATGAGTCTTATGCAGATCTGGTGCCTGGCGAATGGACCAAAGTGAAAATAGAGGTTAAAGATGACACGGCTAAACTTTATGTCAACGGAGTCTCACAGCCAACCCTGATCGTTAACGATTTAAAACAGGGCGGAAATCAGCGGGGAAGCATAGGATTGTGGATCGGGCCAGGTACATTGGGCCATTTTACAGACCTTAAAATAACAAAGCTGGATTAAAAGTACTTATGAAATTCATATAAAAATGAAAAATAAATAGTATTTTTGCAAAAAATAAAAAGAAGCAATGCAAAATTTTAAACAAATTAAAACTGGTAAAAAGGGAGCTGTTAAGTTCTCTAAGGTTTGGAATATTTAAAAGAGTTGTCTTGCATAAAAATAATTATAGTGGCAGACTCTTTTTGGAAGAATCTGCCATTTTTTATGTTAAAATGAAATTATGAATTCAAAAGAATTGCTACAAATTGCCAATGAATATGGCACGCCGGTGTATGTTTACGACGCTGAATCTATTAAAACTCAATACGAGAAACTTACATCTTCTTTTTTAAAACACACGAAGTTCTTTTATGCTGCTAAAGCATTAACCAACATAAATATCTTAAAATACGTCAAGAATCTGGGAGCTTCTTTGGATTGTGTATCAATTAATGAAGTAAAACTTGGGTTAAAGGCAGGATTTCCAAAAGAGAAAATATTATTCACTCCGAATTGTGTGGATCTGGCTGAAATTGAAGAAGCAATGCAGCATGGAGTTCATATTAATATTGATAATATTTCTATCCTGGAGCAGTTTGGGAACAAATACGGAAATACATATCCGATTCTTGTAAGAATCAATCCGCATATTTTCGCAGGCGGAAACTATAAAATTTCCACAGGTCATATCGATAGCAAGTTTGGTATTTCAATTCATCAGGTTCGTCATATCGAAAGAGTAATGAAAAGCACCAACCTGAATGTTGAAGGGCTTCATATGCATACCGGAAGTGAGATCAAAGATCCTGAAGTTTTCCTACAGGCTTTGGATATTATGCTTGAGCTTTCAGAGCACTTCCCTAATCTGAAATATCTGGATATGGGAAGCGGTTTCAAGATTCCTTACCAGGATAATGAAGAAGAAACGGATGTAAAAACATTAGGAAAGAAAGTAGAGAAGGTTATTTCCGAGTTTTCTAAATCAACAGGCAAAAAATTTGAATTATGGTTTGAGCCCGGAAAATTTTTGGTAGGAAAAAGCGGCTATTTATTAGTGAAAGCCAATGTAATCAAGCAGACGACAGCAACTGTTTTTGTTGGAGTAAATTCAGGATTTAATCACCTGATCCGTCCGATGTTTTATGATTCTTACCATGTTATCGAAAACTTATCCAACCCGAAAGGAGCAGAAAGAATTTATACGGTCGTAGGAAATATCTGTGAAACTGATACTTTTGCCTGGGATAGAAAATTGAATGAAGTAAGAGAAGGTGATATTCTGGCTTTCCATAATGCAGGAGCTTACGGTTTTGAGATGAGCTCAAACTTCAATTCAAGATTGAAGCCTGCAGAGGTTTTATTTTTAGACGGAAAAGCTCACTTAATCCGTAAAAGAGATGAGTTTGAAGATTTATTGAGAAATCAGATTGAGATATTGTAAGATTTATTAAAAACAGTAACTTTATAAAACCAAATATTAATTTTATGAAAAAAATATTTTCAATCATAGCTATTTCGGTTTTTGCATTATCTTTTTCACAGACATATGTAAAAGTTACTTCTGATAAAAATCAATTGGAAACGGTTTATGCTGGAGGACAACAAAAATTCAATACTGATTTATCCGATAACTTACAGTATACGGGAAATACATTCCAGGTAAACGGAGATTTTAAGTTGAATTTTAATATAGATGAAAACGGAAAAATTTCAGATGTAAAGCTTTCACCGGAACTTTTTGACAAATCGTTCGAAAGAGAAGTCAAAAGAGATCTTGGAAGAATGAAAAAACATTTTGTGGGTAATCAAAAACAGAATGTTTCTGTGGGGCTAAGTTTTTCAAGAGATATACCGGATCATGATGGCAGGGCTTTTCTTACCAGTTCCCAATCATATACTAATACAAGATAGGTTATTTAACCCTAAAATAAACAGGAGACCCTGCAGCGATGCAGGGTCTTTTTTTATGTTGAGAATCCAGATATAATAAAATTTTAATCTTGTGGCGGGCCAAAAATCTTGAATTATTAATTAAATTTGATAGAAGTATGAATATTTTTATACAAGTACCACCTGATTTTACAAACTCTTTCTCTAATTCAGATATCAGATAACGACCAAAAAAATATTAATTATGGCTAAAAATATAGCAGAGCAGATTGTTGAAATGCTCGAAAAAGCAAATGTAAAAAGAATATATGCACTTACCGGTGATAGTCTTAACCATCTGAATATTGCCGTTAAAAAAAGCAGTATAGAATGGATTCATGTAAGGCATGAAGAAGTAGGGGCATACGCCGCCGCCGCAGAAGCCGAGCTGGATGGTTTTGCTGTATGTGCCGGAAGTTGCGGTCCCGGCCATGTGCACCTGATCAATGGAGTATATGAAGCTCATCGTTCCCATGTTCCCATGCTGGTAATTGCTTCCACCATCCCGAGTAATGAAATGGGAATGGACTATTTTCAGGAAACAAATACCATTAAATTATTTGATGACTGCAGCTATTATAATCAAATGATCACAAGGCCTGAACAGGTGCAGAGAATTCTTCAAACTGCCATTCAGCATGCAATATCTAAAAAAGGAGTTGCTGTAATCGGTCTTCCGGGAGATGTTTCCGAGCTGGATGCTGAAGTAGCGAGCACCTCTGCCCGGATATTTAAAACCAATCCGGTTATCCGTCCTTCAGATGATGAATTAAAACAACTGGCAGATCTTATCAACGAAAGTGAAAAAGTAACCATTTATGGAGGAATCGGAGCAAGTGAAGCCAATGCAGAAGTCGTTCAGCTGTCAAAATATCTAAAAGCTCCTGTAGGATATTCATTCCGTGGGAAAATGGCTCTTCAGCCAAATAATACGAATGAAGTAGGATTAACGGGGCTTTTAGGGTTTCCTTCAGCCTATCATTCCATGCACGAAGCAGATCTGGTCATTCTTCTGGGAACAGATTTTCCCTACGAGAAATTTATCCCGGTAAAAAATAAGATCGTTCAGATTGATGAAAGCCCTGAAAGACTAGGACGGAGGGCAAAATTAGAACTGGGGCTTACCGGAGATGTGAAAGAAACAATCAAAGCTCTGCTACCACTTCTTAAAGAAAAGACCGATGTACATTTTTTGAATCAGCAATTGGAGTTTTACGAAAAAGTAAAGGAACAGCAATTAGCTTATGTAAAAGATTTCGGAAAAGAAAATGCAATCCAGCCGGAGTATGTTGCACATACATTGGATAAAATTGCAAAGAAGGATGCTATTTTCACGGTAGATACCGGGATGTGTTGTGTCTGGGGAGCAAGATTTATCACCGGAACCGGGGAACGTAAAATGTTAGGTTCATTTAATCACGGTTCTATGGCGAACGCAATGCCGATGGCTATTGGTGCGTCATTAGCATATCCGGGGCGTCAGGTCATCGCAATGTGTGGGGATGGTGGACTTTCCATGCTGTTGGGAGATATGGCAACCATTTTTCAATATCAACTTCCTGTAAAGCTGATTGTCTTTAATAACAGAACACTGGGAATGGTAAAACTGGAAATGGAAGTAGGCGGAATGCCCGACAATGAAACAGATATGATTAATCCGGATTTTGCCATGGTAGCCCAGGCGATGGGATATCCCGGAAAGAATGTGCATAAGCCGGAAGAAGTTGCTGATGCAATTACAGAATGTCTTAATCATAATGGCCCTTATCTGTTGAATATTTTCACCAATCCGAATGCCCTTGCCCTGCCTCCTAAAATTGATTTTGATCAGGTGTTGGGAATGACAAAGTCTATGGCTCACCTGATGTTAGGCGGTAAAATGGATGAAGTGCTGGAAACTGTCAAAACTAATTATAAGCATATTAAAGGATTGCTGTAACAAAAATTAAAGAGATTCTTACGGATTTCTCAATCAGATAATCATTAAACTTTGCATTTTTTGTGCGAAGTTTTTTTCTTTTTGATGTAATTTTGTTTCATAATTACATAAAGCATACACTCATGAAAACAATATTGCTTTTTATAGGTTTTTTTGCAGCTAATTTTTCGTTTGCACAGGACCTTGAAGATAGGGACGATTCATTTATTATAGAAAATAATAAAAACCTCCTTAAGATAGACATCAAAGAACCGTTTTTACAGGTTGCCGCCAAAAACTGTAATAATTTCACGGCAGCCAGTTTTGAAGGCGGAGCCGCAGCTTATAAAGAAACTCTTAAAAAATATATGTATACTTTTCTTAATTCGGATTTTTATACATTGACCGGGGATTTTACATTTACTTTAACGATTGATGCAACCGGAAAAGTGATTGATACGGAGGGATTCCCAAAGGTGTTAAACAGCGAGGTATTCTTTGATGACATGCAATATGTGGTGAGAAGAATTAAAAAAAACTGGACTCCCGCAACATGCAATGGAAAACCCATACCATCTGAAATGAAACTGAAAATGAGTTTTTCATCTATCGCCGCCGACTTATAATTTATCTCAATACCATTTTGCTCATGATTAAAAAAAATATTATTCTGTTGTGTTTTGTTTTTGTCTCCCTTTTTAAATCTCAGGTTTTGGATGAATATCCTAAAAAACAGGATTTTTATGAAGGTGGGATTGTTAATTTTTATAAAGAAGTTCACGAATATCTCATTACTAATAAATTCCAGGAATGTGATTCTAAAGAAATTTATCAGCCAAGAATTATGATAACCAGAGACGCTGTTGTTAAGATAATAAAAGATAATGATACGGTACATATTGCAAAAAATAAATGTGCTTACGATTTGTCGATGAATATTCTTAAAAACCTGACCCATTGGAAACCGGCGGAAGTGAAGGGTGGAAAAATTGGGGCCATTACAGAATTTATATTGTACCCGAAAGATGTGATGAGTAATTATAGGGAAAATTATAATGCATATAATTTTATAATGCTGGCTCAATTTCCCGGAGGTGACAAAGTTTTTAATAAAGAGTTTCATGACAATTTCATGGCAATATTTTCAGACTATCATATTAATGGCGATGTTAACCTGGAATTTTACATCAACGAAGAAGGGGCTATCGTTAGTCCGAGAATCTATCCGGCAATAGATAATAAGAGTTTTAATATAGATTTTATGAGAACACTTTCCAGATTAAAGAAAAAATGGAAACCTGCATTATATTCAAACATTCCCATTAAACAGAGAATTGCATTTCCTTTGAATTTTTCAATAAATTTTTACGAAAGATAACCCTGCCATTCTGTCACAAGATTTTGTATCTTTGCAAATTAATTCAAAAGTTCAGCGTTTAAAATTCAAAGTCGAAAACCTTGAACTTTAACCCTCGAACCTTAAACAGATTATCGTGCAAGAAAAATATATAGACGAAACCAAACAAGGAGAAGCCTTTGCTATTGCTGAGAAAGCCGGCAATTCTAAAAAGCTGTTTTTAGAAAGCTATGGCTGTCAGATGAATTTCTCCGATTCTGAAATCGTTGCCTCTATCCTTAATGAACAAGGTTACAATACTACTTTGAAAGTAGAAGAAGCCGACCTTATTCTGTTAAATACATGCTCAATCCGTGAAAAAGCTGAGCAGACTGTAAGAATGCGTCTTTCCCAGTTTAAAAACCTTAAAAAAGAAAGGCCGAACATGACGGTAGGTGTTTTGGGGTGCATGGCGGAAAGACTGAAAACCAAATTCCTGGAAGAAGAGCAATTGGTTGATTTAGTGGTAGGTCCGGATGCTTACAGAGATTTACCCAATCTTTTAAAAGAAACAGAAGACGGAAGAGATGCGATCAATGTAATTCTTTCAAAAGAAGAGACTTACGCAGACATCAATCCTGTACGTTTAGGTGGAAACGGAGTTACAGCTTTCGTTACCATTACAAGAGGATGTGATAATATGTGCACCTTCTGTGTTGTTCCTTTCACAAGAGGAAGGGAAAGAAGCCGTGATCCGCATTCCATTATTGAAGAGTGTAAAGATCTTTGGAACAGTGGTTATAAAGAAATTACCTTGTTAGGGCAAAACGTAGACTCTTACCTTTGGTATGGTGGCGGGCCTAAAAAAGATTTTGCAAAAGCATCAGAAATGCAGAAAGCAACTGCTGTTGATTTTTCACAGCTGCTTGATCAGGTGGCTAAAGCTGTTCCCGGAATGAGAATCAGATTCTCTACATCCAATCCTCAGGATATGAGCCTGGATGTATTCAGAACGATGGCGAAACATGATAACATCTGTAAATATGTTCATCTTCCCGTTCAAAGCGGGAGCAATAATATGTTACAGGCGATGAACAGACAGCATACCCGCGAAGAATATCTGGATTTAATTAAAAAAGCTAAGGAGATTGTTCCGGAAATTGCTTTTTCTCAGGATATGATTGTGGGCTTCTGTAACGAAACAGAAGAAGATCATCAGGATACGTTGAGTCTGATGAAAGAGGTGGAATATGACTACGGTTATATGTTCGCTTATTCGGAAAGACCGGGAACTCCTGCTCATAAAAAAATGGAAGATAATATTCCTGCAGATGTTAAGCAAAGACGTCTGGCTGAGGTGATTGCGCTTCAGGGGGAACTATCCAGAAACCGTATGAAATCTTATGTAGGAAGAATACATCAGGTTTTGATTGAAGGAATCTCCAAAAAGAATAAAAATCAGTGGAAAGGAAGAAATTCCCAGAATGCAGTTTGTGTCTTTGACCAGCAGGAAGGGCAGAAAATAGGTGACATTGTGGATGTTTTTGTTTATGATAACACGCAAGGCACACTTTTAGGGAGAAAAGTAGAACATACAATGAACTAAATTTTCTCTCAGAGAGATATTTATATTAGAACCGATTATTATCAATAATAAACTATAAACAGACAATGGAGAAATTTCAGAAATATTGCCTTGGTATTTTATTGGTAATCATTTACAACAATATTTCAGCACACGCCAACAACGGAACTGTAGAAAGTGACGATTGCAAAAGGTTGTGTGAAGTATACAGTAAATTTCTGGGTTCTCAGCACTGTCACCAGTCGCTGGTATTTTCAGCCGGCAAAAAATCCGAACCCTACTGTACCTTAAATCAGAAACAAAAAGCTACTGATGCAATAGGAAAAGTTTTTTCTGAGACACAGCGTAAAACCGGTTCTCCTAATGACAAATCCGGGGAAAGCTACCCTAAGACTGAAAAATACGATATAGTTTTAAAAAATTTTGAAAGACAAGGCAAAAAATACAGCTTTGCCGGGGATATATATTTTAAAAGTAAAGTTTCAAAAATCAGAAATAAAGATTATTTAGATTTAAAAAGTTAGAATTAAATCACATGAATATCAAACAAAAGTTAATATTCATTATTTCAAATTAACAAAATCTACAGAAAAACAGATAAGAACTGTAGATGGTCAAAATCAATAATCTAAATTTTACTTATGAGTGTCGAGTTACAAAATATAAAAAACCGCTTTGGTATCATCGGGAATTTCCCGGCCTTAAACCGTGCCCTGGAAAAATCAATTCAGGTGGCACCTACGGATATTTCCGTATTGGTAATAGGAGAAAGTGGGGTAGGAAAAGAATTTATCCCGAAAATTATTCATTCTGAATCCAGAAGAAAACATCAGCCCTATATTGTCGTTAACTGTGGAGCGATTCCTGAAGGAACCATTGATTCTGAGTTATTCGGTCATGAAAAAGGGGCTTTTACAGGAGCAACGGCTACCAGAAAAGGATATTTTGAAGTGGCAGATGGCGGAACAATCTTCTTAGATGAGGTGGGGGAACTTCCTTTGCAGACACAGGTACGTTTATTAAGAGTGCTGGAAAGCGGTGAATTTATGAAAGTAGGTTCTTCACAGGTACAGAAAACCAATGTAAGAATCGTTGCTGCCACCAATGTGAATATGATGAAGGCGATTCAGGATAACAGATTCCGTGAAGATTTGTATTATCGTTTGAATACCGTACAGATCGATATGCCGCCTTTGAGAGAAAGAAAAGGGGATATCCATTTACTGTTCAGGAAATTTGCCATAGATTTTGCTGAAAAATACAGAATGCCCGAACTGGAATTGGAGCCCGGAGCCGTCCATTACATAGAAAATTATACATTCCCCGGAAATGTGCGTCAGCTGAGAAATCTGGTGGAGCAGATGACCGTTGTTGAAAGAAACAGAAACGTCACCGTTGAAAAGCTTGCAGAATACATTCCTATGGAGACCCATTTACCAATGGTAGTCAACACTCCGAATGCTCAGAAACAAAGCGATTTCGGGAATGAAAGAGAAATCATGTATAAAATTCTCTTCGATATGAGAAATGATATCAATGATTTAAAATCGTTAACATCAGAACTCATAAAAAACCGTGGAACTGCAGAATTAAGCAATCAGGAGAAAAATCTGATCAACAGGATATATACTCAGGAACCACAGCAGAATGCAGCTCCGAACTCTTTATTGTATTTTGAGGACAATAATAACCAGGTTCAGACGCCAACCATCATTTCCAACCCGGATGAAAGCTATGAAGATATCGAGGATATTGAAATAGAAGAGGACAGACCGGAATCTTTATCACTTCAAAACAACGAAAAAGATTTGATTATCAAAGCATTGGAGAAGCATAGAGGACGCAGGAACAAAGCTGCCGATGAGCTGGGAATTTCACAAAGAACTTTATACAGAAAAATAAAACAATATAACCTGGAAGACTAAAATTTATGAATATTAAAGCAAAATCAATCGATTTTAAACTCAATGAATATCTTACTAAAGGATTAGAGCTATTAAAAAAAGACTTCGGTAATTTTTTAATAGCTTACCTCTTTTGCATGATCATGTCGATCATCCCTTTCTGTGGCTTTTTAGCAATGGGAAACTTTTATAAATACTGCAGAAAAGTAAATAAGGGGGAGCCTGCCAGTGTAGGGGATATTTTTAATTTTGATGATTTTGTACCCTATTTTGTCATCCAATTAATCATTTTTGCGGCTGTATTTGCGATTTACATTCCTATGATTTTTGTTATCCCTTTTGCAGCAATAGCGGGTGGAGATAATCCTTCACCGGCCTTTATGATATTTTTCGTACCTTATATATTTATTATTGTGATTGCTTTTTTAATTGTCGCTTTAATAGGTTTTTATATTCCGGGACTGATCTCACTGAAAAAGATTTATGACCTGAAAGTTCTTTGGAAAATGTCCAGGATAATGACAAAAAACAATTTGCTGTCTATTTTCTTATTTGCCATTGTGGTAAGTTTTCTTTCCCAGCTTGGAATACTTCTTTGCGGTATTGGAATTCTGATCACAATGCCTTATTTTTATACAACCCATTATTTTGCTTTTGAAGATGCCATTCAGCAGATCGAATACGACGAAATAAAAGAAATCGGAATAAAAAATGAATTTTAAAATCAAAAATATCACCATTAAAAAATCGGCGCTGATCGGTTTATTATTCCTTTGTTTAGGAATGCTCAACTCCTGCTACAGTTTTACAGGTTCATCCCTGAAAGATGAAAAAACAGTACAGATCAACGAGTTCCCGAACAATGCGGCTTTGGTAAATCCTACCTTGTCCCAGCAGTTTTCAACGGATATTCAGAACCGTTTCTTACAGAGAACAACTTTGAAAGGAACTAAAGAAAATCCGGATATTCTGATAGAAGGTGAAATTACAGACTACTCCATTACACCTACTACCATCAGTTCCAATACACAAACGACCACAACAGGTGGAGTAGTACAGGAATCCCAGAATAAATTAACCATCACGGTTAAAGTGCATTATGAGAACAAAATCCATCCTGATATTAGTTTTGACAGAACTTATTCTGATGAGGCTGTATTCAACAGCAGCCTGTCACAAAGTGATATAGAAGCTTCCCAGGTGAAGATTGTAAACGAGAGAATTATTAATAAGATATTTAACGATATTGTAGCGAATTGGTAAGATGATGAATACTAGAGTTTTAGAATTATTAAAAAATCCGAAAAATATTCAGTCAGAAGACTTAAGTCTTTTGAAAGAGGAAATTAATTCTTTTCCCTATATTCAAAATATCAGAGCGCTGCATCTGTATGGAATTCATCTTTTTGATAAAGAAAACTATCAGAAAGAGCTTTCTATTACGGCAGCTTATACTACCGATAAAAAAATTCTTTATCAGCTGATTAACGGTAAAATTCAACAAAAGCCAAAACCTGAAATCAGTAGTGAAAAACCGGCTGAGAGCACGGAAAGGGCAACCAAATACGTTTATCAGACCCAAAGCTTTCCTTTAAAAAGAGAAGATAAGCGGGAGAACGGGACAGAAAATAAAATAGTATTTTCATTTCCTTTACCAACTCCTCCTCCGGAAACCAAGCCTGTTTATGTAAAAGGAGAAAGAAACAGAATTCTGTTTGAAGGTGAAGAAAATTTCCTTGATGAAGAAAATACAGAGAAAATAGACCTTGAATCTACGTTGGAATCAGGAACCCTGGTTACTCAAAAAACAGAGGTGAAAGAACCTGTTAAAGAGGAAGAAAACAATCAAGCGGAAATATTTTCAAATGTGGAGGAAGTAAATGACGGATCTGATTTTACCCCTGAAATTATTGTAAATGAAGAAGAAAATTCAGCAAAAGAGGAAAAAGAAGAAATAAAAGCTTCGGAAAATGTGAGTTTTCATGAAACGGAATCTTTTGTGCCTGAAGTAAATATTCAGTCTCTTGATCCGGTTGAAGGAACGAAAGAAATAGAAGAGGTTGCTGAAGATATTAAAGCAGATGAAGATCAGGCTGCTACAGAATTTACTCCTGAAGAGATCATTGATAAAAATGAGATTTCTTCGACTGAAGAAAAAGATTTGGTTGATGACAGTGCTGAGCTGAGTTTTCATGGGATGGATTCATTTATGCCGGATGTTAAAATTCAATCAGGAAATATTGAAGAGCAGGCTCAACCCGAAGTTCAGCCTAATTTCAACAAGCATGAAGATGAAATGCGCCGCCTGATTGAAGAAGTTGAGAAAAAAATGAAGGCTGCTAAGGAGCAGTCTGTTGAAAAAACAAAAGAAGAACCTGAAGTTGTAGGCCATGACATCAATTTTGCTGAAACCCAACATTTCCATGCTGCACCGGCTGATGAGAAAATAGAAGAAGAAAATTCTAAGGCCGACATAAAAGAAGAGGAAATAACACAACCGGAATTACCTGAGACAGAAGCTTCTGAAGAACCCAAACCAGAACCTGTTACCGAAATTAAATCTTCATGGAAACCGATGAGTTTTGAGTCCCACGTTCCGGATTCATTGATTAATAAACCTGCCGAAACTCCTCAGTTGAAAACAGAGATTACTCCCGAACAGACTCCAAAAGAAGAAATTTTACCGGAAGCAGGAAAAATACCGACTGAGGTTCAGTCAGAAGTAATTGAAACAGCTGACAAAGAACCTGCAGAAGATCATCGTGAACCGGATACCACTGATAAAAAAAGTGACGAACAAGCTCCGATATTGAATGTTTCCTTCTTTGGATCCGATATTTCAAAATGGAATCTTAAAGAGAATAAAACAGAAGAAGAACTTGGTGAAGAAGAAATAGAAGAGCCTCAAATTCCAACGGAAACAAATGTCACCCAGCCTGCCGACAGCAATGTACCAGGATTTATCAATACATGGCAGAACTGGCTGAAGATCGACCGTACGGAAGAAAATGAAAAACCAAAAACGGAGAACAAAACTAAAGTTATTGATTCTTTCATCGAGAACAATCCAAAGATTTCCCAGTTGAAAGAAGAAAGCAGTTTTGTAGTAAAAGAGAAAACAGATGATATTTCACATCTGATGACTGAAACGCTTGCCAATCTGTATTTTGAACAAAAATTATATACCAAAGCGATAAAAGCTTTCGAAATATTAATCAATAAACATCCTGAAAAGAAAGACTATTTTGAAAAGAAAGTTCAGGAAATTAAAGATGTTCGCGGTAAAAACTAGACTTTTGTATGAACCTACTTGTAATTACTCCGTTTGAAATTTTATTTATGGTCATGGCAGTTGCTGTGCTGTATATTGTAGCGATTTCGACATTGTTTAAAAATAAATCAGGCATTCTATCTTATCTTGTGCTTATTCTGTTTCCAATATTAGGGCCTCTGGGAATTGTTTTTGGAAATTATATGAAGAAGGTAAAATAAAAATCTGGGCGGCTGAAAATATATTTTCAGCCGCCCAGGTTTTTATAATATAGTTTTTAAAAGCTAAAGAGTAAAATTTCAATTATGAGACAACATCTTTACTTCGTCTCAGTTTTCTCCATGCTTTTCGCCCCAAAACCCAAACGAGTATTACTAAGACAATCGCACAGATTGCTGCCACTACAGGTAGAGCCATGGCTAAAACCGACATGATTCCTGCTCCGGCAGTTTCAGTAGTTCCTACAACAGAATTCCCAAGCCCGCCTGTTGTTGCTGTGGAAGCGGCCCGTATTCCTGCAAATCCTGAGCTTATGGTTGCAGCAGTACCTCCACCGGCAATTAAAGCCAATGCCCACTGTGGAAAAGTTCCTAAATCAGCAAACTGACTGGCAAATAGTATCGATCCGGCAACAGTAGCCATCGGCACACAAAGAGTATCCAGAAGATGATCGATAAAAGGAATATAATAGGCTAAAATTTCAGCGATTGTTGCAATACCTGTTGTAATAAGAGTCGGAAGTCCTGCAAGCCATTCAAACTGCTCATTCATAGGAATCCAGTGAAGATAAGAAGCTAAACTTACGGCAAACATCGGAAGGAATACCCTGAAACCCGATGCAGCAGCCAGGCCAATGCCGATAAATGCACTCAGAATATAGGGAAGATAAGGAACATGGTCTAACATATTAATTTTCAGATTTATTGTTTCCTTAAAGTTACAAAAAATAGACAAAGATTTTTCTGAAATTTCTTCTCCCGAAGTTTGTGTCAGTTACAGCAATTCCCAAACAAAAATAATTTTAATAGAATTAAAAACTGTGGTAGAAAGAGAAAAAGTAATCACATCATCTGCCAAATCCGCAAAATCTGCGAGCAATATCAAAACACTAATGTTTTTAACTTTCTTTGATTTAATTTTAATTAAGTTAAAAAAACTCACCGAAAGAGAATACTCTTAAAATCATTTGTGTTAATCTGAGAAATTTATGGTCAATGATCTTCAGTTTTAAAGTCCTAAGGTTTCTTCTGAGCCTGGCAAAGCTTAATAAACTCAGTCTCCACATCCTGAAATTTCGCAGGCATTTCAGGAGAAACCCAAAACAACATCGCGATCGTTTTATCCCCAAAAGCCTCTCTAAATAAATCCTTATTAAGCCGGAAACACTCCCGTAATAATCTTTTGATCCTGTTTCTGTGTACAGCCTTTTTAAAATACCGTTTAGATACTGAAACTCCAAACTTGGTACTTTCTACAGGAAGAGTCGGTTTATTTTTAAGGATGATAATTCTCAAATGTCCGCAGGTCCGCCATTTACCCTTTTCAAAAAGTAAAGTTATCTCATTGTTTTTTTTGAGTTTTTCTTCTTTGGAATATTTGAAATTATTCATTTACAGAACGTAAATATAGTTTATATTTTTATCAATCTTTTGACTCCATTTAATATGATCATCCTAATTTTTACAGAGTTGAAATACTTTTTGAATCTTTTTTCACTAAATAATTAATCACTTCAGCAGCAGCATAAAGACCGAAAATAGCAGGAATATAACTTATCGTTCCGTAGAATGATCTCTTGTAATTGGTTCCGTCAGTCATTTTCAGGCTGTCTTCACTTTGCAGCTCATTAGAAAATACACATCTGATGCCTTTATTGATCTTCTCTTTTTTAAGTCTTTTTCTTACCTGTTTTGCTAAAAAGCAGTTTTGAGATTTACTGATATCCCTTACCATCACCTTACTTGGGTCAGATTTTCCTCCGGCGCCCATTGAGCTTACCACTTTTATTTTTTTCCTTTTTGCAGCAATTAATAATTTAAGTTTTGGAGTTACGCTATCGATGCAGTCAAGGATATAATCAAATTTCCCCTCATCCAGAACCTTATTCATGCGCTCCGGATTTAAAAACTCATTGATTTTGATTAAATTAAGATTGGGATTTATATCTAAAAGCCTTTCAGCTACGACTTCTACCTTATGTTTTCCTACCGTGGAATGTAATGCAGGAAGCTGTCTGTTAATATTCGTAATATCTACCGTGTCGCCATCTACAATCGTCATATTTCCTACTCCGGCTCTGGCCAGAAACTCTGCCGCAAAAGAACCTACACCACCTAAACCGACAACCAGAACAGAAGCTTTATTCAATCTGTCAATTCCATCTTCCTTAATCAGGAGCTCCGTTCTTTCCAACCAGTATTTATCCATTTTTTATCGTCTCTAAATTTTCTAAAATTTGTTTATTAAGCTGTTCCAAAGAAATTCCTTTTATTTCCGAGACTTTCTGATACAATTCTTTAATCGTAAAATCATCATTATCAGTCTCTAAAAAGAATTTATCTGAAGGAACTGTTTTTAAAATATTCTGCAAAGATAAATTATACAAAACAGCTTTCCCAAAACTCAGATAAAAATTATTTCTCAGCAGGTCTTCAGCAATATTTTGCTTCTTGTTAAAACCATGAATAATCATAGCTTGTTCCGCTTTTTTCCTGAAAGAAATTACCTCATAGAATTTTCTTACACAATGAATAATTAAAGGCTTTTTCACTTCATTGGAAATTTCAATCTGTCTTAAAAAAACATCTTCCTGTATTTTTTGATCAGTGGAAACTAATGAATCCAGGCCGCATTCTCCGATTGCAAAACAATCTTCAGAGATATTGGATTTTAACCAATTTAATTGATTATCAATATGATCTGTCCGGATATCCTTTGGGTGGATGCCAACAGAGTATAGGAAATTTGGCGGGATATCTTCTGTATCTACATTATAGATTCCGTAGGAGATATTTTTTTTATGGTGGTGAAAATCAAAATAATCCATTGTCAAAAATACTATTAATTAGAATTAATGTAAAATTCTTAAACAAACGTTTATAATTGTGTTAAAAATTTCTTAACTTTACTGAAAGCGACACTCCATGAGAAAAAAATTTACAGAAAAGCAGATCCATATTCTGGATATTGCGGAAGAATTGATTGCAAAAAAAGGATACGAAGGAACTTCGGTAAGAGACATCTGTTCCAAAGCCAATATCAATGTAGCCATGATCTCCTATTATTTCGGATCTAAAGAAAAAATGATGTCTTATCTTTATCAGTACAGAGTATTGAAAACGAGAGAGAACTTTTCTGAATTTGCAGATACGATTAAAGACGGGAAACCTGAAATGCAGTTGAAAGAAATCATTAAATATATTGTTTCCCAGCTGTTTAAATACAATTACTTTCATGGGTTTGTTACTCAGGAACTCAGACATACCGATAATTTAAAAGGTGAGCTTCTGGATTTTTACCAGCTGTTTGTGAAGAAACTTGATGATGTGATTAAAAAAGGCGTGGCTTCCGGAGTCTTTACCTTTACCCCAAAACCTGAAGACATCCTTACAACCATTATTGGCTCTACCTTATTTGTAATCCGTAATAAAAACTTTTATGAATTATATGTTCCGAGTAAAAATGAGGAAACGTATACCAAAGAAGCCGAAAAAAAAGTAAGAATGAATCTCTTACTCAGTGTTTTTGCAATTTTGGGATACGCTGCAGACTAAAATTACGTTAAATAATCATAAAAAAAAATGTATTGGCAAAAAAGTTATATTTTTGCAAATTAATAGATGGGGATTTCCCGGGAACTGTTGAATTTTTATATGAAAAAATATATTTTAGGTCTTTTTGCGCTAGCTGTACTTTCATCATGTGTGAGCCAGCAGGAAAAAGCAATGAAGAGTGCTGATAAAAACTTTATCCTAAAAGCAGCCAACGAAAATTTTGCTAAGAAAAAATGGAAAAATGCGTTAGCTCTTTATGACAGGCTTGCCAATTTGGTTGCAGGTACAGATGATTTCCCGAATGTAGGGTTCAATACTGCCTATGCCAACTATTATGATAAAAACTATAAATTGGCAGGACATCAGTTTAAAAACTTTGCAGTAAGCTTTCCAAAAGATCCGAGAGCGGAAGAAGCGGCTTATATGTCTGCCTTATGTTACTACGAAGGATCTATGGATTATAACCTGGATCAGTCGAGTACAGAGCTTGCCGTTAACGAATTACAGGATTTCCTGAATAACTACCCTAATTCCGAAAGATCTAAGAACATCAGCCAGCTTATTGATGAATTGTCTTATAAGCTAGAATTTAAAGCTTATGAAAATGCAAGGCAGTATTTCAAAATGGGTAATTATAAATCGGCTAATGTGGCGTTAGAAAATGTATTGGATGATTTTCCAAGTACCAAGCTTCGTCCGAAAATCTATGATTATATCATGAAATCTCGTCATTTATTGGCACAGAATTCCGTTTATGATCTTAAAGAAGAACGTATAGAAAGTGCTTTGGCATTTACCAGACAGGTAGAAAAAGAACTTCCTAATACCGAATATTCTAAAACTGCAGTAGACATAAGAGAGAAGCTGGAGAAAGAAAAGAAAGATTTTGCAGTCGTTAAAAAACAGACAGAAGCAAGAATGGCTGTTTTCACAGCAAGACAAAAGAAAGAAGCCGATAAGCTGGCAGAAAAAAATAAAACCGAGCAGCAGATCAAAGATCAGGTAGATGTAGAAAAGAAAGCAATGCAGATCCAGAGGGATAGTGCTGCGTTACAGACACCTCCTCCGGCAGCGACTTTCAAAATTCAAAGATAATTCGTAAATTTGCCATCTTATAAATAAATAATTTTCTCAAAATGAGCGTAAAAGATACAAAAGCAGAAGTAAATACCATTACTTACGATAAAGATAAGATTGAAGATAAAGTAGCCTCAATCTATGAAGCTATTGTTATCATGGGAAAGAGAGCAGAGCAGATCAACGCAGAAATTCGTACTGAATTGCACAACAAATTAGACGAGTTTGCCGTTCACAATTCTACCTTAGAAGAAGTTTTCGAAAACAGAGAGCAGATAGAAATCTCTAAACATTACGAAAAACTTCCGAAACCAACTTCTATTGCGATCGAAGAATGGTTGAATGAAGATATTTACTTCAGAAAAACTGAAGAAAGAAAATAAAAATCATTTGTGTTTTTTATATAGACAAGGGTCATAAAGGAATCAATTCTTTATGACCTTTGTTGTTTCATCTCCTCTTTTGTGAGAAAAAATAAGTAATTTAGTATTTTAAAAAATTAAAACTAGATGAGCCTTTCCGGGAAAAAAATTCTCATTGCGATTTCTGGAGGAATTGCTGCCTATAAAATTCATTTTCTGATCAGGGATTTTGTGAAAAAAGGTGCGGAAGTACAGATAATAATGACTCCCGATGCAGAGCATTTTGTAACGAAGCTAAGCATTTCCACCTTATCCAAAAATCCTGTCTATACAGATTTTTATGGTGATAACGGAACCTGGAACAGTCATGTAGAATTAGCATTATGGGCCGATGTAATGATTGTTGCTCCATGCACGGCCAATACATTAGCTAAAATGACGCATGGCATGTGTGATAATCTTGTACTGGCAACCTATATGTCAGCAAAATGCCCTGTTTTTATTGCTCCTGCGATGGATCTGGATATGTATCAGCATCCGACTACAAAACAAAACCTGGAGCTGGCTGAAGATTTCGGCCACTTTATTATTCCTGCTGAAAACGGGGAGCTTGCAAGCGGACTGATCGGACAGGGAAGAATGGCAGAACCCGAAACCATTTTAAAATCGGTTGAAACTTTTTTCACAAATCAGGATCAGAAGAAAACCCTGAAAGGGAAAACCGTTTTAATTACAGCCGGTCCTACCTATGAAGCCCTTGATCCGGTGAGGTTTATAGGAAATCATTCTTCCGGTAAAATGGGCTTCTCATTAGCCGAAGAAGCAGCAAAAAGAGGCGCGAAAGTGATCCTGATTTCCGGGCCGAGCTCCCAAACCGTTCATGGTGAAAATATTGATTTACATAGAATTACTTCTGCAAAAGAAATGTTGGCGAAAGTATTTCAGTTTTATGATAAAATAGATATAGGCATCGCGAGTGCTGCCGTTGCAGATTATGCTCCCAAAGAAATTGCGAAGGAGAAAATCAAAAAAAATGATGATCAGCTGACAATAGAACTTGTTAAAAATCCGGATATCCTTAAAACAATGGGTGAGAAAAAAACACATCAGTTTTTAGTAGGATTTGCCCTGGAAACACAAAATGAAGAAGAAAATGCAAAAGCCAAGCTCGAAAAGAAAAACCTGGATATGATCGTTCTGAATTCTCTCCGCGATGAAGGTGCAGGATTTAAAAATGACACCAATAAAATCAGGATATTCACCAAAACCGGGAAAAAAGAATTTAACCTGAAATCTAAAGATGAAGTGGCAAAAGATATTCTCGATTTTGTTGAGCACCAGCTTTTAAAATAAATTTAATAAATTTCCGTTCTCAATTTTTAATAGATAATGAAAAAAACGATAAGCTTATTCTTACTGCTTTTTATATATACCCTTAGCTTTTCACAGGAATTGTTGGCAACGGTTCAGGTCAACTCACAACAGCTGGGCGGAAGCAATCAGCAGGCCTACAAAGCTTTGGAAAAAAGTCTTAAAGATTTCATCAATAATACAAGCTGGACAGGGAAAAAACTTCAGAATTTTGAAAAGATCAAATCGAATTTTGCAATTGTGATCTCTGAAAAAGACGGAAATAAATACAAAGGAACCATCGTTGTTCAGGCTGTTCGTCCTGTCTATAATACCACTTATGAATCTCCTTTGATCAATCTTCAGGATCAGAGATTCGGATTTGAATATGTTGAAAATGAAAACCTGATCTTTAATGAGCGACAGTTTTCAGGAAAAAATTTAATTGATGTAATCAGCTACTATGTTTATCTGATATTGGGATATGATGCCGACAGCTTCCAGTCTATGGGAGGAACACAGTGGTTTTCAAAAGCACAGCAGATTGCCCAGAATTCACAAAACAGAGGATATGAAGGTTGGGCTCCGCTCAATGAGCCGAGAAGCAGAATGATCTTAATCGGGGAGATTTTAAATCCAAATATGGCGCAATTGCGTTCTACATTTTATACATATCACAGAGCGGGATTGGATAATTTATTTAATCAGGATCAGTCTGCCGGAAAGAAAATTATTTTTGACGCTCTGATGCAGCTGAAAATGTATGAAAACTCATTCCAGCAGAATTATTACTTCAACCTTTTTATGGATAATAAAAGCAGTGAAATTTTCAGTATTTTCGATTCAAATAATAACGGGGGGCTTGTCATGAATGACCTCAGACAGCTTCTAATGGTTTTGTCCCCGAAAAACAGTGAGTCCAAATGGAGCAAATGGAAATAGAAAAAGCTTAATTTTCCTGCTATTGAATTCTGACTTCTAAAGTTCTATATTTGCAGTACTAAAGTAATCAGCTATTGATCCATGCTCTCGAGAATCTACATTAAAAATTTCGCCTTAATTGATACGCTTGATGTATCGCTTCATAATGGTCTGCAGGTAATTACCGGTGAGACCGGAGCGGGAAAGTCTATTATTTTAGGAGCTCTCAGGCTTATTTTAGGCGAAAGGGCAGATGCAAAATCGATCTCAAATGCCGAAGAAAAAAGTATTGTAGAAACAGAATTTGCTTTAAATAACCGGTTCAAAAAATTCTTTATTGAAAATGACCTGGATTATGAGCATCAGACAATTATCCGAAGAGAAATCCTGCCATCAGGAAAATCAAGAGCTTTTATAAACGATGTTCCGGTAACACTGGATGTTTTAAAAGAACTGTCTTCCCAGCTTATCGATATCCATTCCCAGTTTGAAACTTCAAATCTCTTTACGTCAGAATACCAGTTTAAAATTATTGACGGACTTTCTGAAAACAAACAGATCATAGAAGAATACCAATACGAGTTTTCAGAATTTCAGAGCCTGAAAACCCAGCTTAAAAAACTTCAGATCCAGCTTTCCGAAAACAATAAAGAAAGTGATTATAAATTATTTTTATTGAGTGAGCTGGAAGAACTGCACCTGGATGATGTAGACTATGAAGAACTGCAGAACCAGCTTTCTATTCAGGAAAATGCAGGAATGATCTCTGAAAACCTGAGCCAGATTTTGTCAAGGTTTCATCAGGAGGAAATCGGAATTCTGTCTTTCTTTAACGAAGCTAAAAATAAGCTTTCAAAAATTTCAGAGGTTTCAGGCAGCTTTTCAGAGCTTGATCAGAGACTGGAAGAATCTTTCGTTGAGCTGAAAGATATTATTTCCGAGCTTGAAAATGAAGCGGAAAAAATTGAAATTAATCCTGAAAACTTAGAGCTATTATCTGAGCTGAACAACCGGATCAATGCTCTTTTGCTAAAGCATAATGTTTCAGATATTACGGAATTAAAAGAAATCAGGGATCAGCTGGCCGGAGAGCAGAAAGACGCTTCAGAGCTTGAATCTAATATTGCCGAGATCACAGAAAATATTTCCCAAAAAGAAAAAACACTTCAGTCACTCTCTGAAAAGCTTTCTACGAACAGGGGAAAAAGCATTCCTGTTTTCATAAAAAAAGCAGAAGGATTGCTTAAAAAACTGGGCCTTGAAAAAGCGAAAGTAGATATTGAGCTACAAACAACTCCGGAATTTAACCCATTCGGGAAAGAAAATATACAGCTTTTATTCCAGGCCAATTCAGGTTTTCCTTTAAAACCGATCCAGACAGCCATTTCCGGAGGAGAAAGGTCAAGAGTAATGCTGGCTGTAAAGAAAATCATTGCTGAAAGCGATGAGCTTCCTACCCTTATTTTAGACGAAATCGATACCGGGGTTTCAGGAAAAGTCGCCGAAGAAATCGGAAACCTGATGCGTGAAATGTCAGAAGATATGCAGCTTATTGTGATCTCTCATCTTGCTCAGGTAGCGGCAAAAGGAAATAACAATTATAAGGTGGTAAAAGAAGACGTTTCAGGTAAAACCCAATCCACAATCATCACATTAAACGCTGAAGAAAAGCTCAATGAAATTGCCCAGTTGCTTTCCGGAAGTAAAATCACCGAAGCGGCTTTGGCACAAGCAAAAGAGCTTATCGGTTAAAATTTTGTAACATATTTTGCATTATATTTACTAATGTAAAAAAATAGATTATGTTTTTAAAATTCCTGAGACTGGAAATCAAAAGTTTTTTCCGTGGTTCTTCTGTAGGAATCAATCTTGCCATGAAGATTTTCCGTTTTATGGGAATTCTTTATTTTACAGGGTGTTTGGTCGGCGGTGCGTTTCTGGCTTTTTTCTATGTAAGAGAAGAAATGCCCGGAGAAGATCCGTTAAAACTTGTTTCAAGATTTATTCTTGCTGCCTGGGCTGTAGACCTGATCTGCAAATATATCTGGCAGGAAATGCCTACACAGAATATCAAGCCCTTCCTTACGCTGAATATTCCTAAGAAAACGCTGATCAACTACATGCTGTCGAAAACCTTTTTATCGGCTTTCAGTTGGCTGAATTCCTTCTTTTTGATTACATTTTCCATTATCTGTATGTTTAACGGATATGGTTTTGTGGGAATTTTATCATGGCTGATCGGCATTTCATTGCTGTTCTATCTCAATAATTTCATCAATATACTTTTTAATGGCAAAGAAGCGGTTGTTATTGCTATAGGCTGTGTTATTACCGTATTGGGAGCTCTGACGTATTATAAAATTATACCGCTATTATCTTATTCGGAATCGTTTTTTTATGCTTTTTACAGTAAACCCTATCTGGTGGTGCTGCCGGTTATTCTGTTTGCAGGATTATGGTGGATCTGTTTCAAATATATCCGTAAAGAATTCTATCTTGATCAGGGTCTGGAAGCCAAAAAAGAAGTTGGAAAGACTGAAAATATTGCTTTCTTAAATAAATACGGAGCGATTGGAAGCTTCATCAACAATGATATAAAATTGTTGCGCAGAAACAAAGTGACAAAAGGTATTTTGCTCGGAAGCTTTATGTTTCTTTTCTATGGATTACTGATGTTTACGTCACCGATTTATAAAACACCGACGATGATGATGTTTATGGGATTGTTTGTGACGGGTGGTTTTCAGTTTATGTTTGGGCAGCGGGTTCCCGCATTCGATAGCTCTTATTACCCTTTAATGATGACCCTGAATGTTCCGTATAAAGAATATCTTAAAGCAAAATGGTGGCTGATGAATATCGTTACGGCGGTTTCTATGATTATTGCTTTATTTTATGTCTATTTCGGTTGGGAAATGTATATTACTTTCTTTGCTGCAGGATTGTATAATATCGGGGTAAATTCTCAGTTTACGCTGTGGTCAGGGGCTTTTAATAAAATGCAGATCGATTTGAATTCCAAAGAAAAAAGAATAGGACAGAAAACCAGTTTTAATTTTAAAGCTTTGTTGTTGCTGATTCCGAAAATGTTTTTACCTATGGTAGTTTTCGGGCTGACAAAATATTTTTTCGGAATGACGGCAGGTGTGGTAAGTATTGCCATTCTGGGCTTAATAGGCTTTTTGATCAGAGAAAAGATCTTCGACACTATTGTGAAGCAATATAAAAGAGAAAAATACAGCACATTAGATGCATTCAAATCAAAAGATTAATACAATGATTACGATACATAATTTATCCAAAACATACGGAAAAGCTACAGTTCTTAATATCGAAAGCCTTGAAATCCCGAAAGGGGAAACCTTCGGGCTGGTAGGAAATAATGGAGCCGGGAAGACCACTCTTTTCAGCCTGATGCTTGATCTGATTCAGGCTACCACGGGATATGTGAGCATTGATGGGATTAAAGTCAATGAATCTGAAGCCTGGAAAAGCAAAGTTTCCGCTTTTGTGGACGATACATTTCTGATCGGCTATCTCACACCGGAAGAATATTTCTATTTTATCGGTGAGCTGAGAGGCCAGAATAAAGCTTCCGTAGATGAGTTTCTGAAACCTTTCCATGATTTGTTTAACGGTGAAATCCTGAATGCGGGAAAATATGTTCGTGACCTGTCAAAAGGAAATCAGAAGAAAGTAGGAATCGTAGGAGCAATGATCGGAAATCCTGATATTATTATTCTGGATGAGCCTTTTGCCAACCTTGACCCGTCAACCCAGATTAAACTGAAAAATTTAATCAAGGAATTATCAAAACAGGATGGCGTGACATTTCTTATTTCGAGCCATGACCTTTCCCATACAACAGAAGTATGCAACAGAATCGTGTTGGTGAATAAAGGAACAATGGTCAAAGATATTCAGACCAACCCTGAAACATTGAAAGATCTGGAACAGTATTTTGCGGATCAGGTTTCTTTAGCGGATTAAATCAGGTTAAAAACTAATTCATGAGCATAGAATCTCAAAACGTTACAGATTATCCGAATACCAATACCATTTTTATGGTGTGGAAATTTAAAGATGATCCTCAGGTGAAATTTATTTTCCAACAACTTTGTGCCTTGGTTTTGAACCTTAATAATTCTGCTTTTAACCGGTTTCCGGACAGCAGGGTCAGTTGTGTGATGGGAATCGGATATGAAGCCTGGAAAAAACTGGAGCTTCCAAAGCCGTTACCAAAAGAACTGGCTGAATTTGAAGAGATCAAAGGAATAAAACATACAGCCATAGCGACACCCGGAGATCTGCATTTTCATTTGAGAGCAGATAATAAAAGCCTGATTTTTGATATGGCAATTGAAATCTCAAAGCTGATCAGTTCCGTAGCCGAAAGTATTTTAGAAGTTCACGGATTTAAATACTGGGATGCCCGCTCTATTTTAGGATTTGTAGACGGTACTGAAAATCCTCACGGAAGCGACAGGGATTATTTTGCAAAGATCGGGGATGAAGATAAAGAATATACAGGCGGAAGCTATCTTTTTGTTCAGAAATACCTTCACAATATGGATGCGTGGAAAGGGCTTTCAACCGATGAGCAGGAGAAAGTGATCGGAAGGTCAAAAGAAAATGATATTGAAATGTCTGATGAGGTGAAGCCTTCCAATTCACATATTGCTTTAGCTAATATTGAAGGTGAAAACGGAGAAGAATTAAAAATTGTAAGGGATAACATGCCTTTCGGAAATCCTTCAACCAATGAATTCGGAACCTATTTCATTGCCTATGCAAGTACATTTACAACGGTAAAAAAGATGCTGACCAATATGTTTATTGGAGATCCGCCCGGAAATTATGACCGCATTTTAGATTTCAGCACGGCGATGACGGGAACGCTTTTCTTTGTTCCTACCCGCAATATGCTTGATGAATTTTCAGGATAAATATAAAGGCAGAATATATTTCTGTCTTTTTTAGTATAAAATTATCTTTTTAATAAAAAAAATATTTTTTTGTGTAACCTTTTTAAACTTTTGTTGTCTTTACAATAGAAACAGATTGAGAATGAAACTTTTGTTCGGAAATAAAAAAGAAGATCTACTGAGCCGTCTTAAAAAACAAGATCCGGTTGCTCAGAAGGTTTTCTATGAGCAGAACGTTAAGAAATTTCTGAGCGTAGGGAAAAGCTATATCAGTGATTTGTATCAGGCGGAAGATTGTGTGATCAAAGCTTTCTGCAAAATCTTTAAACACATTGAAAGCTTTCGTGGTGAAGGAAATCTTGAAGGCTGGGCAAGAAGAATTGTTGTTAATGAATGCCTCAATTTTATAAAAAGCCATAAAACCGTTTTTTATATAGATGATATCAATCCCGCTTTTATAATTGAGGTTCAGGAAGAAGAAGCCGTTTTTGATTTCAATGCCCAGGAACTACTGGACCAGCTTCCGGATGCGTACAGGATGGTTTTTAACCTGTATGTTTTGGAAGGCTATTCTCATCAGGAAATTTCCGAAGCCCTGCAGATTTCAACTTCGGTGAGTAAGACCCAGCTGTTTCGGGCAAAAGAGAAGCTAAGAGTACTTTATCTTCAACAACAAAAAACAATGAGAAATGAGCACATTCAAAGATAATTTAGAACATCAGATAAAAAGACAGATTGAAGAAAGAGAGATTGCTCCTTCAAGAGATCTCTGGTCTGAGATTGAACTGCATACCGGGAATACCCGATCAAAATTCCGTATGAGCTGGGTTTTGGCTGCAGCATGTATTGTACTTGCCTTTTCTTTAGGGTTTGCCTTGTTTTTTAATTCTGAAAAAGAAAATATCCAGGAACCTAAAGTGGCGGAAACCTATATTAAAGTCCCTCAAAAAGATATTCCGGAAAGTTCAGATAAAGAATCCAAACCTGTTTATGCAGATCAAAAGCAGGAGATCATTCAGGAAAATACAGAAGCTCCGGCTAAAATTATAAATAAAGTTTCCACTGAAAAAATCCTGGCAGAACAAGGTCAGAAGCTTTCAAAAAAGGAAACCGCATCGGTGATTGTTCCGGATATTCCTCAAATTCCTGCCGAAAAAATCATTGCTCAGTCGGATTCTTCAAAGATTCCGGTAAAGAAGAAAAAATATGTAGATCCTTCCACACTGCTTTTTTCAGTAGAGCATAAAGATGTTATTGAAAAAACGAAAGAAAGCAACGTTGCAACGATAGATCTGAACGAAAAATAATTAAACTTTTAACAATAAAAAATTAATAATATGATCAAGAAAATTATCATGCTGGGATTGGTGTGCCTTTTATCCACATCAGCTTATTCACAAAGAAAATCACTGGGATTGAACCTGCAGTCAAAAGAAGATACTGAGGTAAGCCCTATTGTAAAGGAAAAAGTAGATGAATATGCACGTAAAATTGATGCGATTATTCAGGAAGAAAAAAAGCTGATGGAAGCGGAATTGCTCACCCTTCAGGCTAAAAACCTTGATAAAACAGAATTTGACAAGCAAAAATCAATCGTTGCCGACCGTTTTTCTGAAAAAATTGATCAGAGAATTGAAGCCTTGGGATTTGATCTTGATACAGTGATTCAAAAACAGGTAAGATATTCGCTTCTTAGTTCAGATGTGACTTCCAACGAAGAATTAAAAGAAAAGCTTCTTAAGAAATTCAGACCCACTAAAAGCCTTGACGGATATATTTCATACGGAATCATGAATCTTACAAACAGTAAAGCTGATAATAGCCTGGATAAAAACTTAGGGTATGCCGGAAATTTTGAATTTGGACTTAAATTCAATTATCAATTCAGCAGAACGAGTCCATGGGGATTGATTTCCGGAATCGGTTTTTCCTGGCGAACCCTGAATATTGATAATAATATGTTTGTTGCAAAAGATGCAAATTCAGACGTTTATCTGGCCAATTTTGACAAGCATTTAAGTAAAAGTAAGCTGAGAACAGGATACATCGTGGTTCCTTTGGGCCTGCAGTACAATTTTTCCAGAATAAAAAATGTCGGAATGGATATCCAGTACAGAGATTACAACAAAGGATTTAAAGTAGAAGCCAATGTTTATGGCGGTGTGAAAATGTCAACGAATAATATCATAAAAGGTGACGGAATCAGCCAGAGAGACAGAGGAAATTATCAGGTAAGCCCTTTTATTTATGGCGGACAGTTCACAGTTTCCTATGATGATTTCAGCGTTTTCGTGAAAAAAGATTTCGGAAATTTCTTTAAAGACGGAAACTTTGAAAATGACAAGGCTTTAGTTTTCGGAGTGGGACTTTGGTGGTAAAAAACATGTAACCTTCATATATAAATTGTATAAAAGGCCGGAAAATACTTCCGGCCTTTTGTGATTTTATCAACTATTTATTTAGGAATTTAATTAACATCAGGATCACACATTTCTATAGGAACCAGACATTTTGTGGAAGTACACGGATTTTCGCTTGGAATTTGGAGACAACAGGCATGATAACCGTTATAAGTAACATGATAAGTGTTTGCCGGACACGTGTGTCCTCCCAGTACCTGCTTTAAATTTTCTCTGTTGATTTTCTTTAGATTTTTCATGATATTTTGTTTTAGTTTGTAATTAATCACCAAGTTATGAAAAATAATTTTAATTAAAAATTGTAATTCAGTGATTTAAATAAATTAGAAAACCCCAGAATTTCTGAGGCTTTCTAACATTTAATCTATTAATAAAAAATCATTTCTATTTTAAACTTCCTACCATATCTTCCAGTTTTACCCACTCATCAAACTGTTCAGCCGTTAAAAGTCCGAGATTTACAGCCTCTTCCTTTAAAGTTGTACCGTTTTTATGGGCAGTTTTGGCAATTTTAGCGGCATTTTCATAACCGATATGAGTGTTTAAGGCCGTTACGAGCATTAAAGATTTGTCAACCAGCTCTTTAATTCTCTCATGATTAGGCTCAATACCTACCGCACAATGATCATTGAATGAAATACAGGCATCTGCAATTAACTGAGTAGACTGTAAGAAATTATAGGCCATGACCGGTTTGAAAACATTCAGCTCATAATTTCCCTGGGTTCCTGCAAAAGAAATTGTGGTGTCATTCCCTAAAACCTGGGCGCAAACCATGGTCAATGCTTCATTTTGAGTAGGATTTACTTTCCCGGGCATAATGGAAGATCCGGGTTCATTCTCCGGAATATGAATTTCTCCGATTCCGGAACGCGGTCCTGAAGCCAGTAATCTGATGTCCTGGGCAATTTTAAATAATGAAACGGCTAACTGCTTCAATGCTCCATGAGATTCTACAATTGCATCATGGGCTGCCAGCGCTTCAAATTTATTTTCAGCCGTTACAAAAGGAAGGTTTGTAAATTTTGCAATATATTCTGCAACTTTCACATCATATCCTTGTGGAGTGTTCAATCCGGTTCCTACTGCAGTTCCGCCCAAAGCAAGCTCGGAAAGATGGGGAAGAGTATTCTTTAAAGCTCTTAATCCGAACTCCAGTTGCGCTACATATCCTGAAAATTCCTGTCCTAAAGTCAGAGGAGTAGCATCCATTAAATGAGTTCTCCCGATTTTAACGATATCTTTGAATGCATTTGATTTTTCGGCTAATGTTCCTTTTAGTTTTTCAACCGCAGGAATCGTTGCTTCCACCACTTTTTTATAGGCTGCAATGTGCATGGCTGTTGGATAGGTGTCATTCGATGACTGAGATTTATTCACATCATCATTCGGATGTATCTCAGATTGGTCTCCTAAAGTTCCGCCGTTATTTACATGAGCCCTGTTTGAAACCACTTCATTCACATTCATATTCGATTGGGTTCCTGAGCCTGTTTGCCAGATCACTAAAGGAAACTGGTCATTTAATTTTCCCTCCAGGATTTCATCACAGACTTTAGCGATCATATCCCTTTTTTCTGCGGGAAGAACTCCCAGATCCGTGTTGGCATAAGCAGCAGCTTTCTTCAGATAAGCAAAAGCTTCGATAATTTCATGGGGCATTGAACCTTCAGGGCCGATTTTAAAATTATTTCTTGAACGCTCAGTCTGGGCACCCCAGAATTTATCAGCAGGTACCTGAACCTCGCCCATCGTATCTTTTTCTATTCTGTAATTCATTGGATTGAAATTTTCATTTTTATGATTTATAAAGTTACTTAATAATGAAAACTCTCACAATTTATAATCATTATAAATATCAATCTAAATGACTGATTTTACTCATGCTTTTTACGTAAGCCTTATTTTTGCACAAAGAAAAATTTGAATGGAATTTAGATATCAGGATCCGTATCCGATTCAGAAAGATGATACGGTGTATAAAAAGCTTACATCAGACTATGTAAAAATTGAAAAATTAGGAGACAGAGAAATTTTAACCGTAGATCCGAAAGGATTGGAACTGTTGGCTGAAGAAGCCATGGCAGATGTTTCTTTTATGCTTCGTTCCTCTCACCTAGCAAGTCTTAAAAGAATTATTGACGATCCTGAAGCGACAGATAATGACAGATTCGTAGCCTATAATTTACTGCAGAATGCAGCTGTTGCGGCAGAAGGAGCTTTACCTTCATGTCAGGATACAGGAACAGCCATTGTGATGGGTAAAAAAGGGGAAAATGTATATACCGGAGTTGATGATGGTGAATATCTAAGCAAAGGAATTTACAATACGTATCAGAAAAGGAATCTGAGATATTCCCAGGTAGTTCCTTTGACGATGTTTGATGAAAAAAATTCCGGATCAAACCTTCCTGCACAGATCGATCTGTATGCTAAAAAAGGAGATTCTTACGAATTTTTATTTTTAACGAAAGGTGGCGGTTCTGCCAACAAAACTTTCCTTTACCAGAAGACAAAATCTTTATTGAACGAAAAGTCTCTTGAAGAATTTATCAAAGAGAAAATTTCAGATCTTGGAACGGCTGCCTGCCCGCCTTATCACCTGGCATTGGTGATCGGTGGAACATCTGCCGAAGCGAATCTGGCTGCTGTAAAAAAAGCTTCTGCAAAATATTATGACAATCTTCCGACAGAAGGAAATGAAGGCGGACAGGCTTTCAGAGATCTCGAATGGGAAGCCAGAGTTCAGAAGATTTGCCAGGAAAGCGCCATCGGAGCTCAGTTTGGAGGAAAATATTTGACCCATGATGTAAGAGTGATCAGACTTCCACGCCACGCGGCTTCTTGCCCGGTCGGGATGGGTGTTTCATGCTCTGCAGACAGAAATATCAAAGGAAAAATAACGAAAGAAGGAATTTTCCTTGAGCAACTGGAAGAAAATCCACAGAAATTTTTACCTGCAACACCTCCTCATTTAGAAGAAGCTGTAGAAATCAACCTGAATAAGCCGATGCCTGAAATCCTTGCTGAGCTTTCAAAATATCCGATCAAAACAAGATTAAAACTAAACGGAACCCTGATTGTAGCAAGAGATATTGCCCACGCAAAGATCAAAGAACTTTTAGATAGCGGGCAACCGATGCCGGAATATTTTAAAAATCACCCGATTTATTATGCCGGTCCTGCAAAAACTCCGAAAGGTATGGCATCAGGAAGCTTCGGGCCTACCACGGCGGGAAGAATGGATGTATATGTCGATGAATTCCAAAGCCATGGCGGAAGTATGATTATGCTGGCAAAAGGAAACAGAACCAAAGATGTGACCAATGCCTGCCATAAATACGGTGGTTTCTATTTAGGATCAATCGGTGGACCTGCCGCCATCCTGGCAAAAGACAATATTCTGTCGGTTGAAGTAGTAGACTTCCCTGAATTAGGAATGGAAGCGGTAAGAAAGATCGAAGTAAAAGACTTCCCGGCATTCATCATTACTGATGATAAAGGGAATGACTTCTTTGCTGCCCTTGCCCATTAATTAGTTTAAAATAAAAATAAATTGTAAAAATAGAGCGTGTATCTTTTGTGTAAAAAGGAAAAAAGTTTTATTTTTGCCTAAAATCTATAAGAAAGATGATGTTATCAGCATTTTGGCCGTTTTATCAGTTCCTTTGGACGATCTATTTTTTCACAATGTTCTTAGTGGGGTTCTGGTGTATCTTCATGTTCTTCGGTTTAGTAATCCCAATGTGGTTAACTGAAGGTTTGATGGAATATTTCGGGAAAGTAAAACCTTTCGATCCGGAAGATATCAGAAGAAAAAATATTTATGAGCAGAAAGGAGTGGAAGTGATCTTCAACGAACCTAAAGGACACGGGCCTTTCTTACACGATAGTCACGGACATCATTAATTGATTGTCATTGCTTTTTCACCTGAATTCTGAAAAAGCAATATCAAAGCAAAACAACATATATAAACCACTTATTTTTTAAGTGGTTTTTTTGTTTTCATTCAATTCTCAGCTTCTCCGGTGAAACCCCGAATTTTTTCTTGAATGCCCGGGTAAAGTTCTGTACATATTCATAGCCGCATTCAATGGCGATTTCTTTAATCAGAATATCCTTGTTGATGATGAGTTTTTTAGCTTTAAGCATTCTCAGTTCAGAAATATAATTCGAGATCGTGGTGTGGTACTGGGCTTTAAACTCTTTTCTGATCATATTCTGATTAATGCCTGTTATTTTTGCTATTTCTTCGACAGTAATAGATTTGTGATAATTTTCATCAATATATTTTTTAATAATGGTTGGAATCCTGGGAGTATTTTCAACCGTATTTTTCTCACTGAACTGCTCGAAAATTAAAATCAGCAGTTTAATGATTTTAGCTTCAATAAATAATTTTTGCATAACCCCCTTTTTGGAATAACTTAAAATCTCCTTTAAGATCATATGCATTTCTACAGTCATATAGGGTGGGGTTTCTTTGTGGAGGAAAATAAAGTTGTTAGTGATCATATTTTCCAGGATTTCTGCACTTTCCGGATTAGATTCGGGATTGATTAAATGGGTGATAAACTGATAATCAAGCCGGATCTGAAGGTATTTTAAAATTTCCTGGTTTTCAGTCCAGAGCTCTGCCCGGGTTTCTTCGGAAGAATAATGAAGAATGTACTGATTTTTTTTAAACTGAAATTTAGTCCTGCAATCCTGGGCTTCCAGATGAATATTAGGACTTAACAGGAAAAGCAGGTTAAAACTTGCCCGGCCCTCAACGATCCCCGCTCTTGAAAGCTTTTTGGGTACAATATCCTCCTGCATGGTTATGGTGATGTCTTCCGATGAGAATAATGACCCTTTATTGTATTGATTCTTCATGCGACATTTTTTATTATCATGATACAATTTGAAATAAAAACGGGATATCAGATAACAAAAAGTTTGGAAATGATAACTGCTGATTATATGAGTCCGTTAATTTTGCACAAAATTAAATTAAATTTAGAATAAATAAAAATAATATTAATTATGTTCAAAAATTTATATTTTGTGATGCGCAATATTGGAGTAGGAATTGGGTTGCTCTGCGCCGCAGGAAGTTATATCTATGCCCAGCAATGGGAAAATGTAGGCGGGGTACAGACGGTTTCAGCAGGCGGAAGCAGCAATAATAATTTAGTTGTGGATAATACTGGGAATTATTTTCTTTCTTATTATGATGTATCCGCAGCCAAAGGTTCTGTTCAGAAATTCGATGGAAGCAGCTGGACTTATCTGGGCGGTAGCGCAGGGATTACAAATGGTTCTGCATTGTTCAATTCATTATCATTAGATAATGCCGGAAATATCTATTATACCAATCAGGTCGGTTATCCGGGATCGGGAATGGAGATTCGTCAGTTTACAGGAACAGGCTGGGCACAATTACCGAATGTTACGGATGCTCCAGTCAATTATCAGGCGTCTGCAGTTTCTCCGGCAAATGTATTGTTCACTTACGCTTCTTATGATTCGGGAACGGTGAAAAGATATATCAACGGAACCTGGGAGCAGGTAGGAAATACCGGGTTTTCCGGTGGTGCTGTATTTGCTGAAATGGTTATCGGAACCAATAATAAAGTGTATACCTGTAATGTTGCAGGCGGAGTAAAAGTATATGAAAACTCGGTTACAGCAACAAGCACAGACAATTGGACACTAGTTGGTGGTAGTATTGTAGATGCATCTTCTTCAGGTGAGCAATACACTTCCGATATTGCAATTGATGTCAATAATAATTTATATGTTTCTTATGTTTCCAATACAGCAAATGGGAAAAAATTAAATGTTAAAAAATTCGACGGAGCTTCCTGGGTACAGGTTGGAAACGCCAACTTCTCTCCGGGAACAGTTCAGGAGGTTGCTATTGCCGTAACAGTTACGGGTGAGCCTTATGTAGTGGCAAGCCGTTTTGAAAATGATAACTTCCGGAGAAATACAGTGTACAGATTAGATCCTTCAAGCCAGACGTGGGTGAGCTTCGGAGGGGATTTTATTTCCGATGGTGAAGCTACATATAATGACCTTGCGATCGATAAAACAAATCATTATCTGGTTTTAGCTTATTCACAGAACGGAACAAGGGTTAAAAGAATTTCGATTGCCGGAACTTCTCAGATATGCAATAATACAGATCCCGGAAATAACCCCGGAGATATTGGCTGCGTAAGTTTTATTTACAAAGGGCAACCGGTTTCTTATACTACGGTAAGAGGGGCAGACGGAAAGATATGGCTTCAGCAGAATTTAGGAAGCTCTCAGGTGGCAACAGCCGTGAATGACCAGGATTCTTACGGAGATCTTTTCCAGTGGGGAAGATGGGATGATGGTCACCAATCAAGAACTTCATCTACTACCGGCTTACCGGCAACAAATTCTCCTGACGGGTTAACAGGAATCACATCCTATATCATCGGAAGCTCTCCTGCATGGTGGTCTCCCAATTCATTAACTGACCTGTGGGAAGCAGGTAATGCCACAGCGGTAACATCTACTAACGGAGCAGATCCCTGTAAAGCAATAGGACAGGGCTGGAAAATGCCCAACCAAACTGATTGGGAAAGCTTGTCAAATGCCGAAAACATCAGCAATCCCACTACAGCTTATAACAGTTATTTGAAATTACCTGCTGCAGGATACAGAAGTTCAGGTACGGGAGGATTTACTTTTGTAGGGGAAAGAGGCTATTACTGGAGTTCAACAACATCATCATCCGGCGGAAAATATTTTTATATAGGAACTACCATTGCGAACCCGGGTTCAGGAGCACCAAGGGGCCAGGGTGAATCGGTGAGATGTATCAAAGATTTTACAGGATTAGGCACTTCCAATCTTCAGTTGAATCCTGTCGGAATTTATCCGAATCCTACCAACGGGATTTTAAACATCAAAACAGATTCTGTCATAGAAAACGTAAATATAGTCAATGTGGTAGGGCAGCAGGTTAAAATTCAGCTTTCCGGAAACCAGGTGAATATGCCGGGACTTCCAAACGGGATTTACATTATAGAGCTAAAATTAAAGAACGGACAGACCGTTGTTAAAAAAGTGGTTAAAAATTAATTTCCATCTATTTGATTGATTAACAAAAGCCTTTACAAGACTTTTGTTTTAATATGAGTTCATTTTAAATTACATAGACCTGGCGCTGGACTTTGTCCAGCGCCAAGTCACTTTTAATAATATAACGTTGAAAAAGATCAGATAATATTGATTTCTACATTGATGTTTCCTCTTGTCGCTTTAGAATAAGGACAGGTTTGATGAGCCTCTTCAGCAAGCAGCTTTGCGGTTTCCCGATCGATTCCCGGAAGGCTTATTGAAAGCCGTGCCTGTAAAAATAAGCATCATCATTCATACAAAGATCCACTTCCGCATCTACAGCCGTTTCAGGAGAGAGTCTTATTTTTCTTTTTCTTGCAGCAATTCCCAAAGCTCCGATAAAACAGGCTGACCAGCCGGCTGCAAAAAGCTGTTCAGGATTCGTTCCCGGTTCCGTTCCTCCCGGTGTTGAAAGTTTTACCTGAAGATTGTCATCCGAACTTTTTGAAAATCCGTCACGACCACCCGTTGTATGAGTTTTTCCTGTGTATAATACTTTTTCTGAATGTAAGGTTTGATTATTTTCCATTATTAAAAAATTTAGGATGTTATTAATTAGTTTAAAGTTGTATACATTAAATGCCTGAAATTATTTTGAATATCCGTCCACTTCAATAATGGCAGCAGCAAATAATTTCGGATCTTCCTGAGGTACATTATGTCCGATTCCGTTTAGAATTTTATGGGAATACTTTCCTGTAAATTTGTCAGTGTAAGCTTTTCCGTCAATGGCAGCACCATCAAAATCACTGCTAATTGTAATTGCAGGAACGGTAATTACTGGTCTGGTTGAAAGTTTTTTCTCCAGCTCATCATATTTTGTTTCCCCTTTTGCTAAAGATAATCTCCAACGGTAATTGTGGATGACAATCGCAACGTGATCAGGATTATTAAACGATTGAGCCGTTTGATCATAGGTTTTTTGATCAAAATTCCATGATGGGGAAGCGGTTTTCCAGATCAGTTTATTGAATTCATACCTGTTATCATTATATCCTTTTTCGCCACGGTCAGTTGAAAAATAATACTGATACCACCATCCTGATTCCGCAGCAGGAGGTAAAGGCTTTTTATTGGCTTCAAGATTCGTAATTAAATATCCGCTCACGGAAACCAACCCTTTCACGCGTTCCGGCCAAAGTGCAGCCATCACATCCGCAGTTCTCGCTCCCCAGTCAAATCCACCAATGATCGCTTTATCAATTTTCAAAGCATCCATCAATGCTATAATATCAAGAGCAACTGCTGATTGTTGTCCGTTTCTCATAGTTTTGTCAGACAGAAAACGGGTTGTTCCGAAACCTCTTAAATAAGGAGTGATCACTCTGTAACCTTTTGCTGTCAATAATGGGACAACATTTTCATAACTGTGAATGTCATAAGGCCATCCATGCAGTAAAATGACCGGTGTTCCGGCAGGAGGTCCGGCTTCTGTATAGCCGATGTTCAGTACACCTGCGTCAATCTGTTTTAAAATTCCTAATGAACTTTTCGTTTGCTGGGCATTTAATCCGATATTAAAAATTAAAATCAGGATGCTGCTGATCAGGAATTTTCTGATAAAATGAAGGCCTGGGATTGTTGAATTCTGATACATAGTGGTGAGGTTTTAAAATTTATACCCCAAAAGTAGAAAGCTCATCCATTCAAAACCATCAGAAATAGGGTTAAGCGGACAAACTCAATGCTGAATCAGACAAAATGCAGACTTAAAAAATACATGAGATTATTTTATTCTTTAATGCATAGTTTTTTAAGAGGTTAATGTGAACCTTTTTTTGTTAAAAAATTAAAATTTCTCAAAAAATAAATTACTTTCGTAGAGTATTACTTTGAAAAAAAACGATTTTTATGAAGAAATTTTATTCCGGTATATTGTTGTTTATTGCAGTCTGTGTTTTCGGACAGATCAACTATACCATTACACCCAATCCGTTTAACGAGACGGATCAGATTACACTGACAGTACCCGGAAATCAGATTGATGAATCTGCATGGGGAGTTACCAATAATGCCATTTATATTTGGTCATGGTCTTTTGATACCAATTATAATAACAGTCAGGATTGCCCTACCAACGGAAGCTGGAACAATTCCAATGAGCTGAATAAACTTACTTATAATTCCACAACAGATTCCTATTCGCTGACTTTTACGCCGACTGCATTTTTTAGCAGGACGGGAATAGGAAGGTTCGGATTTTTATTAAAAGATAAGACAGGAAGCCACCAGACATCACCGGATATTTTCGTGAATGTGGGTGTGCTCAATTTAAATTTAACAAATCCGTTAGTCAACAGTCTTACCTCTGTACCTGCAGGAAATTCGATTAACGTTACCGCAACAACCAATGTAAATGCTACATTCCAGTTAAAAGCAAACGGAACGGTTGTGAATTCTACCTCTACACCTTCCACATCGTATTCATACAGCTACACCGTGACGGCAGATGCCAATATGGAGCTGATTGCTACAGATGCAAGCTCAAATTCAAAGAATGCAAAATTTATCCTGCAGATTCCAAGAAATGTCGTTTCCGAGCCGATTCCCAATTGGATCAGACAAGGAATTAATTACAGTCCTACAGACAATACAAAAGTAGGTCTGGCTTTATATGCCCCTTTTAAAGATTTCGTTCATGTGATCGGAAGCTTCAACAACTGGACGGTGAATGATACCTATCTGATGAAAAGAGATACTACAAATCCTGATCTTTACTGGATTGAATTGAACGGTTTCACCCCATCACAACTCTACACTTTCCAATACAGAACCAATGATCTGAGAAAAGTAGCAGACCCTTTTTCTCCACAGATTTTATCTTCTTATGATGACCAGTGGATCTCAGCATCTACTTATCCGAATCTGCCTGCTTTCCCGGCGGGACAGGATTTCGAAGTCTCAATGTTTAAAACCGGACAGGCTGCTTATAACTGGCAGGTAACCAATTTCCAGAGACCCAATAAAGAAAGCCTTGTAGTCTATGAATTGCTGCTGAGAGACTTTACACAGGAAAAAAACTGGCAGTCGCTGATCAATAAAATTACTTATTTAAAGAACTTAAATATCAATGCCGTTGAGCTTCTTCCGATCATGGAATTTGAAGGAAACCTTTCATGGGGCTACAATACATCTTTCCATTATGCATTGGATAAAGCCTATGGAACTCCGGAAAAATTTAAAGAATTTGTAGACCTCTGCCACCAAAACGGGATGGCGGTAATTCTGGATGTTGCCTTTAACCATGCTACCGGAAGATCTCCATTGGTAAGACTCTGGAATGTTGATCCTGATGGCGACGGATATGGAAATGTTGCAGCCAATAACCCATACTTCAATCAGGTTCCGAAACATTCCTATAACGTTTTCAATGATTTTAACCATACAAGTCCTTCAACTAGATATTACGTCGAAAGAACATTGCAGCAATGGCTTACGGAATATAAAATTGACGGATTCCGTTGGGATTTAACAAAAGGGTTTACTCAAAACTGCTCTGAAAATGACGAAAACTGCACGAACGCTTATCAGCAGGACAGAGTAGATATCCTGAAATATTATGCAGACAAACAATGGGGAATTGATCCCAACTCATATATGATTTTCGAGCATCTGGGGACTGATGCGGAAGAGCAGCAATGGGCCAATTACAGAATTGCAGAAGGGAAAGGAGTCATGCTTTGGAATAAACAAACGGAGCCATATAATCAAAACACAATGGGCTATAAGGAAAACAGCAATTATGACCGAATGGATCATGAGCTTCACGGCTTTACCAATATGCATGCTGTCGGATACGGAGAAAGCCATGACGAAGAAAGATTAATGTTTAAAAACCTTGAATATGGAGCCGTAAACGGATCTTACAGTGTGAAAGACCTGAATACAGCTTTAGACAGGATGAAGACTTTCGGAGCAACGTTCTTTACGATTCCCGGGCCTAAAATGATCTGGCAGTTTGGAGAGCTGGGATATGCATTCAGTATCAACAGATGCGCAGACGGTTCTATCAACAGCGGTTGTCGTACAGACGAAAAACCTGTTGCTTTTACACTTGGATATGACACCGATGCAAACCGGAAAGCAGTATATGATACCTGGGCAAAAATCATCAGCATCAGAAATACATACCCTGTATTCAAATCAAAAACATATACAGTAGAATCAAATAATCTTACCAATGATCCGGACGGATTAATTACAAGGATTTATGTGTACGACAATACAATTACTACAGGTGTGAAAAATGTGGTTGTTTTAGCCAATTATAATACTTCAGCTAAAAGTATTGTTCCGTATTTCCCATATATCGGGCAATGGGAAAACCTGATGGATAATACCGTTTCAAACATTAGTTCCACTACGGCTCCGATTACACTTCAGCCGGGGGAATTCAGGATTTTCGGAAATTATACAGGAAGCTTATCTGCAATCGATGAAAACTCACCCGACAGATTATCTCTTCAAATTGCAGATAACCCCGTGCAGAATGGTGTGGCAAAACTGCTTTACCACAAGGTGAAAAACGGAGAAATTGTCATCTACGACATGAGTGGTAAGAAAATGGATTCATTCAGGCTGAAAAATGAAAACGGGACTTATGAACTCAAAGCAAACTACCCGGCAGGAACATATCTGGTTCATCTGAAATCTGAGACAGGGATTGCAATCCAGAAGATGATCATTAAATAATCCAAAAAAAAATAAAAAAAAGAGATCTGAAAATGGTCTCTTTTTTATTTCAGGCTTTTATCTTTGAAAGAATTATTTTAAATAGATTAATGAACACTGCCTCTCATCAGATCGGCTGGAAAACCGCGGTAGCTATCGTCGTTTCGAATATGATCGGAACCGGGATTTTTACGACACTCGGGTTTCAGTTGGTAGATATCACCAATACCTACAGTATTTTGCTGCTCTGGATCATTGGTGGAATCCTGGCTTTATCAGGTGCATTTTGTTATGCCGAACTGGGCTCTCACTTTAAAGGGAACGGCGGTGATTTTATTTATTTAAAAGAAACCTATCATCCTCTGTTAGGATATCTGGTAAGCTGGATTTCTTTAATTATAGGATTTTCCTCACCGGTAGCTCTGGCAGCCCTTGCGATGTCAAAATACCTTTCTGCATTTGATTTTACTTTCGGAAACGGTTTTGCAATAGCAGCCATCTTTTTAGTGGCCATATCTTTATCATTCAGTTTAAAAGCTTCAGGGAGGTTTCATAACTTTTTTACACTTATAAAAATCGCATTTATCATTATCCTGATCATTGTGGGAGTAGTACTGTCAGAACCTCAGGCAGGAAACAGCCTTAGTTTTACCGGCAGCTGGAAAGATGAGGTGATGCTTCCCGCATTTGCAACCTCTTTGGTCTTTGTTACCTATTCTTATACGGGCTGGAATTCTGCCTCCTACATCGCGGGAGAAATTAAAGACGTCCGGAAAAATCTTCCCAAAGCATTGATTACAGGAACTTTATTGGTTACGGTTTCCTATATCCTGGTCAATTTTATTATGCTGAAACATGCTCCCGTAGATCAGCTCGCAGGAAAAGAAGACGTCATGAGAGAAGCTGCCAATAATATGCTCGGACATACCTTCGGGAAAATCGTAAATGTTTTTATCGCATTGCAATTGGTAGCAACCATCAGTGGATATTTATGGGTCGGTTCAAGACTTACACAGGCTTTTGCTAAAGAAACCCGTTTCTGGAAATCATTATCTGTTAATAATAAAAAAGGAATTCCGATGCGGGCGATTTTTGCCCATGCGGTGATCGCGACATTGATTATTTTAACAGGGAGCTTTAAAGAGATCTTTGTTTACACAGCATTTATCCTTCAGCTGTTTGCAAGCCTGTCTGTTTCTACGGTTTTCTTTCTTAAAAAAGAACAGCGGAAAATTTTTAAGTCTGATTTATTCTATATTTTTCCGGCGGTTTTCCTGCTATTCAGCATTTATATATTGTATTTTACGTTTATTCATAATCCCAAAGAAAGCCTCATAGGATTGGGAATCGTAGCTTTAGGGATTGTTTTATATTTATCAGACCGAAGACTTTCTAAATCAGAAAACTAAAGGAGTTTTAAATTGAATTAATAATTCATATCTTTGCAGCCACAAAATTTCTACAATGTCTAAGTCATTAATTCCAAAATTAGAAGCTATAAAACAAAGATATAATGAGGTGGCAGACCTTATTATACAGCCTGATGTAATTTCAGACCAAAAAAAATATTCTTCTTTAAATAAAGAATATAGTGATTTGGGGAAAATTGTTAGAGTTTACGACCAGTACAAAGGTGCTTTAGATACGATCGAAGAATCTGATGAGATCATCGCTGACGGTTCAGACAGGGACCTGGTAGATTTAGCGAAAATGGAGAAAATGGAAGCTCAGGAAAAAATTCCCGGGTTAGAAGAAGAACTGAAAGTATTACTGATCCCGAAAGATCCTGCTGACGATAAAAACATCATCGTAGAATTACGTGCCGGAACCGGGGGAGATGAAGCTGCCATTTTCGTGGAAGACATCTACAGAATGTACACCATGTATTTCAAAACAAAAGGCTGGAAACATGAAGTGACCGATTCTAATGAAGCCGCAAAAGGATACAAAGAGCTCATCATGAAAGTAGAAGGAGAAGGTGTTTACGGAATCATGAAATTCGAGTCGGGAGTTCACCGTGTGCAGCGTGTTCCTGAAACCGAATCCCAGGGAAGAGTGCATACCTCTGCTATTACCATTGCAGTTTTACCCGAAGCAGAAGAAGTGGATGTGGAGATCAATCCTGCAGACATTGAAATGCAGACCTCACGTTCAGGAGGTGCAGGAGGACAGAACGTTAACAAAGTTGAAACGAAGGTTCAGTTAACACATAAACCATCAGGATTGGTGGTCGTTTGTCAGCAGGCCCGTTCCCAGCTGGCTAACCGGGAATTGGCAATGGAAATGCTTCGTGCCAAATTGTACGACATCAAACTACAGGAAGTTCAGGGAGATATTGCAGCGCAGAGAAAAACAATGGTTTCTACGGGAGACCGTTCCGCAAAGATCAAAACGTACAACTATCCTCAGGGAAGGGTTACAGATCACAGAATCAATAAATCCATGTATAACCTTGATGCTTATATGAACGGAGATATCTCTGAAATGATCGATGCAGTAATTATGGCGGAGAATGCAGAAAAAATGAAAGGTGAAGAAGAAAACTTTTAAAAAAGTTTATCATATACCGGCTCTTGATGTTTTCAAGGGCTTTTTTTTGGTCCAATTTTTTAAACACTATAAAAAAACTGTTAGTTATGAAGAAACGCAATGCTATTTTATTTTTAATGCTGTTATTGGGGTTTCAAAAGATTTCTGCCCAGAATAACAACTTAAAGCTGCAGGAAGTATTTAACTTGTATTTTAATGCCTTCGTAAAATATGATGACGAGGCATTGACCAACCTTAACAGCTATTTAGAACCCTTTTTGGGAAAGGATAATGTCTATCAGATCCGTGCTGAAGAGTCCTACAACAAAGAAATAGATTTCCTTACAAAAGATCTTCTTTCCCCTTTTTCTGCAGAAACGGCAAATCAGTCTGAAGCAGAAGCCAAGCTGTTCTTTCGTGCAGTGCTGGACAATTTTAAAAATGCAAAATATGTAGTAAAAAACATTGAATTACTACCGCATGAAGCAGATCAGAATCAAAAGGTTTCGGGGGTCAATTTTGAGGTGACTTTTAAAGTACCGTCAAAAATTTCCGATCCGGAATTCAAAGAAGGGAACGTAACTGCAGAAGAACTTAAAAATTATCTGAATACCGTTACAAATGAAGTAAAGAAAGCAGATAAAATCATTTCAGTTACCCAGAGATTTAAACTGTATCAGGTTAAAAAAGATGAGAATACCTATTACTGGAATGGCGGTGCCGAAGAATTGGCTGAAAAACTACACGAATTTTATTTTAAAAAATTTCACCCTAATAATAAATAAATTTACTTTTTAAATAAATTACAGAGCCGCTGATAACCAGTGGCTTTTTTTATTTCATATACTTTACGTATTTTTGAGAAAATCGTTCGGTATGAATCTTAAACCTATCTTGTTAACGGCTGGAGTTTTGTTTTCAGCATCTTTTTATTCTCAAAAAATGAATTATCCTAAAGCTTTAAAAGGCAAACAGACTGATACCTATTTCGGAACTGCAGTGGCAGACCCTTTCAGAGACCTGGAAAATGATTCTGCACCTACTAAAAAATGGGTGGATGAAGAAGTCGCCTTCAGCCAGAATTATCTTTCGAAAATCCCTTTCAGAGAAAGTATTAAAAACCAGCTCCGGGATATCTGGAATTACGAAAAAATTTCAGCTCCCTTTAAAGAAGGTGATTATACCTATTACTATAAAAATGATGGCCTGCAGGCGCAATCTGTCTTGTACAGAACGAACAATAAGACAAAAACAACAGAAGTATTTTTAGATCCGAATAAATTTTCAGACAAAGGAACCACTTCCCTTTCTCAGCTGTCATTCAATAAAAAAGGAAATTTAGCGGCTTATTCTATTTCCGAAGGCGGAAGCGACTGGAATAAGATCATTATTCTTGATGCTGTTACCAAAAAGCAGATCGATGAAACACTGGTCGATGTAAAGTTCAGCGGAATTTCATGGCAGGGAGATCAGGGATTCTATTATTCCAGTTATGACAAACCGAAAGAAGGGACCGTACTTTCCGGAATGACCGATAAACATAAAGTATATTTCCATAAGCTCGGAACAAAACAATCGGAAGATAAACTGATTTTCGGAGGAGATAAAATACAGCGCAGATACATTGGAGCCGGTGTTTCTGAGGACCAGAGATACCTTATCATTTCGGCTGCCGATGCTACCAATGGAAACGAACTGTACATAAAAGACCTGAAAAACGGTGGCGATTTTATACAGATTGTAAAAGGATTTGATATCAATGCAAGCATTGTGGATACAGAAGGGGATGACCTTTTCATCTTTACGGATAAAAGTGCCCCGAATATGCGTTTAGTGAAGACAAGCATCAAAAATCCTTCTCCGGATGGATGGAAAGATGTAATTCCTGAAACCGAAAACGTGCTGGGAATTACTACAGGTGGTGGCTATTTCTTCGCAACCTATATGATCGATGCCATCGACCAGGTAAAACAGTATGATAAAAAAGGAAAACTGATCAGGGAAATTTCACTTCCGGGGAAAGGAAATATTTCCGGTTTTGGCGGAAAAGAAACTGAAAAAGAGCTGTATTTCTCATTTACCAATTATATTACTCCGGGAACAACCTATAAATTTAATGCAGACACCGGAAAATCAGAAGTCTATCAAAAGCCGAAAGTGAATTTTAACTCTGAAGATTACATTTCAGAACAGGTTTTTTATACCTCAAAAGACGGGACAAAAATTCCGATGATGATTAATTATAAAAAAGGAACCAAGCTTGACGGGAAAAACCCGACGATCCTGTATTCTTACGGAGGTTTTAATATCAGCTTACAGCCTGCGTTCTCAGTAGTGAATGCAGTATGGATGGAAAACGGAGGGATTTATGCTGTACCGAACATCCGTGGTGGTGGTGAATATGGTAAAAAATGGCATGATGCAGGAACCAAAATGCAGAAGAAAAATGTTTTTGAAGATTTCATTGCAGCCGGAGAATATTTACAGACTAAAGGCTATACCTCAAAAGAATACATGGCACTTTCAGGAAGATCAAATGGGGGATTACTGGTAGGAGCTACCATGACGATGCGTCCTGATCTGGCTAAAGTGGCATTCCCGGGAGTTGGAGTATTGGATATGCTGAGATACAACAAATTTACGGCAGGAGCAGGATGGTCTTACGACTACGGAACTGCGGAAGACAACAAAGAAATGTTTGAATACCTGAAATCTTATTCACCCGTGCATAATGTGAAGGCAGGAACATGCTATCCGTCAACGATGATTATTACAAGTGATCATGATGACAGGGTAGTTCCGGCTCACTCTTTCAAATTCGGAGCTGAACTGCAGGAAAAGCAGACCTGTAAAAATCCGATCCTTTTAAGAATCGAAAAAAATGCAGGTCATGGTGCAGGAAGATCAACAGAACAGGTGATCGGTGAAAATGCAGACTTACTATCTTTTGCATTATACGAAATGGGAATTAAGAAGTAAATAACATCCATGATATAAGAAAAAGCCGGGCGATTGTCCGGCTTTCTTTTTAAGCTAATCAACATATTTTGAAGAGATTAATGAGGTTTCATGTTTCATCCAAAAAAATTAACTTTACGGGATAAAATCATTGGAATGCGAAAGACAATTTCTGTAAAAAAACTGGAAGTAAATATATCACCCAAAAACGGTGAAATTTATAGTTTTGAAAAGGATGGATTAGAACTGAAATCATCTTATACCGATCAGGATGTTAAAGATGAATCCCTAACCCAGACTTCTCCGGGAATTGCACCTTACTTAAGAGGTCCTTATTCCACAATGTATGTGCAGAAGCCATGGACGATCCGTCAGTATGCAGGGTTTTCCACAGCAGAAGAATCCAATGCATTCTACAGACGAAACCTCGCAGCAGGGCAAAAAGGACTTTCTGTAGCCTTTGATTTGGCAACTCACAGAGGATATGATTCAGATCACGCCAGAGTAGTAGGAGATGTCGGAAAAGCAGGAGTGGCAATTGATTCCGTTGAAGATATGAAGATCCTGTTTAATGAAATTCCGTTAGACCAGATCTCCGTTTCCATGACGATGAATGGTGCGGTGCTTCCCGTTTTATCTTTCTATATCGTTGCTGCCGAAGAGCAGGGCGTAAAGCAGGAATTGCTTTCAGGAACGATCCAGAATGATATTTTAAAAGAATTCATGGTGAGAAATACATATATTTATCCGCCTGCTCCTTCCATGAAAATCATTGCCGATATCTTTGAATATACTTCCCAGAACATCCCCAAATTCAACTCAATCTCTATCTCAGGATATCACATGCAGGAAGCAGGAGCAACTCCCGTTTTGGAGATGGCCTATACTTTGGCAGACGGACTGGAATATGTGAGAACAGGGATTAAAGCAGGGATGAATGTAGACGACTTTGCACCGAGGCTTTCATTTTTTTGGGCCATCGGAATGAATCATTTTATGGAAATTGCTAAAATGCGTGCCGCAAGATATATCTGGGCAACCCTTTTAAAGCAGTTCAACCCTCAAAATCCAAAATCTTTAGCATTAAGAACCCATTCTCAGACTTCCGGCTGGTCTTTGACAGAGCAGGAGCCTTTTAATAATATTACAAGAACAGCAATTGAAGCTTTGTCTTCAGCATTGGGCGGAACGCAGTCTTTACACACTAACGCATTGGATGAAGCGATTGCCCTTCCAACAGATTATTCAGCGAAAATTGCAAGAAATACACAGATCATTTTACAACAGGAAAGCGGAATCTGCGATGTAGTGGATCCTATGGGTGGAAGTCATCTGGTTGAAAGCCTTACCCAGCAAATGATCGAAGAAGCAATGCGATACATCGATGAGGTTGAAAAAGAAGGCGGGATGACGAAAGCCATTGAAGCCGGAATTCCTAAAATGAGAATTGAAGAAGCAGCAGCCAAAAAGCAGGCAAAAATTGACAGCAGTGAAGAATTCATTATCGGGGTCAATTCATTTAAATCTTCATTAAAACAAGAAGAAATAGAAATCCTTGATATCGACAATACCGAAGTTCGCAGAAAACAGATTGAAAGACTGGACACGATAAAAGCAAATAGAAATACCGAAGCTGTTGAGCAAATTCTTAACGAAATCAGAGAATTTGCAAAAACAGGAAAAGGAAACCTGTTGGCATTATGTATTGAGGCCGCAAGAAGAAGAGTGACTTTAGGAGAAATGAGTGATGCCATGGAAGAAAGCTTTGGCAGATATAAAGCAAATATTAAAACAATTTCTGGAGTATACGCCATGAATGCCGGTAAAAACGAATATTTTGAAAAAGCCCTTCAATTAACGCAAAAATTTGAAGAACAGGAAGGGCGCCGCCCAAGATTAATGGTCGCCAAAATGGGTCAGGATGGCCACGACAGAGGTGCAAAAGTAGTGGCAACAGCGTTTGCAGACATGGGATTTGACGTAGACGTGGCTCCATTATTCCAAACTCCGGAGGAAGTAGCTAAGCAGGCCGTAGAAAATGATATCCACATCCTGGGAGTATCTTCCTTAGCTGCAGGTCATAAAACTTTGGTTCCGCAAGTTGTTGAAGAATTGAAAAAGCTTGGTGCAGATGATATTACAATCGTTGTTGGCGGAGTAATTCCACAACAGGATTATGAATTTTTATTTGCCAATGGAGCAGACTTCATTTTTGGACCCGGAACCAATCTTCCTAAATGTGCCGTGGATATTTTAGAAAAGTTTTTAAATTAATTAACATTTGTAAAGTGTAAGCTGTACGGTTTTTGCATTATTTGCTAAAAATTTCATTATGGCTTATACAGTAATTTCAGTATTTCCTGCTACTGTAAATACAGAGGAAATTAAAACAGATTTAACGAATCAGGGTTTTGATAAAGCAAGTATTATAGTTTCAAAATCAAGGCTCGAAGACGGATCACCGGATGATCATTACGAAGAAGATGTAAAAACAAGAAGTTTTTGGGATTTTATCTTTGCTCACGATACAGAAATGTTAGAAGCCTACAAAAAAGAGAGTATAGGTAAAAACAACATTATTGTGTATGCAGATACCGCTGATGATGCACAAAGAGCAAAAACAATTCTTGATAAAAACGGGGCAATAGAAATATACAGAAAACAAGCTGAATCTAAAGCACCTGAAGGCATGTCAGAGGAAGTTTACAACGGAATCATTGCCAAAGCAAAAAATGATTTATATTTTCTGGATTCGGAAAGAGTATATAAATCGGGAAGTAAAGGAATGGATGAAACCATGGATAGTCAGGGATCAGAAGATTGATCTCAAAACATATGTAACAATAGAAAGAAGCCTGAATATTTTATTCAGGTTTTTTAATTTTATGAACAAAAAATTTTGAATTTCAGAAAAATTAATATATTTGCACCAGAAAATAAAGTTTAACCATTTAAAAAACAGCGAAGCAATGTTCAGATTTGATCAAAATTCTCCAATCGGTTTGCCACTTACGGTGGTGAGGCTTCGTGTTTTGGTACATTCTTAGAATAACAGTACAATGAAATATCAAAACCCGAAGTCGTAGAGATTTCGGGTTTTTTATTGCGCAATATTTCAAACTTCAGTTTCCCCGAAATCCCTTTTTAATATCATTTTGAATGATTTGAATGAAATGAAGAATCTCTGTCATGAGTTTTTCAATTCCATGATCATTTAATAAAAATCAACTAAAATTATAGTTGAGGTAAAATTGATGTGCTTTTTGGAAGTGTAAAATTTAACTTCTAATCTCTCACATCTAATGTCTAAATAATAAAAACAATGGGAAATTTAAAACTTAAAGGAAAAGATATATTAAAATTAGGCTATCCGAATAATCAAAGTGTAAATATTGCTTTGGAAGTAATGAAAAGAAATTTTGCAACTAAAAATATTCATTATGTGAAATCTCTTTTAAAGGAAATTATGCTTAATCCGGAGAATTTCGAAAAGGATTTAACCTTCGGACAAATTGCAGAAGCCTTGCTTTCATCCAGGAAAACAGAAAAAAGAATGCTGAATACCCAACGCGCTTCTTTTCAGATTTTCGGAAGCAATATTTCAGAGGAAGCAATGAACCAATTGTATACAGCTTTAAAGTTACCGGTTTCAGTCCGGGGAGCTTTAATGCCCGATGCACACAGCGGTTATGGTCTTCCGATCGGTGGAGTTCTCGCCGTGGAAAATGCAGTGATTCCTTATGGAGTCGGAATGGATATCGGTTGCAGAATGAGCCTCAGTATTCTGGATACACCTGTTTCATATCTGGACGGTGCTAAAGATAAATATGAAAAAGCACTGGCTGAACATACCAAATTCGGGATGTACGAAACGCATAAATCTCATGTAGATCATGAAATTTTCGACAGAGATACATTTGATATGATTCCGGTTTTGAGAAGATTAAAAGGAAAAGCAATCAAACAGATGGGATCTTCAGGTGGCGGAAATCATTTTGTGGAATTCGGTGAAGTGGAAATCACGGAACAAGATGAACAGATCGGACTTCCAAAAGGGAAATACCTTGGAATCCTCTCCCACAGCGGATCGCGTGGGTTGGGTGCAGAAATCGCTCAGTATTATTCAAGAGTTGCGATAGATCAGTGTCCGTTACCAAAAGAAGCACAAAACTTTGCATGGCTGGATCTGAATACCCATCTCGGTCTGGAATACTGGACGGCAATGAATCTGGCCGGAGATTACGCATCAGCCTGCCATGACGATATTCACAGGAGACTGGTGAAAGCAGTTGGAGGAAGGGTAAAAGCAAGAATCGAAAACCATCACAATTTTGCATGGAAAGAAATTCACAACGGAAAAGAAGTGATTGTTCACAGAAAGGGAGCTACTCCCGCCAATGAAAATGAATTGGGAATGATTCCCGGATCAATGACTGCGAAAGGTTTTATCGTTCGCGGAAAAGGAAATCCGGATTCTTTGAACTCAGCTTCACATGGAGCGGGAAGAGCTTATTCCAGAGGAGAATGCCGAAACCTTTTCACTCAGAATGACATCAAAAAAGAGTTGAAGCTTAAGAATGTTATCCTGATGGGTGGCAATGCAGAAGAAGCTCCAATGGCTTATAAAGACATCAATGAAGTGATGAATGCTCAAAGTGAACTGGTGGATATTCTTGGAACTTTTCAACCGAGAATTGTGAGAATGGATAAATAACCGGATTGCTGGTTTATAGCTGTCAGTTGAAAGAATTCTGCTTTCAATGATAAACAGCAGTTTTCAACCTTATAGGTTTCAAAAACCTATAAGGTTTTACAAATAATCAACAACAAAAACTTAAAAAAATGGGAGCACCGCATAACATAAAAAGATACGAAGAAGTCTGGCCGGAATTCAGAATCCGTCACGGACTTGAAATTTTAGAGAAATTAAAAAATAAAATCATACTATCAGGAGGCTGGGCATGGCATTTTATGTCTGAAAAAGGACATACAGAATACAAGCATGCCCACGACCACAAGGATATTGATGTTTTTGTAAAGAAAGAAAATATTGCTGAGGTTGTAACACTTCTTCAGCAGGAAGGGTTTCAGAAAGTCTGGACCCGGTACGATCATTTGCCAAGCGAAGAAAATTTTCGCAGATACGAAAAAACGATTGAGCCGGAAAACGGAAAGTTTCACAGAATAACCATCGATTTCTTTGAAAGAAACGATCTGGAGACCATTGAAGCCAATGGATTTACTGTGGTGAAGCCTGATCTTTTGCTTTCATTTTACAGAAACATCCATTCCAGCGATAAATGTTGGGCGGTAATGGCTGCAAAGCATTTATTGGAAAAAGGAATTGACCTCGTCGGTCATCCCCTGTTAAGTGAAATGCCAAAATAAAAAATGGACAAAATAATACAGATCACCTCAGGAAGAGGGCCTTTGGAATGCCAATGGGTAGTCGCCAAAGTTCTGAAGGTTTTTCTTGAGGAAATAAAAACGGAAAATATAGACTACGAAATTATTCACAGGGAAAGCGGAGATGAAAACCTGACATTGAAATCCGTAACCCTGCTTTTAAAAGGAAAAGACATCTCAGCATTTTTAAGCAATTGGTTGGGAAGTATCTGCTGGACCGGGAAAAGTACATTCAGGAAACTGCATAAAAGAAGCAATTGGTTCATCGGAATTTTTGAACTGGAAGGTTTGGAAGAAATAAGCTTTAATGAAAAAGATATTCAGTTTCAGACAACGAGAAGCCAGGGAAGCGGTGGGCAGAATGTGAATAAAGTAAACACTGCCGTTCGTGCCACTCATATGCCTACGGGACAAAGTGTTTTCGTGCAGGATTCCAGATCACAGTTGGAGAATAAAAAACTGTCCGTTACAAGACTAAAAGAAAAAGTAATGGGACTGCAGGTCCGGCAATTGGAAAAAAGAATGCAGGAAACCTGGAACAACCATCTGCAGGTACAGAGAGGAAGTCCGGTACGTACATTTTCCGGAACAGATTTCAAAAAGAATTACCAGGATAAATCTTTCAAAAAGCAAAGAAATATGCTGAAAAATGAATTAAAAAACTACAAAAATGACCTTAACTAAAAATAAATACTACTTTGAGGCTTTGGATAATTATCCATATAGCCTGCCGGATTGTCTGGAAGCATTGAACTATGCACTGTCCTACGATCCTGAAGATGCAGACAGCTTATGTTTAATGGGCAGAATCTACAGTGAAGCATTGATCGATTATGAAAAGGCAAAACTTTATTTTGAAGAAGCCATGCAAAATGACATCACCAATCTCAATACTCCGAAATACTATATTAAGTGTCTTCTGGATAATGAAGATTTGGATGAGGCTCAAAAGCTGATAGAATATGCGTTAAAGATCAAAGGAATTGATAAATGCAGAATATTAATCCTCAAATCTCATTGGTTTGAAGTTAAAAAGGAATACAGAAAAGCTTTAGATCCGTTAAAGGAAGCTGTCGAATTTGCTTACGATCAGTCGATGCTCGATTTTTTAAAAAACAAAGAAAAATTTATCAAAGCAAAAATGCCCAAAAAGCCAATAAAAAAACAAATTAAAAAGAAGAAGGAGACGAAATAGGTCTCCTTTTTTGTAGCTTTAATAGATGAAATTGAATTATGAAATTAAAGTTCTTCAATTAAAAGAAACGTTCTCAATTGCTTACGGGAATTATGATATAAGAGAAGCGTTGCTTATAGAACTATCTTATCAAAACGAAAAAGGGTATGGAGAATGTGTTGCCATAGATTATTATCAGATTAATCTTCAGGATTTTATTTTAAAATTAAAAGAGATTCAGTTAAAAATTGAAGCTCAGAAGATGATTCATCCAAAAAAATTCTTTAAATTTTTACAGGGTTTGAATCTTCATGTCTTTTTACAATCCGCTTTAGACTGTGCATATTGGGACCTGTTCGGAAAGCTTGAAAACAAAAGCTTTACTGATCTTAATACACTTCCTTCTGAAAATTTAGTGGCCAGCTCAATCACGATATCTGTCGGATCAATTGAAAATCAGGTCAGGAAAATTGAACAAAGCAGCTGGAATAAATTCAAGATAAAATGTAAAGGTCTGGATAAAACCTATGTTGAAAAACTTTTGCAGCTAAACAGAAATATCGCTTTGGATTCGAATGCAAGTTTTACTGCTGAAGATTGTCTGTGGCTTCAGGGAACCCCGGAAATAAAAGATTTTTCTTATTTGGAACAGCCAAGGCCAATCAATCAGTATCAGGTTTTAAACAAAAACGGATCTGCCAACTGGATGGCGGATGAAGATTGTCAAAATATTGATTCTCTGGAAAAATTAGTTCCGTATTATAAGAGTATCAATATAAAACTAATGAAATGCGGAGGTTTGACGCCTGCTCTGGAGATGATAATAAAAGCAAGATCATTAAATTATAAAATCATGATCGGCTGTATGACCGAATCCACAGTAGGGATCTCAGCCGCATGTACTTTAGCGGGGCTTGTTGACTTTACAGATTTAGACGGAGCAAATCTTATTTCCAATGATTATGCAACCGGAAATTTTGTAGAAAACGGGAAAATAATCTTATCCGGAAAACCGGGACTCGGATTAGAGTTAAAAAAATAAGCTTTCCATGGAAAGCTTATTTTTTATTTACAGAAATCAGATAGTCATAAACCATTTGATGTTGGTCGTCACTCAATTTAGCTTTTGGAGCCATTCTGCTTAGGGTTTTTATCCATCCCTGATCATCATGTTTTGCAGGGTCCGGTAATTTATGGCACCTGTTACACGAATTTTCAAAAACAGTTTTTCCCTGAGCAAGTTGTTCAGATGAGGTGTATTTAGGGCCAGTTACAGCCACACTTTTAGGTCCACAAGAAACCATAAAAGCCGAACCTAAGATCATACTTAAAACTAACTTTTTCATAATAATATTTTTTTGTGAATGATATATTATTTTTTCACAGAAACAATATAATCGTAAACCCACTGGTGCTGCTCATCGGTTAATTTAGCCTTCGGAGCCATTGCATTCATGATTCCTACCCATTGTACAGCGTTATGCTTCGCAGGGTCCGGAAGTTTATGGCATCTTCCACATGAATTTTCAAAAATGGTTTTTCCTTGGGCAATCTGCTCAGCGGTAGATGTTGCGGGTCCTGTAGGTGCTGTTGCTGTTGAAACTTTTGGAGTACAAGAAGCTAATAAAACAGCAGTAAATGACGCTACAGCGATTATTTTTTTCATAGTTTTCTTACTTTTTTTGAATAATAACAAATGTAGGAAATTCCCTCTGTGATTGATAAAACAGTATGTAGTTTTAATTTAGAAGAAATAAAAATTGGAAACTGGAAAGAATGAACATGAAAGTGAATGGTCAATGGTGAATTTTGCTTCGCAAGTGAATTTTTAAATTGGCAGTAAAACGGATTGACCATTCACCATTCACATTAATAAATCTTCATGATACAGTGCATCTCTAAAATTGACAGTGAAACGGATTGACCATTCACATGATTAATTTTCACAATAAAAGTAGATCTCTAAGATTGACAACACAGCTAATTGACTATTCACCATTCACTTTCCCCATTGACAATTCACATTTAATTATTAATTTTGAATCAATGAAATTTTCTACAGAAGATTTAATAGAAGGAATACGGTCAGGTAACAAACGCCTGATTGCAAAAGCCATTACTTTAGTTGAGAGTAAAAAGGCTGAACACAGGCAGCAGGCTGAAGAATTGTTGAAAGAAATTATGCCTTTCACCGGAAAATCAGTACGTGTAGGGGTTACCGGAGTACCCGGAGCAGGAAAATCCACTTTTATTGAAAATTTCGGCAGACTGGCTATTGCTAATGGCAAAAAAGTAGCGGTTTTAGCGATAGACCCGAGCTCAGCAATAAATAAAGGAAGTATTCTGGGTGATAAAACACGGATGGAAGAGCTGGCCAAAGAAGAAAATGCTTTCATACGGCCGTCCCCAAGTTCCGGTTTTTTGGGTGGAGTTGCCAATACCACTTTTGAAACCATGATGATCTGTGAAGCGGCAGGCTACGATTATATCCTTATAGAAACCGTAGGAGTGGGGCAATCTGAGGTTCTGGTTGCCGATATTACCGATATATTCCTGTTCCTGAAGATTATTGGCGGCGGCGATGAATTACAGGGTATCAAAAGAGGAATCATGGAAATGGTAGATATTATTTTCATCAATAAAGTTGAAGAAAGCAATCTCCAGAAAGCAAAAACGACAAAACTTGAGCTCAAAAGGGCACTTGATTTTATTCCGGCTAAAGAAAAAGGATGGAAAGTACCGGTTTTATTAGGTTCTGCTCTTCATAATGAAGGTTTGGGTGATGTTTACAATACCATTGATGAATTTATCAGTCTGAAAAAAAAGACAGGAAGCTTTGAGGGCGTAAGGGTTCAACAGGCTGAAAAACGTTTTGAATACTGGGTTCAGGAATATATTCTGTCTATGATGAAGAAAAATAATTCAGTGGAAGAAGCTTATATTCAGCATAAAAAAAATGCTTCGGCAATGGTTTTCAATCCAAGTACCGAAGCAAAATTATTTGTTGAAAAATTTTTTTTTAAAGGTTCGGATTAAGGTTTTTCATTTTCATTCTGGGACACAAAACCGTCATAAGAAATAGGCTGTCTGTCATTGCTTCTGATAGAGGTAAATGCTCTTCCGTTTTTATAAACTTCTATAATGATATCTGAAACATTGCTTACGTCATTAGGCTTAATCTTTACAATCCAGGTTCCTTTTTTATTTTGTGACTGATCTACTGCAAAATCTTTTGAAGTAAAACGATAGCTGTTTTTATCGGTGTTTCCTAAAGTAGGATTAAATAAACGTCCGAAATAAGGAAGTACAACCTCTAATTTGTCATTTCTCAATTCTACCGTATAATTACCGTCAAGTTGTAGTATTCTTGTTGCTGTGGAATTCGGCATTGAATTCATAATGTTGATGACATCATAATTAGTCGGGTTTGCCCTTTCTGCATGAAAAGTAAATTCTTTGGAATTGACAAGTGCATCAACTGTTTTAGAATCTAGTTTAGTTTGAGAAGAGCAACTTTGAAAGAATAATAAAAATCCTGAGATCAATATTAATGAAATATACTTTTTCATAACACTAATAATTAGTAAATTTAAATAGCAAAATGTATGCAAATATATTCGTTATAAATTATTTTGGAATAAAAATTGTTAAAGTTGAATTATTAACACTCTAAACTATGAAATTAACTTATTTATTAGGGATAGGAGCAATTGCTTTATCAGTTGCGGCTTGTACTACAAACCCGATTACGGGTAGATCTTCTTTGCAGCTGGCAAATAATTCGGAAATTTTAACAATGTCTTCACAGGAATATAAAACGACATTGTCTAAATCTAAAGTTATTACAGGTACGGCAGATGCAAAAAGAGTGACAAGCGTAGGCAGCAGAATAAAAGGAGCTGCTGAGAAATATTACCAGAGTATAGGAAGATCTGCAGATCTTGCCAATTATAACTGGGAGTTTAATCTTATACAAAGCAACGAACTGAATGCCTGGTGTATGCCTGGTGGTAAAGTTGCCGTATACACAGGGATATTACCTGTTACTAAAAGTGATAACGGTTTAGCAGTAGTTTTGGGACACGAGGTTTCCCATGCTTTAGCGGGCCACGGAAACGAAAGAATTTCCCAGGCGATGGTAGCACAATATGGAGGCGCTATTTTGGGCGGAACAATTTCCAATGCTCAATGGGCAAATGTTTTCCAGAAAGTCTATCCGATCGGGTCACAGGTGGCCTTATTAAAATATGGCAGGAACCAGGAGTCTGAAGCAGATGAAATGGGCTTGTATCTGATGTCTATGGCAGGTTATGACCCTAGAGAAGCCATCCCTTTCTGGAACAGAATGGAAGGAGCATCTTCTGGAAACAGACAGCCTGAATTCTTATCTACCCACCCGAATCCTGAAACAAGAATTTCAGATATTCAGAAAGATCTTCCAAAAGCTTTGGAATATTATAAAGCTGCAGGCGGGAAAATATAATTTGAATTTTTAATCTTGTATATAAAGCCTTATTAAATTTTCACTAATTTGGTAAGGCTTTTAATCATCAAAACACATTATCATGAAGAGTTTATCAATTACCGGACTTATACTTTTGGCTGTATCAACTTTGCTTTTTTACCTTACCACCGATTTTACTGTTGAAAAAATAGGGCTTCCGCACATCATGGGAGTAATGGCCGGTGTAGGGATCGGTTTAATTATCGGCGGAATGGTTGGTTATGTAAGTAAAGGAAGCGCGATAAAAGCTGAGCAGAAAAGAAAAGAATTCAAACAATTGCAAAAAGACAAAGAAGACCTTGAAAAGCAGGCTGCCGAAATCGCAAAACGCCAGGCAGAGCTGGAAAGTGAAAATAAAAATCCTCAAATTTAATATTTGAGGATTTTTTTATAGTTGTTATTTTCTTCAGATTAGAACTTATATCCGATACCTACCATAAAAAGGTTTGGACGGTTATCATATCTGATGGTTTGATCTAGCTTATCACTGATGAATTCTCTTTCATCTTTACTGAATGCGCCTTCATATCTTGCATTGATAAGGAACTTTTTAATTTCAACCTGCGCTCCGAACTGGTAACCCACCGTGAAGTTATCTCTTGCATTTTCTTTAAAGTCATTAAAAGTATCTTCCTTACTTAAATTATAGCTTGCAACAGGTCCGATGAATACGCCAAGCATATCTCCCAATACCTTGTGACCTACCAGTACCGGTAAATCGATACGGTTGTTTTTAATGTCAAAAGTCGTATTGGAAACAGGGTCGGTAAATTCATTTTTAAAAGTAGTGTAATACAATTCCGGCATTACGAAAAATGCCATAGGAAGGTTTACTTTCATGGATAATCCCACGTTAAACCCTGTATTATTTTTACCTTTATTGTCTATTGCGTTGGATGCCGAATTAGAAATGTTTTTCCAAGAAGGTGATCCTGTAGGAAAAATTAAATTCGCTTTTGCTGCCATTGAAATCTGCGCTGATGCAAATAGAGAAAAACCTACTAATGCGATACTAAATACCTTTTTCATTGTCGTCTATTTTAGTGATTGTATTTTCAATCGTTTTATTATTTTCGAGTAAATACTCTCTCAATTCTTTGAACAGTTCTGATGAATAAACGAAGTCAATAAGATTTTTATTGCCTGCCGTGATCAGAATGTCTTTATTTCCTTCCCACTCTTTGATTCCCAATCTCAGATAGATAATCTTTTCACCGATGGTCATTACAGAGTTCATATCATGGGTATTGATGATCGTTGTCGTGTTATATTCTTTTGTAATTTCCAGTAGCAAATCGTCAATTACATTAGAGGTGTATGGATCCAGCCCTGAATTGGGTTCATCACAGAATAAATATTTCGGGTGGTTTACAATCGCTCTTGCAATCGCAACCCGTTTTTGCATCCCTCCGGAAATTTCAGAAGGAAATTTTCTGTTGGCTTTATCCAGGTGTACCCTTCCGATTACTTCAAAAACCCTTCTTTTCTTTTCTCTGAAAGTCAGGTTGGTAAACATATCCAGAGGAAACATAATATTTTCCTCCACCGTTAAAGAGTCAAACAACGCACTTCCCTGGAAAAGAGTTCCGATCTCGGAACGTAGATGCTGCTTTTCCTCTCTGTTCATTACATTGATATCTCTTCCGTCAAAAAGGATTTCCCCTGATGAAGGCTGATATACATTCAGTAAACTTTTCAGGAATACGGTTTTCCCTGAGCCACTCTGCCCAATGATAAGATTTACCTTTCCTTTATCAAAAGTGGTTGAAATTCCTTTAAGCACTTCAACATCATCAAAACTTTTCTTAAGATTTTTTACCTCGATCATTAGCTTAATATTAATTGGGTTAATACTAATTCAGAAAGGATGATGAAAACCATTGTCCAGACTACAGCCTGTGTACTTGCTCTACCTACCTCTAATGAACCTCCTTTTACGGTATATCCGAAATAAGAAGGAACTGTAGCAATGATAAAGGCAAAAACCGCAGTTTTGGTGAATGCATAATACATAAAGAGATTAGGCATATACATCTGGATCCCTGTTATATAATCTGCCGTTGTCCAGTTTCCAGTTAATGTTCCTGCAATATATCCCCCGAGAATACCGAATACAATACTGATGGCAATAAGCAGCGGATTGAAAATCACACATGCAATGATCTTTGGCAAGATCAGGAAGTTAGGTGAGTTTACACCCATAATATCTAATGCGTCAATTTGCTCGGAAACCCTCATTGTTCCTATACTGGAAGCAATATATGAGCCAACTTTTCCTGCCAGGATCAAGCTGATGATGGTAGGCGAGAATTCTAAAACCAATACGGCTTTAGTCGCATATCCTACAAATGAAGGGGGAATAGGGAAAGATGAAGCATCAAAATTATTAAACATCTGAATGGCAACAACCGCCCCAACGAATATAGAGGTGAAGATAACCAACCCGAAAGAGTTGACTCCCAAATCGTTTATTTCTCTCATGAACAGCTTCCAGAACACTCTCATTTTCTGAGGTTTCTGCATGGCTTTACCCAGAAGGATGATGTATTCTCCCACAGCTGTAAAAAACTTTTTTAACATTCTGCTAAATTAGACTTTTTTTATTAAAGCATTATTTATTTTGCGTTCTTATCTCCACTTATAACTAACAAAGTGGTTTTTAAAATAATCACCAGATCCAGAACAAAACTCCAGTTTCTTACATAAAAGGCATCGGCAAGAATACGCTTGTTCATTTCCACTTCCACATCACCGGAGTCACCCCTTAATCCGCTTACCTGGGCAAGGCCTGTAATTCCCGGGCTTACCATGCTTCTTAAGCTGTATCTCCCGATTTTGGGTTTATAGTAATTATCTACTGCAAGCATATGAGGACGAGGTCCTACAATAGACATTTCACCTTTTAATACATTGATAAACTGAGGCATTTCATCCAGGCTGGTTTTTCTCAGAAACTTTCCAAATTTAGTGATTCTTGAATCATTCTCAGCAGTTGTTTTTGTGGTCGATTCATCATTGATGACCATTGTTCTGAATTTGATACAATTAAATACCTCTTCATGGAAACCATATCTTTTTTGAAAGAAAAAAACAGGACCTTTTGATGTCAGTTTTATGATGACCGCAATGAGAGGAAACAGCCATGAGCATATAAAAATCAGGACGAAGACTGAAAAAACAATATCAAAAGTTCTTTTCAATAAAAAATTGGAATAATAATCCAAAGGATATCTTGCCTGATTCAAAACCGGCTGTGTCTGAATATATCCTAAGTCATACAAAAAGAAATCACTTTGTATAATACTTGGAATTAATGAAATATGAACTTTATTAGCTTCTGCCAGCATGAAAATTTCATCTTCCGTTTTCTCACTGAAAGCGTTTTCGGAAGGTAAAAACAACGTATGTATTCCGTTGGTTTTCCAAAATTCGACTAGCACATTTGAATCGATGGAAGAATGATTATAATCGAAAATTCTATATCCATAATCCTTTCTCTCTTTAAGAATGTTCTTTAATATTTCCGTAGAACTGTTTTCACTCAGAAACATGATATTTCTATGGTTGATCCCCAAACTCCTTACATATTTAATGGCAAAATAGATGATTGATTTGGCAAGGAAAATAAAAAAGAATAAATAAAAGGAAAGCCAGTAAATATCGGAATTGAAAAATACATTATAACTTACTTTTCCTATCAGTAAAACGCCCAGAATAAAGAGCATAAAATGGATAAGGAGCCGCTCAAGAAACAAAGTATACGTGAGATTTCTTGCAATATTATAAATCCTTGTCCTGCCACTCAGCAGCATCCAGAACAAAAATAATAACAGCAATGAAAAAGTATTCTGATACCAGGTTTCCTGATTGTATTTTAAATTTTCATTACGGGTGATAAAAAAGAATACAAAAACAGAAGCTATAACCAAAAGGTCTAGCAAAATAATAATCGATTTTAAATATCTAGAGTATCGAATTCTTTGCATCTATCAGCTTTATCAACGAATACGAAGCTAATTTACATAATTTTATGGGATATTCAGATATTTATGTGTCTGAACAGACGCCTGCCATTCGGGATGCGCTAAGATAAAGTCTGTAATTTTAGGATACATTTCATCACGCTTGCTCCACTCGCTCTGCAGATAGAGTTTGCAGTTTTCAGAAACTTTTGCAGCCTGCTCTTCCGCGAAGGAAAAATCATGATTGTTGAAAATAATTACTTTCAATTCACTTGCGTTTTTGTAGATCTCTTCTTTTGGAAGTCCTGTTTTCTTTGGTGAAAGGGTGATCCAGTCCAATTGTCCGCTCATCGGGTAAGCTCCGGATGTTTCAATATGAATAGTGCATCCCAAATCTTTTAACCTGGATGTCAGAATATCCAGATTCCACATAAGAGGCTCACCACCTGTCAGTACAATGGTTTTGCAGTGTTTTGCGGCGGTCTCTGCAATTTCTTCAGCATTCATCAACGGGTGCAAATCCGGGTTCCAGCTTTCTTTTACATCACACCAGTGGCATCCGACATCGCAACCACCTAATCTTATAAAATAGGCTGCTTTTCCGGTATGTGCCCCTTCTCCCTGAAGAGTGTAAAAATGCTCCATCACAGGGAGCATTTTACCTTCTTTTAATAAAATATCTTCTTCTTTGTTCATTTTAAATTAGTCGTTATAGACTGATGTTTTATAAGCAATGATGGTGTTTTTCATCAACATCGCTCTTGTCATAGGGCCTACACCTCCGGGAACAGGAGTGATCCAACTTGCTTTTGCTGCACAGCTGTCAAAATCCACGTCACCGGCAAGATAATATCCTTTTGGAGAATCATCATCTACTCTTGTAATGCCTACGTCAACAATTACAGCTCCGTCTTTGATCATATCTCCTTTTAAAAAGTGCGGATCTCCTAAAGCGGTAATGACGATGTCTGCTTTTTTAGTATACTCTTCAATATCTTTGGTATAAGAGTGGGTAAGGGTAACCGTAGAATTTCCCGGGAAGTCTTTTCTGCCCATAAGAATACTCATTGGTCTTCCTACAATTTTACTTCTTCCGATGATGACACAATCCTTTCCTTTAGTTTCAATATTGTATCTTTCCAGTAAAGTTAAAATCCCGAAAGGAGTAGCCGGTAGGAAAGTATCCATTTCCAAAGCCATTTTTCCGAAATTTTCAGGGTGGAATCCATCAACATCTTTTCTGGGATCAATAGCCAGAATGATTTTTTCCTGATCGATCTGATCCGGTAAAGGCAGCTGAACGATAAATCCGTCTACGTCTTTGGATTTATTTAATTCGTTAATTTTTTCCAGCAATTCAGATTCGGAAACGGTGCTTGGAAACTTTAAAAGAGAAGAACGGAATCCTACTTCTTCACAATCTTTTACCTTACTGTTTACATAAGCTTTACTTGCTCCGTTGTTTCCTACAAGAATGGCTACCAAATGGGGTGCTCTTCTCTTTCCTTCAAGGATTTTTTCAACTTCAAGCTTGATTTCTGCTTTTATTTCCTTGGATACTTTAAGTCCGTCAAGAATTTCTGCCATTTTATACTTTTATTTTATTAGATTTTTTAATACTATGATATCCTGAAATTCATCTGCATCCTGCCTGGCAACATTATTTTCTTTAATTATTTATTTCCTTTATAATAATTGATAAGTCCGTTGGTAGAGCTGTCATGAGAGCTGATGGCTTCATTATTCTCAAGCTCAGGTAAAATTTTATTGGCCAGTACTTTTCCTAATTCTACCCCGAACTGATCAAAACTGAAAATATTCCAGATCACTCCCTGAACGAAAATTTTATGCTCATACATTGCGATCAGTTGTCCCAATGTAAAAGGAGTTAATTCTTTGAATAATATTGAGTTCGTAGGAGTGTTACCGTGAAAAACCTTGAAGTTTAATAGCCTGTCGATTTCTTCATCCGATTTTCCTGCGTTTTTTAATTCTTCTTCCACTTCCTCTTCAGATTTACCGAATGCAAGGGCTTCGGTCTGTGCAAAAAAGTTGGCTAATAATTTATCCTGGTGATCAGACACTTTGTTACAGCTTTTCGCATAAGCAATAAAATCTGCAGGAATAAGTTCTGTTCCCTGGTGGATCAATTGATAGAAAGCATGTTGTCCGTTAGTTCCGGGTTCACCCCAGATAATTGGTCCGGTTTCGTATTCTACAAATTCACCGTTTCTGTCAACACATTTTCCGTTACTTTCCATATCTCCCTGTTGAAGATAGGCTGCAAAACGGTCTAAATACTGCGAGTATGGCAGGATTGCGTAGCTTGTTGCTGCATAAAAATTACGGTACCAGATTCCTAAAAGTCCCATTAACACAGGAACGTTTTCTGAAAATTCCGCAGTCTGGAAATGTTGGTCGGTGTCAAAAGCTCCTTTTAAAAGCTGTTCAAAATTTTCATACCCTACCGAAAGCACAATGCTTAATCCGATGGCACTCCATAAAGAATATCTTCCGCCAACCCAGTCCCAGAACTCAAAGATGTTCTCTTCCGCAATACCGAATTTTTTAACCGCTTCAATATTGGTAGACAAAGCCACGAAATGTTTCGCCACATCTTCCTGTTTCCCCGCTTTCAAAAACCAGTCTTTTGCCGAATTGGCATTTGTCATGGTCTCCTGTGTTGTAAATGTTTTGGATGCAATGATAAACAATGTGGTTTCCGGGTTTAGGTTTTTAACAACTTCTGCAATGTGATTTCCGTCTACATTGGAAACAAAATGAACATCCAGTCTTGTTTTAAAATGCTTAAGGGCTGAACAAACCATCACAGGTCCTAAATCTGAACCTCCGATTCCTATATTCACCACATCCGTGATCTCTTTCCCGCTGAAACCTTTGTGCTCACCTGAAATAATGCTTTCAGAAAAAGACTTCATATGGTCAAGAACCCTTTTAATCTGAGGTTTGATATTCTCACCGTCAACCAAGATTTCTTTATCTGAAAAATCCCTCAAAGCTGTATGAAGAACCGCTCTTCCTTCAGTCTCGTTGATTTTGTCTCCCGAAAACATTTTGGAAATAGCATCTTTTAGCTGGCATTCTTCAGCTAAATTTAATAAAAGCCCTTTTGTTCTCGCATCAATCAGGTTTTTAGAGTAATCGAAAAGAAAATTCTCTCTTTTCAAGGAAAATTCTTCAAAACGGTTCGGATTGTATTGGAAAAGACTTCTTAAATCGAAATCGTTTTCCGCAAAATGTTCGTCAAGTGCTTTCCAGCTGTTGGTGTGTGTAGGATTTATTTTTGATAGCATATATTCGAAGTTAGGAGATTATACGTTTCAGGAAATGTTTTGGAGGTTAAAAAGCTTAAATCCGTATTTTCAATTTCCCGATGTGCAAATTTACGGAAAAATAAAACCTCCGAAAAAATCGGAGGCTGTAAAATTTAAAATTATGATGATAACCCAAAGGTTAGGATAGCTTTACTCTTATTCGGAAATATTTTGAGTCGGTTTTTGAAACGATTTTCTTTTTCTCATGAAATAAATAATCACTGCCGCAATTAATAAAACAGGCCAGATGGTAATCAACCCAACTGCGATTTTCTGGATTAAATAAAACCCTTCTACAAAAGCATTCTTAGCATCATAGATAAAATTGAATTTATACTTATTGTCGATGTTTCTGGTATTGGTGATTGCAATTTCAGCAATACGAACTTTAGGTTCTCTGATGTAAATATCAATGGTGCTGTATTTCAGATGGTCTGTAACATCCATATTGGCCAGTTGCTGCATATTTTCTTCAGACATGTTTTCATTGCTCATTTTCACTTTATCTTTATTGGTCTTCAGTTGAGAGATATTTTCGCCTGTCTTTTTAATTCTTTTTCCTTCAAGCTCGGCATATTTTATGTCTGAAGTCACATCTTCTGCATTAATAGACCTTGAATTCAGGAAGAGTTTTTTAGTATTGATCAGTGTTAAAAGTTCGCCCAGTTTTGCAGTAGGAACACGTACCTGCATGGTATTTTCAGTCTGGTATTTTTTAACAAGCATTGCGTCTTCACCGGAAGTATTATAAGTATCCTCGGAAATTACATTACTGTGCAAATTGCTGTGGGTAACAAATCCACCAAGATCCTGCACTGATTTTTCAATGGAAATTGTTGCTTCATACACATCCTTTACTTCCATATTTACATCTGCCGTTTTAATGAACTGCTTGTCTTTTACGTTCATGGTTGCAGCAGAAGAAACACTGTCTGAAACCACTGCGGATGCTGAATCTGCATTGGCTGAAAGCTCATATTCGCTTGCCGTTGCTTCCCCTTTTTTACAGGAATAAACTCCTAACAGAATAACGGCTGATAAAGATAATTTTAGGTAAGTAGTTTTCATAATGTTGATTTTTAATGTTTTGCTTACACCAAAGTTCAACCCGAATCATTTGTAATGTTTGAAAATCAAAAGTAAAAAAGTTGTAAATGTAAAAGTTGATTTAATTTGTTGTAAGACAGTATTTTGTAAAACAAATAATGAAGAAGGGATTTATTTTCGGATTGATTTTTGCTGGGTTTTTACAAATCAAAACCACAACTATAACTATGTCCAATACCTTTTCCAAAATCAGAAACGCGATAGAATTATTCAGATCAATAGATTTTGATCAGTTAAGTGCAATTTCCCAAAAAGTAGACCTGCCGAAGCTGATGCAGAATTTTTCAAAACTGGATGATAAACAATTAGGTGGATTGATGAAAATGCTGGATCCTAACAAACCTAAGAAAGAGCTTCCTCCGGTTGACGGGGACTTTTACGACATTTACCATACTTTGACTCCCGAACAGAGAGAGATTCAACTTAAAGTGAGGGCTTTCATGGAAAAAGAAGTGAAACCTTTAGTAAACCATTACTGGTTACGGGATGAATTTCCTTTTGAGCTTATTCCGAAATTTCAGAAATTAGATATTTGTGGAGTTACCTATGAGGGCTATGGCTGTCCGGGAATGCCTTTTCTGATGGAAGGTGTTATTGCGATGGAAATGGCAAGGATTGACGCTTCTATCGCTACATTTTTCGGTGTACAATCAGGATTGGCAATGGGCTCGATTTATATTTGTGGATCAGAGGAACAAAAACAAAAATGGCTTCCCCAAATGCAGAAATTTGAAAAAATCGGAGCGTTTGGGCTGACGGAGCCTGAGGTAGGTTCCGGAGCAGCAGGAGGCTTAACCGTTACCTGTAAAAAAACTTCTGATGGCTGGATTCTGAATGGCCAGAAAAAATGGATCGGGAATGCAACTTTTGCTGATTTAGTGATCATCTGGGCCAGAGATCTGGATGATGGGGAAGTAAAAGGATTTATCGTTGAAAAAGATAATCCGGGTTATTCGGTTGAAAAGATTAAAGGTAAAATGGCCCTCCGTATCGTACAGAATGGCCTGATAACATTAAAAGACTGTTTGGTCACTGAAGAAAACAGGTTGCAGAATGCCAATTCGTTTAAAGATACAGGGAAAGTACTGCGGATGACCAGGGCAGGAGTAGCTTGGATGGCGACCGGCTGTGCAAGAGGAGCATATGAAAGTGCTTTAGATTACACCAGAAAAAGAGAACAGTTCGGGAAACCGATTGCTTCATTCCAGATGATTCAGGGGCATCTTGTAGAAATGCTTTCCAATCTTACAGCCATGCAAACTATGGTTTTCAGGTTATCCGAAATGCAGGATGAAGGAATTCTGAAAGATGAGCATGCTTCGTTAGCTAAAGTTTTCTGTACTTTAAGAACCCGGGATATTGTTTCCAGAGCCAGAGAAGTGATGGGCGGAAACGGGATCCTGCTGGAATATGACGTAGCAAGATTTGTTGCAGATGCAGAAGCCATTTATTCCTATGAAGGAACAAAAGAAATCAATTCACTGATTGTCGGCAGATCGATAACCGGTTTCAGTGCATTTGTCTGATATAATGTGAATGGTCAATAGTGAATTGTGAATTTTGCTACGCAAGTGAATTTTTAAAATTGACAGCGAAGCGAATTGACTATTCACCATTCACTATTGACCATTTAATCATGTATTTCAGCTGATCAAAGCTTTGTATTTTTCTTTGTTGTCAATAATCATCCAAAGGTTGATCAGAAACATAACTCCTGCGATAGACATTCCCATCGGAGATTTATCTAATGTGAAAACGTGTGCAACAATTCCCACCATTACAGGTAAAATAACAATAGCTCCCAAAGCTCTAGTTTTAGGAAAAATAAATAAAAGCCCTCCGATGACCTCTACTGTTCCCACTAATGGCATTAACCAACTAATTTCTCCGAACGCCGTAAAGAGTTTCATTTGTTCCGGCGTCGGTTTTTCCATTGGCATATAATTGAAGAATTTGTTTAATCCGGCATTGATAAACATAAGTCCGAAAAGAAGGGACAGGATAAATTTTACAATTTTCATGAGTTGATTTTTTTATTAAAATTAAATAAAATTCCAATCCGTTGATTAAAAACTAAATAAATTTTAAAATAATTATCAAATTTTCACTTTCAATTGCTCTTGCTTATGAATCAATCCATTTCTTTTAAGGTGATATTCTTAGAAATTTTATAAGATTTTTTCTTTTTATGCGGCCTCTCTTCTTCACCCAGTAATTTGCCCCAGGGCTTAAGTCCATCCACTCTTTCAAAAATTATTTTAATGATGGCAATGGCAGGAATACATAAAAACATTCCGGCAATTCCCCACAAATGTTCACCTAATATAATTCCGATAAAAGAAAACAAAGCATTAATCTTTACTTTCGAGCCTACTACAAAAGGAAGGACGATATTTCCATCAATGATATGCACGGCGATATATCCGATTGCAACATAAATACAGGTGGAAGGCGTTGCTGTGGCAAAGGCAATAAAGCAGGAAATCACCAGTGAAATGCATATTCCAAGATAAGGAATTACATTCAATAAACCGGTTAAAACGCCTAAAAGAATGGCATACTTTACCCCTAAAATAGTGAGGACTGTTGAGGTAAGTATGGTTACAATAATCACCTGAAGGCAAAGTCCGATGATGTATTTTTTGGTCATGATCCGTACTTCGGTTACCACCTCCTGTACACTTGCTTTATGTCTTTCATTAAAAACAGTGACGATGAAATTGTTTAAAATTCTTCTGTAGTTTAAAATAAAAATAAAGAACAGGATAAAAAATAAGATAAAGCCGAGGCCTGATGAAAATATCCCGAATGTGAAGCCCAAAATTACTCCTGATGAAGAAAGAAGCTTGTCTAATCCCTGGTCAAGATAATCCAGTTGCTCATCAATTTTAACATGGAAAGTATGGGAAACCCAGGTTTGGAGATTGTTAAATACGGTGGTAAACTGAGCCCTGAGATGTGGAATGTCTTTGGTAAAGCTGGATAATTGTGATCCGAAAAAATAAATCAGTCCCGTTAAAATAATCAGCATAATCATTACGGAAGTCATTGTAGATAAGGATCTTGCGAATCTCAGTTTCTTTTCCATAAAGGTGGCAATCGGCAAAAAAAGCATTGCCATTAAAAATGCCAGAAAGAAAGGTGCCAAAATGCTTTGTCCTAAGGCAAGAAGGTATCCGAGGCCGATGATTGAAACGACAACAAGGGTAAGCTTAACGAGGAAAGGGAGTCTAAGAAAATTCATACTTCAAAATAGGTAGCATAAAAATAAGAAAACCCTCCGAATTGAAGGGTTTTAAATTTAGTTAACTTGAATTCTTTTCATAATACCTGTGAATTCAATTCCGGTTAGACTGTATAAATCAAAAACACGTCCCAAAAATCTGAGATGTGTTTTCCTTTATTGAGAAGTTGATATATGTATAAGTTATTTTTCAATTGCAATTTCTACTACTTCTTCCATTCGGTTGACATAGTGTACTTTCAGGTTTTTTAAATATTCTTTTTTTATTTCCTCCACATCCTTTCTGTTGGCTTCACAAAGGATAACTTCTTTAATTCCTGCTCTTGTTGCAGCAAGAAGCTTTTCTTTGATTCCGCCTACGGGAAGAACTTTCCCTCTGAGGGTAATCTCTCCCGTCATGGCAAGATGAGGTTTTACCTTTTTATTTTTGTAGGAAGAAACCATTGAGGTCAGCATTGCAATCCCTGCAGAAGGTCCGTCTTTTGGAGTAGCTCCTTCGGGAACATGAACGTGGATGTTTTTCTTTTCGATATCTTCCTGTGAAATTCCCAGCTCATCATACCTGGCCTTAATATATTCCAAAGCAATTGTTGCAGATTCCTTCATTACGGTACCAAGGTTTCCTGTCATGGTAAGAGCTCCTTTTCCGTTGCTTAAAATACTTTCAATAAATAAAATATCTCCGCCCACACTTGTCCATGCTAATCCGGTAACCACTCCCGGAACTCCGGTGATTTCCGATAAGCTCTTCGGTCTTGGAACGCCAAGGATTTCGTCTACTTTTTCAACAGAAATTTTAGCATCATATTCTTTCAATAAAGCCGTCTGTAAAGCAACCCAACGGGCGATGGAAGCCAGCCTTTTCTCAAGAGATCTCACTCCGCTTTCGGAAGTGTGCGCTTCAATAATATGTTTAAGTTCAGCATTTCCAAGTTTGAATGATTTGGAATCCAGTCCGTTTTCTTCCTGTTGCTTTTTGATCAAGTGTCTTTTGGCAATTTCTATTTTTTCTTCCAATGTATATCCGGCGATCTGAATGATTTCCATTCTGTCTAAAAGCGGAGTCTGAATAGTAGAAAGCGAGTTTGCCGTAGCAATGAACATTACTTTCGAAAGATCATAACCCATTTCAAGGAAATTATCATAGAAAGATTTATTCTGCTCAGGATCAAGAACTTCTAACAGCGCAGAACTGGGATCTCCGTGAAGTCCCTGGCCTACTTTATCAATTTCATCCAGAACGATTACAGGATTTGAGGTTCCGGCTTTTTTGATAGACTGAAGAATTCTTCCTGCCATTGCCCCGATATAAGTCTTTCTGTGGCCCCGGATTTCACTTTCATCATGAAGTCCTCCCAGAGAAACGCGAACATATTTTCTTCCTAAAGCATCGGCAACAGATTTACCAAGAGATGTTTTACCCACTCCCGGAGGTCCTACCAATAATAGGATAGGAGATTTCATGTTGTTTTTTAATTTCAAAACAGCCATGTGTTCAAGGATTCTTTTCTTGATATCTTCCAATCCGAAATGGGCTTTGTCTAAAACCTTTTCAGCTTTGGCAATATCAAAAGTATCTTTGGTGTAATTTTCCCATGGCATATCCGTAAAGAAATCTAAATAATTTCTTTGTACATTATAGTCTGGGGAATTTGGGTTTTGTCTTTGTAACCTGTTGATTTCCTTCTGGAAATGTTCTTCTACTTCAGCGCTCCATTTCTTTTTTCCTGCTTTAGCGATCAGGTCTTCAACATCACTTTCCGGCCCGCCACCCAATTCTTCCTGAATGGTTCTGATCTGCTGATTTAAAAAATATTCTCTTTGCTGTTTGTCAAGATCCTTTGATGTTTTCTGATGAATCTGATTTCTCAATTCCAGTTTTCTGAAATCTTCGTGCATCATTTCATAGCATTTGTTGGCTCTTTCCATCAGGTTTTTCTCTTCAAGCAGTTTTTGCTTTTCAAGAGAAGGGAAATTGGCATTGGTGCAGATGAAGTTTAATAAATCATCGTTGTTATTGATGTTTTTGATCGCAAAATTGGCCGCATTGGGAATATTCGGATCAAGCTCAATAATCTTTAAAGCTAAATCTTTAATATTCTCCAATAGAGCATCATATTCTTCCTTATGTTTCGCTCTTGCGTCTTTTAACTTTGAAATTTCGGCTTTGAAATAAGGCTGGGTTTCCGTAAACCTCTTAACCTTAAACCTGTGGAATCCTTTAGTAATAGCTGTGATATTACCTTCGGGAAGCTTTATTATTTTGATGATTTTGGCCAGTGTACCGGTCTGATAAAGATCTCTTTCCGTAGGTTGTTCCAAATCTGAATTTTTCTGACTTACAATTCCAATGAAATCTCCGTTTTTTTGAGCTTCTTCAAGGAGCTGTATCGATGCTTTTCTCCCTGCAGTAATAGGAATTACCACGTTGGGAAACATTACCATATTTCTTACAGGAAGTATAGGGAATATTTTCTGTCCGGAATTTTTATCAGTCTCCGAAAAATCGGAAAGATTGATTTCCTCAGCCACAATATCAAATCCATCGCTGATCATTTCTTCTAAACTAATATCTTCAAATTCTGTCATAGTTGATCGGATGACAAATTGTCATTCTCGTTTTAAATCGTTATAGTGATATTTCACAATATGCCTGAAAAGTACAGAACATACTGTGTGGCCTTAAAATGCACAAGACCTATGCCATTTGTTTTTTGCTAAAAAATATGGTCAAAATTTCCTTTTTTATATAATTTGAATTTTAAAATTTAAATAAAGAGACTTAGATTTCTGTAATTTCTTAAAAATGTGTATTTTCGCAAACTGATAAAAAACTATAATTTATATAATGGCAATTTTAGGACAGATTAGGAATAGACCCTGGCTTTTGATGGGAGTTATTGCATTGGCGCTTTTAGCGTTCCTGGTAAACCCGGATAGTATCGATAAGGTGTTTGGTAAAAATCCTGATGTTTTAGGAAAAGTAAATGGTGAGAAAATTACCCGCGAAGAGTTTAACGACCAGCTTTTCGTATTGCAGCAACAGGCTGATCAACAGGGCCAACCGAAAAACGGACTTGAAGAACAGGCATGGCAATTATTGGTTCAATCCAAATTGATTAAGCAGCAATTCGATAAGATGGGCTTTGAAATGACGGAAGATTATTTCTGGAATCAGATCCAGTATGATCAGATGTTTGCTCAAAACAAACAATTCTTTGATGAGAAAGGTAATTTCAAAACTCAGGAACTTAAAAAGCAGGTTGAAGATTTAAAAACGACAAGCGCAGAAGGCTACAACCAATGGTTGAAAACCAGAAAATCTGTTGAGTACAGAATCATGGCAAGACAGGTATTTGCTAATGTTTCTACAGGTATTACTACAGGTAAAAAAGAAGCGGAAGAGTTGATGAGACAAAGAGATCAGTTAGCTGATATCGATTTTGTGAAAGTAGACTATGCTTCATATCTTCAAAAAAATAATATCAAAGTTTCAACTGAGGATTTGGCAAATTACATTAAGCAGCATCCTGTAATGTTTAAAGCTGAACCAAGCAGAAATATCGGAATCGTGTATTTCCCTTCTCAGCCAAGTGCTGCTGATGACGCTGCCGCTCAGAAAGAAATTACAAAATTATTCTCAGGAGGCACTGATGCAAGTGGAGGGAAAGAAAACTTCCAGAATACAACCAACGACTCGATGTTTGTAATGGCAAATTCTGATATGCCTTTCAACAACCAGTATTTAAAACCGAATCAATTACCGCAAACCATCCAGGGGCAAATTGCTACTGCTGCGATCGGTCAGACTTTCGGTCCTTATAAAGAACAAAACTTCTATGTGGTTTCTAAACTTTTAAATAAAAAGACTTCAGATTCTACATTATCAAGACACATCCTTATTGCTTTCAAAGGAAGCCCTGCAGGAGAAGGTGTTAAAAGATCTAAAGAAGAAGCCAAAAAACTGGCAGATTCTATCGGAGCTATTGTAAAAGCTACACCGGCTAGATTTACAGAATTCCTTAAGCTTTCAAACGATCCAAATTCTGCTGCACAAGGTGGTAGTTTAGGGTGGACTACACCTGAAACGCCTTTCGTTCCGGAATTCTTAACTTATTTAGCAAACAACCCTAAAGGTGCTACAGGAGTTGTAGAAACTCAGTTCGGTTATCACATCATCAATATTGAGGATAAAAAACCGGGAGCAATGGGTTATAAAGTGGCTAATATTGTAAAAGCGATCAAGCCGTCTGATGCTACAGAAGCAGATACAGATAAAAAAGCAAGAAGATTTATCCAGCAGGTTCAGGGGAAATCTTTCAACGATTTCGTAAACATTGCTAAAAAAGGAAACTATCAGTTCTCAAATCCGAAAACGGCTAAAAGATTTGATGGTCAGTTACAAGGTTTAGGAACTGAAAAAGACGGAGATATTCTGGCTTGGGCTTTCGATAAGAAAAGAGAAAAAGGAGATACGGAATTCTTTACAGTAGACGGAACCGGTGATAAAATCGTTGTTTACTTAAACGGTAAGCAGGAACAAGGCCTTGCAGATCCTGAATCAGTAAGAGATCAGATTGAAGTTATCGTTAAAAATAAATTAGCGGCTAAACAAATCTCTGATAAAATCGCTGCTGCAAAAGCAACAGGTCTTGATCAGGTTGCCAAACTGTTTGCTACAACAAAACAGTCTGCGCAGGTTAACTTATTAAATCCTTCAGTAGCAGGATCAATGGAACCTAAAGTTGCCGGAGCTGCATTTGGTGTGGTAAAAGGTAAAGTTTCCAATCCGGTTGAAGGTGGAACAGGGGTTTATGTTTTAATTAAAAAGAATGAAACCATTAATAAACAACCTGGTGATCTTAAACAATTTATACAGTCTGTTAACCAGAGAAATGCAGGAATGTTCGGTCAGGCTTGGTTAAAGAGCTTGCAGGACAATGCTGATATTGAAGATTACAGAATTGAAATCTGGAATAAGGCGGGTAACCAGCAACAATAAAAAATCATACATAATTGATATAAAAGCGGCAAAATTTTTTGCCGCTTTTTTGTATTTAACACAGAGCAATAAAGAAAAGGATTAATTTAAAATGTATTATATTTGCTCATTAGAAAAAATTTAGCAAGTGAAGTTCAGTAAAGAATTAAAAGCTGGTGTAATCGCACTTTTAGCCATTGTAGGGTTTGTGCTGTTATTTCAATTCATGAAAGGCAGAAGTCTTTTTACTACCGATAATATATTTTACGCAAAATACGATAATGTTGAAGGTCTGGCGCAGTCTTCACCTGTTTCTATTAACGGGCTGAAAGTGGGGCAGGTTGACAAAATCATCCCTCAGACAACGAAAGAGGGAAAAATCAATTTTATTGTAAAAGTGACTGTTGATGATAATTTTGAATTCTCAAAAAATTCTACTCTTGAGATTTTTGAGCCGGGATTAATGTCCGGTAAAGAAATGAGAGTGAATCTTATGTACGGCGGGCCAACGGCAAAAGACGGTGATACCTTACAGGGAGCTTTCAAATTAGGAACATTGGGAAGCCTTTCGTCTCAGGTAGGTCCTGTTAAAGATCAGCTGCAAACTGTTTTATACAGAGTAGATTCTTTAATGGCCAATGCAAACCAGGTGGTGAATGCACAAAACAGAGAAGAGATCAGAGCATTGCTTGCCAATCTTAACAAAACCGTTGGAGCTCTGCAAACGACAGCAGGAAGCGTCAATAGTTTAGTGGGGCATAATGATCCTAAATTACAGAAAGTACTGGATGATGCAAGCCTTACCATGCAAAGCGGTAAAGTTACCTTAGATAAATACGGAAATCTTGCAGAAAGCATCGATACAAAACGATTGAATGCAACGATTGCCAATCTGGATGCTACCGTAGGAAAGCTTAATGAGGTTGTTGTAGGAATTAATAACGGGCAGGGAAGTTTAGGAAAACTGATGAAGGACGAACAGCTTTATAATAATCTGAATTCGGCATCTACCAATCTGAACTCTTTGATTGAGGATATGAAAGCCAATCCGAAAAGATACATCAACTTCTCCGTTTTTGGTAAAAACAATAAAGATTAATACACCTTATGCAATATATCGATAATATTATTTTTCTGATTTTATTAGTTGCCGGGTTTGGCCTGTTTGCGAAGAGCCTGCAAAAGATATATAGAAACATCAGATTAGGAAGAGAAATCAACCGTAGCGATAACAAATCAGAACGCTGGGAAACTATGGCACGTGTGGCTATGGGACAGAGCAAAATGGTGAAACGTCCTGTTGCAGGTATTCTGCACCTTTTTGTATACGTAGGATTTGTAATTATTAATATTGAACTTATTGAAATCATTGTTGATGGGATATTCGGGACTCACCGCTTTTTAGCTTCTATTTTCGGACATGGTTTTTATAACTTCTTTACCGCGACCTTAGAAATTTTAGCACTTCTGGTAGTAATCGGGGTTGTGGTATTCTTTATCAGAAGAAACTTTTATGGCGTTAAGAGATTAACGATGAAAGAACTTTTCGGGTGGCCGAAACATGATGCCAACTGGATCCTTATTATTGAATTTGCCTTAATGATGGCGTTCTTTAAAATGAATACGGCAGACTGGGTTCTTCAGCAAAGAGGATTGCTTCCCGAGCACGGAAGTTTCCCGATCAGTTCAACATTTTTAGCACCGATATTCAATAATTTTGGAGACAGCTTCTTATTCTTCACCGAAAAAGCGGCATGGTGGTTCCATTTTGTAGGAATCCTTTTCTTCATGAATTATCTTTATTATTCAAAGCATTTACATATTATTCTGGCTTTCCCGAGCACTTGGTTTGCCAATCTTGAGAAAAAAGGAAAATTCAACAACCTGGAATCCGTTACCAAGGAAATTAAACTGATGATGGACCCGAATGCAGATCCTTACGCAGCTCCGGCTGAAGGAGATGCCGCAGAAGTTCCTTCAAAATTTGGTGCGGAAGATGTTTTTGATCTGGATCAGGTTCAGTTGCTGAATGCCTATTCATGTACCGAGTGCGGAAGATGTACATCAGTATGTCCTGCCAATATCACGGGGAAAAAACTTTCACCAAGATTAATCCTGATGAAAACCAGAGACCGTCTGGAAGAAGTAGGAAGAAACATCGACAAAAACGGAAAATTTGTAGATGACGGTAAGAAATTACTGAACGATTATATTACCAAAGAAGAGCTTTGGGCGTGTACCACATGTAATGCCTGTACAGAAGCCTGTCCGGTATTATTAGACCCGCTTTCCATCATTTTTGAGATGAGAAGATTCCTGGTTATGGAGCAGTCTGCTGCACCTCAGGAATTAAACCTGATGATGACGAATGTGGAAAACAATGCTGCACCATGGCAGTATAATCAGGCAGACCGTCTGAACTGGGCCAAAGAAAATTAATGTAACAATGTAAAAATAATGTAACAATGTAGCAATCATTGGTAAACTGATACATTGGAGCATTGGTAAATTTGAAAAAATGGATTTCAATATAAAAACAATGGCAGAATATGCTGCCGAGGGAAAAGCACCCGAAGTTTTGTTTTGGGTTGGATGTGCGGGAAGTTTCGACGACCGTGCCAAAAAAATTACGAAAGCATTTTGCAAAATACTCAATAAAATAGGAGTTGAATTTGCTGTTTTAGGACAGGAAGAAAGCTGTACCGGTGACCCTGCAAAACGTGCAGGAAATGAATTTGTTTTCCAGATGATGGCATTAACGAATATCGAGGTTCTGAATGCTTATGAAGTGAAAAAAATTGTAACGGCCTGTCCACACTGTTTTAATACCCTTAAAAATGAATATCCGAGCCTTGGCGGGCATTTTGAAGTGGTACATCATACCCAGTTCCTTAAAACATTAATGGAAGAAGGAAGACTGAAAATTGAAGGTGGTGCTTTCAAAGGTAAAAAAATCACTTTCCACGATCCGTGTTATTTGGGACGTGCCAACAACGAGTACGAAGCACCGAGAATGTTACTTGAAAAGCTGGATGCAGAACTTGTGGAAATGAAGCGTTGCAAAACCAACGGTTTATGTTGCGGAGCCGGAGGAGCGCAGATGTTTAAGGAGCCTGAAAAAGGAAATAAAGACATCAACATCGAAAGAACGGAAGAAGCTTTGTCTTTTGAGCCTAAAGTGATCGCTACGGGCTGCCCGTTCTGTAACACGATGATGACAGACGGAGTGAAGCATTTCAATAAAAATACAGAAGTTGCCGTAAAAGATATTGTAGAACTTCTTGCTGAAGCAGAAGATTTATAAATCAAATACATTTAAAAATAGTAATGAAAACTCAGGATACTTTCCTGGGTTTTTGTTATTTATCCGAAGATAAAGTCAATTATAATTCTTAATTTTATACTTTAAATTTACAACAATGAAGATTGAAGAATCCAATATAGTAGAAACCAACGACTACAGAGTTATTATATATCCGGCATCAAGACCTTTTACAACAAAAGAGGCAAAAGTAATTACTGAGAAGTTATTTGACTTTTTAGCAGGTTGGGCAGCACACGGAAAACCGCTTTCATCATCTTTTAAGATTGAGAAAAATCAGTTTATTGTCGTGTGCGTGGATGAAGAGAAAGAAATGGCTTCAGGATGCAGCATTGATGCTTTAGGACAGATCATGAGAGCAATTGACCAGGAATATCAGTTAGGATTATTTGACAGGATGAAAGCGAGCTTTGTGGAAAACGGAGAAGTGAAAACCTTAAAGCTTCTTGATTTTAAAACAAAGATCAGGAATGGTGAGTTGTCAAAGGAGATTGAAGTTTTTGATTTTTCAAAAAACACTTATCTTGATTTCTTAAGTCATTTCCTGTTACCGTTTGGTAAAAGCTGGGCTGCTTCCATAATATAATTTCTGTTGAAAGTTCTCTTTATTTCCTCCTGGTTTCCGAATAAGCTGGAACCTACCAACGGCAATTTTGTACAACGTCATGCAGAAGCGGTCTCGTTGCTACATGATGTGGAAATTTTACATGCCATAGGAGATTTTAATCAAAAAGAGAAATTTATTTTTGATGATCAGGAGATCAACGGGTTAAGGACCCTTATTATTTATTATAAAAACTCCAAAAACCCGGCACTCAATTTTTTAATGCGGATGAAGGCTTATCAGCTGGGGTTTTCAAAGATGAATAAACCTGATCTGGTGCATGCTAACGTTCTTCACAATAATATGCTTTTTGCGGTTTATCTCAAAAAGAAATTTGGGATACCGTTTGTCGTTACCGAGCACTGGACGGCGTTTCAGGAAGAGAATTTGCATAAAACATCTTCCAACATTAAAAGAATAGCCAGGTATATTGCCCGAAATGCAGGCTATATCTTTCCGGTAAGCAATAACTTAAAAGAAAGTCTGAAATTACTGGGAATCACAACCCCAATGAAAGTCATTTCCAATGTTGTGGATACGGAAGTTTTTACCATTAAGCCTGGAGCTCAACATCAGGGATCAATCAGGTTTCTGCATGTCTCTAGCCTTATTCCACGTAAAAGACCGAAAGATATTATTAAAGCCGTTCATGCGCTGCACGAAAACGGATATCAGGTAAGCCTTGAAATTGGGGGAGACGGTGACACGGAATCTCTGATCGATCTGATTAAAGAAATTGGTGCCGAAGATTATATTAAAGTTTTTGGAATGATAAGCTATCAGGAAGTTGCTGAAAAAATGCAGAATTCAGATTATTTTATCCTGTTCAGTGAAAATGAAACCCAGGGATGCGTGATCCTTGAATCCTATGCCTGCGGAAAGCCTGTCATTTCAACAAAAGTGGGCGGAGCAGCAGAATTTATAATTGATGGTTTGGGAGTAGGAATTGAGAAAAACAATACAGATCAGCTGTACACTACCCTGGAAAATATTTGTAAAAACGGATATTCTTTCAAAGATGAAAACCAAATCAGGGAATTTGCTGTAGCAGGATATTCCAGAGAAGCAATTGCTAAACAGTTTACGGATATTTACCATCAGCTGGTTAAAACTCCTCTATCATGAAAAGTCTCAAAGATTTTTTAAGAAGTTTTTTTAATAATAGCGGGCATTATGTTTTCCTGTCTTTTCTCATTGCTAAAATATGCGGTTTTGCCGGTTCTTTGCTGATCATAAGATTATTGCCGGAAAAGGAATTCGGGATTTTAAGCATTGCCCTTTCCGTGGTTGCCATTTTTCTGCCCTTTACCGGTTTCGGAAGCAGCCAGAGTTTAATGCGGTACGGATCGATAGCTTCCTGCGAAGATGAAAAACAGAAGCTTTCCTCTTATTTTTTTTTCAAAGGCATCTTCTTTGAAATTATACTGCTGATCGTTTTTTTAACGATATCTGTATTCTATTTAAACAAATATGAAGATATCTTTTTAATATTCGTGTTCTGTACTATCAGGTTGGGAGGTTTTTATTTTGTCAATCATATCCAGTCGTTTTACAGAATTACAGCCAAAAACCAGACTTTTGCCCGAATAAGTAACGTTACCAATATCGGCGGGCTGTTACTGATTCTGATCCTTACTTATTTCTTTAAAATTTACGGCTATCTGATCGCTATTGCAGTTACTCCTTATCTTTCATTATTCTGGCTAAAGAAGGATATGTATTCGTTCTCAAAATTCATTCCGGGTCAATATAGAGAATACTGGCGTTACGGAATGTTTACAGCAGCTACTTCACTGATTTCGGATACCTTATTTTCTTTAGATATTTTATTGCTGGGGTTCTTTTCCAATGAAAGTATGGTGGCCAATTACAGGGTGGCAATCCTGATCCCTTCCAACATCACATTTTTAGCGATAAGCTTTATGCAGAGTGATTTCCCTGTTCTTTCAAAAAATTATCAGAATAAAAGCTTTTTAAAGTCTTATCTTATTAATTTTCACAAAATATTTCTGCCGGTCTGTGCCGGGATCTTTATATTCTTTTACCTTTTCAAAAGCCATATTTTGCAATTCTTTTTCGGAGAAACCTATATGGATAATACGACCTTATTCATGATCTTACTGATCGGTTTCAATCTGGGAATGCTTACCCGGAACCTGTACGGAAATCTTTTGCCTGCCGTAGGGAAAATAGAGATCAATACATGGATCGGCCTTGGATCTCTTATCCTTTTATCAGCTATGGCTTACATTCTGGTTCCTTTATACGGTGTTATCGGAATGGGGATTGCGATGAGCTCTACGATCCTGATTTCAGGGATTGCTTATCTTTGCTTTTTCTTTTTATATTTAAAAAAACTTTCTTGAGGATAAATACTATATTTGTTGTATGAAAAATATTTTTTGGGGATCACTGGTAATCTGTTTTGCATTTCTAAGCTGTAGAAATGACGACGATTCTATACAAAAAATAGATCAGATATTTAATCTGTACATGAAAAACAGCGCCGGACAGGATTTGCTGAACAGTAAAAAAGAAGGCTCTTACAGTAATATTACAATGAATGACATTAACGGGCTTTCGGATACAGCGCCGGTCAGTTTTTCATTAAAAGCTACGGCAGACTCCACGTTGTATATCGAATATATTGCGGGAGCGAGAAGAGTAACCCTGGATTCGATCAGCCCGGAAGACAGAACCTATGAATCGAGAATAACATTGGCACTTACCAAAAAGATAAACGAAACTACCAATGAGGTAACAAATGATGTGTTGAAGATTCAGTACCACTGGTCGCCCACGGCATTTGAGGTTTCCAAAGTCTTTTATAACAATGTTCAGGTATTTGTAAAAGAACCAAATACTCCCAATGTAGTTACGATCGTAAAATAATTTTTAAATTTGCAAAACTGTTAGCTTGATGCTGACATTCTAATAACTAACATCTAAATAAAATGTTACAAGTCAATTTTTTGCGCGACAACAAAGAACGCGTTTTAGAAGGTCTTAAGAAAAGGCAATTCAAAAATCTTGAATTGGTAGACGAGGCTATTGCTACCGATGAAGAGAGAAAAAAAATCCAGTTTGAATTGGATTCTCAACTTTCCGAAATCAATAAAATCTCCAAAGAAATCGGGCTTTTAATGAAAGAAGGTAAAAAAGAAGAAGCAGAATCCGCAAAATCTAAAACAGCACAGTACAAAGAGTCGAGCTCAGAATTGAAATCTCAGTTAGAAATTAAAGAAAAAGCTTTATTAGATATCCTGTATCAGCTTCCGAATATCCCGAATGATTTGGTGAAAAGCGGTGCTTCAGCAGATGATAATGAAATTGTATATCAATCTCATGATGTGGAAGGCCTTGGTGAAGGAGCGATCCCACATTGGGAACTTGCCAAAAAATATAACCTTATCGATTTTGAATTGGGTGTAAAAATTGCAGGTGCAGGTTTTCCGGTGTATTTAGGGAAAGGAGCAAGGTTGCAGAGAGCTTTGGTTCAGTATTTCTTAGATAAAAACGTTGATAAAGGATACACGGAAGTAAATCCGCCTCACGTTGTGAATGAAGCATCAGGATACGGAACGGGTCAGCTGCCTGATAAAGAAGGCCAGATGTATTACATTAATGAAGACAACCTTTATTTAATCCCGACTGCAGAGGTTCCGGTAACGAATTTATACCGTGATGTTTTATTGGAAGAAAAAGACCTTCCGATTAAAAATACGGCTTTCTCTCAGTGCTACAGAAGAGAAGCAGGAAGCTACGGAGCTCACGTAAGAGGATTAAACCGCCTTCACCAGTTTGAAAAAGTGGAAATCGTAAGACTTGAAAAACCGGAGAATTCTTATGCTGTCCTGGAAGAAATGGTAGAGCATATCAAAGAGATCTTAACTGATCTTGAACTTCCGTATAGAGTACTAAGACTTTGTGGTGGTGATACGGGTTTTGCTTCTGCAATGACATACGATTTTGAGGTATGGAGTGCTGCGCAGGAAATGTGGCTTGAAGTAAGTTCTGTTTCCAATTTTGAAACGTTTCAGTCTAACCGTTTAAAATGCCGTTATAAAACAGACGGTAAATCTCAGTTGGTACATACCTTAAACGGTTCTGCAATGGCTTTACCGAGAATCATGGCTGCATTGCTGGAGAATAACCAGACTGCAGAAGGAATTAAGCTTCCAAAGAAGATCGCGGAATATGCGAGATTTGATGTGATCAACTAAACATTATAAGTTTAATGACATAAAAAACCACCGGAAATTCCGGTGGTTTTATTTTATTCTGTTACGATCTTTATTTTCTTATCTGAAATTTTTCAGTTTAGCTTCTCAGCAGTAAAAAGAAGATGTATTTTGTCGTGGTAATGGTTTTGAATTAATGACAATTGACAGAGCCATGCCCGTGGGTACTGTGATCTCCGGGTAAGTGGCAGTCACCATTATTATCTTTGGAAATGGTCATTGCTTCAGCTCTCGGAGAAATGTAAGGAATTCCTAATTCAAGGCCCCGTACAATAAACAATCCACCCAGAATAATCATGATCACAGGAATTGCTTTTAGAACTTTGACCCTGAAAGCCTGATTCATCAGGTTTCCGACAAGAACTACCGCAAACATAAACGGAAGGGTTCCCAAACCGAATAAAGCCATATATAAAGCTCCCTGCCATATTCCTCCGCTTGCCAGGCTTGCCGTAAGAGCCATATAAACCATTCCGCAGGGTAGAAATCCATTAAGAATACCTGTTGTAAACCTTGACCGGTAATCTGCTTTTTGAAGCAGCTTTCCTAAATTTGATTTCACTGAAAACAAAAATTTAGAGAAGAACGGGATTTTTGAAGCAAAATCTTTTCCGCCAAAAGAAAATACAGCCATTATAATCAGCAAGACTCCAACGGCAATCGTCAGATATTGCTGAAAGCCTGCCATCTCAAACCCCTGGCCAATAATTCCCAAGATACCTCCTAAAAGGGAATAGGTGAAAATCCGCCCAAACTGATAGGTAAGATTCTGAAGATAGAAATTGGTAGCCTGTTTCTTCGTTAATCCCATCGACAAGGCAATAGGGCCACACATTCCGATACAATGAAAACCGGAAGCAAAGCCTAAGCCGATAGCCGATAAAATAAGTGCTATTTCCATATCACATCATAATCCATTCTGTAGTCTGTTTTGTCTTTCGTCCACATCAGTCGTAGAGTATAATTGCCCTGCTTCAATACTTTTGCAGGAATTAAAATAGATTGATTGGTATCCAGCTGCTCAGATTTTTTTATATCCAGGTTCTGGTCGTCGGTTCTGTTTAAAACAAATTTTACCGTTGTGTTTGAATTATTATAATCTTTAGGAAAACTAACTAATATTCCGTTTACATTCTGGCTGTAAACCGGTTTTTCCTGAAGGCTGTCTGCTCTTTTTTTAGCATCAATTACATCCTGGTACTGCAATTCTTCTTCATAATAATTATCGGTTACCATTTCAGAGTTTTTCTGCCCGTTCGGGAATAGAAACAGCATGGATAAAATAAAAGCTATGAATGCAAATAATGCGATTACTACACCGTGTCCCCAACTAAAGTTTTTCATTGCTAAAAATTAAAATTGTAATTTAAATGGTCCTTCAAAATAAGTCTGATAAGAATCTATCAGTTTCCCTTTCATATCATAAACGCCTATGGTAATATTCTGTTTAGATAGTTTCATTTCGTTTTCCGGGAAGCTGATATTAATGGTTCCTTTTGAAATTTTATCTCTTTCTACAGGTATTTTGCTTGAAGCGCTGTAAATAACTTCACCATGTACAGGCTCAATTACTTTGATGGTTACGATTTTCTTGTCGTTTGTTTTATTCAGGAAGGTGTAATTATAAGTATTGGTAATTTTACCGTCTCTTACAAAGAATGTGCTTCCTGCAGGTTTGATGAATTTGGCTTCCATCTCACCACGATTGTATAATAAAAATCCTAAGAATACCACCAATAAACCAAGAACGATTGCAAAACCTTTCATTCTTCCGGTAAACTTAAACTGAGTTTCTTTTTCAATCTCATTTTCAGAAGCATATCTGATCAGGCCTTTTGGAAGCCCTACTTTTTCCATGACTTCATCACAGGCATCGATACAGGCTGTACAGTTGATGCATTCAAGCTGCTGCCCGTCTCTGATATCAATTCCGGTAGGACAGACTACCACACATTGGTGACAATCGATACAATCTCCTTTTCCGGCTGCTTTTCTGTCTTCACCTTTTCTCCATTTAGATCTGTTTTCCCCTCTTTTGAAATCGTAGAAAACATTGATCGTGTCTTTGTCAATCAAGACTCCCTGTAATCTTCCGTATGGGCAGACCAATGTACAAACCTGCTCTCTGAACCACGCAAATACAAAGTAAAATGCTGCCGTAAAGAGAATCATGATGATAAAATTGGTGGGATGGGCAAACGGCCCTTCTGATATGATTTTAAATATTTCTTTATAACCTACAATATACATAAGCATAAAGTGAGTGATAATCAGGGAAATGATAATGTAAACCGTCCATTTCAAGCTTCTTTTCCAGATCTTTTCGCTGTTCCATTCCTGTCTGTCCAGTTTCATCTGCTTATTCCGGTCGCCTTCAATAAGGTATTCAATTTTACGGAAAATAGATTCCATAAAAATTGTCTGAGGGCATATCCACCCGCAGAAAATTCTTCCGAATGCAATCGTAAAAATGATAATGAATATTAAAGATGCGATGGCACCTAAGGTAAGAATGAAAAAGTCTTGTGGATAGAAAGGTTGTCCGAAGATAAAAAACTCCCTATCGATGACATTGAATAAAAAGAATGGGTTACCGTTGATCTTCAGGAAAGGAACGGTAAAATAAATAACCAGTAAAATATAGCTTACAATGTTTCTATAGTTGGTATATTTCCCTTTTGGTTTTCTTGGAAATACCCATTTTCTTTTTCCGGATTGCTCCATTGTCCCTATAGAATCTCTGTAAGTCTCAGGGTCCAGAACTTGCCCCTGTCCACCGCGTGCTTCTATTTCTTCTATTTCTGACATTTGTAATGTATTTAAAAAAAGAAAAACATAATTCGTTACTATTTTTATTCTAATAACAAATTATGTTTTTCATATGCTTTTAATTCTTTTTAAAATTAATTATTCTTTTTCCCAATGAGCTTCTGTTCCCTGAGGAGCTGCTCCACCCTGAGCCGGCGTTACCGGAGGTTGCTCCTGGTTGATGTGATACACATAAGCTGCAATCTTTTCAATCTCAGCACCTGAAACCTCTCCGTTTTTACCGAATGGCCTCATCGCGGGGTTAGTAGGAGAACCATTCCAGTCCATATGGAAAACGTTTTTGAATAAAGTTTTCTCAGGCTGGTTGATCCAGAAGTTATCCGTTAAGTTAGGTCCGATACCACCACTACCGTCTTCTTTGTGACAAGAGGCACAGTTTGTTTTAAATAATTCTTTTCCTTCTGCAATATTATCAGCTGAATATTTTGCTGTTTCAATTGTTACAGGCGGCTGGGTTTTTTGGTATTCTTCGATGCTTGCGATCTGCTCCTTATATTCTTTTTCATATTCGCTTAACGGATGCGCAAAATCTGTGAACGAGTAAGCCGCAACATAAACAATACAAAAAGCGGTCCCAAAATAGAACAAACCTACCCACCATTTTGGTAACTGGTTATCCAACTCCATAATCCCGTCGAAACCATGGTCGATAAGGATATCTTTTTCTTCTGTTTCAGATTGCTTTTTGAAAGCAGCATCATACATTCTTCTTAAAAAAGGAATCTTCTTTTCTGCTAAATAAGCTGCCTTTTCTTCTGCAGTAAGGCTTTTGAATTTATTATTTTCAATCAGATCTCCAATTGCACTGTGGATGTAAGCTAAAATAGCACTTATCACAACAGTACCCCAGAAATATGGTGAAGCTAAAAACGAGTAGCTTTGTACAAACAAATAATAAAAAACTATTAAAAGTCCAATTATTATTAAAATGTTTACAACAACCGGTGTTCTTTGTTTCATAATAAATAGTTTAATTTTTTAAATTAAAATCGTCTTCATCATCATCCCCCAGTGGTGCTTCTTCTTCTTCCTTGTAATATTTTTTAGGCCTGCTAAATACATATATTACCAAGGCTACGAAGAACAGCATAAAGAAAATCAGAGCCAGCGTCTGGTAAAAACCAGCGTTTTCTGTATTTGATAATATATCTTTAAAGTTCTGAGGAATCATGCGAACCTTTTAATGTTTTTAGTTATTACTTGCTGTTTTTATTTCCGTTGTTTTGATATCAGTACCTAGTCTCTGAAGGTAAGAAATAAGAGCTACGATTTCTTTTTTCTCTAATTCTCCTTTAGGTCTCTTAGCATAAGCATCTTTTAAGTCTGCCGCTTCAGAGAAGATATCTTTTACGATTTTCGCTGCCTGGTTATCTGCCCATTTATTAGCTGAATCGATCTGTGGTTTTGTGTACGGAACATCGAAAGTATTTTTCATTAATTCCATTTTAGAAACCATTTTAGATCTGTCTAAGTTGGTAGCGATCAGCCAAGGGTAACGAGGCATGATAGAACCTGCAGAAGTTGATCTCGGGTTATACATGTGCTTGTAATGCCAAGAACTTGGGTTTTTACCTCCTTCTCTATGTAAATCCGGCCCTGTTCTTTTTGATCCCCATAAGAATGGTCTGTCATAAACGAATTCCCCGGCTTTTGAATACTGCCCGTTTTTACCGTTAAATCTTACGATTTCATCTCTGAACGGTCTTACCATCTGAGAGTGACAAGCGTTACAACCTTCACGGATATAAATATCTCTACCTTCTAATTCAAGTGGTGAATAAGGCTTCACTGCTGAAATGGTAGGTACACTTTTCTTAAGAGAAAGGGTAGGAATAATCTCTACTGAACTACCGATTGATATGGTTAAGAATGATAAGATCCCTAATAATACCGGTGTTCTTTCCAACCAAAGGTGAGTTCCTTCACCTTCTTTTCTGTTTTTGCTGATGTTTGCTAAAGCCGGAGCTTCTGCAGGAACTTCTTTTTGGAATGATCCTTTTCTTACGGTAGCAACAACGTTAATGATCATTAGGATAGCCCCTGAAATATAGAAAGCTCCTCCCAGGAATCTCATTTTAAAGTAAGGAATGATTGCAGTTACGGTATCTAACCAGTTTTTCCACAATAAAGTTCCGTCCGGGTTGAA